>JAPOXO010000088.1 GCA_026707045.1 Gammaproteobacteria bacterium | reverse complement strand
GCCGTCCTTATTGATCGCCACAATGACCTTGGAATCTTTCATTCCAGCTAGATGCTGAATGGCTCCTGAAATACCGATGGCTATATAGAGTTCGGGGGCCACAATTTTGCCAGTCTGTCCCACTTGCATATCGTTTGGAACATAACCTGCATCCACAGCGGCACGCGACGCACCGACGGCGGCACCTAGCAAGTCCGCAAGTTCATCCAGTATTGCGAAGTTTTCTCCGCTACCCATGCCGCGACCACCAGACACCACAATACCCGCAGCTGTTAGTTCCGGACGTTCCGACTTCGCGATTTCATCCCGTACGTGCTCTGACATGTTCGCATCGTGAGCTTCAGTAACTGTCGAGACTTCCGCTGAACCACCATTGGCCTCTATTGGATCAAATCCCGTTCCACGAACTGAGATCACTTTCTTCGAATCGTTGGATTTCACCGTTGCAATTGCGTTGCCCGCATAGATCGGACGCTTATAGGTATCTCCAGATTCAACGCTAATGATGTCGGAAATCATCTGAACGTCCAATAATGCCGCTACCCGCGGTAAAAAGTTCTTGCCCGTGGTGGTATGCGCGGTCAGAATGTGCGTATAGTCATTCGCTAGACTGACAACCAATGGCGCAATGTTTTCTGCGAGCGCATGTTTATAGGTCTCGTTGTCGGCAAGCAACACGCGAGCGACACATCCGATAGATGATGCCTCTTCGGCAACGCTCTGGCAGTCGCTTCCGGCGACAAGAAGATCTATGTCCCCACCGATTGCTCGCGCTGCTGCTAGCGTGGAAAGCGTCACTGGCTTGAGAGCTTCGTTGTCATGATCTGCAATAACTAATGTACTCATGAGATCACCTTTGCTTCGTTTCGAAGTTTGTCGACCAATTCTTCTACGGAATCCACTTTGATGCCGGATTTTCGTTCTGGTGGTCGATCAACGTTCAAAGTCTCAGTATGACGATCAAGTGTGACTCCTAAAGAAGTAGGAGAAACGTTTTCGATGGGTTTTCGCCGAGACTTCATGATGTTCGGCAGAGTGGCAAATCGAGGCGTGTTGAGCCTCAAGTCCGTAGTGAGCACCATCGGAAGCGACACTTTTACTGTCTGCAGTCCCCCGTCGACCTCCCGAGTTACTTCGGCTGAGTCCCCTTCAATTGACAGTTCGGATGCAAACGTTCCTTGAGGGAGTCCAGTCAGTGCTGCAAACATTTGGCCGGTTTGTCCGTTGTCTCCATCGATGCTTTGTTTTCCGAATATCACGATACTGGGTTGTTCCCGCTCGTACACTGCTTTAAGCAACTTGGCGATGGAAAGCGGTTCTAAGTCGTCGTCAGCCTCAACCACGATTCCTCTGTCTGCACCCAATGCCATACAAACCCGGATCTGTTCCTGAGCTTTTTCTGAGCCCACCGTCGCTGCCACCACCTCTGTGGCTATTCCAGCCTCTTGTAGTCGCAAACCCTCTTCAACTCCAATCTCACAAAAGGGATTGACGGCCATTTTGACGTTGGTGAGATCGACACCCGTTCCGTCGTTCTTTACCACCACGTTCACATTTGCATCAACCACCCGTTTTACGGCACACAAAACTTTCATGTCACTTAAATGCGGTTACTCAATGGAAGTACACACGCGACAAAGAAAATTGCTCGCAACAGTTCGAGAATCTCTCCTGCGTGAGGGCACATATTTTCGCACAAACCGACCTCTATAATCAGAATGGCCCATGGCAACTGGACCCAGAATGACTGAAAACAACCGTGAGTCGATGGATTTCGATGTTGTTATTGTCGGCGGCGGTCCATCGGGTCTAGCAGCTGCGATTCGGCTAATGCAGTTGTCTCGAGAAGCTGGTAAAGAGGTGTCAGTCTGCCTTGTTGAAAAAGGCAGTGAAATCGGTGCACACATCCTCTCAGGCGCGATCATGTATCCACTGGCAATGGAGGAACTCCTGCCAAACTGGCGCAAACTCGGTGCGCCTGCCACACCCGTGAGTGCCGATGAAGCTTATTGCTTGATCAACGACCGACAATCAATTTCGATTCCTCAAGCTCTCGTGCCAGAAGCACTTCACAATCAGGGCAACTACGCAATTTCACTTGGAAACATTTGCCGCTGGATGTCGGAGCAGGCAGAAAGCATGGGAGTAATGCTCTTTCCGGGATTTGCCGCCACCGAACTTCTCTATACAGATGACGGAGCAGTGGGTGGCGTGGCTACCGGCGACATGGGCATTGACCGGCAGGGTCAGCACAAATTCAGTTACCAACCTGGGTACGAGCTAAAAGCAAGCTTCACGCTATTGGCCGAAGGTTGCAGAGGACACTTGGGTAAGCAACTGTTAACCAAATTTGACCTTGCGGCAGACGCTTCTCCTCAACATTACGCGATCGGACTCAAAGAGCTATGGGAAATTCCAGAGTCCAGCCACGAGCTGGGAAAGGTAGTCCACACTCTAGGCTGGCCACTTGGACTGTTCGGAGGAACAACGGGCGGCGGATTCCTCTATCACGTCGAGGACAATCAGATCTCGCTTGGATTGATTGTCGATCTGGCTTATTCCAATCCCTACCTCAGTCCTTTTGACGAGTTTCAACGCTGGAAAACTCACCCGCTGATCAAGAAACAATTGATCGATGGACGACGAATCTCCTATGGTGCACGGGCAATTGTCAAAGGAGGCTACAACTCGCTTCCGAAACTGGCTGTTCCGGGCGCGGCACTGATCGGTGACAATGCTGGGTTTCTCAATACATTGAAGGTCAAAGGTTCGCACACTGCGATCAAGTCGGGAATGCTAGGAGCGGAAGCTGTTTTTGAGGAATTGGATTCTGGATTGACTCATACGACCCCAAACATTCAAAAGTATTTTGAAGAATCATGGCTTTACGACGAACTCTTCGACTCACGCAATGCAGGACCCGCATGGCACAAATTTGGAATGATATTTGGTTCAGCATGGAGTCTGGTGGAACAGAAGTTGTTTTGCGGGCAAGACAAACTCACACTGCGAGATGTAGTGCCAGATCACAAGAAACTTCGACGTGCCAGCAAGAGTAAGCCCCTCAGATATCCTCGACCAGACGGGGTCTATTCGTTCGACAAACTATCCAGTGTGTTTTTGTCGAACACAAACCATGAAGAGGATCAGCCCTGCCACCTTCTCCTTGAAGACGAAAAAATTCCGATTGAGCAAAACCTGCGTATGTATCAGGAGCCAGCGCAAAGATACTGTCCAGCTGGTGTCTACGAAGTTGTCGAGGAGAACGGTGAACACCGTTTTCAGATAAATGCTCAAAACTGCGTACACTGCAAGACTTGCGACATCAAGGATCCCGCTCAAAACATAACTTGGGTACCTCCCGAGGGAAGCGGAGGACCGAATTACCCAAACATGTAGCTCCTACAGTAGATTGCGATTGGTTAGTTAAAGTACTCTAGATATTCCAAGACTTCCACATGTCTTGAGAGGGACTCGGATCGTCTAGAAATAGCTGAGTGTCTTTAAACCACTCGTATTGCCCAATTTCCCGATGCTCATCTTCTGATAGACACGGACGATCCTGCGAGTAGTCACCAAAAACAGCCCAACGAATGTTCTCTCCAATGTGAATTCCTGCAGTGTGGATCATGCGTCCATGCCAGAAAATTACATCTCCCGCAGATCCAACCAATTCAACTGGGGTTATTTCGCGAACTACCTGCTTCACAAATTCAATGTAGTTGGATTTGGGAGACCAATTCGCTTCACAGTTGTGAGCGAGATGCATGATTCGATGAGCTCCTGGATATACGGTAAATCCTCCGTTCCGAGGAGGAACATCGTTCAAATACGTACACACATTGAGCTGTTGGCACACTCGATCGGCATGCGGACCGAGCATCCTCCCAGATATTGGTTCTGTAGCTCGTTTGGTCGGAAATATCGCATACACGCCTCGTGTACGGCGAGAGCGACGCAGTCTTTGACCGAGCAATTGATGAGCAATCGTCCGCACTCTTTCATTGTTTGGCAAAAGACTTAGAAGATAGTCCGCACTACCGCCATCATGCAGCTTTACTGTAGAGCCGTGAAATACGTTGGGTTGTCTTCCCTCATAGAAGCCCGATTTGGGTACTGGAGGCATCTCACCCCATTTGGGATCGAACCAAGAATCACGATTTGATGGATCGATATTGACTCCTTCGGCCAACGGAATGTTCTCTAGCAAAAACTCCCAGGACAGTCTTAGTGCTTTAGCGGCTAATTTCTTGTCAACCAGATCTTTCTTGACGAGAAAACCATTTTTCTTGAAAAAATGTACCTCTTCAATTGATAATGCCAGTCCGGTGTCAATAGGAGGCATATCGAACGGAGTACTTAGTCTTGAGTACCGTTTTTCTTGTGTTGAACGAGTTTTCAAAGAATCAGCTTCCAAAACGGGGGATTGAGACTTCATATCAAACTGGTAGAAGTCAGATGGTCCCTAGTGGTTCGACCACTTCAAATGATGACCTATTCGCCGTCGAGTTTCTTGAGGGTTCTCTTTAGGGCGAAGTGTCGAAAGCTTCCCAGTGCCAGTTCGTGGGCTTGTTTATCGGATTGTTCAAATTGAGTCCTACACATTATCCAGCCGTTATGACCGGTGTATCTGGGAATTCCAAATCTTGGATCCGAGGCCAGCCCCAATTGTGCGTCCTTTCCAACCCAAACTTCGATACATGGTCTCCTGTCCATAAAACCGACGTACATAAAAGATTTCTTGCCAACCTTAAATGCCGGCGAGCCAAATTGTGGGATCTCGTCGGTGTCGGGCAGTTTTTCTACAAATTCCCGAACCCGGGCTAGCAAGTTCTGCATTTCTGGAGTATTAAACGGGTCCACCTCGACAGGAAGCAGTTCGTCTCGTGGTGGACTTACTACGACCTGGTCTGGATCTTGATGTGGTTTACCCACAACTCCTTCGTATGCTTCAAGCACGACTGCTACGACTTCCTCCCAATTTGTCTTCATCGAGAGCAAAACACCCACCCAACCCTGTTTGCCCACATAAGGCGGTACGAAGAAGATATTGCTGTCCATTTCAACAAGCGTTTGCTGCATCTCACGCGGCACCTTGAGCCACAGTGCAACCAATCCATCGCCATGGTGATTTATCACATAAGTGGCCAGAGTTTTCTTGCCAACTACATACTTCAAGAATCGGTCGTGATTCTTCCTGCGCTCGACGTTGTCCAGCTGGAGAAAGAGATCATCTACTACGTGCGAAATGGTTCTTCTAGCTTTATCTTTCATAGGCTCAACGCGCAGATCGTACAACTCTAAACACTTGGATTTTTGAAATCTGCTAAACCGACCCTAGGACGAATCTCGATCCACAGCTCCACAACACAAACTCGTTTTTACACTCTACAACAATCTCACTTGCCAGCCGGTAGTACACGCTCCTGGCAAAAACGGCGTTCAAGCCAGAACGAATGTGTACATAGGGCTTTGTTTCATTGTTGAAATGCGATGCCATGAAAATTCGATTGTTTGAATCGATATAGACACATTCATCGAAATTAGTGCGAACTATGACCATCTGATCTTTGTCTCGACCACGAGTCTCGTAATCAACGACTACAAATGGGGCGTCCTCGACTGAAATCCGAAGCTTCTCAACAGGTGTCTTCAAATAGTACTCACCTTCCTCACATACGAGAACAGTCGAGAATAGCTTCGCGATGCTTATTCGCTCGATTTCTCGCTTATCGTGTAGCCACGTTCCATCGGAACGTATATGTATATCGATTTCTCCAACATTGGACGGGTTCCACTTGTCGACCGGAGGAAGGTTTGTTTTCTCCAGTTGCATGCGTAGCCGCTGGAAAGCCTCCTTCATCCGCCGATGAACTTCATAACCGTAGTTTCACCAGTAAATGCCAGTCTTTGCTTCGATGCCATCGCATTCCGAAGTACATCCTGCAATTCATTAATTGCTATGTAATAAGGCTCCTCCAGAAGATGGCGAATTGAGTAATTCTTTGAACTGGACAAACACCCGTAGAGAAAGCCATTGGACGAAAGCCTTAAGCGGGTGCATGTCCTACAAAATGGTTCACTCTCATTGGCAATGATGCCAAATCTTCCCTGATTTGGAATTTCAAACCGGAGGGAAGTGGAGTCGAACGGCGCATCCGTCGTACGCACTTCATACTTGTTCCGAATCAGATCTAACAAGTCATCCATACCTACAAATTCACGTTCGTACATTTGATTGCGTTTTAGGTGTCCCATATTCATGAGTTCAATAAAGCGCAGTTCAATATCTCGGAGCAAGCAATAGTCCAAAAGTGGTACCACTTGGTCTATGTTGGCAGTTCTCATGGGAACCATATTGACTTTCACTTTCATTCCGGCAGCACATGCTTGATCGATACCCTCAAGTACAGTAGCCAGGTCTCCGCTTCTCGCAATTGAACGATATTTGCTGGCATCCAAAGTGTCTAGGCTGACATTGATTCTGCCTAGACCCGACTCCTTCATCACTCCAATTTTTTGAGCAAGAAACTGACCATTTGTCGTCACTGCAACGTCTGATAGTCCCAACCTTGCAACACCTCTCAAGAACTCATCAAACTTTGGTGATATCAGGGGCTCTCCACCTGTGATTCGCAGTCGGGAGATCCCCGCTGCATCGACCAAGAGTGCAACAGCTCGCGCCATAGCGTCCCCGTCAAGTTCTGCGCTTTGGGCTTGAAGTTTTTTTCCGTCGGGAACGCAATATGTACACGCGTAGTTGCATGCGGCCGTCAAACTCACCCGAAGGTTTTGAAAGCGACGGCCGAAAGAATCAATGATCATTCAAATGGCCGGATTAGTAATGTCCTACGCCATCCCTTCGAAGGACAACGCACACTCTTTGCGTGGAATTCTAAACGTGTCGTTGAATTTCGATTCGTCGGTGACGAACTATGAGTCTCATGATCTGACCTACAGTGCAATTGAGACTCTCGAGAGCTTCTCTAACATAGCCCACGTGAATTCCATTTGCCGAAGACAAGTGCCATGTGACCTTAAGATCACGACATTTGGACGGTCGTTCCACCTTCACCCAATCATAACTATTGGGTTCAATACCAAGCTCGTTAGCAAACTCGGGCGGAAAGCCCGTCACTGAATTACCTTTCAAGTGCCTTTGCTGAACTGTAAACGTCCAGTAGGGGGCACCGTTCGTAAGTCTACCATCTATCACCTGAGACAATGGACGAAGTTTTACTTCGTTGTTTTGACGCAAGCGTGCTCTGCCATTGGATACCACAAACTGCGATGTTGCAAGGAACGTATTCATACTCGATGGCTTGACGTTGCACCGTTCTCGTATCCGATCGCGCAGAAATCGAACTGAACACTCACCTCCCTGCTCTTCTAGGATGTTCTGGATCATGTCAACCACACCAACGTACTTCTTTGCTTCCGGGGAACTTAGAGCCCACATGTTGTTGGCAACCTTAACAACCTCGTCCATACACCATAACCGGGCCAGAAGCGTTTTCGTCGAGAGACCAGTTAGTTCAGATAGTTCTTCTTTTGTGGCAGGTGTACCCAAGAAAGTCAATGCATCAACGACGCGCATAGGCATTGTGTCTCGAGTCGCCAAAGAGCCATTGGGCAGCAGAGCTATTCCAAGACACTTGACAATCAAATCACGATACTTGTACCAAAAACTTGAATCCACATTTCGAATTGTTTTTAAATCGATCAGACGTGCTTCTTTGGTGTTGGGTAGTACTTTTCGAGCCTCAGAGATGAACTTTCGAGCTACAGTACTAGCTCGTACGCCACGAGTGGATTTGTAGTCGGACTTCTGCTCCAGATACACTGCGTATACTTGGTCCCACGTCTCTTCGCAGGTTCCCAATATTTTGTCGAGGGACGCTTGAAAGTCTTTTTCGGTAGCCATCTCTCCACAACTTGCCCGAAGTTCACTCAGAATCTGCGAAGTTGGCACTTCAAGGGCTTCGTCAATGATCTGTGAAATGCGTACCTGAATTTGTCGGACTCGCTCACGGGTCAGTCCCAGTTTCTCTCCGACGAATTCCAGCGTTTTCAAATTAGGTTTGCGTGCGAATCGAAAGCGTGCTACTAACTGGTGATTGGAAGAGAGCTGATTCCAAATTCGAAACATCTGAACTTGGTGACTTGACAATGATGAGGCATCGAGTCCCTGGGGTGTATCCAATTGAGCAGCGAGTTCCTTGCTTCTACTTCCTGGTACGGAAGTAGCCGCCGCCTCAGTTAGCCACGACGCATGAGGTTGAAACCACTTTTTTTCTCCCTTGTAGGAAGGGTCTCGCGTCTCATTCGACGATAGGTCGTCACTCATGGTGTCTCCTCCGGTCGAGAGACAAAAACTTTTTCGGGTGATCTTTTCGCAAAACGCCGCAGCAAACCACAACTATCAAATGAGCAGAAACCACCAAATCGAATTTGACAAGAAGAGAACTCCCAATTCGTTAGCGTACACTTCTAGGAAAATATGTCAATACTGCATCGAGTGAGACAAGAATTTAGTGTTCATGCAGACTATGGACTTGTTAGCCTCTTCCAGTTTTCGAAGGTGAGTGACGGTTTTGTTAAATCTCTATCCATGGATGGATATTAGTGACGGTACAAGCATTACGTGAAATTGTCTTAGAACCAAAGACTCCTTCCATACATCGCGAGAGCGCCCAATTTGAATTTTGCCAAGATGTTTTTACAAAAACGAATATGATCTAACGTGAGCCCAGCTGGAAAATTCCATGAAACAGTCCGTCGAACCTCGCTACATCGACGCACAAGGACACTTTGCCAATTCCAGATACAAACATGTGCGTATGCCAGATTTTCAAGAAGTGTCCGACGAAGAAGAGCGAAGAACCATGTATGCAAACAGACCGATAAGAGTGCACAACGCTCGATTACTTGATCCTGAGGCGACTCTTGTGAAACAAGGATTTCAGCTCGTTCATCAGAAAACGAATGTACGAGATTTTCTAAATCTAGAAGTTGCGAAAACGGATTTCTACCCCGAATGTTCGGAGCTGGTCAAGCAACTCACCGGTTGTACTGATACATTTGTAACTCAACATCAGTATCGCAACGGGTTCGGAAACCTGCCTGAAGGGCACGATCGAGGCAGTAAACCTACTCCCAATGGCAGTCCTGGCAACTACGGTGGTACCCACTCCGATATCAGTGCGTACGCGGAGAATCGATGGGATGAGATTGTCGATGGACGCCATTGCGCCATGTTCAACCTGTGGCGTAGCATAGATCTTGAAAACAATATACAGGTGATGCCATTGGCGGTATTGGACATGACATCTCTTGAACCAGAAGACATCATCGCCGCGGACGCATGGGGAGGTGCATCTGCCCAGCAGCAGCATCTGGTCAGCCTAAGACTTGCTTTCAATGAAGACCACCGTTGGTACTACTACCCTGATATGAAGCCCAACGAGTTGTTGATCTTCAAGCAGTACGACACTAGGGCGGAAGACCCATGCTTACGCCAGGTCTATCATGGAGCAATCCACAATCCATATGCTCCAGAGGATGCACCGTTGCGACACACTATAGAAGTCCGTGTCCTTGCCTTGTTCGACAAGGAGCATGACCGCGAATCGAGAAAGAATCGTTTTCAAGCGGCTATTCCCGACCATCTTCCCGACGGAACTCTATCTCAATGGGCATGGAGATAAACTGAAATGATGACAGAACTTAGGCTAAAAGCACATCAACAATTCCCGTTGTCCGCATTTTTCAAAAGGATACGCATGTCCAGACTCCATTGCACGTTTTCAAGACCGCTCTTGCTATTGGCTTCTCTGACAGTTGGTGTCTGCATTTCGGGGCAAGACTCTGATCAAACGGATCCAAAAGTGGAAGCTGATGAGACTGACGCTTCTGTGAACTACGTGACGACGGCGGAATTTGAAAGCGAAGTCTTGAAATCGGAGATTCCAGTGCTGGTTGACTTCACAGCGACCTGGTGCGTGCCCTGCCGTATCGTAGATCCAATCATCGAGAGTCTTATGCCCGAGATGGATGGACGTGCAAAGGTGTTCAAACTAGACATCGACGAGTCACCCGAGATCTACGGACAGCTTGGCGTCAACGGAGTCCCACACGTTCTTTTTTTCAAGAATGGAAAGGAACAAGAACGTATTTCCAGTCCTCAGGAGAGAGAAATTTACGTCGAATACCTGAACGCGTTAATTGATGGTACTTCTGCTATGGGTGTGACCGTCAAGCTGCTGGGTCAGGATGAATTTCGCAGACACTATATATTGACAAAAGAAGTGAATGTGATCGGTACGACCATGGATCGATATCCAGAGCTTCTGACTGAGGAATTCGAAAACGGGCAAACACCCCTCTCCCTCATTCTGAATTCGCCAAGTGTCCGTCAGAATGAGCTAATTGAGTTGACATTGGCGCAAAACGTATCTGTTTCTACGAATGACCTGGTAGGACTTGGCCGATGCCAGGAGTTCATGGAAGCGGTTGAAAAGGATCCCGATGCGTTGAATCGTATGGACCCAGACGGAAATTCGCCTTTGATGACCGCGATGGCACGTTCGTATCGACTTGAAGAAGATTGCGTTAGTCTGGTTCTCGATTTAGGTCCGGATCTCAGTGGAAATGGATCGTCAGGATCTATTACAAGATCCGTAATACTTCTCAACGATGACGAGTTGCTTACAAGGTTCCTGAAACTAGGATGGGACCCCGAACCGCGCGACACATCTGGTCGTAATGCGCTTCACTGGGCGGCACTTTATGGATATCTTGGCAATGTGCGAGTCCTTCTTGACTTTGGGGTCGACATCAAGACCAAAACTTCTGACGGCGAGACAGCGGCACAAATCGTTCAAAGAGCACTCGATAGAAGGCTTCAGCTTCTCGAGCGAAATGCCTCTGAATTGGACGAAATTTATCTCAAAGAAATTGAGGAAAACGTAAAAGAGATGGAGGGTTTAGTAGCTCTTCTGGAAGGATCATCGGTGTCGATTGAGGATTAACCTAGTTTATGGATAACTGACCCCTACTCCAGTCACGAACGAACTAATCTAACCAGTCCTTTGAAGCCTTGGGGCTTGCTCTCAATGAGCATGCCTTTCTTATAGATTCGAGCAGCCGCCCACCGGCTTGCCCAGGTCCATGCCACCATCCAAACAATGATCAGAAGATACACAGGAAGCGCCGGCAGTTCCGCAGCCGTGTTCATCATCACGAACGGCGTATAAGGTGGAAAGAATTTCAGTGCTAATGCCAAGGGGCCAGAAGGGTCCATGGCCAGCGGCACGATCAACATTACGGGAACAATGAGCACAACACTAATTGGAGCCGAAAGAGTTTGAGCATCTCGAATCGAAGTACAGACAGAGCCGACGGCTGAGAACAAATAGCCGAAGAACATAAAACCCATTACGAGAAACACGATGAAGTTCAATACATACACTGGTTTGAATACCGCACCCACAATGTCGATTTCAAAGGGTAGAACTGCTGGCAATGCGACGGCACCCAGCAATACAGGTGTTCCGATTAAAACTAACCAAACCCCAATAACAGTCAGCATCGTCGCTGCAATCCCTAGCAGTTTACCGTCCATTAACTGACCTGCATCGGCATTGCTCAATAGGACCTCCACTAGCTTTGTACTCTTTTCTTCCACGGTACCCGTCATTAGCATTACTGACCCAAAAAACACCATGAACCAAAGCACGTACTGATACACCGCAGGTGCAAAACGGCTTATGACGGCATCGGCGGAAACGCTCTCGGTTTCAATTTCGCTTCCTGACTCGGATCCGTCCGCTGTCGGTTGATCCTGCGTTACTGTCTTGTTCATTGCAAAAGAAACTGGCTGAACGACCCACTGTGCATCTGCTTCGGGAATATTTGCTTCCGCAACTCGATAGCGGCGAACTACATTCGTAGCAAAATTCTCATACCAGCCCGCGACATCAGCCTTGAGGAAGTTCTTCGTCACAAACCTCGCGTTTTCTGAAGTTTGAACCAAGTCTTCAGGTATGACAACATATCCAAGCAACTCTTCACTCTCAACTAAGGTATTGAGCTGTTCTTCAGTGAATGTATCGCCTGGCTTCCGTTCAACGTATCGCTCAAAAGAGAGTCCGGGTACAAGTTCCATGACCAATTCTTGATTGTCCGACCACCAACTCGCAAATCTTGCTGGCAATACGCCACCTGAGAGGTTGCGCCGATTGCTCTCTGGAAAGCTCAAATAAGGCAATGTGCTCTCCACAAAGCTATCTATCAATTCTGATTCTTCCTTTGCGTTAGCCAAAGCGTCCCGTTTGATCTCAGCAAGAAGCTCTTCGTCGATCCCCGATCGAAAAGCTATTGCAGACACAAACTGTTGTAAGTCGGACCGAAGAATCTCGTTTCGGATTTCATCGCCGAGACCTTCGCTGTGATCTATTACCGCATATTGGCCCTTGGACACTGCGGTTTGGGCAGTAAGAATCCCCACAACAACCATCACTACCACAATTAAGATTGGACCAAGCAGTGCACCGATCCAAAACACTTTTGTTGAGATTGACTCGAGCAAATCGCGACGGGCTATCAGTGCCACCCCTCGTAGGTAGTTATTCACCGTTCAATCTTCCCTTCTCAACGTCCTCACCAACCTCAACGTCCTCGCCAACTTCACGAACGAATATCTCATGTAGAGATGCTGAAGTAGTGTCGAACTTAATGACTTTCGTCCGATCGACGATGGCGCGAAGTAATTCTTGGGTATCTTGCTCATCGGAGATGCGCAATGTGACCCCACGGCCAAACTGTTTCATTGAAACAACCCCAGGAAGCCCTTGCAACACAGTTTCGTCCTTATCATGTTCCAAATAGACAGTGTCTCCCGCCCTAATTTCATCAATAGGCCCTTCAAGCACGGCCCTACCCTTGTTGATGAGGACCAATGCGCTGCAGAGACTCTCCGCCTGTTCCATAATGTGAGTCGACAGAATGACTGTCGCCTTTTCCTTCACCCTATTCAGGATCATTGATCGAACAACATCGGTATTGATTGGATCAAGTCCACTAAAAGGTTCGTCAAGGATTAGCAGCTTTGGATTGTGAACCAGAGTGGAGATGAGCTGAACCTTTTGTCCCATGCCTTTTGAGAGTGACTGGCACTTGTCGTTCTGCCAATTGATCAAGTCAAACTCTTCTAGCAGCTCACGCGCTCGACTGACCGCAGACTTCTTGTCCATGTGGTTCAAGCGTCCCATATAGACGATGAAATCCAGAACTCGCATTCTCGGATAGAGCCCTTTCTCTTCGGGCAAGTATCCGATTTCTGAACGAACGGTCCGGCTATCGTCAGAACCAAGTACAGAGACCATGCCCGACGTGGGCTGCATGATGCCTAGCATGAGCCTCATAGCCGTGGTTTTCCCCGCACCATTGGGCCCGATGAAACCGTAAATGGATCCTTCTGGGATTGTCAGTGACAGGGAATCAAGTGCACAAAGGTCGCCGAAATTCTTCGATGCACCATTGAAAACAACAGTCTGTGCATTGTTCATATCAGGTTCAACCTTAAGAGCTCTCAAGTTGAGGCAGTTGTGGTGGCAAATTCATGCTAGTTTGTTTCGAATCTCCGCAATAAAACGATCCACGAAATTTGCCTCCCAAAAATAGCTGTGTGAACCTTTAATAAGAACCGCGTCTCCTGGCGTTACGAGTTCAGTAAGTTCACCTAAGAGGTTCTGATCGACACTTTCGAAAAAGTACTTTTCGCGTACAGATCCAAGTTTCTTGTACAGGTGTAGCATCAGTTCCCCAACACAGAAAACAACGTCTGCACGGCCAACAAGGCTGGCTAGTGCGGTATGGTACTCAACTCCGCCGTCACCAAGTTCGTTCATTTGGCCAAGCACAGCGACTCGATTCCCCGTTAACGGCAAATCCAGTAATCCTTGCAAGGCGGCTTGCATGCTAGTCGGATTGGCGTTGTAGCTTTCGTCGATAATCCGAACACCATTGACAACATGTGTGTCTCCTCGCCCTTTAGGCAAAGAGCCTGAAACTTGCTGCAGGTTAGAGACTGGGAGATTTAACACTTCAAGTACCGCAGCTGTTGCTGCAAGCGTCTCAGCACGATGTTTGCCTCCTCCGGGTACACTCGCTTCCACTTGATTCTCATTGACCGAGAACGAGTAGCACGAATCAAGAACGTGTTTCACCTGTAGGGTTGCAGTTTCTTCAAACCCAAAAGTTACAGTTTTGACGTTGGACGGTGCGTACTCGCTAGTGGATAGTTTCTTGGAGCACACAAGCGTTCCATCTTCTGTCAATCCCAGACAAATCGAGAATTTCTCGATTGTCAATGCATCAATGTTTGAGAAATAACCAATGTGAACCGGAAGCACATTTAGTACAACAGCGACATTCGGTTGAGCCAGTTCGGACAGGGGCGCAATCTCACCCTCATGATTTGTACCAATCTCATACACGACAGCTCCAGCATCAAGAGGCGAAACCGCAATGCTTAAGGGCAAGCCAATGTAGTTATTGAAACTACCTTCCGTGGCGAAAGCTGACAATGCTTGAGAAAGAAAAGACTTTAGAGTCGTCTTGCCGCTACTTCCAGTAACCGCAACAACTGGGCAACTCAATTGACTTCTTCGATATCTTGCGAGATTCCAAAGTCCGTCAATCGTATCTTCAACCTGAAGAGTAGGAATGTTTGAATCGACCGGCTTGTGGATCAAAGCCCCCACCGCTCCATGACGAATTGCATCTTCTACAAAATCGTGGCCATCGCGATCAGAGCGTAGAGCTACATTAAATCGTGGACCAGGATCTCCCGGGAGGGCGACGAAGAGGTCTCCGGACTGAATTTGACGAGAGTCGAAACTAATCCCACCTACATTCGGACCATCATTTTGGGGCAGTCCTAACGCGTCGCACATGTCGTACCAGGACCAAAGGGAAGATTGAGCATTTTGTCTTTTCATTTCAAATAGTTATTTCGATAACCTAATATCTCTTGAAACTACTTGCTGTCAATTCACTCATTTGGGTCGACTAATCATCTCCGTAGTGTGTACCCGATGGAGGATGCTCATGACGTTCAATTCGACCTATTTTGCACAGAGATCCGGTATTGACCTTCGGGTAGCGAGAATTGCATTCGTATTAGACTATGTGCCTCATACGAACCATTCGGTCTTGAGTGGTTGACAAATGTCACAGATCGCATTCGAAGTCATCCAAAACTGGGAAAAACTTCCAGAAGATTGGAAATTTGTGGAGGTTGCTGGTGTCGCCACCGATTCCAAGGATCGAGTCTATGCTTTCAATCGAGGCGAACATCCAATGATCGTCTTTGACAGCGACGGCAACTTTCTCGACGCATGGGGAGAAGGAGTTTTCAAAAATCCCCATGGAATCTTTATCGGACCAGATGACACGATCTATCTTGCGGACAACTTCGATCACACCATCCGCATCTTTGACACGCGAGGGACGCTTCGCTGCACCCTAGGAGAAGTAGATGGCCCCGCCGATACCGGATTTGAGCCTGGCAAGTCTCCCGTTCGATTCGGTGGTGGTCCGTTCAATCGAGTCACTAACGCATGCTTGTCGAGCAAAAATGAACTGTACGTAGCCGACGGATACGGCAACGCTCGCGTGCACAAGTTTTCGGAAGATCTGGGCTATGAGTTCTCGTGGGGAGAACCAGGACGCGGCCCCGGTGAATTTCGATTGCCCCACGCAATTGCTTTGGACTCGGACGACCGGGTGCTTGTTGCAGACCGCGAGAATTCACGAATCCAAGTATTCTCCCCTTCCGGCGAGTACTTGACCGAATGGAATAATGTCATTCGTCCAGATGATATATACATCGATTCACTTGGAATGGTTTTCGTAGCGGAATTGGGGCAAATCGCCGGACGAAGTCCCGATGTTGAAATTCTTCCGCATACTCCACATGCTCGAGTATCGATAATGGATCTTGAAGGCAATGTTGTTCATCGATTCGGTGGATCTGATCCTGTCCGGCCAGGAAACTTCTTTGCGCCCCATGGAATTTGGGCGGACTCAATAGGAGATCTATATGTCGCCTCCATTGAAGCTGACAAAAAACGCTTGCAATCTCAGTATGCTCATTGTGCTTTTTGCAATGCCAACTCATGTGAGCGGCACATGCACAGATTCGGTTGGTACCGAAATGGCAAAAATCACTGCACACGACATTGAAAACAGCAATGAACAAGTCACAATGGAGTATTTCAAAAAGAAATGGGATGAAGCTGGAATTAACTGTAGCCTTGAAGATCTCAACGACACTCAGCTTGAATCAATCGCAACTGCATACGACACGGAATATGCCAATCAGACTGGCTCGATGAGTCCAAACGATGGAAAGCGAAAAAATGCCAGAATTCAATTTCTTGAGTTCCTTAAATTAAGAAGGGGCGGCGGAATTTAGGCTGATGATTTCAGAGTGATCTTACCTAGTACTCCAATGTCTTGAGTGAACGGTACTCAAACTAATTATCCCGAAGAACTCTTTAGTTTGTAATCGCTTTGCAATCATCAACTACTAATACGTAAACATACTTCCATTGCAAGCCAGCTGAATAAGCATCTCTTGCATCTTGGTTGCCCTGGGATTTGCGTACTGTTAGGGGGACAGTTCATAAGCATAATTGACAAGGAGCAGCAGGCTTATGACTGAGATGATATCTACCCCCAGGAAGCGCAAGCGGATACGTTTCAGCGAAGAGTTCAAGCGCGAGGCGGTCGCCTTGCTGAGGAGTTCCCACTCAAGCGTTTCCGAAGTGAGCGCCGAACTGGGGATTGGTCCGTCGATGCTGTCGCGCTGGGCCAGGGAATTGGAAGAGTGTGACGGATCCCAGCGTCGTCCAACATACGAGGAGCTGGAAGGGGAGCTTCGCCGACTGCGCAAGGAAGTGGGCTTTTTAAAAAAGGCATCCAGCTACTTCGCATTCCGTTCGCCGACCTCTACCGGACTGTAGACATGTTCCGCGCGACACACTCGGTTTCCTTTCTGTGCTCGGCTCTTCAGGTGACGAGAAGCACGTACTACGCCAGGAAGTCGCGCAGCGGAAAGCCTTCGCGCGAAGGTTCGGTCCGTCGTCTGCCAACGTTGATCCGAAGCGTCCACGAGGAATGGAAGGGCATTTTCGGCTATCGCCGCATGGTCGTCTGCCTCCGCTCGCTGCATGGGGAGGGAGTCGGCGCCCGACGCGCTCGTCGACTGATGTGGAAGGCGGGACTGTTCGGCGTTCCCAGGAAGAGCCGACGCCGATCTCCGATCCGAAGGGACTCCGAGGTTCCCGACCTGCTGCGGCGCGCGTTCTCGGCCGAGCGACCCAACTCGATCTGGGTGACCGACATCACGCAGATTGCCACGGGAGAGGGAAAGCTGTATCTGTGCGCGATCAAGGACCTCTACGACAGCGCGGTGGTGGGCTGGAAGACGGGTTCTCGACAGACCGCGGATCTGGTGACCGCGACGGTGGATCTCGCCGTGACCAAGCGACACGAGGGCGAACGGCCCGTGCTGCACTCGGACCACGGCAGCCAGTACACCATCGAGAGCTATCGCAGCTGCCTGGAGCGGCACGGATTGAGAATGAGCATGGGACGTGTGCGGTCCCTGAGCCGACAACGCTTCCGCGGAAAGCTTGTTCGGACAGCTCAAGCGGGAACTGATTCACAAGTGCCGGTTCGCAACCAGGAAGGAAGCCGCCGAAAAGGTCGACGCATACTTCCTGAGGATCTACAATCCGCTGCGCAGAGCACCCCTGGTACGAAACGAGCTGGAGCAAATCGAACAGATGGAGGAGACGAACCGCAAGTGAAGTCGAAGAGAAGAGAAAACGTGCGCAGTCCCCTGACTTAGTACCGAGATTTGATACGAACCTTGTGAGCACGTCAACCGGATGGAAACTGATTTTGCGATAGAAGTACAGCATTCCCACCGACCACGATTGATTTCTGATCGGTTTGGAGTTGCGATAGTTTATGTATCAATAAGAATCCTATGAAAATAAAGAAAAACGACAAAATACTCGTTGCAATTGGAGTTTTCATTGGGTTTTGTACAAGCGCTATCGTTTGCATCAGTTACAAATCGATCCTAGACACCCCATCTGCAGAAGGAGTTTTGCAATCAACTGTCGAATATGGAAAAGGACAGACGGGATTCAAAACTAACTTGCATCTTCATAAGCTCGTGGAAATCGACAGTCCGTTTGATCGACAGAATTATGTGAATTCACTATCGGACGACATCGGACAGAACAAGCTAGTAGCGCTAATCGAAGAGTCTTCTACTTTGCAATTGGATCGAGGAATCGCAATGATCCAAGAATTTCTAGTAACAGAACTCGCAAGAATCAGCGCACCCTTGGCACTAGATCAAATCTGGGCTTTCCCCAGAAGCCGTTGGAAGATTCTCGTCTCGATCATCTTTGCCGAGTGGTCCAAGTCTGATTTTAGTGTCGCACTTAAGCACGCGGCTTCACTGAACGGATACTTAAAACTTAAAGCAATACAATCCACCATAGTGACCCGTAACGATCTTCCTGATAATCAGCGCTTGCATGAAGCACGGAAACACGGAGTGGAGCAAATTGCGTTACGTGTGATTTGTGAAGACAAAGCAAGGGCGTTGTTACACGATCCTTCGTCTGCATTACATCAGACTCTAACTGATGAAATTGACAATGAACTTCAGGTAGATGTGCTTTCCGAGATTGTTCATGCCTGGGTCCACAAGGAGGACACTGAAGCTGTTGGTGCTTTAGTGGATGTACTGCGGTCTCACGGATTGGAAAGCTCACCCTTACTACATCGGCTTCTAGTCGAAGCTACTAAGTTTGATTTACAAACTATGTGGGAATATGCACTAAACGCAACCGCTGAGACTCAAGAGATTATTCAACCTGCAATACTTAGTACTTGGGTCAAAGAAAATGCGAGTCACGCCCTTTCGGTCTTATCACAGATTAAGGATCCAATCAGGCGTTCGAATTTACGCAACTATGCCTTGTTTCATTGGTCCAGCAAGAGACCCGATGATGCGCTTGATAATCTGAATTCGGTCCCGCAGGAAAATCGGCATCTGGTAATTGCAAACGCGATACGGGAGTTTGTACGACAAGATAGGTTAGATGATGCCGTTGAACACTTGACTCTACTCGATTCACAAGAGCAAGATACGTCTCGGGCGAAGGACTATCTAATCTCGATTTGGTCACGAAAAAATGCAAATGACGCTCTAGCTTGGGTGCTAGAAAACACACACGAGACAAGTTCCTTACGCAAAAAGCTCTTAAGGACGGTCTTACGCCATCTCGCCCTACTCGATCCGTCCCGAGCACTCAACGTGGCTCTTACTCACCCCGTGAACGAATCAAAACGACACGCTGACCATTTGGAACACTGGGTGATTCAATCACTAGCAGCAAACGGACGATTTGGTGATGTACTACCGATGATGAGTAAGGTCAGAAATACAACACGGCTACCGACGTTTCTTATGGTTGGCCGAAGTTATATTGAATTCAATCAAATGGATCAAGTAGTTGAGCTTGCCGATAAGCTGCCAAAATCAATCTGGCCAGAATACTATGCGGGACTCGTCTCTGAATGGCTCTCCTCAGATCCAGAAAATCTTGTATACAGATTGGGTCACATTCCAGATGCAACTTCGCA
Source organism: Gammaproteobacteria bacterium (assembly GCA_026707045.1). Taxonomy (GTDB): domain Bacteria; phylum Pseudomonadota; class Gammaproteobacteria; order Pseudomonadales; family Azotimanducaceae; genus Bin55. The sequence goes on along the minus strand of JAPOXO010000088.1, from coordinate 61,991 downwards.
AAAGAGCATCGTTCAACAAATATTGCAAAATCAACGCGTCAATGAGTACCTGTCCTTGGAACAGCTAAGGTATTTGAAGTCTTTTCTCGAGCCTGAGACAAGACAATGATTTGGTCATTAAGAGCATCAGTCTGACTAATTGGCACTGTTGTATATCGTCGGATCTTAGCGTTCGGAATTGGCATGATTCGTGTGAGTGAGTTTCTTCGGCGAAGAAGAAGCCGTATTCTGTTAGTTTGCGCAGTTTTTGTCGGATTGCTTCTTGGCTATTTTGTAGCCGAAATTGCCTCTGGTGTACTGGAGCGTACAACCGAAATGGAATCCTATGCTTCAACGACTATACGACCTCAGCACCAATCTAATGTAGAGAGTTTCTCACGACCAATTGAGAGCTGCCTAGGCTTCTTCCGCGATTCCAAATTGTTTTCGGGGTCTCAAAGTCAATTTTCCCTAATTGACAATCTCGGTGATGTACAGTTGATTGCACTGCTCGATCAATGCCAGAAATCTGAATCAAACGTTCAAATCAATGTTGTGCAGGAGTTGGTGTTGGCAAAGCTGGCACAACGGAATCCAACAACAGCCTTGGAATTTGTATGGAGTTTTCACCGTCATCGGTGGAAGACATTACTCAACATTGTATTTGATGAGTGGTCGGCCTTCGATTTAAAGGGAGCACTGCAAGCTGCTCATGGCTTGGACGAACCAAAGAGATCGGCAGCCCTCCGAAGCGTATTCAAAAATCCGGACGTTCTGTCAAGTAATGATATCCAGTCGCTAGTTGTTCAATTAGGCATCGAGTCCTTCTTGAGGCACGAGAGAAGCGATGTCAGAGCAATTCAGCTCCTGGAAGACCCTAAAGCCGCATGGAATTGCGTCATTCAAGATGACATTCTGAATGAAGAACAGGAGGATCTGTTAGTCCAAATCGTCTACGCAAGCCTACAGTCTGGGGACTTCATAGTACTAAACAGGCTAATTGACGACATTCTTGAGAGCAACTATGCACTTTTTGACAGGATCCTAGCTTCAACTATCAGTTTCGATGAGTATCGTATTGCTGAATTTGCGCTGAATATGTCTCCAGAACGCCAAAGCCTCTTTTTTCCTCGGTTGATCATGGTATGGCCCCGAAGCGATTTGCATGGAGCTTTAGAAGTTTCGTGGCGTATTGCAAAGAATTCCATACGTGAGCGGACCCAATCCCGGATCGTGCAATTGTGGGCTGAAGAGAATCCTCAAGAACTATTGAGTAATATTCAACAACTGCCAGAACATCTACGCCAAGACTCTGTTCTTTATGCGATAAGGAAGATCGTTCAGACATCTCCACAACTAGCGACTAACGAGATTGCTCGGCTTAGGCCAATCTTAGGTTACATCGAGGATTCGACTGAATACCTTCTTGTCCGCGAATGGGCAGAGAAAAATCCTAATGAAGCTCTCAGCTGGGTAAATGCAAACGCTGTTGAAGGAAGTGAGAAACGTGCACGCATGATGCAACGAATCTTGTCGAACTACGCCTTAGTTGATCCCGATAAAGCGATGTCGATCGCCCGTTCTGAACAACCTCATGCATTTCACGGCATGACTGGGCTTGAAACTGAGGTCATTGGTTCACTGGCTTCATCAGGACAGTTGGACACCGCAATAGACCTGCTTGAACACGTTAGAGAGTCGGCACTTTCGTTGTCATGCGTACGAATTGGAGTACGCCTCATTCAGTCCGATAGAACCAAAGAAGCAATCGAGCTATCAAAACGGCTCCCCAGCGAGGAACAAGCAGATTACTTCAGCAATATCACTGGTACATGGCTTTCTACAAACATCGCGGACCTCGTGAACAGCATTGCGGAGCTACCCTCAAAGCACATACAGGAGAAAGTAGCAGAAAAAATTCTCCTAGCCAGTGAACAATCCCCTTTTCTTCTGACCAACGAGCAGCTCACACACGTGCGATCTTTCTTATTGGCATCATCTAAAGAAAATACCATCGAGTGACACGAATGCTTGTAACGGCAAGCAATTTAATACTCTAAAAAGGTTTGAATTCGAGAGATTGAACGTCCAGCCAAGGGTTTTGTAGGTCCAAGAGTATGGAGGCACATTTACTGAAGGGGAATTCCGACTTACCCATTCAAATTCTCACTCTTAATTGCAATCATTGCGCTTGAGGGCCTCAACAAAGTGCTGTATGAAATTCACTTCCCAAAAAAAACTGTGAGAACCCTTCACAAGTACTGTATCTCCAGCTTGTACCAAGTCGGTCAGACTGGTCAATAGATCTTGGTCAACGTTTTCAAAGAAAAACTTTTGTCGTCCGTGACCAAGATTGTGGTAAAGATGCTCCATCAATTCCCCAACGCAGAACACAATGTCCGCGCGACTTGCTAGTTTAGCTAGTGCGGTATGGTACTTAACTCCTTCGTCTCCGAGTTCGTTCATTTGTCCAAGCACCGCGATCCGCCGTCCAGCTGCTGGCATATCCAGCAAACTTTGAAGAGCCGCTTCCATGCTGGCCGGATTGGCGTTATAGCTTTCATCAATGATTTTCGCGCCGTTGACATCATGAATGTTTCCTCGTCCCGTGGGCAATGAGTCCGAAACATTGCTCAGGTTCGAGAGAGGATAGTTCAGTGCTCGAAGCACGGTAGCGGTGGCCGCCATTGTTTCAGCGCGGTGTTTTCCTCCCCCGGGAACCCGTACTTCCACCTGATTCTCGTCGTATGTAAACGAATAGGTTGAATTTGAGATGTGCTTCACTTGTACTGTCGCAGACTGATCAAACCCAAACGTTTCTATTCGGATTCTCTTTGGAACGTGTTGATTTGCGGAAAGCGTTTGGGAACAAACAAGTATTCCGTTATTGGTTAGACCTTGATAAATCGAGAATTTTTCTACGGTTAACGCATCCATGCCTGGAAAGAATCCAATATGAACTGGGAGAACGTTAAGCACCACTGCGATATCTGGCATAGCAAGCTGAGACAAGGCCGCGATCTCGCCTTCATGATTTGTTCCTATTTCATAAACCACGGCCTTCGCATCGAGTGGAGTGATAGCCATACTCACTGGTAACCCGATATAGTTGTTGAAGCTGCCCTTGGTCGAGAATGCAGGCAACGCTTGCGCAAGAAACGACTTTAGTGTGGTCTTTCCACTACTTCCAGTAACCGCAACAACCGGGCACGTCAATTGTCTTCTTCGATATCTTGCAAGATTCCAAAGTCCGTCAATCGTATCTTCAACTTGAAGCGTAGGACAATTCCCGTCGACCGGTTTGTGCACTAGTGCTCCGACAGCGCCACGTTGAATTGCATCTTCAACGAAGTCGTGTCCATCACGATCTGTTCGTTGAGCAACTTTAAATCGTGGACCAGGATCTCCCGGGAGGGCGACGAAGAGGTCTCCGGACTGAATTTGACGAGAGTCGAAACTAATCCCACCTACATTCGGACCATCATTTTGGGGCAGTCCTAACGCGTCGCACATGTCGTACCAGGACCAAAGGGAAGATTGAGCATTTTGTCTTTTCATTTCAAATAGTTATTTCGATAACCTAATATCTCTTGAAACTACTTGCTGTCAATTCACTCATTTGGGTCGACTAATCATCTCCGTAGTGTGTACCCGATGGAGGATGCTCATGACGTTCAATTCGACCTATTTTGCACAGAGATCCGGTATTGACCTTCGGGTAGCGAGAATTGCATTCGTATTAGACTATGTGCCTCATACGAACCATTCGGTCTTGAGTGGTTGACAAATGTCACAGATCGCATTCGAAGTCATCCAAAACTGGGAAAAACTTCCAGAAGATTGGAAATTTGTGGAGGTTGCTGGTGTCGCCACCGATTCCAAGGATCGAGTCTATGCTTTCAATCGAGGCGAACATCCAATGATCGTCTTTGACAGCGACGGCAACTTTCTCGACGCATGGGGAGAAGGAGTTTTCAAAAATCCCCATGGAATCTTTATCGGACCAGATGACACGATCTATCTTGCGGACAACTTCGATCACACCATCCGCATCTTTGACACGCGAGGGACGCTTCGCTGCACCCTAGGAGAAGTAGATGGCCCCGCCGATACCGGATTTGAGCCTGGCAAGTCTCCCGTTCGATTCGGTGGTGGTCCGTTCAATCGAGTCACTAACGCATGCTTGTCGAGCAAAAATGAACTGTACGTAGCCGACGGATACGGCAACGCTCGCGTGCACAAGTTTTCGGAAGATCTGGGCTATGAGTTCTCGTGGGGAGAACCAGGACGCGGCCCCGGTGAATTTCGATTGCCCCACGCAATTGCTTTGGACTCGGACGACCGGGTGCTTGTTGCAGACCGCGAGAATTCACGAATCCAAGTATTCTCCCCTTCCGGCGAGTACTTGACCGAATGGAATAATGTCATTCGTCCAGATGATATATACATCGATTCACTTGGAATGGTTTTCGTAGCGGAATTGGGGCAAATCGCCGGACGAAGTCCCGATGTTGAAATTCTTCCGCATACTCCACATGCTCGAGTATCGATAATGGATCTTGAAGGCAATGTTGTTCATCGATTCGGTGGATCTGATCCTGTCCGGCCAGGAAACTTCTTTGCGCCCCATGGAATTTGGGCGGACTCAATAGGAGATCTATATGTCGCCGAAGTTGTATACAGCGGCGGAGCATATCGAGGACTTGTTCCGCTCGACTGCCACTCCCTACAAAAATTCAAGCGAATAGAACATGACTGAAACACCCCCAGAAGAAAACATTGCTGTAGAGGCAAAACCAAGAGAGCGACGCGACCGCACAAAAGTTCTTCGTCAAGTGCTTCGCGCCATTTCCGCAACGTTTCGATTCATTAGAGTTTCGATCGCAAACATATTGATCATCTTGTTGCTGTTCATCTTCATCGTGGCAATCTCGAGCGGCGATCCTGCACCTGAAGTGCAAGAAGGGTCAGTCCTGGTATTTGAACCTAAGCAGTCATTAGTCGAAAAATCAAGCTCTACGGATCCTGTCATGGACCTGCTCTTATCGGGATACGGTGTAGGTGAAACCAATATCAACGATGTCGTGAAAGTTCTGAGACACGCAGCGACTGATGACCGCATAGCAATGCTCGAAATTAGGCCTCATCAGTTGCTTGGCGCAAATCTAGTTCATCTTGAAATCATTGGCGAAGCAATCGACGAGTTCAAAAAATCTGGCAAGGCAGTTGTGTCTTACTCGAATTTGTTTACTCAATCACAGTACTTTCTCGCCAGCTATGCGGATCGGATTGCAATGCATCCTTTAGGTGACCTGTTGTTCAGTGGATTTGCGTTTGAGAACCAGTACTTTTACGGACTGCTAGAAAAGCTTCGAGTAAACGTTCATATCTGGCGAGCCGGAGACTTTAAGAGCGCGGTTGAACCTTTCACAAGAGATTCCATGTCTCCTGAAGTCAAGGCATCGTACGAACCCATTATTGGCCAATTGTGGGGGGCGTATCTAACAAAGATCGGAGAAAACCGCGAACTTGAACTGAATCAAGTTCGGACTTACGCAAATGACATGCCAAGTTTGGTTGAAGCTACGAACGAAGACTTTGCATCCATTGCGTTGAATCAAGGATTTGTAGACGAATTGCTGGGGTCGGAGCAATACAAGCAGAGTGTCTTGGACGATCTCGAAAGCTCTCGTAGCAAACCACCCAGAATCAGTATTGAGGACTACCTAGAGGCGATGCCCTTCAGTTCCGGAGTTGTGACCAGAACCAGCAGAGACGAAGCAAACGGAGGACGGTCTGGAACCATCGGTTTAGTAAAGGTTCAAGGTGCAATCTTCGATCTTCCATTCGTTGAAGGGGCAGATATGGGAGGAAATTCTTCGATTGTGAAACACATCGATGCTGCGGGACGATCAGGAGTCGATGCGTTGGTTTTAAGAATTGACTCTCCGGGAGGCTCTGTATTTGCGTCAGAACAAATTAGGCTGGCATTGCGGAGGTTGAGCGCTAAGGGAACTCCCATTGTTGCCTCCATGTCAGGTACGGCTGCGTCGGGTGGCTACTGGATCGCTGCGGAGGCCGACGAGATTCTCGCTTCAAGCTCAACTATTACCGGTTCAATCGGCGTTTTTGCGATGATTCCAACCGTTGACAAGGCACTTGCTGAAGTTGGAGTACATACCGACGGTGTGTACTCATCAGAAAAGGCCAGAAGACTTGATCCCATAGCGGGAGTGTCAGAGAGCGACTCAAAGCTAATGCAGGCAATGGTGAACAGTTCATATCGACGATTCCTCAACATTGTGAGCGAAGGTAGAAACATGGAAGTTGCCGATGTTGAAGCCATAGCTGGTGGTCGAATCTGGACAGGCGACCAAGCGCTCGAGAGAAATCTGATCGATCAAGTTGGAGGGATGGACGCTGCATTTGAAAGAGCGGCCGAAATCTCGGGTCTAGCGAGTTGGAGGGTACGCGAGTACAAAGATGCTAAAGAAACTCTGTTCAGCAGATTCTTGTCGGCAACAGGATGGGAAGCTCCGATTTCAAGCCCGCGACTTCGGCAATTGCTTAACGAGTCTCACCGCATCGTAGATGAAGTCTTACCGCAGTTTGAACCGCGACGTGTGTATGCTTTCTGTGAGCCCTGCACATCGGGACTCTCACTCTAATCTACATCTCGCTTGTTCCATAGTTCACTGGGCATATGTGAGAACATTCCCGTAAGTTTCCAATCTCTACCAAGTCGATGACTACGAACATTTCAACAAGGGCAAACTTCGCACATAGTCGTCACCGAGGATTCAGGGTTCCCAACCATTACTCGGCGTTCAATAAAGAAGACTTGAAGACGCTAGGTCAGTCACACGAGATCGAAGTACACAACGCCAGATTGCTAAGCCCCGCCCCTACAGTAGATAGCCATGGTTTTCAGCTTGTTCAATGGCCAACAGACGTGGATTTACTCGATAATGACGTAGTCAAGACCACGTTCTATGGAGAATGTCGCGAGCTCATCAAGCATGTTCGTGGATGTGTCGAAGTGCGAGGTGGGATGCATGAGTATCGCAACGGCTTTGGAGGTCAAAAAGGACCACGAGGCGCGAAACCTACTCCCAACGGAAGCGGCGGTGCATATGGCATGGGTATTCATTCCGATATGTGTGCCGCCATCGAACGTCACTTTGATCGAATTGTTCCAGATCAACGGCACTTCGAGAGTTTAAACATCTGGCGTAGTACCGATCGTGAAAACCCGGTGCTCATGATGCCCCTGGCTGTCTGCGATATGCGAAGCGTGCAGCCTAGCGACATAGTGTTTGGAGACGGCACGAGCACGGCCAACATCCAGCAATATATGAAGGTTGTGGATCAGCGTCTCATTCACTCACCTCAGCAGCGTTGGTACTACTTTCCTGAAATTACTCCCGATGAAGTGCTTGTATTCCGTCAATACGACACGAGGCAGGAGGAGCTAAATCTGCGTACGGTTTTTCACCAAGCGGTTGTGGACCCGACATCCGATCCGGATGCCCCAATGCGGTCAAGCATTGAGGTGAGAATGCAGGCAATCTACAATGTAGAAAGTGATAAAGAGGAAAGAGTCAAGCGCTTCATTGCACAAGTTAGCGATACCTATCTAGACGGGCGGCACTGCGACTGGTGGAGCGGTCCAATCGAGAACTACGTTCCGCCAATGTCGGCAGAGTCTCAAGCCTAATTCTCACTTGCTCATTTGAACTAGCTTTTTGAGCGTATCGGGTTTTCCGATACCGCCTCCTTTCGTTACTAACAACCTCGATTCCAGCTGAGTCACTGGAATACCTGTGTCGGCTGTTCCAATAACATTCACTGTTCCATCTCCTAAATATGAAGCAACTGTGTCACCACCAATGATTACCAAAGTATTAGTGACGCGTTCAAACCGGGTTATCGCAGCAGTGAATGCAGTCGCCATTTCAGCCGCCGCTGAAGTCGAAACCGTATTTGAAACCATCGGCGTAGAAATCGTGCCCACGGGACCGTAGGATTCTGCAGGCGCGCCCCATTCAAGTTCAGGAACATCGAGAAGATCCAGCTGGCGACGACTGGTCTCATTTAGGCTACCGCACGCGATCAGTATTGGCTTGTGAAGTCTAATGCAAGCAGGTTCTGTGGTCGGATAGATTTCCCTAGCGAATACTTCAATCGCACCGGTTGGACCAACAAGAACGCGATCTTCTCGAAGGCAACGTTTCACCGAATCTTTTAGTTCCCTGTTTGTATTTGCATCCCAGACTACGATTTGTTTGCACATGCATCCTCTAGATTCGAGCACTTTAACGGGACTGCTACTACACGGAGCAGAAAACGGATCGTTTCCAAATGGAGAGTCAAGCAAGGGAACATCGTCGATGTAAACAATACCCTTGTCGCATCTTCTTCCCGCATCGGGATAGCTGGGTACGACAGCTACCTTGTATCCTAAGTCGACTAGAGCTTTGACTTCATGGGGCCAGTTTCCCCTTAGTCCAGAATCCATTTTGTGGCAATGAAATTTCGCTCCACGCTGGTGCACATCAATCATTCTTGTGTAAGCGATTGACGTTGCCGAGTGACGAGACTCAATATCCACGACACATTGAATCGGATCGTCTGCGTTCGGACCCACCGCGACAGATCGGCTCGTGGATGCCAATACTCCCCCGATTTCTAAGGCTCCTGTCCGGTCATCGGCGGTGACAAGCAGAAGTCGGTGGTCAGCATCTAAAGAGTCCATGTTTCCTAGATTTCCTCGATATTTGCGATCGGGAATTTGCACTCTTCAATGCTAACATTCACCTTTCACCGTACTTCGAGCGGGTACTCTGGAATGCAACGTGACCCCATCGTCTGGACCGGACTCGCAATTCTTGCGATGGTTGCCTTCGCGCATGGATGCGCACCGATATACACGGCCTACACAAATCCAGAATTTAAAAGGTATGAGTCTGCGCATTCGAAAATCGCCTTACTTCCATTCGATGTCACTTTGGAACCCAACTTCACGACCAATAGAGATCGTCGTGACCGAATGGAAGCCCAGCATGAATCTATGATTTCGAAGATGGTTTGGGATGGATTGTCGTGGTATCAAAAAAGAAATAGCTATACCGTAGAAATTCAGAGTCTTGACGAGAGAGATAGATTATTCATTCAAGCAATAGGAAGGCGCCCAAGTCACAAGCTGCTAACCACTCTCACAACGTCCGATGTATGCAAAATTCTGAAAGCGGATGCATTAATTGTTGGAAACATGACGTTGAGTCGACCGTTTCATATTGAACCGACTCACCTATCTCGGCTAATGTCGTTCGGAAAATTTGACAGAGCGTCGATCAATATGTCCGTACATGAATGCGGCGAGAACAAGCTGCTTTGGAATTACAAGCATGCTGCAAAGGTTGTTCAGCACAACACTCCGCGGGATGCCGCAGAACTAGCGATCGGAAGAGCTATGCTTGAATTTCCGTACAAACACATCCAATAAATCTGAAATTCAAGGCTCCTCGTACTTACACTCCTCTTTATAAGCCCACTCAGTGAGTACTGAAGCTGTTTCCATCACGTGGGCGACTGTCCATCAATGGATGCCGATTTCAAGGAAGTGCTTTCAGGTAATGGAACCAATGGGGCCGGTCTTGCGCTACCAACTCTGATTCTTTCGACAACAATCTTCATCAGAACAGAAACCTCACATTTCTTTAGAGCTGCCCAAATCTAGGAAAGCGACAGAGCTCTTGCCTTCGCATTCAAGGCAATTGCTATCAGTCCAAGAGCGTAGCAGCACGTGTTGTTAATCGGTTCGCCTCTATTCTTAGAAATGGGAAGAATTTTCAAAGTTTAGTTGTAGACTCAGCAATAGTGCGAATCACAGACTAGCTCTCACGGACCAACTCATGAATCATCTGCTACACGTTATGGTTATAGCTTCTTGCCTCGCCGTTGCTATAAACGTAAATGGAGTACCGTGTCCAAAAAGTCCGGGCTTTCGCTTGTCGGAAGAAGCCACACAGAAATGCGAAGTCCAAATTGACGAGTCTTTGGATGACTGTCAAGTATATGTGAATCACTTGAAGAGCGTCGTGGACCCCACAGCTCAACAACGATTTGACTTGGCATTTGGGCTATCGAAATTGAGACGATTGGAATCAGTCTTGCAAGGAAGGGAATCGATAAAACAGGAGGTCGTCAAGGAGCTACGCAAACTACATGAAGAATTTCCGAATGACGTGCAGGTCCTGATGAAGCTAGCTTGGTTTGAAGACTATTGGACTGAATTTCGCTTGGAACGGCGAATTGCCGAACTAGCTCCCGACTGCACAAAAAATAGCCGCAGCCTTGTAGAAAAATTGGACCGTCAAACCGGTCAGGGAATGAATCGCGCCGGCCAAGACCCGATACTAGTGCAAGAACTAGCTGCGATGACAGATTTAGGATTCAAGCACAGTGAGAGAAATTGGGACAAGATGTTGTTCGGTCATTTGAGATATCGAGAGTATTTGCTAAGTGGTGAACGAAAACAAGCAGCGAAATTTAGAGATGAAGCTATTGCTGAACTTGACCCAGAAAACTTTCCTTTCGTGGAAGATCCAAACAATCACGGATGGAGCCTGTTGTGCGGACCCATAGGCTACGATTTCAGGTTTTCAGAGTTTTGCTTAAATAGTATTGAAAGAGTGTTGAGCGTGACATCGAGACCTCGGGATTACGATGTCGATCGGGCCTATCGGGGTGCAAGGCTTCTAGCTCACGTATTGGTTGACCCTCCGTCAGACAACCCGACCGCCCCAAAAATCCCGTCCGACCCGTCCGAATTAGTTGGAACGACGACAACCATAGTCAACTCCGATGGAACTTTAGAAGATATGGTGGTGGATGAAGCAAGTGCAGAGGCTTTGTTCGAATTTTATTACTCACACTTGCACGGGCCACCCAAATCACATCTAGTCTCATTTAAACCTTACAAAGTTACCGAAGCTACAAAATTCATCATTCGATTGAGAGACATCCTAGAGAGTGTACCGGAAGATCAGCGAACAAAGTCCTTCTGTGAGGCCTATAAGTATGTACTGGGAGAAGAGCGAAGGAAAGAGGTTGATGAGATGTACTGCAACTAAGTTTACGAGTGCACATCACTGGGTTGATTCTTAAGTGAGTTGCGGTATCGAGTCGAGTTTTTAACATATCGATCCGAAAACTCCGTGAGGCTTTCAATTTCCTCTTCGGATAGCTCTCGAAGTACCTTGCCTGGCGATCCCAACACCAGACTTCCAGGAGGTACCTGCTTGTTTTCCGTTATTAATGTGTTGGATCCAATGAGACAGTTCTCTCCGATGTTCACTCCGTTCATAATTACGGAATTGATGCCAATCAAGCTGTTATCCCCAATCGTGCATCCGTGTAGTACAACCTTGTGCCCTACTGTTACTCGATCTCCAATTGTGACCGGGTAATCTTCGTCCATGTGAACGACACAATTGTCCTGAATGTTTGAAGCTTCTCCCACGACTATGGGTTCATAGTCGCCACGCAGAACGGCTCCCCACCAGACACTTGAATTGTGTTTGAGCAAGACTTTTCCAATTAAAACGGCTGTAGGGGCTATCCACACCTCCCCCTCCGTTTTAACTTGATTACCTTCAAGCTCGTACAAGCTCATTCGATTCCTCGTAGCTACGGGTTGTTTGGCGAGAGAAAATGGATTGTAGCCGCATACTTTATACGCTCAGCAGCAAGAATCATGACTTGCAGCGATCCCACTAGCGAACGAATTTTCAATCAATGGCGAGATAAGCTTCAATACATCGAGTGCTAGAATCGGCGCGTTTTTGGGCGGATTAACTTCGGGAGCAACGCAATGCGAGAGAATTTGGCACTATCGAGTTGGCGGGACGGTGATCAGACAATTGGAGGCTGGCTCAGTATTGGCAACGCTTACGCAGCGGAGTCCATGTCAAGTCTCGGCTTCGATTACCTATGTATCGATCTTCAGCACGGCATGCTTAGTTACGACGATTTGAAATACATGCTCCCAGCGATTTCAAACTACAGCACGATTCCCTTCGTTCGAGTTGCTTGGAACGAACCCGCCGAGATCATGAAGTCACTAGATGCAGGGGCGCTCGGAGTCATCGTGCCAATGGTCAACAACAGAGAGGAAGCGTCTCGCGCAGTTTCTGCATGCAGATATCCGCCCGAAGGTGGAAGGTCGTTCGGGCCGATTCGAGCGGCCATGTATGGTGGCCGAGGCTACACACGAGAAGCAAACTCCCAAATTGCATGTATCGCTATGGTAGAGACGGCAAAAGCTTTGGAGAACCTCGATGAAATCGCCTCGACGCCCGGACTTGATGCCATTTACATTGGTCCGAGCGACTTGGGTTACGCGCTTGGATTGGGACCGATGGCGATGGATCAAGATCTTCACAAGCAAACTGTCGAACATATTTTGAAAACCTGCAGGAATCACAGTATCGCAGCAGGAATTCACACTGGAAGCCTAAGCCAGACTCAGTTTCACTTGAATCAGGGATTCAACTTCGTAACTCTTGGAACGGACAGTGCCTTCATGATGCGTACCGCTGGTGCTGAACTAGCATCAGCACGAGCTTCGCTCGAATCTGTCGAAAAATGATTCCAACGGAAGAAGTGTCTCTTTTGACGCTAACCGTCGCAAGGTAACTTTGTTTTGAGTCTAGTTGAAACGTGCGATTCATGGGATGAATTCGCGTTCTGTTAATGTATGAAAGACTAGCTTGAATCGACCAAGGAGCATATGTATGGGTGCAACGGTGAATAGAGATGGAGCATTAAGAGGCCGCAGCGCAGTTGTGACTGGAGCCAGCCGCGGAATTGGCGAAGCTATTGCGTACCGGCTCGCCATGGAAGGGGCAAACGTAATTGTGTCTGCAAGAACAGTTAATGAGGGCGATCACCCTTTGCCGGGAACCATCACAAATACCGTCGAAACGATTCGTTCGGCCGGCGGAGAGGCTCATCCGGTGCAATGCAACCTTGCATTACCGCAAGACCGAGAGAATCTAGTCGACGAGTCTCACAAAAAATATGGGCCGATCGATATATTGGTCAACAACGCTGCCGTGACATATTTCATACCTACAAGAGACTTTCCCGACAAGAGAGCGCGCTTGATGTTTGAGGTTCAGATGATTGCGGCTATGGACCTGAGTCAAAGATTTTTGCCCGACATGATTGATCGAGGCAGAGGTCACATCATTTACATCTCTTCGGGTGCGGCAATACATCCAACTAATCCCAGCGCAGGAGGCGGTGGCGGAACGGTTTACGGAATGTGCAAAGCCGCGATGGAAAGGTTTTCAACAGGATTCGCTGCCGAAGTCTACGCAGACAATATCGCGGTCAATGCAATTTCACCAGGATTGGTTGCAACTCCAGGAACTCAGTTGCATGGACTGGTCAACGAGAGCACCAAGTCTCGCGAATCTCCTGTCGAGGCTATTGCCGAAGCCACGTGCTTTATCGCGCGGAGCAATCCCAAGGAAATTACCGGTCGAATTGACCACATCCAACCATTCATGGAAGAGTTTTCGCTCGAGAATGTTGAACTAATCGCCCAAATTCAAAGTTTCGAACCAAGCAACAGCTAGCACGAACTGTAGCCTAGTTCAACATGAAAATTGAACGCTAAGGATCGCGTGAAATCTTAGTTATTGGATGTTGGGGACGTCCCAGATCTCGAATTCGCTTGCACGTGGTCGTTTTAGCAAAGCCGAACTCCACTTGTTTGGCTTTTTAGCTAGTCCGACTTGGACTCTTTTTCTTTGTCGTCTTCTTTTTGAGCTGCGGCTCGTGCCCGTTCGGATATTCTCAAAGCAGCATCTGCGAATCCTTCAAGCATTTGTTTCTGATCGAATTCACCATGCATTCCGCTTAGTCGTTCAAGAACTCTTGCGAGCAGATACATGAGCCCGCAAAAAATGCCAAACGTAGCCAAACTGTAGAAGCCTTCTTCACTCGTGGTGAAAGCGAAGACACAAAATCGAAGTATCCAAACTCCCGTGGCGGCCACGAATACCCAATACACAATCTTAGATACCGTTAGCATTGATTTCATATGGAGTCTCCTTTAGGACTCTGGGTTAGACAAGACGATTGTGGAGAATTGCCACTAACAAGAGCATTTTACATTGTCAAATCTCAAAAGAGTACTTCTGGACGAGTTCTCCCAAGAACTAATTTCTCCAATCCGCCGGTTCAATATCTGGACTGTACGCTTTGTCAGTTCGAACAACAATACCCGAGACGGGCTAGCTTCGGCACAATATCGCAAGTGCAGATAGCCTGGTTCGAATATGGGCACAATATTAGAGTGTGATGCGAGCGGTTTCATAACTGAATCAACTGTATCCATCAATGCAAACGCAACGCATGCCTACGATGCGATGGCAGAAGTACACATGTGGTGGGATTCGAGCCACTCATTCAGTCTCGATGCAAAGAATCTTAGCCTTGTCTTAAAGCCCGGCGGGCGCTTTCTTGAGTCGTTTGGAGACAATGAAGGAGTAGTTCACTCTACTGTCGTATTCGCCAAACGAGGCGAAGTCCTGCGACTGAGCGGCGCACTCGGACCTCTGCAGATGCTGGGGGCTCAAGGAACCCTCACTTTACAGTTCAAGAAAAGCGAAATAGGTACGAATCTAACGGCCACCTACCACGTAATCGGCCGAAATCTTGAGGACTGGGCAGTTGCGGTAGAACAGGTGCTCTTCGAGCAGTTAGTCCGACTCAAGAACTTTGTGGAAACGGGCGATCCTGTGTCGACCCGAGATTGAGTTCACCTGATCCCGAAACTGCCTCGGTGTCCGCAAACCATGCATCTCATACGCTCCTGACAATGTTGACGATTGAATTACTGGGTCTACGGTAGGTCTCTCGATTCATGGAAGACTGAATACGGGAGCGAAACCTCCGTAGATCATTCGTGCACCGTCGAATGGGACTGGATACTTAGTTGCATCAAACCTCTCGTCGGTCTTCATGAGATCTTCCATGAGGCGATATGCCTCTTCTCTAAATTCCCTGCTTGGCCATTCGATCCAAGAAAAGACAATGGACTCATCGTCCCTTGCATCGACTGCTCGTCGAAAATCGGTATTGACACCAGTTTTGACATCGTCCTCCCAACACTCCATTACACGCAGGGCTCCATGGTCCATGAAGATCGAATCCATGAATTGGGCGTGCTCAATAAATTTCTGCTTGTTCTCCCTAGGGACTGCAAGAACAAAACCATCAACGCAAGCCATCTTTAATCCTGGAAACCGGAGTCGCAAGCTTAACCGAAGCGACGGATATCTACGTTGTTTCCAATGCGTCTACTGAAGTACTCAATTTGGGCTCAGGCTTGGGGTGTACTTCAGCATATGCGTGGTCTTCTCCCGTCTTTCTTGCGAGAAAACAGTAGAGTGGAGTGTAGATACCTGATTCGCCACCGGCCACGAAAGCTTGAGCAATTCGATCGGCTTGACGAAACACGTTGGCAACGCCCTTCGGAAGAAGTCGAGTCATTTCTGCCAGTCGAGCAATTGCAAATTGCATTCTTCTTACCCAGGAGATCCCCCACAATAACCGACTGAAATTCGTCGATCCTTGCATCGGTTTGTACCAAGGCGTTCGTGGGTCCGAATCTTCTGCTAGATTCTCCGCTTCGATGATTTCGAAGCCCACTGACTCCAAAGCTCCATTTACTTCATCAAATGTGAACAATTCCTTCAATTCCAACGTGAACCGGATCTCCTCTTCGATCCATCTGTGCTTTTGATCTTCGACGTTGTACAGTTGGGTAAGGCACATTTCCTGGCCCCAGAACAACGCACCGGGTTTTAAAACACGATATATTTCTGCAAATGCATGTACTTTGTCGGGTGCATAGCAGGTCGATTCCAACGCATAGGCGGCATCGAGAGAATTTTCTTCTATCGCGCTCAAGTTCATAAAGCTACTGTTCAGGTATTCGGCCTGTTCGACTAGTCCATGTTCAATGTTTTTAATTCTCGTCTTTTCTAGTTGTCGGGTGTTTTTGTTGAGACAGAGCACCGTCATGCCGGCCTCGCGGGCTACTCGACGCATGGGACCGCCCACACCGCAACCGACATCTAAAACTCTCCTACCCTTTTGAAGTTTCAGTTTGTCGATCATGAGTCTTTGATGACGAGTGATGGACTCTTCTAGTGTTTCTTCGGGGGTCAAAGGTGCAAAATGCAGCGAATCGTTCCATCCCAACCGTATCGATTCGTTCACCAGGTCGTAGAAATTTCTCACCGCCTTGCTTCGGTTGTATTGACCTTTCTGCGCACCTAACTGCATGCTACAGTCGAGCCAGTCTTCATAGTGCGATAACTGAGGCTCGAAGTTCAGGCGTCCAAATGCTTTTCGCAAAATCGTGGGAAGCAGGAATATTGAGATTGATCTCATTCAGTCAGCCCAGATGGGAGCGTCTTGGACTTCTGCTTGGGGTTCATGCTGGTCGTACAGCCAATGGCCCCAATGCAGCTATAGCCGTAGTCTTTTCATTGAAATCTACCTGACTTCCGATAGAAGACAATTCAGTAGAAAGCACTGTGGGCATGGATTGATCGAATAGTCTATTCGCTACGCTATACCTCGAAGCCAACAAGGGATCGGCTAATTGAGCTTGCACTGTAGGATTCCAGCCGTGCCATGACAGAAATTTGGCGGACTGATATTCGCAATGAAAACGTTTGAGAAGGTTGCTAGTCCGTCTCACGGGAGGCTCAACGCAGGTGTAAAGCCACCGAAAATCATCCTTGAGCCGTCGAACGGAGCTGGGGTCTTGTCCTGCATAAACCGTTCGTCACCGGACCTCATAAGTTCTTGCATTTGTTCGTGTCCCCTTTGTCTAGTCTCTTTGTCGGGCCACTCGACCCAGGAAAACACCACTGCCTCACCTTCTTCAGCATCAACGGCTCGGCGCATATCAGTTTTGTCTCCAGGATTTACATCGTCCTCCCAGCATTCCATAACTCTGAGAGCGCCGAAATCGATAATTAGCGAATCCATGAGACGAGCGTACTCGACAAACTCTTGCTTGTTTTCTCTTGGCACCGCCATTACGAAACCATCTATATAGGGCATTTATCTAGTCCGAATTCAACGAATTGGAGACTAGCTTAACATGCCGAAATGTGCGATATTTCAAGATGCGCAAGTCCATTGGATGATTCAATTACCTGTCAGGATTGGTCGTGACCCCCATTCTCCTTTAGCGCAAGGGCATGACTCTCCGCGCTCATATAATGCAAAGGCATGATCGAAAGTCGCCTACCAAAACCCACAACTGACATCGTCCAAGCCAAAACCGACATGGACGCTTTTGGATATTGCCTCCTCAAAGGTGCACTGACCGAACAGCAACTCTCTGCGATTCGCCAGAGATTGCTGGAGCAGTTGGCTGCAGAAGAACAACAAGGCTTTGGCCTAAGGCTACCTGACGGAAAGCAACTTGTACGTTTCTTGATCAACAAAGGGAAGGTCTTTCTTGATCCAATCCTTCACGAAGGACTTCACTCTATCGTGAAGCATGTACTAGGCAAGTCATACCTGTTGTCCTCGTATCACGCACACTTTGCTCATCCCGGAGGCACAACCAATTTCCATACAGATCAGTTTTGGATGCCTCCTCCGACCAACGAACGGAGAGAAACAGCGGTGAAGCCGGGATCAATCACACGAGAAGGCAATCGAGGTCACAATGTGCATGGAGACACCTTGAAGCAAAACAAGAGCATCTCACCAGCGGTGGTCTGTAATGCAATGTGGATGATTGACGACTTTACTACCGCAAACGGGGCAACACTAGTAGTTCCGGGTAGTCACTTGAGCGGCCGCGAACCGGACAACGAGCACGATGTTGACGCTGACTGGGTCTCGGCTGTAGGTGAAGCGGGGACTGTCTGCATCTTTGAAGGAAGAACTTGGCACTCCACTGGGGTAAACGCAACAGAAATACCCCGAATTGGATTGACAACAAACTTTTGTGCTCCCCAATTTCGCCAGCAGGACAACTCCCCATTTGGTGTTCGGCCTGAAGTACTTGAAGACGCTCCAGATCGACTAATGGAACTTCTAGGTTTCATTCCTTGGCAAGGCTATGGAGGATATGAAGGCGTAACGAGAGTGACACCCGGCCAATATGCATTGGGTGAAATGAAACCGAGTTAGTTCAAGACTCTTGGGGCTAAAAAGGTTGGTTAAGCGACAACTAAAGCTTTCTCCGACACCTTCGAATTCACAAAATCAAAGTATCAAGCGATCTTCTTTTGTGGCCAACGAGGTTCGTTTGGATGGATTATTGACGTGCTTCTCCGGTAATGTTCCTGAGCTACAAAGCAATTTTCCCAACTATCCGAAAACACCGTCTTTACTGGGTAAGTCGCATAACAAGACATATCGCATGGATTGTCCAAGTTTCGAATTGCGATGGGACCACTCAGAATCCCTATCTCATACCCAAGGTCAAGTCTCAGTGAAAGCAAACATCAAACCGGATACACCTCTGATTGAGTTAAACCACACTTAGGAGGCTGAAATGTGAACCAAAATTTCCTCTCATTACTTTCACTGTTTTTTGCTGCCAATGTAAGCTCGTTCAATGAATTAAAAGAATCGAGTTCCGACAGCAAGGCAGAGCCACACCAATGGCATGTCTCAATTGATGAAGCCTCATTTAGTGACACTTGTAGAACGAGGTTGGTCGGGCATGAATGACCGAGATCTCTTTAACGGGTTGTACAAGACGACAGGGACATTCTGATCACTACCCATCAAAGTCTTCCTTCTCTAAAGAAGCTCGGCGTTTGAGAAATAAGCATTTTGGATCTAAGTGTGGCCATTTGGCCCCAGTCTTACAACTTGGCCCCAGTCTTACAACAAGGTACAAGAGAAAAACTTGGCAATTGATGCTGTAGAACACGCCAAGCTACGAGGGTTCTAGTATCGAATAGGTTGTCCACCTCGACGGCTTAGCGGGAAATAGCCTCAATATAATCCGAATTTGCTGTTGCCAAAAGCGCTCTGTGACCCAAGATGAACTCCATTCGTCGAAAGCTCCTCGTTCTAACGCTGGTACTAGGTGCCTCTGCTTTTCTTTTGTTTGTGACTATTTCGCTCAATGAGGGTAAGAGGGGTCAGCCGTTTGATGAGACAGTTGAAGACTTGCGGCAAGCCCTAATACAGGAAATACGCGAATTCGACTCACAAGCCGATGTCAACATTGCATCTCCAAGTACACCCATTCCTTCTAGCGTCAAGCCCAGAAGAAACGATGTCACGGTGAGTCTTGCCCAATCGTCCAGTACGAGCAACTACTCAATTGTTGGTGTCGCTGCGGATCTCAAGAAGGAAAGATACGGTATCGATAGATCAGCTCACCCAATAAGCGCATCGATCGATTCTGACACCCGAGAGTGGTTGACATCACCAAGTTCCATTGAAGATATCGTCGTGCAAGCGAAAGACAGCAATGGAACATATAGCTGGATGCAAATTTCCCAGCCGATGAATCTGAACTCGATGCAGAGTGAGTTGAGCGAATTTGGAGCAACAGTCTTGGGTTCCGCCGGAAATCTAGTGCGTCTTCAGGTTTCTCCTGACAAAGAAAGTCTGAGCGCAATACGAAACTTGCCTTGGGTAAGTGGAATCGGTGCCCTACCACCTGACCGAAAGCTGTCGAAATCCTTCGAAGAGGAGCTTGGCGATGCATCCCCCAATGCAGAAATTCCCGTTTTTGTCTCGGTTATGGCGTCCAATAGAGAATCAGTCTTTCGGAAATCGCTGAAGAGTCTTGGAATATCGGTTGGATACTTCGATCCAACTATTCGAGTGTTCGCTGCGGTCATCGAACCGAGTCACGTGCACGATTTGACCCGATTGGACTTTGTTCAATCTGTAGAACCAATTCCGATTGTCACTGCAACGCACGACACGGCAGTACCTGCTCTGGGGGTGGATAAATTGAGAACGATCGGTAGTTTGTCCGGCACGTTCTCAGGATTTACGGGGACCACGACACCAATCGCCGTTATGGACACAGGTCTCAATACAAACCATGTTGATATCTCGACATACAGAGATAGCATCTGTGCCAAAAACTTCGTGGAGAACGAAGACTCCGACTTGTTTTTCGATGCAAACGGACACGGCACGCATGTAACGGGAACTGTTGCTGGAAATGGTTTCTATGTGCCCAAGTATGCGGGGATGGCACCCGGTGTTCGAGACATCAGATTTGCAAAAGTTCTCAATTCGAACAGTAGGGGAACATCTCTCGACATACTACAAGGGATGGATTATCTTGCTGAGGAGTCTTCGTGTGTTTTCGACGGTCAAGAAACCGAAGCTATCCGACCGTTGATAGTCAATATGAGTCTCTCCTCAGCACGACTCGACCACGATAGCCGTTCGGCTGCTGCTCGGAAACTCGATTCGACTGTTTGGACATATCGCCAGCTTTATGTCGTAGCCAATGCAAATTCCAACCAATATGGATACTCAAACTACGGAGCAGCAAAGAATTCCCTGCCGGTAGGTGCATCTTACGACAGCGGTGAGATCCATGGTTTTAGTAGTCACGGACCGACGGTCGACAATCGTTTGACTCCATTAGTCAGTGCTACAGGAGTACATCTCTATTCAGCGTCGGGTTGGGGAAACTACGACAATTACTCGCGATCAAGTGGTACTAGCATGGCATCGCCGAGTGTTGCTGGGTTAGCGGCCCTTTTGATGGATGCTTCACCTGATCACAGAGAACGACCCGCGCTTGTCCGTGCACGTCTAATGGCCAGTGCCGTCAAGCCCGATTCATGGTTCGAAAGCGAAAGCCAATTCCCCCGAAACAACACCAATGGGCCAGGAAGAATTCAGGCTAAGTATGGGATGGGAGTGGTCTCTGCCACCATGACCATTTTGAACAATGATTCGGAGAACGGTTGGACCAGTTCTGGCGCGGCTGTCGAATTGGAAAACGACGAATACGCCTATCACGACATCGAGGTTCCGGAAGGAACGAGCAGGCTTGATGTTGTTATGACTTGGGACGAACCAGCCACTGATGCAATTGCCAACAATGTACTCAACGATCTCAATCTCTGGATTGATGTGGGAGCAGATTGCGGAACGGGACCTTGTGGTGAGTATTCGTCCCTTTCAACTATCGACAATGTGGAATGGGTCATCATTTCGAATCCTGAAGCGGGGACCTATCGGTTGAAAATCGATGCCAACAGTGTCTATAGCGATGCTCCTCGAGCCGCCGTGGCATGGACCATCATTAGAGGTAACTCCGCTCCACAATTGACAATTGAAGCTAGTCACGACACATATGAGACTCCAAATGGCGAAGAGCACTATCACAATGTGGACTTGACTGTCTCTACGGATTCATTCATAGCCAAAGGGGTTACCTTGCACGTTGATTGCCGCACATTGGATGGCGAAGCGTGCAAGCTTGGGCGTTTGAACTACACCAATAGGTTTATTGAGAGAGAACACTCTGCTTTGGTTCAACGAAGCGATGGCCTGGGTGTGGCTCAAGTCGGAAGTCAGTTCGTCTTGGGAGAAATTACAGAGGGAAATCCGACAAATGTAATGTTGGAACTTTACGCGCAATCTTCGGATCCCATGCGTGTTTATGTCAAGGCAATGGCTTGGAACGGCAAGTCTGCCCACACTTCGTTCTTGGTGCGTCCCATGGGTTCGTTTGACGAAATCTCCATAGCAAGCGTCCCTTCAAACGACAATTTCGAAAGACCGATCGTCCTGGAGGATCCAAATGGGAGTCACGAATTCGACCTATTGGTTAGTTCCATGGAAGAAGGAGAGCCTCTGCATGAAGATGCAAGATGGGATGAAGCTCGAGTGGCGGGTTCAGTATGGTTTCAACGGATTCCTGAAGAATCGGGCCTCGCCTCTTTCATAGCAACTCCCACAAGTCGAGCCTTTCCCGAGAGATCTCCCAAAGTTCAGATCTATCAAGTGACCGACTCGTGTTGCGGGGTCTCCGGAGCAAGGCTTTTAGCCTCTTCCTACTGGTCGGCACAACTATTTGTCAAAGAAGGCTATGACTACCGAGTTCGAGTAAGCGTGGCGGATGAATCGCTGCCGCTGTCAATCAACTGGTATCAAGGCGAACGCCCGCTGAACGACAATTTCGCGGACGCTTTCGAATTGAGTGGCGAATCAGGCGAAATGTCTGGTAGCAACTTGGGCGCGACACTGGAGGTTGGTGAACTGTACGGCTATCTCTCATCCTCCGTTTGGTACTGGTGGACAGCTCCCGATGACGGCCAATGGGAATTTCAGATTCCCGACGCACAGGTTGTTCGCACGCTAGCTTTTGTGGGCAATGATGTCTCTGATTTGAGACTTGTATCGGATTTTCAGAATCCAGGACGAGCAATCTTAGTCAATGCAAAGAAGGATCAGATATATCGGATTATGGTTGCTTCGCCCAACGCCTATTCCGGCGGTTGGGTCTATGACGCTCTTACATGGAACAAAGTTGAAGCTGATAACGACAGAAACGACATGTTTCAAGATGCTGTGGATCTCGGCGATGGGGAATATGGATCGGTCAGCATCGATCACGACAACTGGCCGAGTATCGAACCGGACGAACCTGAATCGACCGGAATATTATCTCGTTGGTGGAGGTGGGAGGCCCCTTACGATGGCACTTTCACTTTTTTCTGGACCGGTGCCGACGAGCAAGTTGCTTCGGCTTACAAAGGTTCTGCTTTAGACAACCTCCAACCAGCGATGTTGGACGAATCTTTATTCGCTGAAAACGAGTTTCTGGTTGATGCAAAGGAAGGCGAAGAGTATTGGATTTCTGCTGGTCGAGAGAAATTTTCACTGTATGCGTTTTACAAGACCTACACAAGAGGTAGTCTGTTGTGGGGCTCGACTCCCGCAAACAACACGCAGGAATTTGCGACCGAACTTGTGGGAGATCAGGGAGAAACCTACGGGTCAACGGTCTATGCAACCACAGAACGGGATGAATGGACCCAATTTGGTAGTTCTTCGTTGTGGTACTCACACGAGGCATCGGAGGCGGGATGGTTCAGATTTTGGATTGAATCATACGACTCAAACAGGTTTCGTATTGCGGCATACACTCGCAATGGCCAGGACGCAGGAATAGATTTCATCATGGCATCTCGACGCTACTCGGGTCAACGCGATCACATGATGGAAGTCTACGTCTACCTCGAAGAAGGAATGCAAGCTCTCTTGCGAGTTGCCATTGAATTCCGATACTCGCGGGAGAACTTTACTCTGCGATGGGAAAGATCCGATGCTCCAAGCTGGCTCACTTTCGCGGGACGACTGTCATATGGTCGGCGAGATGGTGAAGGGAATATTTCGAGAATTCGGAACCCTGCAGAAATCTCCTTAAATACAGACGGCACAGGACTCTACGTAACCACTTTGGATGGATTGCAGGCATACAGAAGAGACACCGAGACGGGACAATTGACTCTCGTACAAGTCATTGAAGACGTACCCCAAGAAAGCCATCACGTTTGGGATCCACATCGAAACAAACTATATGTAAATCATGACTTTAATTGGTGGACCTACGCTATCTCACAGGAAGATCCCATCAAGTTGGAACTCGTCGCTTCTTTTGAGGAAGAGAATTGGGCTCGCACGTCACATGAGTTGGGAGTACCCACTATGGCAATCGATGGCAACGGGGACTATGTTTTCCGTTTAGGGTACTTTTCACAACGTGTTTATGACTTTTCTTCTGAAGGTAATCTTCAGCCCTTCGGAGCCTATAGAGACCCACGAAGGAGCATTTTTGCGTCATACGATGGGCAGTACTGGTACGGTATGAACTATGAGCGATCTATTGCCTACAAGAAGAAGCGCATTCTAGGTAGTCCGTTCTCTGAAGAGATGGCTGAATCCGATCTGCCGTCATGGGGAACTTGGCTGATACAAAATGACCATTTGAATCAGTTCACATTCATATCGACAAGGACAGACTTTCGGGTCTTCGACAACCAATCGAATCCGTACGAATTAGCAAATCTTTTGACGGAGTACAACTATGCCGCCGAGGTAGATAGATGTGGAGGTAGTTTCACACGGAAAGGTCGATACGTGCTAGACATAGTCTGTAGCTACGGTGGCTATGTTGTGGAATACGATCCCGCGGCCAACGACGCATATGTCACGGACAAATTTGTCGACTCTCTCTATGACTGGATTCCGGATCGCTTCGGGCGATCTGTTCCAGACCGCTACACTCTTTGGTACGGAGACGGTGTCACCGCAAGTCCAGATGGGAGGCACATCTATGCATCAACCCGTCAAGAAGGAATTTTGATATTTGAGCGGTATGGGAACGATGTTGTAGACTTCAGCGACAACACCAACTTGCCTATGCGACGGTTGGATCTCCTGCGAGTCGGCGACGGGCTAGCTCAATTTGGTGAGGATTCGGTGAACGAAGGATGTCTGGAATCAAGTAGCTGGACGGTGAACAATGTCACTTACACCGTTGCCTCCTCAAAATGGCAACAACGCGAGGATGGATCAGAGTGGTCGGATGTGGCGGATACGGAAGTTACATCTCAACTTTGCACCCTTACTCCCATAGAGAACCTCGAGTACCGAATGGTCGCGCGTATTGAAATCGACGGCGAAACGAATGAGTACGCCAGTAACCTATTTGCTCGGTTGACCTACGACCTACTCGACGAGCTCGAAGTCTCGGACGGGGAAATAGAGCTCAACGGCCGTCGTTATATCTATTGCGTAATGCTTGCCGACACAGAAATAGAAGGCAAGACCTACACCGTATTCAATTCCAAGTGGCAGTCCCGTCCTGACTCAGAGACATCTTGGTCCGATGTATACGGAACCGAAACTTCGGGAGAACTCTGCCCTATGGACGCAGGGGATCTGGAATATCGTTTAGTTGGATCGATCATGGTAGATGGCGAACGTGGGCAACGTCGAAGCAACATCATGCAGGCTACCGGTTCGGAATAACGATTTCAGACTACTTTGTTAGTGCTGGAAACAACCAAATCCGGCAAGGGATGAATGCGGCGCTTGACGGAGTTCGTGTACTAGACCTGACCTCGTCTCGAGGTGAACTTGCGGGCAGATTGCTCGCCGATTTGGGCGCAGATGTTCTAAAGGTAGATAGTCCTCAAGGACATTGCAGCAGCGCAATTCCACCGTTTACCAATGATGGAACCTCACTCTTCGAAACTGCCTACAAATTAGGAAAAAGGTTGCTTGATCTTGATCTCATGCAGCCCCAGGACCGAAAAGAGTTTCTGAAACTGGTCCAGCGAGCAGATGTTCTCATTGAAACTTTCTCTCCTGGCTTTGCAGACTCAATAGGAGTCGGATATCAACAGTTAAGTCATGAAAATCCAGCATTGATATATGCCGCGATTACTCCCTTCGGACAAGAAGGTCCCAAAGCTCTTTGGCCGGCTACCGACCTAACCATTGAGGCAGCAGGAGGACGGATCTCACTGCAAGGAGACCCAGACAGACCTCCCCTGCCTGTTGGTTTTCCTCAAGCATTCTTGCATGCGAGCGCACAAGTCGCCGCGGACATCGTCGTAGCGCTGAACGAGAGATGTTTATCTGGTTTGGGACAGTTTCTCGACAACTCAGCACAGGAAACTATGTGGTGGACGCTGATGAACGCTCAAGGATCTCCTGTTTGCGATCACAAGAATCCACCTGGCGTCGGTGATGATCGCGCGACGCATGGTCGAGGGTTGGGAACCCAAATCGTAGCTGCCAAAGATGGTCTCGTGACGATTGCTCCAGGTGCGAGTTCCGGGAAAAGCAAATCCATGTATGGCTATGCCGTAGACGAGGCAAAGCAACTTGGAGAGTCAGCTGATGCTCTGGAGAGTTTCGACTGGAACAATTGGGTGCCGCACTATCGGTCAGGAGAACTAACAAGAAAGCATCTACAACTAGCTGGCGAGCTTCTCAAAAAATATATTGGGCGAAGGAGCAAATTGGAGCTAGTCGATTGGGCTTTGAAGAACGACCTGCGACTCGGTCCTCTCAATACAACGCAGGACCTTCTGAAATTTCCGCAGTTTACTGCGAGACAACTCTTCAAGACAGTCAACGGAATACAGCACCCTGCAAATTGGGTGCAAATGTCCCGCACGCCGCTTCGTCATGGAGCACAAAGCAATGTAAAAATCGGAGATATTCAATGGGAAGCTAGAAGGGAAAAAGCGCCTCTCTCTAGTCATCGATCTGGAAATGCATTTGACGGGATCAAGGTTGCCGACTTTTCCTGGGTTGCTGCGGGACCCACGATTGCCAAGTGCCTTGCTGATCATGGAGCGACTGTCGTAAAAGTAGAGTCGCAGACACGACCGGATTTGTCGCGGACTCTTCCACCATATATTGATAGCCAACCTGGAATAAATCGCAGCTATTGGAGTTTCCTCTACGGAACATCCAAATTAAGTCTCCAGTGCAATCTAACAACCGCACAAGGACGAAAACTCGCACGAAAAATGTGCGATTGGGCGGATGTCGTTATCGAGAGTTTTTCACCTGGCACCATGAAGCGGTTTGGACTAGATTACAAGACCCTCAGCAATGGCCGTCCAGAACTGATAATGTTCAGCACTTCAATGCTCGGACAGACTGGACCTCTAAGTAAATATGCAGGGTTCGGCCAACAAGCAGCTGGATTCTGTGGACTTCACTACATAACTGGTTGGCCTGACCGTGACCCCTGTGGGGTCGCCTCCCCCTATACCGACGTAGTAGCTCCGAAGTTCGGTATTGCAAGTCTAGCTTCGGCAATTTATGAACGACGCAAAACTGGATTAGGTCAGCACATCGATCTTGCTCAGGCCGAGTGCTCGATGATGTTTCTTGCTCCGCTCGTTCTCAATCAAGCAGTCAATGGAACGACAGCATGCGCGCAAGGCTTCGACTCTCCGTATGCGTGTCCTCAAGGTGTCTTCCAATGTGTTGGCATCGAACGATACATTGCGATTTCTACAGAAACAACTGAACAATGGAGAGCGCTTTCAAATTTAGTCCCAGAGTTTGAATTTAGGAATAAACACTACGACAGGTTTGAGAATCGTTGGAACGATCGACAACAAATCAATGAAGCAATTGGTTCGTGGACCGAGGACAAAGATCCGTTTGAATTGGAATCTTTGCTTGTGAAACACGAAATTCCTGTATCGGTGGTCATGAGACCACTGGATGTTTTCAACGATCCTCAGATCGAAGTGCGAGGGATTAAACAAGTACTTCGCCACACAGAATGTGGCGATGTTGTTCACTTTGGTTTTCCAACGAGATTTTCCGCAAAGCACCACATGGTGCGCACCGCCCCTCCATGCATTGGTGAACACAACGACTATGTTCTGGGGACTTTGCTGGGTCTATGTGACGACGAAGTAAACGAGCTCATTATGGCTGGAGCCATTGAATGACTCAGTTGTTGATTCGAACATCCATGAAATTCTCGAGAATTGAGGTAGTAGAAATTCTCTGCACTGCAGCACTTCACTAATCACCATGTGAGCTGAATTGCCATATTCAGTTGACGTGGTGGTGTTCGATAGCCAAATGCTTGTTGATATTGTTCATCGAGGAGATTGAAACCAGAAAAACTCCAAGTCAATTGCTTTGTAATCTGTCGCATAAGAAGAAGGTCGATAGTTTGGTAGGAGGACAAATGTCGATTCCCAAAATCCAAAGCGGACGATACGCCAGTACCGATTAGTTCAAGGTTCCAAGGTTGTTGTTGCCAGGCAAGAACCAGCGTGGCCTTGTTTTCAGGTCGACGTAGTGAACGTCGAAATGGGTCAGTTTGCGTAGCTCGTTCCTCCGAATTGAGATTCAGCCACGCAATGCGAGTTGAGACTGTAGAGTGCCAATTGTGTGTCCAGCTCAATTCTGCCCCACGATTTCGACCACGCGTACTGTTTTCGCTGTAGTTGCACCCCCAACGATCTTCGGGAGAACAGCTGGAGTGCTGTCCAAACGAAATTTTGTCCTTGAGAGCAGCGGAAAAGCGGGTTAACTGCAACTGTCCCCAAGAATACGACCACTGTACTCCGACATCGAGATTTGTACCACGTTCCGGTCGAACATGAGGATTCGGCAGCCAAGCCTTTCCCCATCCATAGCGATCGGTCATGGAAGGAAAACTAATCGTCCGCGTCGCGTAATCGAAATAGAAGACCCATTTGCTAATTTTGTAAGCTACATTTAACTTCGTCGGATCGACGGTATAGCGCGTGCCGTCTATTTCCTGCTCCTGAATGTACTCCTTCGATAGCCCTATTCGCCAATTCGCGAATGGTCGGAGGTAGTGGAGCCGCAAATAGGTGCGGTAGAAAGACTGGTTTTGAGGTTGGTTAGCGACGCTTGACGAATTTCGGTCGAAGACCAAATCGAGATCTAAGTGCCAGAATGTTGCGAACGGAGTTTCTGTGCTTAACTTAGTACGGGTGCCGCGTGTGTTGTTGTTCCAAGATTCATACCACCTCACATCTGTCAGACTGCTACTGAGACGCCACGTAGTTTTGGCTAGTTTTCCTGTCGTACCGATCAACGTCTGCTTCGAGTGAGCACGTCCCTGGTCGTAATCCTGATGAGTCGAGGAGAAGCGTGCTGTGATCTGTTGTCGATTCCCCGCATAGTAATAGTGGGCTGACTGTACGCTCAATCCATCAAGATCTCCGTTGCCCCGGACATCGAATCCTCTGGTTTCTTCATGACTGAGCGTCAAATTGTGGAGAGAATTCAAAACAGTTGAAATTTGGTGTCTTTGCGTTTGGTCGGAACCAAATTGACTGAACCAGCTAGTTGAATCCATCCGACGGGAACTAAGATTGAGATTCCCTGCCGGATGCCCCGCTGTGGCATTGGGATTGAGAACAAGACTACTGATCCCGACACAGGAGAGATTTGTGAAGTTGAATTCCGAGACCGGATCTCCAAAGTCGTAGTTATCGATCGTTACACCTAGGTGGTTTGCCTCTGCGCCGCGTACTCGCAACTGACCGAGGCTACTATCAACCGCGAAACTTGCGAAGCGATTGAATGTATATAGCGGATTTACAGGAAGAAAGTGCGAATTAACCAATTGGTTATAGGAGACCCAACGAAACTCAGTGGTAGTAAGTTCCTCCATCGAATCTTCGGCGGAGACAGCCAACGACAAACCAATCCAGAAACAAACACTGAAATGCAAGTACTTCATTGAAGCTCCTACAGGCGCGGAAAAATGGCGCACGGCTAGCGCGCGAATACCAGTCGGAACGACCCGTACAAGCCCACTTTCCGACTGAGACCGAAGATGTTAGTTCAGATTTGCTGCGAAGGCACTAACAGTTGGTTGAGATTCTTTCAAACTCAATTCAACGAAATGCAATCCCCACTGAAGGAGACAAACTGACCCCAGAAAATACAAACCCGAAGGTGCCATTCCGTTACGCGGCCTTGTCTCTCTCGCCACCTTTTCCGAAAAACTCTTTCGTAGTCTGTTTCATGTCCCGACTCAAAAGGGTTATCCCAACTAAATTTGGCAATGCCATGAGAACGAGAGTAACCGCTGAGAACTTCCAAACAAGTGACGTTTCCATAATCGTACCGAGGAAAAAGATGACCGTATATGCCACTCGATATGCAAATACGTACTTCACTCCAAACAGATATACGATGGCTCGATCTCCGTAGTAGGACCATGTAACGGCCGTTGTAAATGCGAAGAGAACCAATGTAATCGTCACTGTATACTGGCCAAAGTCACCAAAAAATCCCCTTTTGAATGCCTCGGCCGTGAGTGCAACGGAGTGTATGAGTGACTTCCCACTCACCGAATACTCGACCGGCAACATTCCATTTGCGACCTCCACCACCCCAGTAAATGGTTCTCCCTGAAGCGAAACTCGCACATCCTCCGCAAGAGATCTATGGTGGATTACTGAGATGTTTGTGTCTTGAATGACCCCGTTGTCAACGGTAAGCTCGCCCTCAAATGTGTGTATAGGATCACCTGTGGGTCGGGACAGCCCGAGGTGCGCCCGCAACAGTTCCACATGCTCTGGATTCGAGTCCGAGTACGTGCCCGCGATGAATTCCGTCGAAGATCGCTCAAAGTTGTTCTCGAATTTCTCGGTCCAAACACCAGACGAAAGAATGACCAACCCGGTAATGGTGCAAATCACCAATGTGTCGATAAAGGGTTCCAGCAACGAAACCAATCCTTCCGGAACCGGATCGTCTGCTTTTGCACTTGCGTGGGCAATTGGCGCTGAACCTTGTCCTGCTTCGTTCGAAAACAAGCCTCGCCCTACCCCCTTAGTAAACGCGTACGCAACGCTTGCACCAAGAAATCCTCCCATGGCAGCGCTTCCGGTGAAAATGCTAGAGAATATTGCCTTGAACGAAGGAAGGATTTGATCCAAATTTATCGCAATCACAGCAATGGCTCCAACAAGGTAGATGGCAGCCATGAACGGAACTACTCGAGCCGCAAACGTAGCAATTCTCTTGATTCCACCCAAGATAATCAGAGCAAGGAATCCAGACAACACCAATCCAGTGCCCCATGTCGGAATATTGAACGACGCTTCCAAACCTTGTGCGACGTTGTTGCTTTGCGGAAGATTTCCGCTACCGAGAGTAGAAAAAATGGTGGCGACGGCGAAGATGACCGCCAACCACTTCATGTTGAGCTTGCGTTCCATGAAGTACATCGGGCCGCCCGCCATCTCGCCCTTGTCGTCTTTTACTCGGTACTTATGGGATAGTGTTACTTCTACAAATTTTGTAGTCATTCCAATGAACGCTGTAGCCCACATCCAAAACAACGCGGCGGGACCACCAAGGAAGAGCGCGAATGCGACACCTCCGATATTTCCAGTGCCCACCGTTCCTGACAACGCGGTAGACAACGCCTGAAAGTGCGTCGTATCTCCTTCAGCACCCGACCTGGACTCCTTACCCAAGAGGATTCTCCACCCTCGTAAGAAGTATCGAATTTGGGGAAACCCCAAATAAAACGTGAACCAGACTCCAACAGCCAAGAGGACTATTGGAAACCACAGTGCCGATCCCAATAGGCTGTCCAGCCAATCTAAGAAGTCACCTAATGCTTGCATGTTTCCCTCCTACTCTGATGCATTGGCGCACATCTTCCCGGAGAGGCTCAACACACCGAGAGAAGCGACTAGCAATCAATTGGGACTAAATATAGCACGGATGTGAAATGGACGCTTGGCTCCATTCAGTATCTCGATTGCTAGGAGTATTGCTGTTTTGACTCTTTCAGCAAAAAGACGGTTTATGCTCGCAAATTCAACTAGCGGTTTCGTGGTTCTTCATTCAATGAATTGCTAACAATTCGCGATGTATGAACTTACCACTATCGGCTTCTTGTTCGCATTGTCACGAATTCTTCTGCAGAGGTTGGGTGGATCGCGACAGTTCGATCGAAGTCCTCTTTTGTCGCCTTAGCAGTGATCGCCACTGCAATACCTTGGATGATCTCCCCAGCTTCAGGACCAACCATGTGCGCAGCAATCACGCGATCCGTAGTTCCATCGACCAATAGTTTCATTAGCGATCGTTCCTCCCTTCCGGAAATCGTGTGTTTCAACGGTCTAAAGGAGGATTCGAAAACCTGCAAGTCGTCGAAAGTGTCACGAGCTTCCTCTTCCGTTGGACCAACTGTGCCTATGTTCGGTTGACAAAACACACAGGTGGGGATCGAGGAATATTCGACGCCGCGAGATCCCGAACCAAAAACAGAATGGGAGAAAGCCATCCCTTCGGCGATTGCAACGGGTGTAAGTTGAATGCGATCAATGACGTCGCCCAATGCGTAAATGTTCTGCGCCGTCGTTCGATAGGAATCATCCACAAGTACCGCTCCGTTAGGTCCGATCTCTACTTGAGTGTTCTGCAAACCGAGACCATCCGTCTTCGGAATTCGCCCCGTTGCATACAAGATCTTGTCGACCTCAAGCCGAGTTTCGTCGTGCAACAAGAGGGTTTGGGTGTCGGCTTTCTGGCGGATTGCTTGAACATTCGTGTCAAACAACAAACGAACGCCCTTTTTTTGAAGTTCATTCTGTACGAAACAGCGTATACCTTCGTCGAATCCGCGCAAAAATAATGGTCCGCGATAAATTAATGTGGTTTCTACGCCTAAACCGTTGAGTATTCCCGCGAACTCTACGGCGATGTAGCCTCCACCGACAACGGCCATTCGTTTCGGCAATTCTTGAAGATAAAACACTTCATTCGATGAAATCGCCAATTCGCTTCCTGGAAACTCTGGAATATACGGCCAGGAGCCGGTTGCAATGAGTATGTACTCCGCTGAGATTGTTTTCTGGCCAACTTGGAGGGTATGGTCATCCAAAAACGATGCACGCTCTGAAAAGATGTCTACTCCGGCATCCGAGAGCAACCCGCGGTAGACCCCATTCAATCGTTCGATTTCTTTTGTCTTGTTGTCCCTAAGACGGTCCCACTCGAAACTTGTTGAAGACACATTCCAGCCATAGAAAGCGGCATCGTCGAATTCTTCGCAGAAATGGGAACCGTAGACGAATAGCTTTTTCGGAATACAACCCACATTGACACAGGTTCCACCGAGATAACGCTCCTCAGCTATCGCTACTCGCGCTCCAAATCCCGCCGACATTCGGGCAGCTCGTACTCCACCGGAGCCGGCTCCTATGACAAACAGATCGTAGTCGTATTTCACTCAATCACGTTCCACTCTCGAGAGTGCTGTATTTTCAACAAAATTCCCTATATCAACTACTACGGGCTGTGCGCGTACAGACATATGGGAAATTCAATCAATAATTTTGCTATCATCTCAACAGAGGCATCAATGAGCGTACGCTCACCGTTCTTGGTTTGGGTTGGATCAACAGCCGCGTCGTCGGTCTGCATCAATTGAGTTGTCACTCGTCGATTTTCGACGACACAAGACAAAGCACCATCCCAGCGAACCGTAGCAGAGAATCATCCAAAAACGACTTTGATTCAGGCTCAACGTCTGTTTTTCAATCTGAACATGGATTGACTGCTATCCATTGGCAAAGCCAAAAGTTCCCTTCCATTTCTGAGGAATAAACGAATGAAACTGAAAACTCACCCTGAATATTCATCAATCTTTGGAAAGCTCATTCCACAGTTGTTGGCTTGGCTTTTGGCTTGTTTGTTATTGGTTTCTTTGGGGGCGAATGCTCAAACTGAAGAAACCGATGACACAGCATCTGATGAGATTGAGGAAATTACTGTAATCGGTACGGCAATCGCAGGATCTGCAATCGATGCTCCATATGCTGTTACAAGCCTGTACAGAGAAAACTTGGAGGATCAGGGCAGCCCACTGTTGGTCGACCTTTTCAAGAATCTTGGCGCTTCTCTTGGAGTTCTAGGAGAACGACAGGGCTGGTACAACCATGCACAAGCAAACATCGTACCTGAAAGCGTAACCAGCGTAAATCTACGAGGTCTTGGACCGTCCCGTACGTTAGTTTTGCTAAATGGCCAGCGTCATGTGTACCTCCCAGCTCAAATTTTCGGAGGTAGATTTGTCGACGTAAATAACTTTCCGAGCATCGCGCTAGAAAACGTACAGGTGATGAAGGAAGGAGCTGCCGCCATATATGGCTCTGACGCCATCGCGGGTGTAGTTGACTTTCGGACTCGGTCAGGATTTGAAGGAATGCAGTTTTCTATCAACATCGACCAATTCGCTGATGCAGGAGACATGACACTATCTGCGATTTGGGGACGCGAATTCGAGACTGGGCATTTGGTTGCAAGTTTCGAAAGAGCTCAGCGGTCAGCGTTGCCTCCAACATCACGAGACTATGTGGTTCGCCCCTTCAGTGGTGACGGAGGCTGGTCCTTCTGGGGCAATCCCGGCGCATTTATCGTTCCTTCCGAGCCAGTTCCCACGGACATAGAAGGATTTATCACGACCTTGCAAGGACTACCCCACTTTGTAGATCCGGAGTGCGAGAATTTTGGCGGTCATCTCGAGCTATTCCCCAACTATCCCGAATTCAATACTTGCAGATTCCGATACGCGCAGTTCGACAACATCATCGACGAAATGAACCACAATCGACTATTTGTCGAAGGAAATGGAACGTTGGAGAACGGATTGGACTGGCATGTCGAAATGCTCTGGGCTTACGCCGACATTCCAAATTGGCTGACGACTCCGTCGTATCCTCCTCGTTCTCAGTTTGAC
Organism: Gammaproteobacteria bacterium; assembly: GCA_026707045.1. Taxonomy (GTDB): domain Bacteria; phylum Pseudomonadota; class Gammaproteobacteria; order Pseudomonadales; family Azotimanducaceae; genus Bin55. The sequence goes on along the minus strand of JAPOXO010000088.1, from coordinate 27,667 downwards.
GGCGTTCAGCTCGTAGCGACGGACCATCCGGGACGGATTTCATTTTGTGAAACGTACGGCGACATCATCAGCGAATGCAGCAATACGGAAGACTGGTATTTCTACGGTAGATTGCTTGGAAACGTCGGTGGCGGGAGAATATTCGAGCGCAATTCGGAAACTTTCAGAATTGCCGGTGCATTAGAAGGCGTCATTGACGTGGATCAATTTTTCGCCAACTACGATGTAGCTGTGTCCTTTTCGTCCTCGGACGGACACATGGAAACAGGTGGCGAATATGGCTACCGAAAGTTTCTGGCATTTCGAGGATTTGGAGGACCTGACTGCGGCGTGGGCGTTGTAGCCGACCCCACATCCCCCTCCTACATCGGACTGGGCTCGATTCCGGCGGGTGTCGAAGCTGGCGAGGGCAACTGCCACTACTACAACCCCTTCAGTGTAGCCTTGCCCAACGCTGAACAATGGGGTTCGTTGTACTCAAGGCAGCCCAATCCAAATTTTGATCCCGCAGTCGCTAATGATCGATCTATGCTGGATTGGATTCTTGAGACTGTCACACAAGAAAGCACAGCACTGCTCTTTGTTATTGACTCAAGCCTTAGTGGTGAAATCATCCCTGAAAGGCTTGAGTACGCGGTAGGCTATCAATTCAGGGCTTTCAAGGTCGATTCAGTCGGGAACAGACCAGCAGATCTCTCTAGAAATCCTTGTTACGTACCCGATGACCGGGGATGTGCTTCAACTCCCGGATTGTTTTCTTTCACAGTCGGCACGTTCCCCTACGATTCCGAACAATCGGTAAATCGAATATTTGCGGAGCTGGCGAGCAATCCACATGACAAGGTCAAGATTCAGTTTGCCATCGACTACGAAGAATACGGAGTTGCACATAGTCTTGATCCAAAAGTTGCGGTCCGATTCAACATTTCTGAGACCTTTTCTGTACGATCTTCGTTACAGTCAACCTTTCGCGTCCCGTCAGTCGACGATCTGAATACTCAGCCGCTAACAACTCTCGAGTATGTTGCAGAAGCAGACATATACAAACCAGTAGACACCTACGGCTCTGAAGACTTGGATCCTGAATCCGCGATTACATACAACATTGGAATTGTCGGACGAGCCAGTGATTGGGAAATATCTGCTGATTATTGGTCGTACGATTTCAAAGACCTGATCGGTCCAATACCACATGCGGCCATTTCACGACTTTACGTTGACGATGCAACAAGGTCGCTCGTGCAATCTCATATTGGGTGCCCGGGCAACTTCCACCCTTGCAGCGGAGTTTCAATCGAACGAATTCGGGTCGACCTTGTGAACTGGCCAGGAATTGAAACCACAGGAATAGACTTTCACGCTTCCAAGTATTGGAACACTGAGTATGGAGAGGTGTCGTTTTCTTGGGAGGGAACTCGCGTGAATACCTACACAGTGCAGCCACTCATTGCTTTCGGCGAAACAATTATTGAGGAAACGGAAGGCGCAGGCTTTCTGAACCAGCCTAACCCGATTGCACCGCCGATCCCTCAACTGAAAATGAGAGTGTCGGCGGCACTAGATCGAGATCAATTGAGAATAGTGAGCTACTTAAACTACATCTCCTCGTATGAAGACCGTACGGAGGCAGGATCGCAGTGGAATGAAATCGACTCTCAAATGACTTTGGATGTCATGGCACGATGGCAACCAAGGATTGAAGGACTTGACTTGAGCTTTGGAATTCTCAACGTACTTGACGAGGACCCGCCGTTCGTAAATTGGGAGCAGGGGTACGATGGCTTTACGCACAATCCCAAAAACCGAAGGCTTAAGATGGTCGTTTCATACACGTTGCCAAATTGAAACGTTTCCTCTTGCCGGGAGTGACTCATTCAAGGATTCTGCAATTCTCACAGAGTGGCTACTACGCAATGTGAAATCGTAGACTGATCGAAACAAAGTGAACGATGGAGATTTCGGAGTCTCTATGCCGATAAACCCGCTCGACTCTCTCTTTTGCTTAGTGAAGATTCGCTGTAGGATGCTCGAAACTTTCGGTTGTAAGGTGCAACTCAATTGCTGACTCAAAAGCAGATCGAGCAATTCAATAAATTCGGAATACTCAAACTGCCTCAATGCGTCGGTCACCACATTGCGGTTGAGCTAACCGATAGATTGTGGGAGTTTCTCGAGTCTGAACAGGGAATATCTAGAGACGATCACGAGACTTGGCCATTGGGTCATCGACCAACGGGATTTCAGAAACTGTCGCGCGAAGGTATTTTCAATTGCATGGCATCACTTTCATTGCGTGCTGCGGTTGACGATTTGTTGGGCCCGGGATCAAGCCAAGCCATTAAGCATTGGGGAATACCTCTAATCGTCTTCCCGTCCTCACACAATTCAGCATGGTCAATTCCTTTCGGCAAGCATACCTGGCATATCGATGAACCGCCTCGCGAATCTTGCTGCTCTGGCATCCGGGCATTCATGCTAATTCAAGATGTAAGTGAAAAGCAGGGACCAACACTGGCCGTCTCTGGTTCATCCAACCTAATAAGACAAGGACTGGATCTGAAGTCAGCCAAGAACCATTCTTCACGAGCAATATTGAACAAATTGACAAAATCTGAGCCGTGGATCAGGAGCTTACTGCATGAACCCAATCCGGTCGCGAGAGAAAAGCTACGTTCTCTCGGACGTTCAACCACCGGACTTCCATTGAAAATTTGCAAGTTTTGCGGAAACGCTGGAGACGTTTTCTTGATGGACGCATCCTCCGTTCACTCCAAATCGAACAACCATGCAGAGCTGCCGCGTATGGTCGTTAGTCAGGCATTTTGGAAAACGGTGTGAACATGAGCTTGGAGGACAATCATGCCAAGTCTTTATTGTCAAAAAGGCTGATCTGGTCTTCAGCGATGTACGGCACCGAAATTCGGCGGTGTTTCTTGATAAATGTGAAAGCAACCACTAGCTAGATCTTGAATGAAGACGACGTTCTACTCTGTCTGCTTCGACTACACGCAATATTGACGTATTGCAAATCGTTGATTGCGGTTAATAAGCCAATGACTATCGGTTTCCACCCAATACCTAAGCGTGCAAAATCTATCTTCTATTAGACATAATGGACTACGTGATTTGAACAGCTTTCGTCTTAGCAGAGAGCTATCCACGCTAGACGTATTGCTAGGGAAAGCGGAACCAGTAACAAGACACACTCCAGTCTCCATTTTTTCTTCATTATTCGTTCAAGTTTGTTCCCGTTTACGTTTATACTTATCACCATCTATTGCATGAGAAGTAACCGCTTCCACACAAATCTGGATGTGCGTCAATGTACATTCAAGATTGGGAAGTGGTTACAGACTGCGTATTTATTGGGAGGAATACATCAGTGCAACAACAAAAATCAGAGGCAACAAACGTCAATTCAATAGCCTCGACGATTCCCACAGCCTTGGCTTTGTTGTGTCTAGTTTTCGCAACTGGACCGCTTGCAGCTCAAGACCAAGATGAAACAACAAGCGAAGTTTCGGAACTTGACGAAGCTTTGGTGGAAGATAGCGATGAGGCGGTTTCCGATGAAGAAGCTAGCGAGTCAGAAGCCCAATCAGACGAAACCATGGAGGAAATGACCGTTACGGGTACACGACTTCCTGATGGAGACCCAACTGCGTTAGTCCACGTCTATACCGCTGAGGACATTGCTTTAACAGGTGCTTCCACTTTGGACGATTTTTTTCGAACCGTACCTCAACAATTCAGTTCGACAAATCCGCAAACTTCCTACATAACCAATACAGGTGATTCTCTTTCTGGAGACTCTGGAGGACTCTACAACCGTACTGACCTTGGTACCGTCAATTTGCAGGGCCTCGGGTCAGGCAACACATTGATACTACTGAATGGCCGTCGCATCGCCAGCTATGGCGGATCGGAACGAGACATTGTGAATATTCTCGGAATTCCTATGTCTGCGATTGAACGAGTTGAGGTTCAGCTCGACGGAGGGTCTGCGGTATATGGTTCGGATGCAATCGCTGGCGTAGTGAATTTCATTACCAAACAAGGTTACCGGGGAATGACTGCAAACTTCAAACAGGAGCATAGCGATTCAGGAAGCGACCTGGTCACCGGAGGGCTTACATTTGGATTGACCTGGGGGTTGTTCGGTTCAGGCGATGCCACGGTGACGCTTTCAAAAGAGGAACAAGAACCGATCATTAACAGCCAGCTAGGATTCCACACACGCGATTACCGCGACCTTTTGGGGCCTGAATTTGACTATCGTTACTTTTACGCAAGCCAACCTGGCATCGTTTACCACTGGAATGGAAGTTCTAGATATCCCGGTCCTTATTTCAGCAACTACTACATCGATGGAACATGGACTCAAGACCCGGAGAAGTTGTACTCATATCAATTGCCCAGCGATCACAACGGTCTTGGAGCAACTGTGGACGATTTCAAAAAGGGTTCAAGATATTCCTTGGATCACATCGAGCCCTTTGATCGCATTCCCTACGAAAACGGTGCACACAGATCCCAAGAAGGAATCGTCTACAAGATCAATCACATCCTTTTTGAACGCCTTCGATTGTTCTTGGATGGTCGATATACCGACAACCAATCCTTTAGGAAATTGGAGCTTCCCATCATGACGGTGGCAGTGCCAGCTTCCAACGCATACAATCCTTTCGGGATGCCTATGGTAGTCAGATATGCTCCTGGTTTGGAACAAGATAATGGGCTCATTCCATCTCCGTTTCAGGAGGGCTCTAGCATAGAGCATGACGTTACCGTAGGACTCTCATGGAAGTTTTGGGGCAACCAAACCATGGAAATCGAGTATACCGATAGCGAGTCTGAATCGAATCAAATCTATTTCTCAGTTCCATTGACGAGAGAACGGTATGCACCTGGCACCGAAGAGTACTACAGGAGACTTTCAAGTTCAGATCCCGACGAAGCTTTCAACTTTTTTGGAAACGGGACGGTCCAAGGATCCGCTATCACCGATTTCCTGGGAGAGACATCTAGACGCATTGGGCTGAACCGTACTACATCGTACCAGCTTCTCTTCAAGGGCTATTTGTGGGAATTCCAGGGCGATGAAATTAGCTACGTAATTGGAACAGCACGGACGGCAAAGCGTTATCAGACTCGTTATGCATCCAATTTTGGTTTGACTCGCTACGAATTCGACTACAACCTAGTCTGGAATGGTACTGTTGAACCTGTTATTCGCAATGAGAGACATTTCTTTGAAGTTTGGATTCCGATTTTTTCTGAAGCACAAGCTGGTTGGTGGGGCAGATCACTGCAGCTGACGCTCAAAAATACCCGTACTATCGACAGTCAGTGGGGTGCTGTGGGTGGTGGCTATGACTTCAATGCGGATCCTATCGAGGTCGAGGCGTGGAGTCCTGAGACTGCGGACTGGACATTGGATTCTGGCTTCGCATACAGCTATGGACGCGCGGAAGGTTTGGAACTAACCAACTACAAAGAAGCGGACGATGCACCAAATGTGGGGTTGGTCTACTATCCGTTCGACGATTTGCGTATGACGTTCAATTTCTCTAGAAACATAGACCCACCACTCATTTCGCAACTCTATGACACCTTTGATGAGTTTGAATGGCAAACCTACGACATTTTGGACCCATACGATCCTGATGGTCCCACTCTGCACGAAATAGTTCCTTATCGCTATTCTTATGCAAACCCTGATCTGAAGGCTGCTGTTGCAGAGAAAACCTCGATCCGGTTGGTGTGGAACCCGAGCTTTCTACCAGGATTTCGATTGGACGCTTCAATGATCAACAATAACTTCACGGGACAAGTTCTGCATTCGCGACAATTGGAACAGTATCCGGAAGCATTAGCGTTCCCACAGCTTGCGGTTCGCAATGAACGTGGAGATCTGATTGCACTCAATTACGACTACTTCAATCGCCATCTGAGGAAACAGACATCAGGGATCGTTGAATTGAGATATCGTTTCTCAATGGCAACATTGGGACAGATCGAGGCAAAGGTCATCCACAGCAAGTTGCTGGACAACTATGACGAACCGCTGCCGGGACTTGTACTAGATTATTCCGGTACTATTCGTTTTCCGGATCGATACACTACCCAGGTTCAACTGTTCTGGGATCGGAACAAGATGACTGCTAGTCTGTTCGCACGCTACATACCTCCATACCTAAACGATGTGGCACACTACTGCACATATCAGCAGAAATTGGAAGGATTGGGGCGTTGTGCTGAATTTGATCCCTTTGACTTTCTTGACTCCTACATCCAGCTTCCCGTTGCATCGCTTACGGTAGTCGATGGAACCTTTACCTACAGGTTCAGTGACAAGCTAGAGATGCGTGCTGGAGCATTGAATCTGTTCGATCGAGGACCTCCCCTTACTGTAAGGGGGTATTACTCATGGGTTACACCGTACGATCCAGTGCGATGGAATGCACGAGGTCGGGTGCTATCAATGGGTGTGACCTACAAAATGGGGACATCACAATAGACCTATGTAATCGAGCTTGAATGTTTGAGTTGCGAGGACAACACAACAGAATATGCCCCAGCAATGGGGCATATTTTTTGCCCGATAGATTTTCTTTTTGCCCTAACCGATTCGCCACGCATTTAATACCTAAATGAGGAGACGGAATTTAGGATTTGTGACCTTAAAATTTCGCGAGCTTGCCTTGAGCTAGATCAATCCCATTAGATTTCCTACTATAAGTGACACTTGAGCACAATCTTGGTATGGACCTAGAGTTTAGACTCGAGCTGTATGTGTCTAGTGAGGACTGAATACTATGTTCTTCGACCAACTGAGTATGACCGGTCAAGCAGGCATCTCCACATTCAAAAATTGCGCAAAAAACGATTCTAGGGACTATATGCAAAGTCCACGACCACCTTGCAGAACCCTTCTACCCCCGAAACGGCTATTCGGACTTTGGAACGATCTAGCTTGAACTAGACTTTATGTCTCTAGACTAGAGTGAGAACCGCAAAGTGAAGACTAGGCAATGGGCGCATAGCGTACTTTCTGTTGCGGGATTGGAGTTTATTTCTGCTCGACGACTCGCAAGATTTTGGACAATTGCTATCGCATGTTCAGTAGTAAGCATCGTTTCCTACGTTACCGCTTGCCTGTTTCTCTTTCACATCGCGCCCTCGTACGTACCCTTTGTTACCGCAACACCAAAATACCTCTTGAGCAATATCGATCCATCGATATTCCTCTTGCTTCATATTGCGCTCCTGTTTCTCGCGTTCGATACCAACCACAGGCACGATCGCGTACGAATCGCAGAAGTTCTTGATGCCAAACCAATCTCAAACATTGAATGCCAAATGGGTCGGCTAATAGGCATTTCAGGTCTGCTTTGGTTAGTAGTTGCAGCAAACGTCCTTGTACTTCACGGATTCGGCTTCCTTTCTCAATCCTTTGGAGGGGACTTTGCAGAGCCCATTGATGGATATTCCATCTTTAACCTGCTTGTACTCGATACTCCCTCGACTCTACTTTCTTGGGGTGCTGTAGTGATCTTTCTAAGTAGTGTGTTCAAACAACGTCTCCTTGTGATTGTGGTCAGTTTGCTTGCCATGCTCGCATACTACTTCGTAGTGTTGAATTCCCCATTCGCTCTTCTTCCAATTGTCTCACCTCTGTCAAATCACTCCCTCTATATATCTGACATCGTTCCTGAACTGGCATCGATGACGACACTTTTGATGCGAATAGCCAGTGCAGTCGCTGCCCTTTTACTAATTGTGTTGGCAACCATGCTCACGCACCGCTCCGATGAGAACACCCCACAATCCAGATTGGTTCTTGCATCAGTCTTGGTCGTATTGACCGGAGTCTTCGCCACGATTGCAGTTTCCCACACTACACACAAACTGGGACAGGTTACAAAGTGGCGCGAATATCACGATTCCTATGGGTGGAATGGTGCAATCGATGTAACGAAGATATCCGGAGAGGTGAATATCGATCCTAGAAAGAACCTACAAGTCGATCTGACCTACTCTTTTAATGTTGTCTCACAACCGGATCGAAAGCTTGTGTTCACTTTCAATCCTAGCATGGCGGTTCGAGAACTTTCCGTAAACGAACAGCCAACAGAGTTTAGTTTTAAGCATGGTCTATTGGAGGTGTTTACTCCAGAGTTATTGCATAAAGAGTCAACTCACACACTACGTATTAAGGCAGAAGGAATTCCAAATCCGCGGTTCACACAATTCAATAGTGCTTTGAACTATCAAACGGATCCGACCATAGCGCCGAGAACTGTCAAGATATTCGGTACTGACGGATCCATATTCAGACCTGAATATGTTGGACTGCTACCAGGTGTCTACTGGTACCCCAATCCCGGTGCTCTACGAAGCACTATGACCTCGGGAAACGCGATCAATGACTACTTCGACGTTGAATTAACCGTAGAGCTTGTCCGACAGCACTGGGATCTGATTGCAAGTGGAAGCGTACCGGAATATATAGACGGTGTGTATAGAGTTGTGACGCAAGCACCAGTGTCTCAAATAGGGCTGCTTGCTTCAAACTTTGAAAGGGTGTCGCTAAATGTCGAAGGAATCGAGTTCTCGATAGTTCTACATCGTAGACATGTGAGAAATCTCGTACTGGCCAAGAACTTAGACGCCGCTATCGCCGGCAATATTCAATTCATCCTCAACCCTCTTTCAGAACACGGACTAACATATCCCAGCAATTATCTTTCCATGGTGGAAGTTCCAAGCCGACTTCGTATGGTCGACGGAGGTTGGCGTATGGATGTAGCAAACACCCTACCCGGCGTTGTATTGCTAAAAGAGCACGGCTACCCAACAGCGCCAATTCAACGCACGCTACGCAAAGAAGAAGAATTTGGAGAGGAATATGGCTATTCGGAACGGCAAGTCAAAGGCGGTCAGGTTAGAGCGATATGGCGATTGTTTCAGGACTCCGTCGGAACAGACAGTCCGTGGTCGACGTTTCCACACCGCTACTGGACACAAGTAACGGCTGCGTCGGGCGACTATGCTCCAGTACTGAACCAGGTTGTCCTCTACGCTTTGTCTCAACCGTTGATTACTTGGGATTTCTTCTCGATCCATTCCACTCTTTACGTTGCTGACATGGTCGTCTTAAATCCAATTACCGGCTACTTCACGGCTGATCCTCTGGGACATATCGAAGGATTTCTTCCTCTCTTGCATCGACTGGGTTCTCTCGAAGCACCTTTTGGAAATCGTCCTTCCGTTTGGGAGCATGCTGAGACAAATAGCCTTGATGACCTGCCGTCAGAATTCGGCAGTCTTATGGACGTGGAGTACCTACTCTTCAAATGTGCGGAAATTGCGAAGGGACTCGAAGCATTGAACGGTCAAGAGAAGATGTTGATTTGGCTAGCTGATGTTCGGAACACTTATTCAGGAACAACGTTTACCTACAAGGAAATGCTCGAACTTGCTGCTCAGCATGACTTAATTGTTGACCCTTTCTTGACTGATTGGATCTCATCAAAGGAACTTCCAGGGTATGTGTACTCATCTGGAACACAGGTACAAATCGACGACGACGAACAAGGAAACGCGCGATTTCAGTCCACGGTCGAAGTGAGGAACGTTCAGCCAGTAGCCGGTTACATTCAATTCTTGTATAGAGACCGAACAGCTTTTGACCGCTCGCCAGGCGTTCTCATTGAAGCAAACTCCTCGAAACGAATCAATATTGTCACATCCAATCGTGTAGAGTCCTTGAACCTCTTACCGGGACTCTCACTCAATCGAGGCTCAAGGGACATTTCTATAAGACTGAACATCGAAACAGAGCAACTAGACGAGCAGCCTGCACCACTTGTTGAGGAGAGTGACTGGACCCCAATTCCTGCTGCTGGATTAGTCGTTGACGATCTTGATCCTGGTTTCCAAGTATTTCAAGAGAATCCAAAAGTGAAGCGGTCAAACATGCCCACATATTTGGGTGGATTGTTCGAACCAAGGCTCGAAGTAGAACTCGATTATGGACTTCCAATCTGGACACCCTATAGGGAAGATTATTTTCCTAGTACGTGGTATCGCGAGGAGAGTGTAGATGCATTTGGTGCAATTCGTCGGACGTTTGCTCGAGCTTGGGTCAGGGGTGACGTTCCTCGAGTCAGATTCTCAGCAGAAATACCCGCCGCTGGCCGTTGGCTTCTTGAATATCACATTCCCTATTCAGGCGATACAGGTGCTTACAACCTAGAACTGTCAAACTCCAATGAAACTTCGAACTTCCGCATAGTCGCGGGATCGATGGGAATGGGCTGGAACTCGATCAGAACATTTGATTTACAGGAAGGTACTGTTCATTTAGATGTCTCGAGCGCACCAGAATCTGAGGTTCTGTATGCGGACGCGATTCGATGGACTGAAGCCACTACAGACTAGTCGAGCGAGTCCAAGACATTAGTGGAAAGTACGATTCTGATCGGCTCGTAGAATTGATCTCTATCTCCTGGTGGCGAATGGCAGGTTGATTGGGTGGTGTTCTAAATTTAGTCCGTTTCTTCGGTCTAGGGTGGTGAACTTGGAAGCAACGTATTAGTCTTCCACGAGTCTCATTGGTTGCGATGTGTGTCAGTCGTAAATTCCCATTTGCAACGCTCGAGTCTCAAATTCGTCAAGCACTTGTAATTTTTGGGTCTCGTGCCATTCGGTCGCCTGAAGTACTTCATCGAGAAGACTTTGACACGATGCTTCCTCTTGGAAATAGCGCAAACATGCTCGTTCAACCAGATAGTTCCAATCGAAACTCAAACCGGTTTTCTGAAGAGCTACAGCTACATCCACTGCAGCTCTAACACGCTCATTTTGGACTGGAGATCTCATTAGATTGTCCCATGGTTCTATCCAAGCGTGTGTTGTCTGGATGTATTCCGTCCACTCGACGCTTCCTTTTCCGTATACGGGACGGTGAATTAGTGGTACAGTTTTCTCGGCACCCAATCTGTGGGCAAGCGATATCAACACATCGGTAGGTTCGAGATGTAGTTTCCACTTTTTCTCTCGGCCATACCCACTGAGAAGAGACACTTCGCCAAAATGTTGACCAATATCTTCAAGAAAATCTAGCCAGCGGCCGTCACGAGCAGGACTTAGTGCCAGTTTTGAAAGATCGTATTCCGAACATTTGCTGTTTAGCCAAGAAGTTTCAAGTCGGCTTTCCTTCTCAGTTCTATTCAGTTTGATATTTCGCTCGAGGGAATCGTCCTCCTTGTTAAATGGAATATCGTTGAAATGTATGTATTCACGAGTGAACTGGTCTAATCCTGCAATTCCAGTATCCACAATACAAGTTTCCAAGAACTTGGAATAGCTTGCAAAAGCCTGTGCATCACACAGGTCCTTCAAATCGGAACGAAAAGCCTCTCCCTCCTCAAGTCGGCACTCCGGGCGTTGCAGTGCCGCAATTACCCGCATTCGATCTCCGCTTGGATCAGCAAAGATCTCTTCGTAAGTAAGCGCATGGTCAAACGTGATCCAACTTAAACCTGGATGCATTGGCTGTTTTTGCAGAAAATGCGCATCCAATGCTTGTTTGCATTCTTCGCTTTGTTCATGAGTGGTCTCCGCACAATCCTCTATTGGGTCTACAAGGTGAGTAGTTTCACCAGTCACATTTGCTTCGACTCGAGCACTCAAGTCTTTACTATCGAGCAGATCAAGTTCCTTTTCCTGACCTTGAATCAATGTCGCTACTGAATCCGTATTCTGTTCTTTCTGTAATAGGTGAACAAACGTCCATACGATAACCAAGCTAATGGCTACCAATATGCCTGTCGCAAACAAAACTAATTTGGAATTGAGTCGATCTAGATGCATGAACAGTTCTGATGTTTTCAAGGGTCAGCTTAGATAAATTCAAGCATACACCAACTGGCTATTCATCGACACATTCAATGACATCAACTAGCGTGTAAACACTCGCAGAACCGGAGATCGTCTTCTATATCGCGACAGCCTCTCGAGCAAATGAGATTTGTGCGTCAGAACTTTTGAAAAACAAAAGAACAATATCGCACCGTTACTCAACTGCCGACTTCAGATTACTCCAGTTGTTCGAAGCTCTTCAAGTTCTATGCCATCGATATCGAGTTCTTCATTGAGCACTTCCTCCGTATGTTCTCCTAACATAGGCGCGACTCTAATTGGAACTTCACTCTCCGAAAGTCGTGCAGCCATCCCCAGCAGCTTAATTTTTCCAATTTCAGGATGTTCAATCTCGTGTACAAATCCTCGAGAGGATAAATGGGTGTTTTCGTGTAGTTCTTTCGTGCTCAACACCGCACCGGCGGGGACGCCGGCCTCAGCTAGAATTCGCATGGCTTCATATTTGTCTCTCTGAACAGTCCATTTTTCGACCTCAGCTTTCACCAAATGTCGATTCTCACGAAAATGCTCGTCTTCGATTAGATCCATACGGTTGATTGTTTTGCACAGAGTTCTGAACATCTTTGGAGTGACTGCCATAATCCAAACGAAGTCGTTTTGATCGTCTCCAAGACAACGATATAGCGTCGAACCAGCCCACTGTCCGTTCCCAGATCTGCGTGCAGGCCGATCACCAAACTGTCCACCGGACATAGAGGTTCTCAAGTAGTAGGTCATTGCCTCCTGCATGGACAGCTCAATCAGCTGCCCCTTTCCAGTGTTGAGTTTTTGAATATATGCAGCACAAATAGCGAGTGCCATTTGAACACCGGATCCAGCATCTCCCATGGTTGGTCCCGGACGCATTGGAGGTCCTTCAGGTTCACCAGTAATTGAAAAAGCTCCAGCAACAGCTTGAGCCACCATGTCGTAACACTTGTAGTCAGACCAAGGACCTGTCAGACCGAATCCCTTTATACGCCCATAGATGATGTCTGGTTTGATTGTTCGAAGTGTTTCATAGTCGATTTGAAGCCTTTCAACCACTCCAGGGCCGTAGTTTTCGACAAAAACATCGAACTTGGGGACCAAATCCAAAAATAGCTGTCTTCCAGACTCACTCTTGAGATCTATGGCGATGCTTCTTTTGTTCGAATTCCACAGGATGAAGTATTCGCTGTTACCGTGCGGACCACGGCCTGGGTCCCCCCGTTCTGGAGACTCAATCTTTACAACATCTGCACCCAACCATGCGAGAGCTTGTGTACACGAGGTTCCCGCTTCGTATTGAGTCATGTCCAATACACGCATTCCTTCCAATGCAGTCATGAATTCCCTCCCCTGTTTTCAGCTTGAAAGTACTTCCCGCTTACACTTAACATTAACCCCAGCCAGCCCCTTGATTGAGTACTGAGAGTCGGTGACAATTAAACATCACTACCAATTAGCTTTCTTTGCTAAAAACAAAAGACTGGGACAAAGAACTTACAAATCTAGCCGTAGTTGTTCCGTCAGCTGCTTTCTATTTCCTTAGACATCTCTTTCTGGTCGTTCCAAGCTTCTAGTCGAGAGTCAAGAAATCGATCCAAGTGCGACATTGAGACATATGTATGAAGAATGCACCCGTGGGAATCTACCAAAAAAGTACTAGGAATCGCGTTTACGCGGTACTTTCCTGAAGCAGAACTCTCTCGAACACTTCGATCATCCCGTACATGGAGCCCTGGTATTTCGTACTCAACTGTAGCATCCTCCCAATCTTGCTCGCTGGAATCGAGACTTACGGCGAGAATCTCGAATCCTTCTCCACCATGGTTGGCATACACGTCCTTGATATCCGGAAGTTTCTTGATGCAAGGACCACACCATGATGCCCAATAGTTAACCAGAACTACTTCGTTGTTGCTGAGAACGTCGTAAAGAGAAACGTCATCGCCTGACATGCTTGAGAGCGTGAAATCAGGAGCCCGTTCGCCCGATTTCAGTCGGTCTCTCTGAACAATGTTTAGAAAAATAGTAATAGGACTGAACCACGGTTCTAGGACCTTGATGTCGCTGCAAACATCGGCTCCAGACTCATTTGGTTCACTCTGAGATTCCAACTGAGCGGAGGATGGCTCGCCGACGGTTTCTGGTGTCTTTGACGAATCGTTGGTACACCCTCCTACCAGCGCAAACACAGCGACCCAAATAACAACACGATCGATTTTCCGATTTGGCAACATATTGGGCTGCAAATTGCTTTCGTCGAGAAACAAAGATTGGGATTTTACAGGCACCAGGTAGGCGTGTTAGCTAAATATGCAGACACACAGTTTTCTCAAAAATCACGTCTGGTCAGTTCAATGTGCAAATTGATTGAACACTAGCTTTGAATGGCATATTGAACAGACCATTGCGTTCCACGGGCTTGGCCTTCGCGCACGCACACACCCTGCGGACCGTGTGGCATCAATCTACATTTCGTTTTACTCAAATGAGAATGTAATTCTCGTTGAGCAACACGCCTCCAATGAGAGTGAGATCGAACTCCATCGAAAATACGCCCATCAAAAGCGGGTCAAATTGAACTCTCTAACTGGAGTGAGAATTGGAATTCCTTCCAAAATCCGTTATGTGGCTTCGTTTCTGAGAGAAATCGATTTCGCTCAACCAGACACTCATTGGATGGTGCGAGCCAGGATAGTGCCGCCGATCTCTCGTCATATGAATACATACGTCCTGAAGACCTGTATTTGATCCATGAATATTCTTGGGCGTAATTTCTAGGTTGTATCCTGCAGCGTCCACTCGCCACTCTTCGTTACCACCGAGTTGCACTAGTCTCAACTCTTGGTTGCCTCGCGCTGTGGATGCGAAGACGAGCAACGGACGATCAGAATCGTAGTAATTGACGACTTGGGGAGACGTACACGATCCGCATCTCCACACTCTTTCTGGACTAGATTCTCCGTATTTCAGAAGATGAATGTCGTTGCTAAAGCCCCAAAAATTGTCTTCGTCTTTCATCCCTAGCACATGGAGTTCTGAGTCTATGCGAACGAACTGAACTCCGCCACGGTAACGGGTTTTGAACGCGTGGAACGTGGGTTCTCTATTCGCACTGGAAAATTCGAAAATACCTTCCGTTGTTAGTACAGCAATCAGACCACCATCTAACAACTCGATATCCGTTCTAGGGTCGTCCACGTTCCATCCAACATGTATCGAGTAGTCGAAGTTGTGCGAATTGCCAAAACGACCATCCGCAACAATCGATCCGCTGAGAAATGCTATTCCCAGACCAAAAGCGAACGCGACGAGTCGCAAATGGCGTCGACTTCTATGCTTTATCATCACTGCTTTGTCTTCCAACGACATTGTCGGCTTCCACACCAGGATTTCTCTGTTCCTAATATCATCAGACTTAGGATTGCAAGTTTTGTTCCGTCTGTAATCCAACAAGCGCATCGAAAGCTCCAAACTCCAATCTCGGTTGCTTCTACTTAGATACATATGGGCGACGAATGGTTACTTCAAGCCGTCTGAGCCACAAAAAATTTCCAAAGAGCCACGTGTTGTGATGATGGTGGGGTGAGTACAACCCTAGAGCAATTCTTGTATTCTGGGACTACTCGATTGCTGGTCTCAGTTGAATGATAGGCTTGCACCCTATATGTACCAGTCACTGTACACAGAATCGCTGTTCCGAATGGCAATACTGGTAATAGCCCTTGGGTTCGCTTCTTTAGACCGGGATTGAGTTTAGAGAGTGATGTCTTGCTGCCAGTATTCCTCGCCTTCTCTGCATATTTCAGCACGTGTAGCGTCATTCCAGGCAGCATTGCCAATGTAACTACCTCGATATTTAAAGGGCTTTTCAGTTGGTCGGTGCTGTCTTCGTGCGTCTATCGCCAACGGAATCATTCGTGCACGCTCGAGGACATAGTCCTCCGTGTAGGTGATCTCTTTGATTTCATTTCCAGGAATCTTGAATGCGTGTACGTTTGTAGTGCTCGCTCCAATGGCAGAGTCCCTCTTGTGAAAACCAAATAACAATGTCACCCGACGTTCCGACGACTTATTCGGATACGACCCATGTAGACAACTGCGATTTACGATTCCGCAATCCCCGGGCGATAAAAGCATCGGAACTGCGTCGTCCAATCGCTCCGAGATTGGCGGAAACTTTCCGCCACTGGCTCGAAACCAGTGGCGATTGCTCCCGGGAACTACCCATAAGCAGTTTTCAGCCGTGCAGTTCGACAATGCTACGCTCATGTTGTAGCCATGACACTTGCCTGAACCATCCAATTTTTCGAGGCATTCACCGTTCTCGGTCCAGTGAGTGCGACCATCTTGATGCCAACGAGTCGGAAGCCCATCGCCTGGTGCCTTGTAGAAGATAGCCTCATGAAAAGGCACAAAATCCGGTCCATACAAGCTTTCCGCGATGGTTAGAATCTTCGGATGTGCGTACGCTCGAAGCGAAGACTCCATGTAGATGAATGGATGGGACAGCGTATAAACACCTGGTGGCACATCTGAGTCTTTTTCATCTTCAACTAAAGTAAAGTACCCTCCATATGGCGAGGGTCGACCGTAACGATCGGTATTCCCGTTTTTGGTAGCTGGAGCGTTGTTGATGATCTCATCGAAGTCTTCGGTCAGCTCGCGGGTCTCGTCCGAGTCCAGCACTCCTGTGAATACGTAGAATCCCGTACGCCTATAAGCGTTCTTAATCTCGGACACAAGTTGACCGTATTGATCGAGCCGAACAGGACCTCTGTTACCTAACAAGTGAGCGCGTGCCCTGCCGGCCTCCGCGTATTTCTTCCAGGTTGAGTCCCTCATCGAATGGTTACCCGACCGTCAATCATGAGGAAATTGACCATAAATGTCACTTACGTCTTCCGAACTGCAAACTTAGCAGCTAGTGGGTGCTTCTTAAGGGTTGAGAGATGTCCAATCTACAAAATGGTACATCAGCGCAATCGGAATTGACCGAGAGAGACTCAAAGTCGGACATCCGTTCCGCGAAAGCCAAAGTCACTTGTCCAACCTACTCGAGAGCTTGCTTAAATTCTTCCAGATCGGGTATTGCTTTTTCTATAAGCACCATGCGTAACTGTCGATTAAATCCATAAATCTCTCTAGTAATGCGTGGATACCACTCAAGAAGTGGGACAAGACTGCCTGCTTCGTCATAACAACAGTCTTCGTCAGCCATCTGAATCGGCAGCAACTCCGCTGTCAACAGATTGAACACATCGACTTGCTTATCAATTGCTTCAATTGCTGGTCGGCCAGTGACGATTGCTGAAAGAATCCCAGTGTCGAGAGCCTCGAAGTTACGACCTTCAAACGCGACATTGACTATGCCATCTCTAAACCAAAATTGTAGGTCACTCACAGGTATTATTGGTTTCAAACCTTGTTCAATCTCGTCGACTACCGCCAAGTGTTTTAGCAGTTTTTGCTCTTCGACGTCGAGATGTCCGACAAGCGACCGAAACTCCTTTATCAAACTGTCGTAGTACCTTACCCGCACCTCGCGTTCGCGCAGTTCCTCTTGGTAATCCGTGAGCACGAATGCCAGATAAACACCGACAAATACGATGGCGAACTCCCCGAAGTAGCGAGCTACCGTCTGCCATGGGAAATTTCCAAGACTGGTCAAAAGGCTCTTGAATCCAATGTTCATCACCTTTTTCTCTTCTAACTGCGTGTGGTTCGAATTGTAGCAAGTGTACCGTTGTTGCACTCGGTACAAATCGAATGAGTGGGACTAGCTGGCTCCTTCTATCTGATGCGGATGCAAGATCGGGTTTCGATTGAGTAAAACAAAAATTTAAACTTTTCTCATTAGTCCAAGGAAGGCTCCTACTCTCTCGTTTGGATTCATCCCTGTTTCGCACACGACATTCGAGTGAATCGAAGGATTAGTTCATTGAAATAGCAATTCCCTATCGAAAATGGTGGAGTGTGCCCAGCTTAAATACAAGCAACTTAGAGAATACAATGGAGTCTAGAAACCCTATGAGAGACTTTGCTATGGCTACACCAACACAAATAGCAAGTAAATTGCAGAAACGACTCTTCAGGGAGAGCAATTTTCTAATTGAACACATAATTGTACGTCCAGCGCTTAATTGTCCTTCAATTTCAGGAAGTTCGGAGACAAGCTCCTTCATTGCAACAATGACACATTCTGAAAAACCCGGTTTCATGGTCGATACAGAAATAACATTGGAGCTAATTTGCAGCAATAGGAAGTCTTGGCATATTCAGATTCTCAATACGCTACGAAAACAAATGGCATCCTACAATTTCTATCAGGGCTGATCCAGTTGAGCGGAGACTTCAACTATTAGCATCTGGTCACGATCGGAGCCTTGTTTTCCAAATTCGTGCCGAACTATAAGAAAATCCAAACTTTTCGAAGTGAATAGCTGAAGGGAGTTCTAACGATCTGAGTTCGGGAAGCGCTGCTTCAAATAAACAAGCCCTTTGAACCCAGCAAGAGTCGCATGCGAAACACAGATGAATCTAATGTGATTGAAGCTAATCCTCTAGTGGTGGGCATTGTTGGCCCAAATCCCCCACATGACTATGAGACGGGCGACCTGTTGTGGGTCGCTATTTCAAATCTCAACCTCGAAACAGATTCAAATATCAAAATCGATTCGCAATAAAAATTGCACTAACTATAGATTTCGAACGTGGAAAGACCCGGGAATCCAAAGGAATCCCGGATGAATTCTCAAAGATCTCTTTTGTTGCACATTACCTTCCCAAGTAAACACTTGTTATCTCCAATCGATTGTGACCGAGTTCTTGGCTGATTTGAAGACGCGCACAGACATCTCGAGTCTTTAGGTCTTTCTGTAGGTTCTGCTGCGGAGGTCCTCCTGCAAACGGCGAAGCCCACCCCGTAAGTGCTTGATAGCGGCGCTGAGCATAGCCATGACGTAGACCATGCAAGTTAGCAAATCCACACTTTTGCACGACCCTATCGTAGTGGTTTCTCCACGAAGCAAAGGATGTTCCAACCGGAATCATGGATCCTGTCTGAGCGACCTCACTCAATCGATCTAACAACTCGCGTTGAGTCTCAGCAACAATTGGAATCACACGAGCTCTTCCGCCCTTCGTCCACGATCCCTTCAGGCGAATGACTGATCCTTGGTCTGCATAAAAAGGCGAAAACTTGAGACACTCTTCCTTTCTTAGACCAAACTCCTGCTGAAGTTCAATACTGAGTCGAATTCGAGCATCAGGGATTGAATCCAGCTCTGCCCTTCCCAGATACTGTGCCTTGGTTTTCTCTGGTATTAATGCACGACGAGGAATTGTTAGCTCTTGATTGTCAGATGGAATCATGTTCTCTTTTCCGACCTTTCGTGCCCACCAGCGAAGATGTGACATTTTGTTTTTGATGGTTGCTGCGGATATACCACGTTCGAACCACAGCTTTATCAACGCGTCGATGTGTTTGCGCCGCAATGAATGAACGTTCATTTGATTGAACCCGAGCTGGTGGAGCTCTTTTGCCATCAGGGACAGGCTATTCCTTCTGTTCTTTTGCGTAACGTAACTTCCATCTCGATTATGAAAAGTCATTTGTTTGAGTTCGTATTCGAGCCTTTTCATTTCTTTTTCATCAACCAGGAACCAAAGTGTCCACCGGAGTCGTTCGCATGTTGCGTATAGACATTGGAGGATGAATCCAAAGAGTTTCCAACTCGTATGCCTGCCCATGCCAACATCGCACTCCACAAAATAGGAAGGCCAATGTATAGACAGCTCGTAACGAAGTTCAGAACCATCCGTTTTGTCGTGTGTTCCGACGAATTTGTGACGAACTCAAACAGCATGTCGACATCCGGATACATTGCGGTAATCAGGTTCTGGTCGACCCACTGAGCTAGGTACCAAAGAACTGTCCAAAACTTAACGCTAAATATGGCCAAGGCAGCAGTGATCAGGATGGTTGACGAATAACGCGAGAACACGACTATTAGAGGCAGTAACGAGTAAATCCCCATAAGAATCATCGCCTGAAACATAGGTGCAACAGCAATCAAGCCTGTGACAATAACGCTGAACACCGAGAAGACAGGCACCGAACCAACCGTGTACGCCAGTCCCCGAAAATACCTCTCAATCCCACCCGCAATTCCTCCAGCGTGGTTTACGCCCTTGCCAATCTCGTTGTTGGTCCAAGTATCTGGTGTGTGAAATAGCACTGATCTAGCCAAGATATCAAGCCGTTTTTCGGTTGCCAAACTAGGAGCTAATCGATAAAACAGCGTTGCAAAGCCAGGTGCAGAACTATCTGCAGCATCCACAAGCTTCTGCCTCAGACCACTTACTGACGCGACCCACCAGTTCCTGCAATAAGGTCTTCCATTCGGAGGAGGCTGCGAAGGATCGTATTCAGTGTCTCTGGACGCATCGTAGGACCATCCCTCAACAGGTTGTGCTGCCCGCAGAGTGTCGTAGTAACCGGGTGTATTGCGATACACATGGGAACCAATCCAATCAGTGTCCGCATGTCCATATCGATTCAAAATGGAATCAATGGATGCGCTGGCAGGACGTTCCTGCAAAAACTTTGACCGCGCAGGGACATAGCAGGCCGAGAAAAAATTTGAGACTTCCTGACGCAACCTCGGATCTTCAATGGTTGCCAGCCGTACCAACTGCGCTGCATGTCGAATTTCGTGAGCTCGAGGCAGTCCTTCAACCACTGCATGAGTGAATCCCGATGTGAACGCCATTACGGCGTACCACCACATGGGAACATCTACCCTAGCGTCCGCGCCTGAAAACCCTTCTGTGCCGAAGGTACTCTCGGAGCTGCCAAAATTCACTGTAGGAGGGTTGGGATTGCTAATCGTGGGCGGAGGCGTATACGAGAGACTGGTAGCTACCAGTGGTGTCATCGAAACAGGCTGCCCTGCAATTACAACTACGATCAGTGCGACCAGCATCTCTTGTTCGATCTTACGTAGGGAAACACCAGTTGAAATCCGATGTGGTGATTCGGAGGCTGGTTCCCGCCAATAATCGATCAAAATACCCAGAAACGGGAGATAGACTATGCCAGTCGCCACCAAGACATCCCAGACCACGCCGTAGAACATCCACCCAAACATGGTTGAGTAGAGTTCGAGATAGCTGTCCACACTCATGATGACACCATCTCAATGATCCGGCGTACAAGTCCTTGACCTAAAAGCAATTCCAACACTATCATCCAAACGCTTACTCGGAATAGCTTGCGTGTGAATTCCATGTTCGACGCGATCGGCTCAGATCTAGGACTTCGCCTTAGATTCCATTGCCGGAGCCCGAACAATATTCCGATTAACACGCCAAATCCGACTGCTCGAAAACAAGTGAACTTCCAGTGATTTATCTCGAGTGATTGGCTGACGCTGAGGGTGTTTTCAGGGTTAATGAAAGCCAGAACCACTACAGCAATCACTACTGCCAGCAAAGTAGCCGCAATCAACAATCGTGCTAGCCAACGCATCCTAAGGGGTATGCTTTACACGACCATTGAGCAGTGGATTTGGATCTATTCGATTGGTTTCAGGAACGCTTAGCGAGTCGTACTTACTATTCTCATTTCTTATCAATAGTTTATGGACGGTATCTGAGACTAATTCCTTGCGTATGCGATTCTCGAACACCAAACGTTCAATTTCACTGTCCAAATCCTCGATGACCTGTTCCGCATGCGATTTCGCCACAGAATTTGCATGTACTTCAGGGAGTTGTGCACCTGCTTTGAGAGTTCTTCTAGCAAGAAAGGCCTTTTCAACCGTTCGTGCCACTGCAATTTCCGCCGCAAGTCTTTCAACAACGATGTACCGCTCGGTTGGAGATAACGATTGAATGCTTTCAACAACCTGTCTCGTGATGGCAATACCTGGTGCGGAGACTTTCTGCAAATCGATGAGAGTTGGTGGTGATGAACTGTTAACAATGCTATTTAACTCACTAGAAACATTAGTTTCTTCAGTTTGGAGAGAAGGTCCAAGTCCGTGTCCCGGTGTACTCGATTTCGAGCAGTCCTCGCAGGTTGTTACTTCGTGTTCGCCCACAACCTGAACAGTCCAAGTAGCAGCTTCATCAGGCGAATTCCATATATGTGTGATTCGTTTCGACTGATCGTACGAGACAGGACTCTCCGCACTTGGAGATCTGTTTAGTTCAACATTGAATCCCGCTTTCGCAATGTCTCCAGTCAATGCAATGGGATCCTGATCGTTCCCTCCCGCCTGCCCTCCGATCCACGGTAATCCATTGGATCCATTCGAAGTTTCCACAGCCTCCTGAGCAGTCACAGGATCATTTCCACTAATTCCCATCTGAACTTTCCAGTCATTACCTTTAGAGAGAACAATCAGGTCTTCGTATGGGTTCTTGTTAGACCCGATCGCAGCTTCGATTTGCTCGCACGACTTAGTTGCAAGATCTACCTGGTACTCGGCTCGAATCAATGCGTTCTGAAATAGATCATAAAGCCCAGGATTTGCTCGCTGCAGGATTATCGCTGGCAGTGACGCAATCGCGCCTGTAGCGGCTTGGGTCATGGCATGGAGCATGTTTTCGACTCCGTCCTTTACTTCATTAAGAGTGTTCTCAACGGCAACGACGGGATCGAGCTTCATACAGCTATATCCAAGGCCTAATCGAGCGTTTCCTCCTACCGAAGCGCTGGTTACTGACGGATTGGCTGGTGCGGATACAGGTTTTGCACCTCCAATTTCGTAGTACCAAAGTCCGTCTTCGGGTGGGGACTTCGGTGCATTAGCGTTCGTAGGAACTACCCCTAAAGATATGATAAAAAACAAAATAAAATTCTTTTTCATTATGGATATCCGTGAACGTCGTCAGATCCTAAGTAGACCTGCCCTCGCCGAGGACAGCATTTGTACGGCCGCCATAGAGACCACATGTAAGTATTTCTGGTATCGACCTTGCCTCCTCCCCAGTCCGCTCGACGCGGTAGATCGTTTTGTCCAAAAACAGAACACTGTTTTTCTTTAACGGGATGCAGCATTTGCCATTTGGCGGTCGAGGAATTGTTCTCTCGAATCCTATAGGGGGGCCAAAAGCCGGCTCGACCACCGCGAAAACGCTTTCTAATCCGAAGGTTGCCGCCATTTATTACGATGTCCGCGGTACGCTGAGCGATGACTGCCGCAGCTTTGGGCGGACTTGATTGCTGAATCCATCCAGACCGTGGATAGACTGGACCCCACGTGTTCACTGGCCATCTGCCTACCTCGCGGAGACCTGGAACCACGCTCGCTCGGTTCAAGTTCTCAACTAGCGGATTACGCCAAGCCAGCAGATCTAGTAGAGAGATGTAATAAGGTGTGAGAGGCCGCGTTGCGGAATCGCAAATGTAGTCTGCACCTGGAAAAACAATATCGACAAGGGGATGTCCCATTAGGTCACTTTCAAAATACCGTAGGTTTCTCGTACTGGACTGCAACTCGGGAGATGGCTCCGTTCCATTTCCTTGGATCCAATGGCGAATAGACTTGTCCAGATTAGGAAGTGCAGCCTTAACAGCCTGATCAACAAGGACTTTGACTTCCTTCCATGGATGAGAGCGCAAATTTGGATACACCGAAACAATGCTGTCCGGGCGATAGTGAGCAACCTTGAGCGATACCTTGATTGAACATCCGTCAAGACCACAATTCAACCAATAGCAGCTTCCCACGACTTTCCACTTCAAGCATTTAGCCATTGCCTCGGCAGTCGTGCTTGTCACCTGAAGAGTATCTATTTCTCTTGCGTCAACGTGAACCGAGATGGCTAAAGTACAAAGGAAAAACAGTAAATTCGGTCGAATTGTGTGAGCGAGGGCTCGTGTTTCTTCCACGTGGACATATTTCTCTGTAAAGTGAGAGGATTGTGGAAACTCTATTCGTTAATGAAACGGATTTTAAATTCACAGACTGTCGGGATTTCTGACTCTAGTGTTTCAATATCGAGGGATTAATCTCGAACTAAAAAGACTGGATATCTCGAGTCCACCTAAGTTAACAAATGGTTCTCCCACGGCGAAAATTGAGCGTAAGAGTATTGATGTATTAGTTGATACTATGGATAATTAATAACTCTCAATATCAAACTAACACGACGCTCTTAGGCAGATTTCGACTTGTTAGCGGGTCACTTTTTTACATAAACACTGGAATTCCTTGACTGTGTCCACACAAATTGCATGAAATTGAATGGAATATGTGTCTAGATCTGGTTTCTCCGAGGAACGAATTTATCCGGACCCAATTCTCGGCTGAATGAGGTGGTAGGGATGATCATTGAGCAGAGACGCTGTTTAGGACGTGCCACTCTTGGCAGCCAAGAATATCGAACTTATGACAATTTAGTCTCTTAGGGCAACGTAACCCCTATTGGCAACAGCATTGCACAATCGTGTCCAGCTCCATCGGAATCATCGTCTGAAATTGCTTCTAGAACGAATTTCAGATCTCGTCGTGTTGTGTATATTCGAAAAGGAATCCAAGCCGAGCAGTTCGGCGGAGGATTAGTCTAGAAGAACACAATCACACTGCTAACACTTAAAGATGTCAACGATTTCCACCATGTGGACCAGTGTGGGGTTTGTCATTTGCCGCTTATTGGACAACCATCAATTTTGATGAAAGCAGCATGGATCTTCGTTCGAGACAGGACCTGCAGATCGGTGAAAGAATGCGCCGCTGAACCGCTTCTTCTATGCTGACTGTGTCAAAGACGATGCACAAGATTTCCCGATCGCTTTGGTTTACCCAAATCCCGAGACATACAAGATGAACTTGGGGGAAGGCCTTGGATTTGCCCGGACGCATGGACGCCCAGTTACGTTACTCGAACCTCGATGCCAAATAGTAGTTTGTTGGCCATTCCACAACTGGTGTGAGAACATCATGGAGACTGGCCAAACGATCGCCGAGACGCACGGGAACGGCCTCCAAGCTAGGCTCGTCAAGGATTGCTGTGATGAGATCCTTGTCGCCGCCAACGTAGGTCACCTCTGCATCGATCTCCGTGGCCAAGCACCAGTTTCGGTTGTCCGGCCAGGCTAGGTTTGCCGTCTGGTACTCGAACCAGTCTCCACCAAGAGATAGTTCTAAGTGATCGAGGGTGGCGCGGAATAGGTGCCAGCGCCGGTCGGGGGCTTCGATGGTTGGGGCAGTGCGCTGCGCCTCGGTCAGGTAGCCGAAGCCCTCCCAGATGCCGAACCAGCAAAGCGCAGAGTTCTCAGTCTCGCGTGCAAGCACGTTTCGGAGCGTCCGGGCCTGATCAGGTTCCAGAGTTCCTTCCTTCGGACCGTCGATCCAGGCGTCTCCGGGCCGAAGTGTCTGCATACTAGCAGGGGGTATTTCCTCGACAATCCAACCACCCTGTTGCAGGCGTCGAAACTGGGTACCTCGATCTTGTGCGATCCCACGCTCGGTGTAATAAACATAGCCGTAACCGACCGGTAGGTCCGACTCGGCAACCTCAGCCCACCGCACAGGACGACCGCAATGGTGTCCTGAGAGCAGATCCGATAAATTCTCCTCCGTGCATTCGACACGCCAAGCCGGATGGCGTACTGCAGCATAGACCTCGAATCCCGATGGAACGATACCCGACACGTTGCTCCATTCACCTTCGCCGAGCGCTTTGGAGACCCAATGGGCTTCATCCGCATTATTCGCAGCCTGGAAACTCACTTCAATGTCCAGTGTTGTGCATTGCGTGAAGGTGATGACACAGTCAAGTTTTAAGCAGGCTGTTTCACATCCGAAACAACAACTTCCCAATTCCGTTTAATCGCTTCTATGTGATCGTCCACCGACTTGAATCCATGATTCATTGTCACAGCCGAGAGATGCGTCACACCCATTTCAGAACAGGCCTTGATTCGGTCTATTTCTCGGTTACCCATTTCGCCTAATGGAAGAATGCATTCAATCCCTATGTCGTCGGGTGAGCGGCCTACTTCTTTCGCTCGTATTCGAACTTGCTCAATTTGAGAATTCAGATTAGGATTGAAGAACGGAAACCAACCATCTCCAATCCGAGCTACTCTATCAATAACTTGCGGTGCCGTTCCGCCCAGCCAGATTGAAATGTCTTTCTTTAATGGAAGAGGATTCAGTCCCGCATCCGTGATCGTATGCCATTTGCCATGAAATGTTATCGCCTCTTCCGACCAAAGTTTGCGCATCAAGTCGATTTGCTCTTCGCTGCGCTTGCCACGATTGTGAAAATTCTCGCCTAGTGCCTCGTACTCTACATCGTTCCACCCTGTTCCGATTCCAAGTCTAAATCTACCTCGACTAATGACGTCCAAGCATGCAGACTGCTTGGCAACCAAAGCTGTCTGTCTCTGAGGAAGAATGACAATTCCTGTAACGAATTCCAATTGTGAAACGACCGCCGATAGGAATCCAAATAGCACAAACGGCTCGTGGAACATACTTTCTAGCCTATACGGTCCGTTCCAGTTCGGCCGGCTTGCGGTATTTGCTCCGAGAACGTGTTCGTAAGCTAAAAGATGGTCGTAACCCGCTTCTTCGACTGCCCGTGCGAACTTGGCTATATCGTCGGGGTCCGAGCCTATCTCGGTCTGGGGGAACACGATTCCAAATTTCATAGCAAACTCCAAACTTTAGGGAACGGCAAAAGAAGTGCTGACCAGCTGACCCAATGCGAAATCCAAAGCGGTCAGAATTTCGAACAATTGCAACTATTAATTAGCGGATATTACTGAAGAATGCTATCTATAAGAGGTTTTCGAATACTTGAAGCTTGCTCGAATTGCGGTTTTCTAACGACTCTTGCAAATCATCGCCACACGTCAACTTGGAAACACCCGCTTCCTCAGTGTTTCGAGGTAGATTTACGAACCAGCAGTCTGATGCGCCGTAACGGAATCCAACTACACCTGCTGGAATCGCTACGTTCCGGCACAATTCCTGTCACGAGGGTGCCTGAGTATCAATTAAATTTTGTTTTCCTCGACGATTTTCTAATTGTTCTGAGCCGGACTTATCTGATTGCAACATCTCTATCCATTTCTCCAGTTCCTGCTTCTGTTTGGTGGCCTCTTGTGGTGCAATCGAACCATTCTTTTCTGCATTCTTGACTTTCTCAAGCTCAGCTTTCAATTCACGTCGTTTGTGCTTGATGTCGATCTCGCTCCCGCCCTTCACTTTGTCTGATTCCGGACTGTTGAATTCTGCCTTGAATGCATAGTCGTCGCCGACTATCCGTCCTGGTAGGGAATCAGCAGGAGGAACAATCCAATCGCAGTCTTCGGTTTTCTCAGGAGTGTTTTTCCAGCATTCCATCAATTCTTCGAAGTCGTCTTTGTACTTTCCCGGACGACCTGGCGGCATTTCTTCATGGGGATTCCAATCCGATCGCATAAACAAATTGAGTGTGCTCATGCCAATTCTGTGGCACCCCAAACATTCATTCCCTTCGATATAGATCGTTCGCATATCCCAGTTCTCGCCGCCGATCACGTAATACGGGAGTTCACTTTCAAAATCCATGTCTCGGGATCTAACGACTGGAACAACCGGCCTTCCCGTCTCAGGATTCGTTGCCGCATCTATGAAGGAGTTGTGTATAAACGGATCGTTCTGGTGGCAACTCACACACTGAACCACTCCAGGTGTGTGAAATGCACGGTTGAATTCTTCCGGATCGTCGATCCAAGGCATGACCC
>JAPOXO010000086.1 GCA_026707045.1 Gammaproteobacteria bacterium | reverse complement strand
GCCTGCCACAGTTGAATCGGATAGTGCATCCAGACCTACGTAGACGATACCTCGACTGCGTATTACGTCGAGCCATTCCATGAGCGGACGAGGATCTGATTTGCCTTCTGCGGGAGAAATCAACTCGGACACTGGTCCTGTTGTGAGTTTTTCCATTAGGGGTCCTACAGAAGACACGATCTTGTCAAAATAAGTTCGGTCGTACTTGAATGCCGAGACTAAACCCTCCAACACGGGATCGTCGATCTGAACAGTTTGAACGTATTGATATAGCGCGATTGCTTCAGCATCTCTACCCTTCAGAGCGCTGGGCAGATTTCTTTGATTGGTTGAGCGGGCAATCCGCTTGACTTCCAAAGCCCATCCAGCTGGCTGTGTGCGCATCAGACAATTTCGTGCATATTCAATAAATAATGGTTCTATATCATTGATATATTTCCTAATTTTGATGTAGTTAGGAACCTTTCCCAGAGCGACCAACGCATGCGCAATGATGTTTACAAATCGCCACGCGAACTCGCGAAACGCACTCGAACTGCCTGAACTCGGCAATTGACTTGCAATCCTTGTTGCAACTTCAGTGATTCGCGAAAATCTTCCAATGGCGTTGTATCTACATGAAGTTTCAGGGTAACCCAAGTGGAACATACAGAACTGTTTCTCACGTCCCCATCTCCTCGCCTCCGCATACACTCTCAGAAGAAGCTCTGTGTCTCCTTTCGGATCAAATACGAGTACCACATGACCGTCGCGGATGTCTTGAGAGATGAGAAGTTCAGCTAGTCTCGTTTTACCCACACGGGTTGTCCCCAACACCAAAGTGTGACCTACTCTATCAGCGGAGTTTAGCCATACAGGTTGTTTTTTGGTTTCGACGCCATGCAATTCCGCACGTCCACTCATTGGCATCCTTTTGAAGTCAAGATCTCGATTTCTAGACTTCATCCAGTTTGTAAAGAAACTATCACGATGAGCAAGGTATTTCTGACACTCTGGGCGCCTGGTATCCACCAATCGTTGAGTGTGTTTCTGCGTCCAGTGAAATCCCTCTCCGAGGAAAATCATCCCGTGTTTTTGAGGAATCTTATTCGGCTTTAGGATCCATCTTTGGTTGTTCAAGAGATTTCTCTGATAATTGAGAATCGAAAGTCCTTGGCTCAATCTTAGTAACCCAAGAGCAACAAGCAGGATTGCAGCAACCCAACAGAACGTTCGAGGCAGAGGCATGTGATCGGGGAGAAAAACTACTAGGGCCGAAGCCGCAATGCTTGTACATGCCGACCAAAACTCGACGGGGGCTCGCAGAAGCGCTTCTACAGGGTATTTCATGCAATATCCTAGGTATGAGGTCGCGTTCCCCACAATCCCGTTTTCTGGCTGCTATGGGTCGTTCTTGCACCCTTGAGTAAGTTCAGAGACAAGAAGAGTCTAAATCGGGGCTGCAGGTATGTCCCGATTAGCAATCAAGGGATCAGTTCCGGAGGGAACTTTTGAGCCTTGCCCTTTCGCAGAAGCATCAAATAAGGAACTGAGTGAATCGCGGGTGCCAATTCATTCAACGTTCCATTGTCGAGATTCAACGAGACTTTGCCAGATCGGACATCCAAGGGACTGATTTCGGCTTTCTTAGCCCAATCATGAATAGCTTGTTTCTCTAGTCCATCTACGTTCACGAAATAGATATCGATGCTCTTAACCTGACTTTGCAGACGTGAAATTCTTTCGTAAACAACTGTACAAATTGAACAATCCAAGGACGTGAAGAAAAGCACCCGATCGCTTGACCTTAGCTTTAAATCATTGTTTCTATTAATGTTTTGCAATCGATTGGGATCGATAACTGGATGCATTCGGGTCAATCTCTCAATTGCGCGATCATAAGCCCTTTGAAATGCAAGTATTCGTTCGGCATCTTCGAACATTAGCTGAGCCCACATCGAGGCATAGCGGTCTCTTGCTGCCTCGGATTGGGCGTGAATTCCCAAAACTTCTATCGGAGAAATATTGTCGGTACTCAGACGGCTTCTAATCCCACGCATCAAGAAGGTGTACCGCTCCCATTCCTGTGGATTAAGTCCCCACAACCGTGCTTCGTCCAGATCGGATGTCGAAAGAGGAACCATGCGTGTCTCGGTACGCGTGACCTGAGCCAATTCTGTCGACACGACCGATTGAACAAACGGAATAGTTGACAACAGGGTCAAAACTAAATGGTAGCGAAAGTTCTTCATTGCTCAGTTATTACTAAGGTTTCAGACTCTGATTGAGGTTTGTTTACTACCCTTTCAATCGCAAGTGCTTCATTGTTTGGATTTTCAGTATTGCTTGCGGGATCAACACTTTGATTGTCCTTGCTCAGGTCCGGAGCGGTACTAGGTTTCGTTGTAGGTGAAAGGTCACGAAAAGGCATCGTCTTTGACTTGTAGCGACAGCTAGTGAGCAATTCAGCATCACCGGGTTCCGCAACTTTAGCGAGAGTAGTGGTTTCCGAGTCGCTCGAACCGTGAAACAGGCCTGTCAACAGGAGCTTTGTGATGACTACGAGAGCACCGATTGTTATGGCAGCGGGAGGAATGATCACTCTTCTGTCTCCTCCGAGTGATTCTCTCGACACAATTCGAAAGCCACAAGCCGATGTACGGGGTCCTGCACTACAAACCAAACGGGACCAGCTAGAGTCTCCAGGATCGACTTTAGGCTCATAGGTTCGAGGGATCGGTGTGTTTTGGGAAGCTGCAGATCAAGAAGGACCTTCATTTCGCCTGCAATCTTGTTGCCGGAAGCAATCTGATAGCCCTCAGGGTCTAAAACGTGCCTAATCGCGTCGCCCACGGTTGTGACCGTATCCGGAAACTCGATCTTCGAAATGGATTGGAAAACGTCCGCCTGCTCCGCAATGGGAACGGGTCGAACCGACGAGTATCGTCCCACCTGAACCTCTTCCTCTGCGACAGTAGACGGAATTGAGAGAAAAAGAACCAGCAAAATCAGAAGTAATTGGTGTTTGGAGAATAGATCCATGAATCAATGACTTTCAAAGGAATCCGTAGTTTGCACAGTCCATGGATAGATGGAAGGAAATTTGATCGCGGGACTTGAAGCGATTTACTCACAATTGTGCATCACGATTGCTCGAGAAGTCGCACCTCATCGAAAATCGAGCCAATATTGTCAATTTTTGACGACAGATCAACTTGCTTATGCCTTGTCAACAAAAAACGGGTGTCGTTTATCACGGCACCCGTTTCATGACTGACTTTGAGAATTTGTTTAGCGAATTGAGGTTAGTGATTTTGACCAGTTCAGGCTGTTTTGACCTGACAGCGCTTGCGCGATCTTGTCCCGAGGCTATTGCTCGTGAAATTCTCTACCAGAAGGTACGATCGGAGAGATGAGAGTCCTTTCGCATGTCCAGTTTGCAAAAATGCTTTCTCTACAACCATTTACGGCTATTTGCTTTCCTCTTCCAAGAAATGCAGATTTTGAAGATGGATTCAGCGTCTCTCGATGGTGTCGTTTCAAGAATCCTTGACGTTCAGTCCGCGATATCCGCGCGGCACGGAAACAAATTTCCAGGAGACTCTAATGATCACCTATCAACAAAGCGAGAAAATTTCTCTTCGAAAGATGTGGGGATATTACAATTTCTGCTTGACGTATGCGCATTTCCATTGCACGCTTGAAATTAAACGTGCGGCCAAATTTAACACGATTTATTACGTTAAACACGGTGCTGATTCAATTCCAAGTATTGGAGAGTTTACCCTGTATATAGGGTTAAGAGCAGATCTCGCTCGGCGTTAATAGCAAGGAGCAATGATGTTTTGATTGAGCGAGAAATCTCGCTAGTCTAGGTGCGAATGCACCCAGACTAGCGGATTTCTTCCCTGCTGACCTAGGGTCCTACTGCGCGGGCAACCGAATGGTCAAGACTGGTTCTCCATCGTCGCCGCCGTGCGCGAGCACTTGCAA
Source organism: Gammaproteobacteria bacterium (assembly GCA_026707045.1). GTDB lineage: Bacteria > Pseudomonadota > Gammaproteobacteria > Pseudomonadales > Azotimanducaceae > Bin55. The sequence goes on along the minus strand of JAPOXO010000086.1, from coordinate 8,087 downwards.
GACAACAGTCCGAGAAATCTTGGACTTTCCGTCTTTTGGAACTCTCTCAAGACGAAATCGCATGCGATCCGAAGCGGGAGAGCGTGTACGAACGAAGTCAGCGCATTTGCTGACGACGGCGTACAGACGGGCATATTCAGTTTGCGGGATCTGAAGTTTTGAGTTTTCCTCAGACCACACAACGCAATCGTTCCAGACGGCCTTGGTCAAAGCGACCGGCCACCTGAATCCGACCTGTCGGGACATATCACCAATATCGAAAATTTCTCCATTGGCGATGGCATCAGCACGGGATCCAGTGTACGCCGGATCCAGAGCTTTTTGCTCAGGGTTGTCGTCAAAGAAGTCTGTCATGACTTTCTCCAAGAATAGAAAAGCCGAGCAGACCCCTGTCCCGGCGGGAAGTGGTACTCCCCGGCCGGGTTGAGAAATTGAGAGCGAAGCACTCGAACATCGAACTGGAAGCTCGATGGAAGCGTACTAAGCCACGTTTTCGATCTCCGAGACCGCTACGCCATTGACCCGAGCCCAGTCGATGCCGACTAGTTTCGCCTTCATACTTACACCGACTTGACCTTCTTTGGGACCTTGTCGATAAGTAAATGTCGTTGCATAGAGGCCGTTCAATCGAAAGCGTACCAATACTTTGTCGCCTTGCTCTACATTGGGCGCCAGATGGCGAATGTAGGAATGCGTTGTGCGCCCAGCGACCTGACAGTCGATGTACGTGTAGCGAACGCTCTCGTCTACGCCCCGGAGGGCGGATATAGTCACTGCCAGAGTCGGTAGTCCTTCTGCAGGCTCGAATTCTCGAATCCTGCTGATGTAACCCACTCCGGTTGTTAGCAATGCGAAATTCTTCGCACTCCCAATTGTGGCCATCACACTTCCTCCTGGATGGTGGACAATTGAGCTTCGACATCCTGTCGAAGCCGTGACAGAAACACGGGATTGCTTTGGGAAACCCCGTGTACGCTTGTAGGATCGGACGAATTTCCCTTGGAAAATTTGCCTGTGCGTCGATTTCACGATCCGACGACGCCTCTACCACTGAAACGCAGTGGCCACGCATATGAACTTGGAGAACCGTCAAAAAACGTGCTTCTCTGTAGCTTCATCGATTTCAACTAAGGGAGGAATCCACTCGCCGTCTCCCGTCAGAATTGGAGGCGCAAACGCTGCTCTTCGCTTTCCATCCAAAATGTCCTTCGGTATGTCACCCATGTATCGTTTCGCAATTTCACCTTCAGCTTCCCAGGACAGGGGATTTGCCCTATCGATTCCTAAGTGCCTGTATCTAAGCGGTATGTTGAAGACACCACGAATCTTCGAAGCGACGGAGTGAATAATGGAAGTGGCCTCGCGCCGAGCAACACGACCGATATGGCGTCCAGTCAAGAGTTCGCATGTCATTGAGTCGAACTCGGCCAGCATTTGGGCTGCTCTATACGCATAAGGCGAAGCGAATCTCAATTTGGTGCGAAATGGTTCTCGATTCTGAGCTGGAACTGCAATAAACGAGCTGTTCCTATCAAAGACTTTTCGCACGGATTCCCGTTCGTACTTGATTCGAGCATCAACTGTGGAAATAGCATCATGAACTTTGATAAGCCACCAGTCCGCATACGGATCATTGGCCTGAGCGGCGTGCCATATGAGCCTCAGACGATCTGCAAAGCCAATTAGCCCGACTATGGGTGCTTTTCCTTTTGAGTCTCGTCCTCTAATCAAGAGTTGTGCATAACTCGTTTGAAGCGTTAGCCAGACATCGCTTCGAAGCGGCTGACGAGTAGGGTCATGGGTTTCGACCTCTAAAGTTCCGACGCCTACTGCTTCTGCCAGTCGCAGTGAAACCACAAAAACACCACACAATTTGCATATTCAAGATACTGAATATTTATACAGTGTATATTTATACAGTAAATATACAATCAATTCAATAGGCGTAGATATTTTTAGATGGTTCGCATGAACTGTCTAAGTGATCGACATCACACGCATTTGAAAGCTGATGGGTCTCCATGTCCTTGACAGAAAACCCACTGGAGAGTGGACTTGAGCGAGTCCTTGGCAGCGATAATGATTAGTCTGTAAATCGTACCTATATGGACATATTTATTTCCTTAGTCAAGCCATTGTTAACCTCGCAGGAAAGATACAGTTGCACAGGCCATCAATCGGACTCTGCGTTCAGGCTTTTTTCGCCCGAATACGTACGTCCATTGTTGCGCATGCGACGAACAACGTCCCACAACTCTATTAGCGATTTCCAATCCTTGTCGTTAAGCTCTGTCCAGACTCTCGCATCCAAACAGCCATCTTCCGTTCCACTCTCATCACACTTAGCCTTTATGTTCGTTGCTTTTGCCTCTGTCTTGATTGTTGCTAGCGCAGGGGGGTCACAGTCATGCAAAGCTGGATCTCGAAATTCTGCAAAAACGTTCAAATAGCACCAAACTCGGTATTGGAGTGACGACACATCACCCAAAGGGCGATCGATGATTTGAAACCCAAACATATACGGCACTCTGGTTATGCAATTGACCATTTTGAGGCTTTTGCAGATCCGTTCAGCCAACTGTCCAGCGATCTCTCGAAGCTCAGAAATCTTCGTTTGAGTTGGAATTCGCTCATTTGGATGTGGAGTTGCTGGCACGCACGATTTATCGAGGCCAGTGTCGTTCTGAGAATCGATATCCGTACCGGGCTTTGTACATGCAGGCACAAAATCAGCAGATTGAGATAGCAATTCCTCTTTAGTTTCAAGAATCTCGTGGTCTCGCTTGGGAGACGATTCGACAGACTCGCTGTCGAAACCGTTAGCACCAATGATTTGAATCTCTAACGTGGGGTGATTCGCTTGTTTCCATTCCATACAGGAATGCCGAACTTCCTCGATCATTTCTCCTACGCTTGTGCTTACTGACGAAGCTCTCTCGAGTACTTTGGTAAAGAACTCGCAGAACTCCTGCTTAGTACCTTTGTGTCCCCGCAATCGTTCGTTAGCTTGGTTCTCAATTTCGCGTAGGTCGCTTACATCGCTCAATTTCATCGCATGAATCAGGTCCGAACGGACACTCGAAAGGAGGCGGTTGACCAGATACACCATGTAGCCAAAGGTCGCTTGGCTAATGGGATAGCCGTTGGATGTAAGCAATTCAACGGCCTTACGTTGTGACAGTCGCCGAGATTTGCTCGATCTTGTTTCAGCATCGATGATGTGAACAATGGCTCTCGCTCGGGACGCAAAGCTATAGTTAGTTCGAATTTCATTCGTAGTGATGTGAGCCAAGCGTGCTTGTATCGCTCCTGGCCATTCCGAGACAACACAATCTACACTTGCAAAGGACTTGTCGCCTGTCTCTTCATACATCAGACGCATCGCTTCGAGTCGGGAGTTTCCACCGGCAATTGGAACAAAGCACATCTGTTCGGACTCTCTTGCGACTACCAGCGGATTTTGAAGCCCTACTCTCTTGATGGATAAGTAAAGTGCTTGGTCAATTTCTCGATGTAGCGTTCTGGGCTCGTAATGAAGCGCTTCAATTTTCTCTAGGGGAATAGATCGTTCTTCAACAATCTTGATTGTGAGGCTCTTTGGAAACTTGCCCAATCTGGGTGTGCTCGTCAACACTAGTTAGTTCGGTTCGTGGTTCAGCCGAGATAGATTATATATACATATATACAGTATTGGGATTTCGTTTATCGTTGGGTCCGAATTTGAATGACAGCCTCTAAGTAAAAATCATCCAAGTACCCGTGATTTTCACGGTTCCATGCGCATGGCGAAGCGCAAATCCCTACAGACCCAAGAGATTGAGGAAAGACGAACGTACTCAGACACAAACAACAGAATGAGGCTTAAGATTGCCAAGACTCCTTTATTGTTGCTTGTAGTTGAGTCTCCAGGCCAACGACTCAACCAATCATAGAACTAGGAATTTAATATTAGGAACAAGTACGAGACCCTACAGAACCCCGTATGCAATCATTGTGTCGGCCACTTTTTTGAAGCCAGCTACGTTTGCGCCGGTTACGTAGTCAACATGACCAATCTCCGCTCCGTGCAGAATGCACTGCTGGTGTATTTCGGCCATGATTGTTCTCAACCTTCGATCCACCTCTTCTCGAGACCAGCTGAATCGAATCGAGTTTTGGCTTTGTTCGAGTCCGCTCACTGCAACGCCTCCTGCGTTCGAAGCCTTGCCTGGAGCGTGAAGGACTTTGCGATCCGCAAACATATGAACGGCTTCGACAGTGAGAGGCATGTTTGCGCCTTCCGATACGGCGATAACACCATTGCCAATTAAAGACTTTGCATCTTTGGCATCGAGTTCGTTTTGAGTTGCACACGGCATTGCCACTTGGCAACTTACATCCCATGGCCGCAAATTCGCATGAAAATCCACTCCTCTGTACTTGTCAGCGAATTCAGAAATTCGTCCGCGCCTTCGTTCCTTGAGATCCTGGACAAACTTCAATTGATCTTCATTGATCCCATTCTTGATATGAACAAATCCGCCAGAGTCGCTTAGCGTGATGACCCTGGCACCCATTTGAAGCGCTTTCTCTGCCGCATAAATTGCAACGTTCCCACTTCCGCTGATTGCAACGTTCTTGTTCCGCAGCGAATCTCCAAAGTGATTGAGCATGTTTTCACAAAAGTAAACGCAACCGTAGCCCGTGGCTTCCCGGCGAACTTCGCTTCCACCATAAGCCAGTGACTTGCCCGTTATGACACCGGCCCACCGATTCCGCATCCGCATGTACTGAGCAAACAGATAACTAATTTCTCTGGATCCCACTCCAATGTCTCCTGCCGGAATGTCGATATCTTCACCTATGTGTCGATGAAGTTCAGACATGAACGACTGGCAAAACCGCATTACTTCTCGATCGCTCTTTCCCTTGGGATCGAAATTGGAGCCACCCTTTGCGCCTCCCATTGGTAGTCCGGTCAGGCTGTTCTTGAAGATCTGCTCGAAACCCAAAAACTTGAGCACGCTTTGGTTGACAGTCGGATGAAAACGTAGTCCGCCCTTGTAGGGTCCAAGAACGTGATTGAACTGAACACGCCATCCTCGATTTACTTCAATGTCGCTGGTGTCAGTCTCCCACGTAATACGAAAGCTCACGATACGATCGGGTTCCGTTACTCGTTCGAGTATCCGCTCGTTTCGATATTCCTCGTGCTGCAGGTACCACGGCATCACCGCTTCTACGACTTCCTCAACCGCTTGGTGAAACTCAGTCTCGTAGGGATTTCGCTTTCGCAGGCCGACCATGAACTGGTCAACTTCCTTTCGATGCGTGGTCTTAGTAACCAATGCCATTTCTCCTTATAAATAAATGTGTCATTTCCGTCCAATTTCAATGCTAATTATCCAAGTTTGATGACTTCGACAATTCTGACCAATGGGAGTTGCCCAAATCTCTTAGAGACTACGATATGTTCTTGAGAATAAGCGTAATGAAGGAGCAGTTTCATGAAAGTAGGACTTTGCGGATTAGGCGACAGAATCGGCTATCTGTGCGAAATTTTTCGACTTAACATTCCCGACTTCGAACCCGTAGCTTATGCAGATCCCGTATCTGATCCTGGTGGCTTTCGACGAATGGACGTGGACTTCGCCCGAACACTTCGCGGATACCAAAGCCTCGAGAAAATGCTGGACGAAGAGAATATCGATTTGGTAATGATCGGTTCTCCAAATGTGTTTCATTGCGATCACCTTTGCACTTCGCTTGACGCCGGACTCAAGATTTTCTGTGAAAAACCGGTAGTGATCTCCGAGGACGAGACTGTTCGCCTAATGGAATATCTGGGCAAGTATGGCACTGATCGCGTAATGGTTGGTCTCGTACTGCGGTATGCACCACTCTACAAGGACCTTGTTCGTTACTCCGAATCAGGAGAGTTTGGCGAAATCATGAGTATCGACGCTTCCGAACACATCAGACCAGCACATGGAGCATTTTTCTTTCGTGATTGGAGAAGGAAAACGGAATTGAGTGGCGGATTTTTGTTGGAGAAATGCTGCCACGACTTGGATTTGTACGCAGGTTTGATCAAATCTCGTCCGACTCGGGTGGCAAGTTTTGGCGGGTGTTCTTTCTTTTCGAAACACAACCAGCATCTTGAAGATGAAGGGACATATCAGAGGTGGCCTTCGAATTGGAACGACACAAACAGTTCATTCTCCGGAGACGCAGACATTGTTGATCACCAAACAGCGATTATTGAATACGAGAATGGAGTTCGATTGTGTTTTCATACAAATGTCCATGCACCGATAGCGCTACGTCGTTTCTGTGTAATTGGAAGCGATGGGATGGCTGAAGGGGATTTTGCAAAAGGTTTCTTGCGAGTTCACAATTCTCTATCTGGAGATGTCGCCTTTGACAAGGAGTACAACCGCGACGGAGTGTCAATTCACTATGGAGCGGAAGCAGAGATGGCTAGCGATTTGGCGAAACACCTTCACAACGGAGAGTCACTGCCTGTCTCAGTAATAGACGCAATGGAAGCTGGACTAACCGCAATGAAGATCGACGATTCTCGCCGTGCGGGTCAAGTTTTGGAGCTTACCGATTCTTGGAAACGATTTGACAATGCATTGCAATCCTGAGAACAGGGAATGATTGAAGTTTGAATCAAACCGGCAAGTCGGTTTTGAAACGAATTTGCATCGATGTCACTAGAATTTTCAATGCCTTCATGAACTGCTGGATCCTGTGTTGTGGTGGCTAGATGCTTTTCCTAGTTTTCTATAGGCATAAAGAGTTGACGCTGCACATCCTCCACATACCAGCAAAACGAAAACTGGCCATTCGTTGCGATACATGACAAAGAAACAAAGAGCTGTCACAATCGTTGTCGTGCTAAAGAAAAGGCTCAAATAAACCCAATGCACCCAGTTCTGGGGTTCTTGCTCTTTCGACACAGCCACTAGTCGAGAATAATTGCAAACATTCTTTGCACACATCCAAACCAAGATTGAAGAGTTTCTGTTGCGAGGACGATACCTAATCCTGCTAAAAACGCGGCAACGGTTGTCCCTGCTAGGCCGATAGGCGTAATCCGAGAAGATTTGAGAACTAGGTTCATCAGCCACTTTGCCACGGAAATCATCACAACCGCAACCACCATCTTGATACAGAGCGTTCCCACTTCAACCAACGAGCACGGTAACGGAGGAAGAAGAGAATCACTAACTCCTCTGCCCATATTCTGTGCGTTAGTGACGTTTGGCAAGAAAAGGCAAAGTGTCAGTCCTCCTACCACTCTGAGGAAAACAACAAGAGCTTGAAATCTGTGCCTTGGTAGACTCGGTATAGTGAATTTAGACATTTTTGACTTGGCGGTCGCTTCAGGTTGTCTGTATTTGTGCACATTCTGACTTGAACACGGATTCAAGAAAGCAATCGGCAAAAGCTGTAAATATGAGAGGTACGAAACGAATTGAATTTTGGAAATGAGTAAGAAATACTAGGATAAACGGAACAGTAGAACTCTTTTCGATCATGGACGCACAAAAGGAATCATATGTCTGACTCAAACTTGACTCAAGACGCATTTCTCGAACAGTGGAATATTCGAAAGCCGTCGGTGTCCGGGTCAAACGGTGTCGTCGCAACCCAGCACTACTTGGCGTCTCGAATTGGTGCGGATGTACTACGACGTGGTGGAAACGCAATTGATGCCTCTATTGCTGCGGGGCTTGCACTCGGTGTGGTCGAACCATGGATGAGCGGCATTGGAGGCGGGGGATTCATGACGATCTATCTTGCCGACAGGGACAAGGTCAATGTTGTTGAATTTGGAATGAGAGCACCCCTGGATGCCGGACCCGATGACTATCCGCTTACCGGTCGTGCTACCGGTGCCTCATCTTTCAATTGGCCCGAAGTACTGGGAAATGTCAACGTACACGGTCCACTTTCCATCGCCGTTCCGGGACACATCAAGGGCATGGCACTTGCTCTTGAGCGATTCGGTACGTGGGATTGGAAAGATGTCATCGAGCCCGCTTGTCGAATTGCCGAAGTGGGCTTACCTATGAATTGGTATGCCACTCAAATTATTA
>JAPOXO010000006.1 GCA_026707045.1 Gammaproteobacteria bacterium | reverse complement strand
GAGCATTTGTATACGGACCGCCAGATAACCACTCGGTTCTGCCTCGCGTTGTAACGACATCCCCGTTTCGGTATGAGTCAGAATTCAAACTGCTTTCGATTCGAACAGTTGCAGGAATGAAATCAAGAACATCGACGGTGAATGCAACCCAGTGCGCAGCAAACGATTGAAGCGTTCGTTTGTAATCTGTGCGTGCCAGTAAATCTGTGCGTGCCAGTAACGGCAGCAATTGCTTAACTGTTGCAAGACTCTGTCCCTCATCAATCAAGACCAAAAAACGCAGAGTGCCCAAAGTACTTTGCGGCACTTGGAATTCACCGTCGAACGCACCGAATTCGTTTAGTGCAATTCCGTTTCTGTAATGTACGAGTTCACCTTGTGAACCAACGACAACCAACAGAAATTCAAGGTCTTCATTCACATTTTTCAACCCATTGCCAGTTTGGTGGCGAATATAAACCTTGTATTGAAGATCATCTCCTGGACTGTAAATCCCTTGCGCCGAGTGCCCCCAGACTGAGAAATGTGGTTCAGCCCGCAAAACAGTGTGTCCATCGGACTCTGCAAACGTCTGTGCTAGCGGTAGTATTGAATAGCCTCTGGGGCCACTTACCTTTACGGCATACTTGGCGTTGTAGGCTTGCTCACAAAGGTCAGGAGAATCTCCCCATCCTTGCCGGTAGTAGCCCCAATAACCTCGATCAATCGATGGGAAGCCAGCGAGCTCACCCTTTCCAGGCAACTTGGCAATTCCTTCAATATCTGTTTCTGACTCGAAAATGGATTGTCTATAGTTGTCTTCAAGCTGAACTATCTCAACTTTGGCGTTAGGAACAACATCGCCTGTTTGGCGGTCGGTCACCCATGCGACAGACGAAGTAAGACCCATTCTGGCCTGTACGTTATATGGTGTAAATTGACCGTAAAGACACGAATTAGGCGGACTCTGGCCAATGTACGGATAGGCGATTGGCTCAAAACTAGCGGTGAATTGACCGTTCTGCAAATCAAGCCAACTTCCGATATCGAGAGTCGTTTGGTTAGCTCGTTCCACAGTTCCTTCGAAATCAACAGTCAATTCTCGCTCGGTTCGGAGATCACTTTCGAGATTGTCGAATTTCAGTTCGACTTGTAAATTCTCAAGATTCGCGAACTCAACGGGGGCTTCTATCTGCGTACCTGGCTCGAGTATCGCTACCGGTTCCAGTCCTGATAGCCTTGGTTTCATGTGCCCGGTTCGAAATTTCATATGGGTGTGAAGAGTCAGTGGGCGGCCAAACACATCGGTAATTGGTTCTTCACCACTAGCTATTGAATATTCAGTTTTTCCATGAAACTTAAATGGCAAATGGGACGCGAAAAGACCGTCATCGCGATCGCGAGAATAACCCGAACTACTCTGCGAGTACCTAATAGAAAAGTCACTACCTGTCGAATTGGATCGATCTTCTGATGGATACTGTCTATTGGGCTCAGGCTGTGGCGAAATACTGGGGAGCATCGCTCGAGTAACTCGTCCGATGGGACTGTTGTAAAGCAGCTTGATTTCTTTATCGGGATCGCAATCATCTAGTACTTCTGCACTGTTCCGACTGTCGTTCGTAAGATGTTTCTCAACAATTCCTTGGCTGTTTTGACACTCCAAGCCTTTTAGTTCAAACTCTCTGAACGTAACGAAGTTTCCGAATTTGACAGGTTCCTCAGTCGATTCATCAGCGAAAATTGATTTTGCACCTGCGTCTAGAAGCAATTCATACGACGAACCGAATTGAAGCTCGATTGCTGGTTCCACATACCATTGTCGGTTTGCGATGTCTCCTAGACGATTTTCGTCTCCCAATCCCAAGCCTTCTTCCTTAAGTAGGTCAAAAAATTGCTTCACGTCGTCCTCTGTGATGGGTTGCCACGTCCCATCCTCGTCTAGTGAGTAAAACCCCCTACGCGACATGCCATAGACACGCTCGTAGGATGCACGAACCTCTATTACGTCCGAACCGTCCTGATTTTGAATCATGACCGTCTGAAGAACTGTGCTCAGTGCAACAGGCCTAGAGAACCACAGCCTGAAACCCGGTTTGATCGGACTTCTCCAGAAGGTCCAATCATGCTCTACGGACAAGAGTGCCGTCTTGAATTGGTATTGGCGGTTTAATCCAAGAGTCGACCCGTCTAAAGACTTGGCTGTGTGCAAGACTTTAATGCTATAGGTCGTTTCCGGTTCAAGATCATCGTCGAGAAGGCATGTATATTCGTTTGTTTCAAAAGCTCTCCACGCGCACTGAACGCTAGGAGTTATTTCAATAGGTATTTCATTAAATTCTTGAAACTGACTACCAAAAGCAATAACGGGCTTGTTGAATTCAATTGTGATTTGTCCAAACGTGGTCGAGACTCCTGGTCCAGACGGACTGACGCTGACGACCTCAAGCGGAGTCTCGTTTTCTTCCTCGGCCATACCGGTTAACCCGAAAAATAGAAATCCGCAAAGAAGCAGGAATCTGAGATTTCGAATCATGGTGAACTCTGATTGCTTTTCATGCGCCATGAGTTTAAGGTCACGATTGCTTCAACGATCAATTTGCATTTCGCTCTGCAACCCTAACAGTCTCTGTTCCCTTATGCGGCTACTCTAAGATTACGGCGATCCTCTGAGGCCGTGAGTTGCCATAGACTTCTGGTGAATACATAGCCTCAGCATGGGCAGGTCGAGCTAGGAATTCGCCTGTAGAAATCACACGCCCAGCCCAATACAGTCGGTACCGGCCCGAGGGGAGAAAATCGCTGGCAAATCGGACGCTTTCATTGCGAATCTGACGATTGTAGAATCCCCATCGAGACGAACCTAGTCTGTGCCATTTGCCTTCGATATGGTCGGGAAATATGTTCCTGTAGTCGTCAATTGCCGGTTGCGTCTCGCGTATATTGGTCTTGGCCAATCGCACATTGATGGGTTGCAAAAATCCTGGAACTGGATCATCGACAATTACGAAATCGCGCTGATCCCTGATGTCTAGGTAGAGGCCTACGTGAACGACATCACCTCTTTGAAGTTCGTGCGAGTCATCTAGTACCTTCCAATGATCGCCAGATTTGACCCAATAGGTCTTTCTGACGTCGATACCAAAGTTTTCTCGATCGGTTTGCACTTCAGTCGGTTCGTATTGCAATGTTGCCTTGTAGTAGAACCTGGAATCACCACTTTGCTTCATCTGCAAATCAGCTGGAATTCCATTGAGTTCAGGCTTCAACGGTGTCGAATACACAAAAGATCCATCGATCAAGTTCTTCTTAGTCGCCACTTCGAATTTGGGTGGACTCAGCTGTCCATCCATGACGAGATCTACGTCTGCAATGAAATCCTCGTCTACAGTCTCAACGCTTTCTGCATATTCTGCGATTGCGCTCAAACAAAACGAAGCCTGGTGGGGATTCGTACCAAATTTTTGGCGGTTCCAAACAAATAGAACTCCTCGGACTAATTCTGCGAGTTTTTCCTGTGAAATTAGCTCACTGCCCCGATTACTGGCTTCAACAAATGCGGAAATTGCACTGCAGGTGGTCTTCAATTGGCTTGATAGCATGAAGTTTCGTCTTCCATTTGAAACATGATGGATCAACGCTCTGTCTCCAACCACGCCAACACTATTGGTGAGTCTTGTAACCAAGGGTTCGACAATCTCGTCTGCTGCAGCCAACGACATTGCAGCTTTGAGAGATTGGGCTATTGAGAATAGATTTGGTTTTTCGCTCTCTTCGAAGAGCGTTGTCAACAGGTCCAAGTCGCCTTTGCCATGCTGAACAAGCGCGTTGGCGATCATCAATCTAAGCGATGGAACCACCGACCTGTTTAAACTGAGGTAGTCAGGAAGTCGATACACGGTTTGGTCTTCAAGAAATTCAAGCAACTTCTCCAAGACTTCCTCAGGCACCTTATAGCCGGCATCCGCCAACCACCTGAAAGCCAGTGCAGTGTAGGCCGAAAGGTACAAGTCTGCATGGCTGGACTCTCCACTCCAGTATCCAAATCCACCGGATCGTTCAGACTGGAATTTCTCGGCTGCTTTCAATACATCATCAATGTATTGAGTAGCGTTTTTCCAATCGACATTCAAACGCTCTTTTAATCGAGAAAATTGAGCTGCTACTACCGCAGAACTAAGTCTCTGCTCCCAACATTGATAGGGATAGTCGCGTACCTGTGTTACGTGATCTTCAACCGTATTGAGCAAGGACGGAGTCAAGTGCACTTTTAGCCTCCCTGATCCGTTCGTAATGTCCCGGGGAATTGCAATGGGCTCAGAGACTGTCGCGTCCGTCGAAGTTCCGTAAATTGAACTTACGAAGAAGCGTTTGCTTGGATGTACAGGAACATCCTGTACGAGAGCATCAGAATCTTCTTTAGAAAGAGCTGATGCGAAAATCCGAATAGACCCTCGAGTCTGGTCTTGTCCTGACTTCAATCGAGCTTTCGTCTTAGTCGATACCAACTTTCGTTCGAAAGGATTTAAGCTGATTGATTCGGTGAAGGAGGACTCTTCGGCATCTCCCTCCGCTTCAATTTTGACCGTGACTTCACGCACAGAATCCGATCGATTCAGCACTGAAAAACTTGCATCGAAAACGTCGCCATTGGTGACTTGGTTGGGCAAAACGGGGCGTATTTCAACTCCCAAGTTAGTCTTGACAGACATCTGTCCCAACCCGAACTGATCGGTGGGTGTCGCCGCAACCACGATGATCTTCCACTCAGTGAGTCGATCTCCAATTTCGAAGTCAAGAGTTGCAATGCCATCGTCATTAGTTTCGAGATTGGGCAACCAAAGGCTTGTGAGATCATTGTTTGATCTTGGACCTCGACCAATGGCAGTGTCGAACGCCGTTCTATATGCATACCTAACACCTTCCCAAAGCAACCAGTAACTGTCAACAGCAACGTCCATGTTTCGCAGTAGTCCTCGTACCGGATCAAAATGAGCTATTCCCGTCCGGGACACTTCAAGCACGCCTTGATCGACAACCGCAACTGCCAATTCAACCTTGGGTGGATTTCCTTGAGGGGATTCGTCATTGACTGCGATCGAAACTTTAACCCGATCGCCCGGTTCGTAAATCTCTTTGTCGGTAGACACCTGCACATCAAGCCGTCGCGTAGCATCTTTAATTCGAAGCTGAACTGATTGCCTCCAAGAGGCTGGGTATCCTTGTTTACCAACGGACCCAAAGTAACTGGATGGCTTGATGTTTGAATTTGCCGTCGTGACCGTAACCGTTGCTCTGACCACCGGAGCATAGTCTTGGCGTATGGGGATATCAATGACATCATGACTACCTTCCAATTCAGTAACCCATTGATCAAGAATGCCGAGTCGTTCAACTGTAACCAAGGCCATTGCTCCTGGTACCGAGTGTTGAACCACGAGTGATGCAAAGTCCCCGACTCTAAAGAGCCGATCCCGTAACTCTCTTGCATTCACTAAACTCACATGGTCTTCCCGCTCCGAAACTACATCCTTGATTCTTCCTTGTACGTAAATGCTCTTAGTCGCTTTTTGAATACGACCGTCATCGGTTTTAATCGATGCTACAGCACGATAATGCCCAGCCATCTTCGGAACCGTCGCGCACAACTTAGGTTTGTGATGAGTGGCGATTTCACAAGAATGTACCAAGACATCGGCCGTGGATTCAGTACGATCTAGATACCGGACACGAAAATATTTCAATGTGACGGGTCGGTCATTTCTCGGCTCTCCCTGTGGGTCTACGACAACGGCATCGACCCTCACCGTCTCACCTACCCGCGCTCGCTCTCCAATCTGTCGTACCCCAACAAATCTGTCCGTGCCTCGATATTTGGCTCGATGGTCTTCCCAGATGATGTTTCCATCGTCTTCTTGTACCCCAAGAGAGATTGTCAACGATCCGAAGTGAACATCGGCAGCATTTAGCTTGAGAGAAGCACTGAGATCACCTTGAGCGTTCGTCGTAGGCGTAACGGTTTGAAAGTCGTCCTGCTTCCAATAGTGTTCTTTACCTTCGGCTGAAACAAACGAGTAATCCTTCGTTTCAGGGTGTTTGGATTCAAATGCCTTTGGCTTCAGAATCGCCTCGACGGCAATAGGAGCATGGGAAAAAGATCCTCCCGAAATGAGATCGGATCTACCCGTAACGACCAACTCGTCACCAATTTCGTACTCGACCTTGCTAAGTGAACTATCGATGAGAATCGTTGCAGGATCAAAGTCAAGAACTGGCACTTCAAATGCAGTCCAGTACTCGACTTCACCGTATTTCATCGAGTCCCTTTCTTCATTCCAAATTGAAGAAAAAGACTCCCCTTCATCAACCATTACAAGAAACCGCAAGCTTCTGTCCGACCTAGTGGTCTCGGGTATCTTGAGTTCTCCGTTAAACGATCCAAACTTGCTTAGTTCAATGTCGTTTTCATGTAGCACCAACTCCCCATAACCTTGAGTTACTACCAACCGAAATCGTTGTGTTTCATCAGTTCGCAACCCTTTGTCGGTTTGATTGCGCACGAAAATCTTGTACTGCAGAACTTCACCGGGTCTATACATACCCTGAGCAGTGTGTCCCCACACTGACAAGTTCGAACTACGTAGAGAATCTGAGCCGCTTTTAATCAATCTGCGGGCGAGTGGCAGGAACGCCTGTCCCTTGGGACCATCGATCTGCAACGCATGTCTTGCCGGAAAGGAATTTGTGCAGTCGATACCCTTGAACACATCAAAAGACTCTTCAGTTCGGTTTTCCTTCATGCCCGGAGAAAAGCTCCGTCTTCCAGGTAGATGCGCAATTCCCTGTTTATCGGTAGCTGCCGTTGCCAAGACCTTATCGTTGGAAGCTCCCATTTCCATCAGAGAGACCGACGCATCAGAAACGAGCTGACCCGTTTCAATGTCAGTCAGCCAAGCAATGGAAGATGTCAGTCCGATTAGAGCGTGTACGTTGTACGGAGTAACTTGCCCAAAAATGCACTCAGTTTCGGGATCATCGCCGTAACTGGGATTTGCCACTGGTGCGATTGCTGCGACAAAACGATGAGAGTCTTCACTTAACCAATCCTTGAAGTCTAGATTGGTTGATACGATTCGATCCGCTGTCAAATTTAGCGTCTGCCGTTTGTTCCTTACGGACCACTTCAGACTCGAGTCAGTTTTGGACGCGATCTTGACACGTAAGTCGTTCAAGTTCGCGGCATGAACAGGTACTTCAAAGTTCGATTCAGGACTCAACACTATTCTTGAAGACCGGGTGTTTAGTCTGGGTTTCAAGTGTCCCGTATGAAATTTGATGTCAGGTGCGTTGCGAAGCCTGCGACCAAATACATCATGGATAAAGGCATTTCCAAATTTCAACTCATATGTAGTGTTTCCTCGCAGTTCATAGCCTAGTTTGACCTTGTTCAGATCATCTTCTGTCGCAAAGTGTTCTTCATTCCTGCTTGATCCCCAATTAGAAATCCTGTGCACCGCTCCTCGATCGAACGTGTAAAACCTTGAACGGGTGGAAAACCGTTCATACTCGGGTCCAGGATGTAAAAGCGACTCATACACTTTATAGGAGGCTTCGGTCGGTGCCGTCAATAGCAAAGTAATTCCTTCATCCGGATTACATCCAGTCAAAGTCTCTTCGTTGCCAGCCGCTTCACTAAACAGTTGCTGCCTGAACGATCCTTTGTTATCGATGCACTCAAGACCGAGAAGCTCAAACTTTGGATAAACTTCGAATCGAGTGATGTGCATCGACCGAGTTGTTGGCTCAGTTGCAAGTATTGACTTCACATTTGAGTCGATTTCCAGGTCGTATGTCGAATCGGGATCTAATGGCGACTTGGACTCTAGGTACCAAGATCTGGTCGCAAATTCGAGTTTCTCATTTACAAACTTCTCGCGATCAATGCCCCATTTCATCGCCTTAAGAAGAGCCTCCTTTTCACTTTCGCCAGCTCGAGTCCATTCACCGCTTTCGTCGAGGATGAAAAAATCAGATCCGTTGCGAACGAAGGATGTCAAACTAGCCAAATCGACCGCCTCAATCTCGTGTAGCTCAGAAGTCTTGAGGTTGCGGATATGAACTTTTTCCAGGATCATGCTGAGGGGCATGGGCTGAGTGAAGTTCACGTCGAATATAGGACGCGTCGCACTTCGCCAATATGAGGCACTTCCTCTCACACCTAACGATGCGGTTCGAAACGAGAACTTACGATCCGAAGTGAGATTGGATCCATCTAGCGCTTTCACCGACTTCCCGATTGAAATTACGTAAGAAGTCGTGTACTTCAAGAAGTCACTGTGTGTACAAGTTAGCTGGCTAAGGCTTGTCCACCGCCACGTACATTTGAGTTCGGGCTTGATTTCAACGGGTACATTCGAGAGGTCTATATCTGTTTGACCGAATGCAACCATATTCTTGTTGAATTCAATAATGATCTCGCCTCGAGATACAGGCACTTCGTCCCCAGAAGGCGTGACGCTTATAACTTTTAGTTGCTCGCCTGCATCTTCCCCGAACACATGAGTGCAAACGAGAAGAATTGCACCAATGGATAGGGCTCGAATCTTAGAAACCGCAGGAATCACCATATCGCAATAGAGATGTTGAAGCTCGGTTGAATGTAGCACAAATCAGGTCTACTGGGATCAGAATCTAATGAGTTCGGGCATATATTCCAAACTTGTCTTTGTGTGATTCGCTCGGCCGGTCGAATAGCGCCTTGCTAGCTACGTTATGTACCCTCTGTGTCTCTCCAATCCCAAGGCGCAGTAGGCTCTAGTTCCCGCCACAGACCAAGTTTTCGATCCTTGGCATATTCCTCGGCCAAATCGAATTCGGCGGCATCCGAATCTTCTTCAACTATTGACCAAGCGTGTCCCTCCATCAACAAGTGAACATTGAGATTGGATGGATCGTGTCCTACAACGAAGATTTTTGCGAGTTTCTTTCCCTCTTTGGTGGTTTCCTTGACTTCCAGCACTATAACTCGTGAGTCAACGACGCTCTCCAAGTATTCCTTGGCCTTTTCTGCATGAAATTGCTTTCGAGGTACCACTTCAGGTGCATCGATACCCCATAAGTCCACTTCGTAGCGTTCGGCCGACTTGCACTCACCCTCAATCTTCGGACAAAACACAATTGTGTCCCCATCAACAACCTCGTGTACAGTTCCCTTTAGGAAGTCCTCCTCTTCGGTATGAGCGGCAAAAGTCACAAGCATGCAAAGAATACCGGCAAAAGAAAGTGCTGCTCTCATGTGTCGTCTCAATCTAGTCGAACCGCTGTGAAGTCGCTGAGAAGTTGTCGAACCTCTTGAGCAAAACCGTCTTCCTCATTTGAGTCATTTCCACAAATTTCCAGCGCAAAGTCGACGATGTCTCCTTCTTTGAATCCCAACTTTGCCCTAAAGTTCGCTCCAAACTCCAAAAGAACTCGTGCAACATCTGCTTCGCCAGTACTGAGTGCACCGCTTAGAGCGGTTCCATTGGTGCTGTCTCTTCGGGCATCTACATCGCATCCCGCAATCAGCAGCACGCGTGCTGACTTGGCTGCATTGGGACGATTTCCTGGGTAATCGATTAATTTGATAAGTAACGTGGCGTTGGAATCGTCTCGATACTTCGCCAGTATGGGATGCAGAATGAGATGTGCACGAAGCTCGTGGTAATCGCCAGATTCCATCAGATCCAACGCTCGAAGTACTTGAGGATCGGCTTCACTCATAATTCACGGGGATTTTAGCGAGCCGATTACCAGCGAACGTGCAGTTTCAGCGTCTATTTCCAGAGCGACTTGAACGTTTGGCTGTTCGCGTCTACGAGTCGTCCGCTGATCGCAGACCGTCATGCCTCTGGTCAGAGTCCCGCACAATTCAACATGAACCGACTGTTTCTCGAAATTAAAGAGTGCAGGATGTGTTACCGCAAGCACAGCACAAGGATCATGCATGGCGGCGTATCGTCTTCCGACTAGAGCCTCCATTCTGTAAAGCAGGAAGTTCAACATGGGTGTTACAAATTGTGCTAAATCACTATCAATTCCCTGCAACTCCTTGATAGTCTCATCCGTTATGAGAAGCTGATGAGTTAGGTTGAGCCCGCACATTTGAATTGACGCACCAGACTCGAACACGCATGCTGCCGCTTCAGGATCGGCGTACACATTGAATTCGGCAGTTGGCGTAATATTTCCGACGGTCGTGCTCCCGCCCATTAATGAGATTCCACGTATACGGTTGACCCAGGACGGATCGCGTCGGATCGCACTTGCGACATTGGTCAATGGTCCAAGCGCTACGATCCAATCATCGGGTGTCGGTTCTTCAAGCAAGAAATCCACGCCATCTTTCGCTTTAGGTCTACGTCTGTGCTCAATGCGCGGGACACCACCAAGTCCATCTGAACCGTGAACGTGTGCTGAATGGACCGGTTCAGACTCAAGAGGTTGTGCCGATCCTTGATAGACCGGTGTGTCGGATTGCAGCAATTCCGTGGCTAGCAATGCATTCTTGGTGGTTGTATCGACAGGCACATTGCCACTCACAGTGACTATGCCCTTCACATTGGCAACATGGTGGGCAAGCAGTATCGCTACCATGTCATCCACACCAGGGTCACAATCGATAATTAGCGATTCCATGGATCGGTTCAAAGGTCAGCGCAAATAGCGGAAACTGTTCGACCCAATGAATTCTCTCTCATACAGCTAGCAATTACGAGGAATACGACATGTCTAGTCGAACTCTCACATTAGACGAAAACATTTACGAATACCTTCTTCAAAACATCCGGCCCGAATCCGAAGCAATGCGAGAACTCCGTGAAGTCACACATGCGACTCTGAGAATGCACGTGATGCAGGTTTCGCCTGAACAAGCAGCCTTCATGGCTCTGCTGTGTAGACTGATGAACGCAAAGAAAACAATTGAAGTTGGAACTTTCACGGGCTATAGCGCACTGGCGGTTGCGGAAGTTTTACCAGAAGGAGGAATGGTTGTCGCATGTGACGTTTCGAAAGAGTGGACCGACATAGGAAGAAGATACTGGGAACAGGCAGGTGTCTCAGACAAGATTGATCTTCGACTTGGTCCTGCGGGCGAAACTTTGGACGGATTGATTTCCAATGGAATGCAACGATCGTTTGATTTCGCATTTATTGACGCCGACAAGTCGAACTACGACGACTACTATGAGAAATGCCTCGTTCTGCTACGTCAAGGCGGCACGATCGCAATCGACAATGTTCTTTGGGGTGGAAGAACAGCTGACCCATCTGTGACCGACGTTGATACAGTGGCGTTGCGCGAGCTGAATAAGAAAATCTCATTTGATGAAAGAGTCTTTTCCACTATGCTCCCGATTGGTGATGGTCTGACATTGGCACAGAAGCTGTAGTGAGATTGACCAGTCTGCAACCAGAGAAGATTGCAGGTCTATGAGCCACAGAGAGCGTTGATTGTCAACAGAAAATCTCTACTCTCGACGAATTGAAAAAGCCTTGACAACGCTAAGTATGTCTTGCAATAGATCGGAGTCTGCCAATTTCGTTGGCAGATCTCTTATACGGAACGATGTCTGAGAATACACACAAAATCCAGCGTGTTCTCGTAGGCGCAACCGTAGTCCTTGCATTCTGCGTAGTTGTAGTCGGTGCATACACACGTCTAGTGGACGCTGGCCTTGGATGTCCTGACTGGCCGGGATGCTATGGAATGCTAACCGTGCCAGAAACCGAATCGGAAACCACACGCGCTGAGCAACTCTACCCCGAATTTCCCGTAGATCAAGCAAAGGCGTGGACGGAAATGTTCCATCGCTACATTGCAACGTTTCTTGGAATTGTCGTAATCGGAATAGTTGTCGTTGCATGGCGCGGCAAAATGCCATCTACTCTTCCAGTCACCTTACTTGCTCTCGTCATTCTGCAAGGTGCGTTCGGAGCATGGACCGTAACGCTCAAGCTTTGGCCACAGGTAGTAACGGCGCACTTGCTCGGAGGCTTCTGCACTTTAGCGCTGCTATGGCTTTATTTCCTGAAACTAGAAGGTGTAACCATTCCAAGAGTTAGCCCAAGACTGCGCCCCCACTTGTGGGTCTTTTTTGCTTTTGTTGTGCTGCAAGTCGCGCTTGGTGGTTGGACTAGCTCAAATTACGCTGCTCTGGCATGTCCCGAGTTTCCACATTGTCACGGAACCCTGTTTCCTAACGCAGATTTCCTGGCAGGATTCAACATCTTTCAAGACATTGGACCCAACTATCTGGGAGGGGAACTATCCAACGATGCACGAGTAGCAATACAGATGGCACACAGGTGGGGAGCGTACATCCTAGTGATCATCGGTGTGGCGCTACTGTTTAGATTGGAATCGATGCCAAGGTATCTTCTTGGCGCAATACTACTAACCCAATTCTGCCTTGGCGTGGCCAACGTTGTCTTCTCGCTTCCCTTGCCAATAGCGGTCCTACACAATGCAGTTGCCGCTACTCTACTGCTCGCAGTCGTGACGTTCTTAGTTGGCGCTAAACCAAGTTTGAACAAAGATTCTTGAAATGCAAGAGTGATTCGAATTTGGTGTGAACACGACAAATTTCAAGCTAACTGTATGCGCCCGTAGCTCAGCTGGATAGAGCGTTGGCCTCCGGAGCCAAAGGTCACAGGTTCGAATCCTGTCGAGCGCACCACAGTCACAAGGTGCTAGCCTGTAACCCATCCTTTGACGCAATCTAAGGAGACGCAAGATTTATAGTGAGCTCGGTGTCTCCAACAACGACCGCTTCATACCGTACCGGTTCACTTTCCCCATTGCTTGAACTGATACCAATCTCACGCTCGGCCTCTATTTCGATCCAATACTCGCCATCACTGAGTCCGCGAATTTCAAACGATCCGTCGTCGAAAAGGTCGCCCCAGCCCGAAATGGACCCCTTTTTCTTTCCAATTGCAAGTATTTTGGAATTGCGATCGACAGAGGACAGCACTCTTCCGTAGAGGCGTGAATCACCTTCAAAGGCTATTTCCACAAAAGCTTCGCCAACAGCTTTGGACAGTTCAAACGAACGCTCCATCCGACGATTCATCGATGTCTCGATTCTTACTGTGAACGAACCAACTCCTATGCCTTCAAGTTCAAACTCTCCATTCAGAACAACCCCCGTAGTTTGAACTAGATTGTTACCAGAAAAAACCCACACAAAAGGATCCTCCCCACTCTTTAGTCCACTAATGTTTCCTCTAAGTCGGCCAAATGGATCGACAATCAGAACGACCTCTTGGGTAATGCCGTCTGTGGCAACGACATCAATGACCTTGGATCGTCCACGATCGGAAACCGCCCATACCTTGTAGTTTCCAGGATACACCCAAATATTCCAGCTATGGTCGTCTCCGGGAAAACGAGCGTAGGGACGGAAGCTGGTTTCCTCCCCTTGAGAGATTTCGACTCTACCTTCTACGGGTTCCCCGTTTGCAGTCCGAATTCGTGCGACAATTTTTGTGTTTTGAAAATCTACTGCTTTCAACCCAATGTCAAGCTTCTCAGCGGGTCGATCGACAACAATTTCCTCCGACTGGTAGGAGTGCGCTTCCACATACAAGATGGACTCGTCTGCCGGCAAAGGCCCAATTGAGAATTTGCCTTCCGAATCACTCCTAGTCGACGTTCTTCCGCTCATATAACGCGCAATGAATGAATACCTGTTGGGAGGGGATCCCTCTTCCAATACTCTTCCCCAGCTCTCAATTAACGCCCAGTTGACAGGTTCCCGGCTTTGCAAGTCGTATACCTGGCCCGTTACGTGTACGCCCCGGTTCAACTCGACCACTCCTAGGTCAAATACGTCTAGCGAGTCCAGATTGAGGTCCATCTTGAAGTATGGAATGTAGTTTGGTGCCTGAATGACTATCGCCCAAGCTGCGGAATCAACCTGTGCTGAGACTCTTCCACCTGACTCCGAGTGTGGAAATTCGCTATTCGCCCTGCCGCGAACTTCCAATGTGAATTGTTCTATCGGCGCACCAGTTTCCGCGTCAACTACGGTCCCAAAGACATCCACAGTCTTTGAAAGTATTAAAGAGATCTCGTGATTCCCTGAAAACACCTTGATTTCGCTTGTAGAACCTCCATCTTTATGTGAGGCTGACATTTCCAGACCCTGCCCGTAAACAAATGGACCCATTTGAAAGGCGCCAGTAGAATCGCTTGTGGTCCTCGGGTCATTCGAAAGGTGACCCCAGACGCTACCATGAATTCTGATGGCTTCGGACATTTCCGCACCTAAAACCACGTTTCCAGATGGGTCTTTCCACAAAATTGGATCGAGGAATGAATTCACTGTTGCGCCAACAACACCCTCTCCTGCATGGTCGACAACACGACCTTTCACGTGGTAGGCATCCGTTAGAACCAGATCTTGGTGATTTTCTTCACCATCCTTGATCCGAATTACGAACGACTCCTTAGGAGCATGAGTAAGTTCGACGTGAACATCGTAGCTACTCTCAACAAGCCCGCCAATTGAAAATGTGCCATCCTCATTGGTTGTCCACTCCAACTCTGCTTCGCTGGGAATCTGAATTGAAGACCCATCCAGCCGCCGAACTTTGAGTAGGGCATCAGGCACTGCTATCCCATCCGTAGACAAAACTAGACCGCTCAACACTTGACCACTCTCGAATTCGAGAGTGATCTCTGAGGCACGCACCTCTGGGGTTAGTAGAGTTGTAATGGGTACGAAGTTCTTACGCAACGCCACGAGCGTAATGTCGTCCTCGGCATCTGGAATTTCCAGTGAGAATTGCGTAGCAGCTACGGATGTCCAACTCCAGGCCTCTATTTCTTGCTCCACGGACCCGACAAACACACCCAACCAAATCAATTCGGCATCTGCATGATCCGAAACAATTCGACCTTCGATGGTGGACGTTTCCTCGCCGCACAAAGGCAAGGCAACAGCCACCAAACACGAAAATATCATGTGGATTAGTGACTGTGAAATATGCTTCATTGGAGATCGGCTCGAACTGCTACTCACACAAGAAAATTCAATCACATTGTGTGCGCGTTGCAAAAAGCGGCAATAGGCAACAGGAGTTTCTCGATCAAACAGATTCCCAGATGTCAGTCCACCGCCTTAAAGAAATCAGTCGCATGCTTGAGAACCGACTCAACTTGCCAAGACTCTACTTCAGGGAACCAATCAAGGAACTCTTTCACTGTCGCACCGCTCTCAAGATTCTCAAAGAGAGCGTAAACTGGTACTCTGGTGCCGGTGAACGCCCAGGCTCCGCCGATTTTGCGCGGGTTGCGCTCAATCGCTGGGCAAACAGACCAATCAGGCAACATGTTCTTTCACGTTGCTGAGAAACTGGAACTCTGTTCTAGCCCGTGAACGCGAGAGAGGCACTCCAAGTCCACCTATGACATTGAACAGTTACTAAATTGAGCTTGATATTCACACACCCATCTCGCAGCAACACCTCTAGCTCTAGCCCTGTTTTTCTTCTTCGTTCTTCGATTCTTGGAGTTCCATTTGGTGCTTCGATTTGAGGGACGCTAGCTCGCTTAGAAGATCCTTTGATTCTGTTGATTCGTCGATCTCCTGATTATTCTCGCACCAAGTTGTATAGAAGAATTCATCCCAATCACGAGCCGACGTTTCCGGCTCTTTCTTATCGTGTGCATAGGCAAACACTACGTAACAGTCGCCAACCTTGAACGGAAAGCCACAGGACACCTGCATGATCGGCGTGGACACTGATATGTTGCCTGTTTTGTCTCCCTTCCAGATCTCGTCCAATTCAAACTCCACCTCAATCGAAATCGCAGTTTCACTCTTTGGCTCTCCGCTTTTCAACACTTTTCCGGAAAACACCAAGTCCACATCTTTAAATTCCTTCTCAAGTGTCTCTTCGACACATAAGCAAGCCCATCCACTGAAGGCACAAAGAACAAGCATCAAACTGCAAGCCCAACCGATGATTGACCTGAGAAGGATTTTGTCCCTAATTGTTGCCATATGAGTTCCTCATTCAAGCACGTGTGGGGGCCGCTCCGACATCATGCCGGATCGTCCGATTTAATGTTGTCATCCGACCGATTGTCGTTCTCGTCTTTAGACTCTTCTTGGTCCTCAGACTTGAGATCTTCTAATTGATTGAGCAAGGCTCTTGCTTGCGGCGAATTGTGTATCTTCTGATTGGAACTGCAATAACCTGTGTAATAAAACTCCAATGCAATACTGTCCTCGTCGATGTCTACCTCTCGAGAAGATGCAAACACAGCGTAGCTTTCAGCGATGTCGAACGTGTAACCGCAGGCTGATTCTTCGATCTCCGTGATAACTGTCGCTTTGCTACCACTCGTCCCTTTCCAAGTTTGATCAACCTCAAACTCGATCTCTAAAGTCCCAATTTCAATCTCTCCCCACTTAATTTGTCGCTCATCGCGGATCAGTTCAATTCGTGTGACTTTTCCAGAAAACACTAAATCCGAGTCTCGAAAGTCCTCTTCTACCGTGGGATGAAAACAGTAGCAGGCCAAAGTGGTTGTAGCACTAAGAAGCAGAAGCAAACTCAAGAAATGGGGCGCGAAAGATGTTGACGTTCGTTTCATAGTTGACCTCGTTATTTCTAGAGACCGAGTTTACTCCACCCTTTTGAGCGAATCATTGAACATTTGGGCGATTGACACGGGCTCTAGGAGTCCTCCGCTACCTCAGATTCGTTGCTACTCCCGTCGTCAGATTCTCCAGCAGCCTTGGTATTGAGTTCATCGAGCTCTTCGAGGATTGCTTTTGTCTCCGTCGATTCGGGATTGAGTATTTGATTGTGTGTGCACCGGTTAGTACTCAGATAACTGAAAACCTCTTCTTCATCTTCATTTTGTGCTTCCTCAGCATATGCGAAAACCAAGTAGGTGTCCCCAACACTAAATGTATAGCCACACATATCTCCATCTCTATAGGTCATAACAGAGATCTTGCTCACTGACTCGCCTTTCCAAGTCTCGTCTAGCTCGAGCTCGATCTCGATCTCATGCAGTGGAGAAAATATCTCATCCCATTGATTTTCCCCGTCTTTGCTTGCTTCTTCAATTTGTAAGACTTTTCCAGAAAACACTGCATCAGCAACTTCAAAGTTCTCTTCGACAGTGCTCCGCAGACAGGTGCAGGTCCAACCATCGAAAGCAAACAAAGCCAGCAACAGACCGCTGATCCCTGCAACGATGGACTGGTAACGAGAGGTGGTGTTTAGCTCTGCCATGTGATTACCTCGTTTGATTGGATGTGAGCGGCCGATTCAATGTTTATTCGAGGCGGGGCGAATCATCACCAACTCTTGATTCTTGGCCCTGATCGTCGTTGGAATCCTCCTGGGCCGCCGCCTTGAGAGCTTCAAGTTGACTGATTACGGCTTTGGCCTCAGGAGAATTGTCAAGCTTCTGGTTGGCCGAGTACCAATCGGTCCAAAAGTACACGATGATCACACTCTCTTTGTCTACATGTACTTTTTGAGTAGATGCAAATACTAAGAAAGCGTCACCGACGGTAAACGGCGCGACGCAAGAATCTGGATAGCATGCGGTGAGCACGGTTATCTTGTCGGTGCTTTTTCCTTTCCAAGACTCACTAACCTCAATCTCAACCTTCGCGGCGCGACGCAATATTCGTTGTTTAAAGATCGAGTAAGAGAATTCGTCTAGCGTATTGGCTCCACCTTGCGTGCATTCTTCGTTTTCCGAATCTGATGGAATTCTCTTACCGAGACTCTCGGGGTCAATCACTTCCCCCACACGCAAGACTTTTCCAACAAGAACGACATCCGAACACTGAAATTCTTCTTCCAATGTAGGCTTTGTTACAACGACGTTACTGGCCAGACCTGTAGAACCGTAGAGAAGAACCAACGAACTGCTGAGCAGCAGAAAAACTTGTAGCGAATTAATCCAACTAAACCTTGGCATAGCCTAACTAGTGCTTTTTGTGAGAGAAGTTCACTGTATTAGGATGGTTCATGTGATTCCTCAAGTTCCTCCGATTCTTCATCGTCAGTATTGCTCTCAAACTCGGACTGGAGAGCTTCAAGTTGGCCGAGCAAAGCAATTGTTACTAACAAGTCGTTAAGCGGTTGATTGGCTGAGCACCACCCGGTGGTGAGAAGATTCGAATCCGCGTCGTTCCCTCCTTCGGTATGCACTTGAGAAGAGTCTGCAAATACCAGATAAGTCTCTCCGACTTTGAAGGGATAGCCACAAGAAGGAGTGTGGGCCGCAGTGGACACCTCTATCTTTCTAGATTTTTCGCTGTTCCCCTGGTCATCAGAGCCGCTTTCCATCTCAGTTTTCCAAAATTCAACGACATCAAATTTGACTCCAATGAGTAAGTCTGCTGATTGGCCGTCCTTCAGTTCACCTCTATGCAACACTTTTCCAGAAAACACAACATCTGACGTCTTAAAGTCTTCTTCTACGGTGATGTCGGTGCATCTGCACGCCCAACCACTGACTGCAAACAAGACTAGAAGCAAACTACAGAAAACTGGAACTGAGTGAGTTGGCGCATGTTGCGTGATTTGCCATTGCATGACTAGCCTCCATACGACTGGTGTAAACGGTCGTTTTCATTGTGATAACTATTGGCCAATTCTATTGCGAATATCCAACTAATTCATACTGGTTTGGGTCAGAAATCCTCTCAAGATCAAGCAGTTCCAGAGCTTCTTCCAAGTCTTCAACATGATGCTCAAACACTCAAAAATTTGTCAGACTGGCAGTTTGAAACTAGTCCCTACTAATCAACACACTCATAGCGTCTGTGTAACATGGCACTCGTTGGATGTTCCAACAGGTCATCCACGCACAAGAGTTCGGGTCACCAATTGGAAAATTCAGATGAAACTCTACGATCAGCAATTTGCACCCAATCCCAGACGTCTACGCATTTTCATGGCTGAAAAAGGCATTGAATGCGAAGTAGTCCAAGTCAATATCGTCGAGGGAGAGAATCTCAGTAGCGATTTCTTGAATGTAAATCCACGCGGTCGCTTGCCTACTCTAGTACTCGACGACGGAACCGTCCTTGACGAGTCCCTTGCGATTTGCCGGTATTTGGAAGAAATTCAGCCAGATCCAGCGTTGTTTGGTACGGACGCACTTAGCAAGGCGAGGATTGAGGCAAGACAACGACACATGGAGTTTGATGGATTGATGCCCACGGCCGAAACGTTTCGCAACTCCTACCCAAGATTCAAAAAACGAGGAGTGGGCGGAAATGTAGGCGAAATCGACGCGATACCCGAACTCGCAGAACGCGGCAAGGTCATGGTCGACCGATTCTTCAAGCGATTAGATGAGGAATTGAGCGATTCACGCTATGTGGCGGGAGACGAATTCAGCGTTGCGGACATAACGGCTTTGTGTACCATCGACTTTGCAACGACTGCTGCTCGAATACCATTTCCGGACCAATGCAGCAACGTCAAACGCTGGTACGGTGAGGTAAGTAATCGCCCCAGCGCAAAGGCATAGCAAATTAGTCGAGTCAGCATTTAAGAGAGGGAGTACAAACCAAATGGCACACGATATTGTTATCAAGAACGGACTTGTAGTAGACGGAACCGGTTCTGAACCATACCAAGCGGATGTCGCAATCGATGGCGACACGATTAGCGAGGTAGGCTCAATCTCAGATGGTGCAAATCGAACCATCGATGCGGAAGGCAACTACGTAACACCTGGATTCGTCGATCTACACACGCATTTTGACGCACAAGCTGGCTGGGACCCGCTTCTCACGCCAGTTTCGTGGCATGGAGTAACGACCGCCCTCTTCGGAAACTGCGGGGTTACTTTCGCACCTTGCAAGGAAGAGGATCGAGACTTTCTCGCAGGCATGATGGAAACTGTCGAGGACATCCCAAAGAACGCCATCCTTACGGGATTGCCATGGGACTGGGAGTCGTACGGTGAGTACCTCGACTCGATCGAGTCCTTGAATCCCGCGATCAATATCACAGGGCTTGTGGGACACTGCGCCTCTCGGTTCTATGTCATGGGCGAGAGATCGATAACCGACAATGCAACCGACGAAGAGATCGAGCAGATTGCAGCGTTGGTGGGGAGATCTGTCAAGGAAGGAGCGGTAGGGTTCTCCACAAACCGACTGCCTGGGCACACACTTCCGGATGGTCGATCAATACCTGGAACGTTCGCTGAACCCAAGGAACTCGTCGCAATTTCCAAGGAAGTGGCAAAGTACGGCGGCATATTGCAGAGCGTTCTCAATTACGGGAAACTTGATGAGGAACTGAACATCTTGCGCGAGCAAATGAGACAGTCGGGTACACGTCTGCTGTTCAGCGCTCCACATCAACCGGGTTCCAATGGTGGCGTGTCCGCCTACGATTCCTATATCAAGGACATGCAAGATGAAGGCTTGGATATTAGTGGGTTGACCCTTCCCAGAAGTGGTGGATTTCTCTCAAGCCTTAGCTCAATGATTATGTTCCCCGGCGAAACCTGGAATAAGTTGAGACAGCTGAATCTTGAGGACCGATTGAAGGCCATTCGAGATCCGGAGACACGTTCAAAACTGATTGAAGAACCCAAAAACAATCCGCAATATCAACGACTAGTAGATGGAACGCGTTCCTGGTATTGGATTAGCGATGCCGATCGGCCGAATTACGTCAAAGATTCCTCCGAGAGCCTGGCTAGCATTGCCGAACAAAACAACGAAACTCCAGTCGAGACGTGGTTGCGCTACATGGATGAGTCAGATGGCAAAGGATTCTTCCACGTTCGTTTCTTCAACAATGACGTAGAAGCCTTGGGACCATTCCTGAAAGAAGATTGGGTGCTCCCGGGAATTGGAGATGCCGGTGCTCATGTAAGTCAAATCATGGATTCTGGTTGGACTTCGTTCATGTTGGCTCACTGGGTTCGAGACAAAGGTTCGTTCTCAATTCAAGATGCCATCAGGAAATTGACTAGTGCGCAAGCTCGTGTAATCGGTTTCAACGATCGAGGCACGCTGGCGAAAGGCATGAAGGCCGACGTAAACGTCATCGATCTGGATCAGGTAGCCGAACGACAGCCTAAGCTGGTACACGACTTCCCAGATTCTGCACCGAGATTGATACAGAGAGCAGTCGGCTATAAAGCAACCCTTTGTAACGGCTCTGTGATACTCGAAAATGACGAACACACAGGAGAACGATCAGGACTAGTGCTACGCAATCCAAACGTCGCGTAGACGCACAGCTGTCAGTTCAAGAGTCGAAGCACTAGGCGGTTTCGAGTTCTAGTCGATCTCGGCCTAACCCCATCCGGTGGGCGTTGTGATAGTGGTGCAACGCAGGTTCGTTGCGCCCGAAAACTACGTGCGAGTACAGTTCCGATTCAGCCCCATTCTGTGATTGAGAGGCCACGAAGTAGTCCTCGTTGACGATAACGCTGTTGAAGCCGACGAAACGTTCTTCGTAACTGTGGGGACCTTCTTCAAAGTAGTGCTTTGCGTCGTCATAGACGTACCAGCTGTGAAAAGTGTTTGACTTGTTCGTTGAGTTTTCCGCTGGAAATATTCGCAAGATATCGACGGCGTACTGATCTGCCAGGAATATGGTGTTTGGATAGATAAAGTAGACACTCAGCGTAATCAACCGAAACGGTAATTCCTCGGGACTGGAAACCGTTTCGAATGCTTCAAGAAGATTCTTGCGTGCAAACACCATCCGATAGTTGAGTCCAAATATGTCGTGCGTTTGCAGATTGCCTCGAATCTCGGGTGCCAGCGAATCTCGATGCAGCACGTCAAAGTGGTAGTTTTCTCCGAAAGTGTCGATCGCCAATTTCCAGTTCGCCGCGGCGGGAATCACTTGGGTAGCCCCATGGCTCTTGTTTGCCAAATCCAAGTGCTCCATGTCGTCTTCCAATCCGCCCAAGCAACTCTCTACATCCACTGTTCCACCCGGGCTCGGTTTAACCCAAAGCATTCCAAACTTTTCTTGGCAAGGAAGTTCTACGAGGGAGTGATCCTCTTTACAGATCGTCCCAAACTTGCGCTCTCGATTGATTGCAATCAAGTTACCGTGATTGCTGTAGGTCCATGCGTGGAATGGGCATGAAAACTGGGTCGCACTTCCGCGTCCTTCGGGAACTACCTGAGCTCCACGGTGCCGACAGACGTTTCCAAACGCTTGAAATTCTCCTTCCGAGTTGCGAACCATGAGAATTGAAATTCCCGAAGCATTGTCCACCCAATAGCTATTGGGCTTAGGCAAGTCGCTCGACAAACCCATCAACATCGGAGTTTCGCGGAAAAAAGTTCGTTGTTCCTGAGCAAGCAAATCGGGACAAGTGAAGTCCGATACCGGACATCGGACAATTCCACCCGCATCGTGAGACTCGTCGTTTTCCCACCCGTGTCGCAAGATGGAAAGTAGTCTTTGCTGCTCTTCTTTTCGCACTTAATCTTCTTCCTTCTATCGTTCCTTCACTGAATGCCTACCAACCAGTCTAGTCTGAATCGATCAGTTGGTGGAAGTAGAAACATAAACCATCGGGAGCAACCACGAAAAAGACTTGGTACTTCTTTCCGTCGTCATGTTCATCAATTCTCCATTCGCCAGTTCCAACTCCGCGTCCGTCGAGTTCTTCTTTCATCAGAGCCGCGTCATTCACCAAGACCGCCCCACCATCGTTTGAGGAGTCGCCCCCGTTCTCGGCAAAACCCATGCGGATTCCATCCCGTTCCATGATTACGGTGGGATGAGGATCTTCCTTGCGTTCAACCTCTCTCATGGCAAATTTCTCGCCATACCAAGAAGCGGCGACATCGCGGTCTGCAACAGGCAACGCTAGTACGTCATCCTGAAAGGGATGGGCTGCTTCAAATTTGGCTAGTTCCGTCATTTGATTTCTCCGTTGGGACCTTACTCACATCCTCGGATAACCGAATGGACTCTATGCTCGTTCACGAGTATTACGCACATTCATAAAGCGGACTATCCAAGACTGTCCCTCTTCGTTCCGTAATATTGTGCGAATCTTGCAAGTCTTGTGCAATGACCAAACCACTTTTTGAAGGACTAAAGGTCGTCGACGCCGCATCGGTAATTGCCGCTCCGGCAGCGGCCATGATGCTGGCAGACTTCGGTGCCGACGTCATAAAAATTGAAAAGCCCGAACGCGGCGACATGCTCCGGATTCTGTCCAACATGCCCGGCACACCCGAGGAGTGCCGCAACTATATGTGGGATATGGATGGACGAAACAAGCGAAGCATTGCACTCAATTTCAAGACCCCGCAAGGTGTGAAGATCCTTCACGAACTGGCAGATTGGTGCGATGTGTTCATCACCAACATGCCCTATCCCTCCCGTATTGAGTTCAAAGCGACATACGAAGACCTAAAAATCAGCAATCCGACAATGATCTACGCTTCTCTTACTGCCTACGGGGAGTTGGGCGAAGAACGCGACCGAAAGGCTTTCGATCAATTGGCGTACTGGGCACGAAGCGGGCTTATGGATTTGATGAGAGAGCCAGGTACGAAGCCAACTCAAGGATTACCCGGAATGGGAGACCACCCCACTGCCGTCGCAATTTACGCGGGCATTGTTACTGCGCTTCTCAAGAGGGATCGAACAGGTGAAGGATCCTTTGTCCATACTTCACTGCTGGCTAATGGACTTTGGTCGAATGCTGCAATTGCCCAAGGTGTCATGGCTGGCGCCGATATGGAACGCTATCGAGCAGCGACCGAGGTGCCCGGAGTCACAATGCAGGGCTATCAGGCAAAGGATGGTCGTTGGCTGCAGCTCAACATGGTCCGGAACGAGCAGTTGCTTTCCGTTCTGTTCACAGTCATGGGAGCAGAGGATCTACTGGTGGATCCAAGATTTGCGTCCATGCGGGACATGTACATGAACCGCCGCGAAGCTGGTGAAGCCATTCAGGCCATCATTGAGACTCGAACGTCAGATGAATGGATGGAACTGTTCGATGAGGCAGACCTTCCAGTGAATCTAATGGCCCTGGTTGACGAATCTGCAACCGATGGTCAAGTCCTGAAGAACCGCATCGCGATCGTGCCGGACAAGGACTCAGTTGGAGTTCCTCTATTGATGAATCATCCGGTGCAAGTCAGCGGAATCGAACACGTCCCCGTGACTGCTTCACCCAAATTGGGCGAACACTCTGAGGAAATTCTGTCGGCACTCGGCTACGATCAGAATGCTGTGGCAGAGCTTATAGAGATTGGAGCAGTTGCAGTCCTTAGAGATGAAAACGCGTGAACTTTAGTAGCCCTTACGAGCTCGTCGCCTCGCGCTGAATCATCGATCTTCTCCACTCGAAGAATCCCCAAATCGCCATGAAGAAGTACGCAAAGTACAGCAATCCATAAAGCCACAGTCCTTGGTTGATGTAGATGGCCACGGACAGAACATTTACGACAACCCACACTAGCCAGTTTTCGATTTTCTTATGAGCGGTTAGGTACATTGCAGCAAAGCTCATCATGAATATGACATTGTCCGTATAGGGAAGAGCAGCATCGGTGTAGGTATTGAATAGATACCCGAATACGACCCCTCCGAGGGCGCAAATGGCACCGAGGATGCAGAGTAAAACAACACTGCTTCTGGTGACGGGAAGGTCGTCCTTCTGTTCGCCGCCGAAAATCCAGACAAACCAACCATACAAATTCAGAGGAAGGAATCCCAGTACGTGAAGCGCGAGATTAGCGTAAAGTTTCGCCTCGAGCAGAACGGTTATTGAGACAAGAACGTAGAACACGCCTAAAGGCCATGCCCATACCTTTTGCCTGATCAGGCACAGGACAATGAGCACGCCAAGAACGAGACCGATCGGCTCGTCCACGTAGAGCCAGAAATCCCACACAGTACTCCAATTCACAGCTTCTCCACCTCTATCGGCTGTCCCAACCCAAGACTACAATTTAATCGAAATCACAAAATCAGAATACTTGCACTTGGATTCGGCCCATTGAATCAACCGTACTCCGCAGCAACAAAAAAGGGTGAACGAAGCCGATGGGTTCGTCCCCTTGACGTACCGCCAGGCCACTGGAAAAAACAGCTTTCAGGCAAGATGCGCGACCTAGCGGTCAGAGGAAAACTGGACCAACTCAAACAGCTAATTGCTGCCGATCCTTCCCTATTGAACAAGAGAGGCAGCCACGGGCGGACATTCTTGTTTGAAGCTGTCCGGAAGAATCGATTAGAAACCGTTGTGTGGTTGCTGGAACAGGGAGCAGATGTTCATTTAACTGGCTGCTACAACTCGGAATCAATAGTGCAACTTGATTCACTTACTGCGGCTTCCTATTACCGACGCAAGAACCTAGTCGAACCTCTAGAGCGGTATGGGGCAAATAGGGATGTATTTCGAGCTGCTTTCATGGGCGACATCGAATCTGTGAACGGATTTCTAAAGGACAATCCTAATTTTCTCAATGCGGAAGATCCGAACGACGACATTTACTACACGCCTCTGGTTAGTTTTTGCGTGGCCGGCGGGCAAATGGATTTACTATCCGAATTGGTCGACCGAGGCGGACAACTTCTCGGCTACGATGCCCAGCTTCTCTTCATCGCCGCACACATGGGCAACACCAACATCCTGAGATATTTGCTGGAGCAAGGCGTTTCACCCAAATCTTCAGATGCGACCCTTTGGATGGCAACAAGCTCATTGGAAGACTTGAAGCTCATGGTGAAATCAGGTTTGTCGCCTAATCAGAGGCCGTATCACGGCTTACACCCGCTTATGTACGCCTGTCGAGCCGACAAGACTTTGGACATTCCAAAGGTCAAGTATCTGATTGAATTAGGAGCCGATGTAAACGCGATTGGACCTCAAGGCAGAACTGCTCTGCACTATGCCGCACGTGGTGGCAACGCCGAACTTTGCAATTTCCTTCTCAATGCTGGAGCAGACAGGACAAGACTAGACGAAGCAGGAAGAACGCCGTTCGATATTGCAAAAAAGGTTTGACAAAGGCGCTGCCGTGCAATTATTGCTCGATTGGACACACTAGGCTCTTTGCCTATACGAGTCCGATGGCTAAGAGTGATTAGGTAACAAACGGAGACCTCTGCCGCACTCGAAAGTAATCGATCTATCAATGGAAGATCAGCACAATCTCAGGATGTCCATCACACTCGTATTGACTCGACGAATGTGATTCAATACGATTTTGCTCACGGACAACTATGCGTTCATGTGAGGTAAGACGTGGAAGGTTTATTGTCGAATATAGGCAAATTGTTAAATTCTGATTCACCCATCGCAGCCTGGAAATTCTCCAATTGGCTGCTGATCTTGTGGGTTTGGCCATTCATCCCACTCATGGTCATTGCAGGCAAGAGTTTTTTCGGATTTGTCGTTATCTCCATTGTTGTCTCAATCGCGATTGTTCTTATAGTCTGCTTCGTCTTGTTGCGCCGCACGATAATCGCAAAAGGCATACTGAAAAGTGAATTAGATGCCATCTCGAAAACTATAGGACGCGCTGCGGTGGCCTCAGCGCTAGTCGCCATGCTAGTGCTTATAACACTTTATTTCGCAATCGAATTGTCTCTGAAATCGCTCGGAATTTGGGACTCCGTTGATCAGGCAAACATTGTCACAAAATTCGCTGTTTCCTATGCGATGATTGTCCTACCAGGTTACATCGGTTGGAAGCTATCGGGCAGGCGTGTCTATAGCAAACGTCTCAGCGAGCTCAGTACTTGAATTGCCAGTGGCATTTTCGGGAATCTCTCCTAGCAAACAATCGCAGGACTGTTTTCTCTCCATCAAAATCTCACAAGTGTTGTTATGAGAAAGATTGTTCTCAAAATCCTCTGCTCCAGCAACACATCGAAGTTTCGCTGAGAAATCGCTCAAGAGCAGACTTGGTGCCATAGCTGGGCATTCTTTGATTGAGTAGCAGTCAGTCTTCTCGAATGTAAATCGAAGACTTTCTGGGAAGGAAATTGAATTGATTCGGTTAGGTTGAATTCTGCGGACTCAGTCGTACAGGTTTAGTTTCTGTGAGAGGCTCGCAAACTTGTCAAGAGTCTGCAATTCGTCTTTCTGGTCCCACTCGAAAGTCTGGCTCAGTTCTCTAATAGCTGTCTGACAAGTCGCTTCATCGGGATCGTGGAGGGTGCAGACTCTCTTGACCAGAAAATTCCAATCAAATTCCAGCCCTGATCTCTGCAAAGAAACTGCTACAGAAATCCCTTTTTTCAAGCGCTTGATTGTCTCGGAACGCCGATTCGAGAATTTTTGTGTGGATGCGTCGAAGTTCATTAGCGAACGTCTCCACTGCCACAAATTATTCCCAATATGCCTCCATGAATCGTCCTTTTTTCCAGTCGACGGTCCTGAGTACAGAATGGCTGTTGACAGATCACCCAATCGTGCTGCCAGAGATTTGAGAACGAATGTTTCTGGCACTTCACTAGATTGATCCCACTTCTCTCCCAATCGCCTTGCGGTTGAACGGAGCATTTGAAAATGCTTTCGGTCGTTCTCTGGGTCAAAACGAAAATCGGATACTTCAATCTCCGCACATTTATTCGTGATCCATCGTGCTCTCAGACTTCGTACGTTATGCCAGTGCAACATGTCTTTGTAGTATTCAGGATCGGAAAATTCAAAGCTGGCGACGTCGTCTACGTCAGATTCTTCAGTCAGATTCGTGTCATTGCCATACTTGCTGCAAGCCCACAAGAATACGGACAGGTTAGCGAAAGCATCAGAATGGCAACGCTCCGAAAGGTCCCACCGAACAACTTCCCTGTCTTCCAGTCTGCACTCCTTCAGTTGAAGCGCTTGAACCACGCGATTTCGATCCGCTACCGGATTCGTGAGTGCTCTTCCGTATGTGAGTCGATCGGGGATTGAGATCCATGCCGTGTCCTGGCGTTCCAACGGAAGGTTCTCAAAATAATCATCCATCGCTTCCCCGCACTCCGCTGAAAGTTTGTCATTGGATTGGGGGCAGTTTTCCTCAAGACTAGGAATGCGGTCATTAAATGTAGGATCGTTCCACGCATCAAATTCGAATGCTTCATATATCCCGTCAGCAATAATCATCTGCCACGTCCAAAGCAAAGAGACTGACAAAAGTAGGACACGAGAATCAGTGCATTTTGTTGGTCTAGGTGAGCTCAGAAGAATTGACATCGAATGTCCAAGAATGAAATACCGACTGTAAAACGGAACGAATCGAAGCGTAACACACCATAAACGGGAAATCCGGAAATTGCCTCTCACTGTCAAGTGAAGCAGAGCTTACTTGTAGATCATTAAAAGGTAATAAATCTGGCAATTCAGATGGTTGCCGAAATCTATTGGTTCGGATGATGGGGTTGGGCATTGGCAAGAATCAATCGTACAGATTTAGTTTCCGCGAGACGCTCTTAAACTTCTCAAGGACCTGCAGCTCAATTTCTTGATGCCATTCAAAAGTTGGGTCCAGTTCCTCAATTGCTGTTTTGCAAGCCGTTTCTTCAGGTTTCTCGGGAGTACAGACCTTTCTAACTAGATGATTCCAATCAAACTCTAATCCTGACTTTTGTAGCGATGTAGCGATCGAAATCCCCATTTTCAAACGTTCGACTGTATCAACGTGCGAGTTCCCACTGTTGAATGTGTATTGATCAAACCATAGCAGGGTAAATTTCCAAGGCCATTCTTTGTCCATATGTTTGGTCCAGGAATCGTCTTTTGTACCATCCGACGAAGGTCCGTTGTAAATCTCCGCTGTTGACACATCACCTAGTCGTGCTGCCATAGACTTGAGAACGTAGATCTCGGGCACATCGCTAGGCCGCCAGAATTCTCCCAATCGTTCTGCAGTTGAATGTAGCAATTGCCACTGTGCTTGGTCTTGCAGTTTGTCGAATCGCATTTGTGACAACTCGTACCTAGAGCACTGGTCGCCGACCCAGTGTTTCTCGAGAATCCGCACGATCTTACGGTGCAGTATTCTCATGTAGTATTCAGGACTAGAAAACTCTCTGTGAGCAAATATGCTCATGTCGACCACGTAGTCGGATGGATTGGCTGGACCACCATGCTTGTTGCAAGCCCACAAAAATACGGATAAGTTTGCAAATGCGTCGGCGTGGCAAGACTCAGAGAGGTCCCACCGAACAGTTTCCCCGTCTTCTAGGCGGCATTCCTTCTTTTGCAACGCTTCAAGGACTCGACTTCTGTCGAGTTGCGGATTCTTGAACGCTCTTCCATAGGTGAGCCGGTTGGGGATCGATATCCAACTAACATCCAAGTATTGGAAGGCAAAGTTCTTGAAAAAGTCATCCACTGCCCGCGCGCACTCCGCCGAGAGTTTCTCGAGAGGTTGCGGACACGATTCGATTAAATCAGTAGTAATCGCTCTATAGGATGGTCCGTACCAAGCGTCTGTCCTGCCCGCTGAGCTGGCATAAGCCATTTGCCACAAACAAACACTAGAGAGAAGCGCAAAACGGGCGAAAAGCAGGGAGCATTTCGCTACACTCAGCCAATTTTGTGTATTTGACAGGGGCTCTTGCCAATTTCGCATCAGGATCAATAAAGCGTAACACACCTCGAACTCAGATTCTCGAGATTGGCTCTCGCAGTCAATTTGAGACTTAGCACCGCCAAAACGACATTCAGTCCTCAATCCACTGGCTACAGTCTGCCACAATCTTTCGGTTATGGTTTGTAAGGACCGGACACAAGCAAGACTCACTCGTACAGGTTCAATTTCCGCGAGACGCTTTCAAACTGCGCAAGAGCCTCCAACTCACTATTCTGTTCCCATTAAAGAGCGCGAGGCCTCCACGAATTCCCTGGCCCACATCCTTCCTGTGCCACACCTCATTCATGTGTCTGGTCCAGAAACTGTCCGTTGCCAGAGAAGTCGGTCCGGGTGAAGCGCTGATGTCGATCTGACACCAATCGTGCAGGTAGAAAATTGAGATCGTCTGATTCAGGCGATTCGCAGTTTTCAGGCGACCATTCACCTAGTCTTCTGGCGGATGAAGGAAGCGGCTAATTCTGTTTTTGATCTAGCTGTAGATCTATAGGCAATCCAGATTCTTTGTTTCTTACACATTGCCTGATGAGTCAATGCGCCTCCAGAGTCGCTATGAGTCGCTCCATCAAAATTGGACCCAAGAACTCCCTCTAGACCTAGATGGAACCATATGGGATAGCCAAACCCGCTATGCAATCGCGATTGTTCGCTTCGCCGATGTTGAAACTCAGGAGATCGAAACGTTTCTAGCCGTCTATTGGCACCAAAGCCATCTTCAATCGTGTCCCGGTAGCTTCCGCGTAACGACGAACAGTGGCGATGGACGGCGACACTCGACCCCCCTCCATCCGTGCCACCGCGGATTGAGTGGTACTGAGACGCTCAGCAAGCTCCTTCTGAGTCAAGTTCGCAGCTGTTCGTGCGTGAATCAAAGCCTCAACAAGAGAATACTCCTCGTCAATCCGAGCGTATTCCTCCCGAAATTCCGGATCTTTCATTAATTGCTCTTTCAAGTCTTTGAGTTTGGTCATTCTGTCACCTGTTTCGCACGTCTCCTGGCAGTATCGATCGCATGTCTCGGAGTCTTGCGCGATTTCTTCATGAAAACATGTAAAACCACAACACCTTGGTTAGTTGCTGTCACATAGATCCCTCGAGCAATTCCACCTTCGGCTCAAACACGTAACTCCCAAAGCTTTCCATCAAGATGTTTAGCATGAGGCGCGCGAAGAGCTTCAAGACCGACATCTTCTACCGTCTCAAGGAGCCGAACTACGCGGGCACGCAATGCCACAGGCAACTTCGTAATCTCAGAATCGACTGTAGGGAGAGTCTCAACTGTTCACTTCATATGCCAAATATAGCTGATCCGCTATACAACTTCAAGCATTTTCAAGAAATCAGACCAAAACACTTCTAGTGAACTAAATCCAAGCGTTCAACATTGACGGAGAACATGGCATCGTAGGATTGGCATCCTTGAAAGTCCGATGACATCCAGATGTAGTTTTGCGGTACGGTGTGGAAACCTTGAAACAAACTTGAGGGAACCTAACAAAACGAGTCAGCGCCAACTCTTTGAACCGAAAGTTCGCCGGTTATTTGAAAGGCCTTTGTGCGCTCCTCTGCCCGACCACAAGCAACCTGCGGAGAAAGTCCATTACCTGGTGCTCCAATTGGCGGTGCTCCCTGTGACTCGATTGGATCATTCCCCACTCTCTGTACTTGAACTATCGATTCCTATTTGACCCGGGATACTTGCCGACTTCCATGTTGCCGACCTCAGAACAATTTCGTGCGACTAGCTCGTATCGAGTGGCAACAACCAAATGAAACTCGTTACTTTGGACTTAATGCGCTTTTGATTGTCTCTCGCAATCAATGTGACGAGGTGCTGGCGTTTGGAACCCTAAAGGGTAGTGAACGTCAAATTCAAATAATTTCCTCGGCACTCTAATCTGAGACGATGTGAAAGCTCGGGTTTCTTAGACAGCTGCTTGATTCAAGAACCGGAGAAGTCAGAGTGATTCGCATTCATTTTGGGACTGAGCACCGACGACGCGACATTGAGTCAGCAATCATCTGGTTTCAAATTGCATCCATCACTCGGCTATTGTTGGTAGGGACCGGACGCAGGCAAGACTCAATCGTACAGATTCAGTTCTCGCGAAACTCTCTTGAACTCTTCAAGAACTTGCAGCTCACTTTCTTGTTCCCAATCATAGGTTGGATCAAGTTCCTCAATAGCCGTCTTGCAGTTCGCTTCCTCAGAATTCTTAAGAGTGCAGACCCTCCTGACAAGGAATTTCCAATCAAATTCCAATCCTGATTCCAGCAACGCCGCCGCTATTGAGACTCCAACTTGTAGTCGTTTCGAAGTCTTCTCAAGCCTATCCAGGGAGTTTGGATTCGTGTAGTCGTGAAACTCGCCCAGAGAGTCTTTCCACGGCCATACCTTGCCCATGTACTCCCTCCAAGAATCGACTCTTCCTCTGGCAAAAGTCCCGTCGTACAGCAAAGCCGCCGAACTGTCTCCCAAGCGTGCGGCCAGAGACTTGAGAACGAATGATTCAGGTACATCGCTGTATTCGGGCCAGATATCTCCCAATCGTTCTGCCGTGGATCGAAGTATTTGATATTGCTCCTGATCTAGAAGTGAGTCGATCTGCATTTCGGCTACTTTGTGCTTTGCACATTTTTTTCTGAGCCACAGCGCTTCAAGAATCAGCATGTTTCGAGTTCGCAATACATGCCTGTAGAGCTGCGGGTCGGAATTTTCAAAATCTGTGTAGTCGCTGATATCAACTAAATATTCAGGTAGATTCTGAAGAAAGTCATACTTGCTACAGGCCCACAAGAAAACTGACAAATTCGCAAAAGTACTTGCTTGGCAGGATTCGGCCAATTCCCATTGGACGACCTCTCCTTCCTCCAATCTACAATCTCTTTCTCGTAAAGCCTCAAAGACACGATTCCTGTCTCCGGTCGGGTCTTTGAACGCCCTTCCGTAGGTGAGTCGGTTAGGTAACAAAATCCAAGTGCTATCCGACGTGCGGTCCAACGGATGGTTTGCAAAGTGTTCGTCCATCGCTTCTTCACACTCTTTTGAAAGATTCTCGAGAGGAAGCGGACAATTCTTAAGGAATGTTTCGCGAACTTCATCCTCGCCTACAGGTGGAAACCAAGCTGTCTCTTTGATCCAAGTGGTGGCTTGCGTAGTTTGGCAAACCCACGACGAGAAGAAGACCAATACAAGCAAGCAGAGTACAGTGCTTCTTGCGGATCGAAGCCGAGTCCACGACTTTGATCTGAGATAACCGAACATTCCGACAAACTGCACAAGAGAACGAATCGAAGCGTACCACATTGAAATCCAAGTAACGCCACTACCGATGAAGGTTTTTAGTCGTTTGGGCTTGAACAGTGACCACCTGTTCTTATTTTCATGCGAACTATGCGGTTCATCGTGCTCCTGACTGGGCCAAGATGGGTAGATACTGGACCAGTCTCACCCGAAGCACAAAGACTGCGGTTATCTGCCGCTCGTGACGTTTCTGAGTACTCGGAGACAGGAGATGACATCACCTCGAGCACTCTGTGGATCAATGGAGAGCGCGATCGGTCCACCAAGCAGCATGAGCCCATCGATCAAAGGATCGGTGCCATTTTGTTCGTTCGGATGAGAATCCAACCATGGCGAATGAATGGCGACAAATTTCCAGAATGAGAGTACTAACTGAGCCGTATTAGGTGAACTTCTACCCACTTATTCGTATAGGTTTAGTTCCCGCGAGACGCTTTCAAACTGCGCAAGAGCCTCCAACTTGCTATTCTG
The DNA here is from genome assembly GCA_026707045.1 of Gammaproteobacteria bacterium. GTDB lineage: Bacteria > Pseudomonadota > Gammaproteobacteria > Pseudomonadales > Azotimanducaceae > Bin55. The sequence continues at coordinate 49,224 of JAPOXO010000006.1, read as the reverse complement.
GTCCCCTTCAAGAGTGAGGTCTAATTCCCCAATAGCAGTCTTGCAGGTCGCTTCCTCAGAATTCTTGAGAGTGCAGACCCTTCTGACAAGGAATTCCCAATCAAATTCCAATCCCGATTCCTGCAATAGTACCGCCATGGAAATCCCATGTTGTAAGCGATCGAGCGTCTCTGCACGCCGATCATAAATCATGTGGGTGTAACTTAGAAAGTTCGGAAGCGAGTTTCTCCACGGCCATGCTGCGGCAATGTACTTTCTCCAAGAGTCGTCCGTTCCTTTGGATGGCCCCGTATACAACACTGCAGCCGATCTGTCTCCCAAGCGAGCGGCCAGAGACTTGAGAACAAATGACTCAGGCACTTCGCTCTTTTCAGGCCACGAATCACCAAGTCTTTTTGCGATCAAGTGAAGTGTTTGATGTTGCTCTTTCTCTAGGTACGGATCTATGCGCATATCCAATCCCCTGTACTTTGTACAGTGACTGTTGAGCCATCGGGCTTCCAGTGTCGCTATAAACCGAACACGTAATGATTCTTCGAGCTGCTGAGGATCAAGGCCTTCAAAATGTGAGTAATCGCCTATATCAAATCTGTCAGAAAGATTGTCAACCTCGTCATATAAGCTACATGCCCACAAGAATACCGACAAGTTCGCAAAAGCATCGGCATGGCAGAATTCAGACAGATCCCATCGAACAGCTTCTCCCTCTTCCAATCGACACTTCTTAATTCGTAATGCCTCAATGACACGAATTTGGTCTCCAACGGGATCTTCGAACACTCTTCCATAGGTGAGTCGGTTGGGAAGCGATATCCATGTGCTATTAGTCCACGACAAATATTCCAAAGGTAAGTTTGCAAAATGTTGGTTCATTGCATCCTTACACTCAATAGATAGCTCTTCGAGAGGGTCGGGACACTTTTCGACTAGACTACCAACATCACGTCCATAAGCGTCTGGCTGATGCCACGATGAATGCAAGAGTGTCGAGTGGGCATGAATGATCTGATACGTCGATAGCATCGAAATGGGCATCAAAAGGGCGAAAAGTGCGTTTCTTCGTGCGCGTCCAATACGAGCCGCTAAGACTGACATGGAATTATCGAAAGCTCAAGCAAATGACACAACAGACCGGATCAAATCGTAGCACATTGAATTTCTTAGACCTTCATCTTGATTGAGAGTTGATGCGGTTCTAATATTGCGAGCCATCCATCCGTTTTTATTTCCATGCGCTACTACACGATTCATTTTGACTATAACCAAGAAAATCCAAAAACGCTGTGAATCAACGACTTATACAAATTGTTCTCGCCATCCTTTTGACGTGCCTAGGAGTGACCACCGTGAATTCCGAAGAACTCGCCCTATCTAATATCTCCGATGAGGAGTTTCGCCAGATGGGGGAGCTCATGCGGGAACTCCGCAATATCAAGAAAGACGCTCTGTTCGTTCCCGTCGCTCGATTGCAATTGCTATATCTCGACAATCAGATTGAACAAGTAAAAGAGAGCGATCCAGAGACAGCAAACAAGATTAGAAAATTTGCTCGCGGGGTCGCCTACAACATTGCCTCTTTCACGTGGCCGGGTTGGGGAGACACTGGATCAATCTCGTCCGAAGCACAAGAACTCGGATTTTCTGCCGCACGTGTCGGCCTTGAGTATTCAAAGGCAGCAGACGACATTACCTCGAACATCCTGTGGATCAACGGAGCGCACGCTCTGTCTGCTAAGCAGTTCGAACTTGCAATTGAGAGATTTGAGGCCGCAACCGAAATAGCCACAACCGAAATAGACAAACTCATGCAAGCGGGCTGGATTGCACTGACTCGGTTGTTAGAAAACCCCGATGAACAGTCCGAAAAAACATTCGACACCGCATTCAATAATCTTCAATCGTCGGACCATGAGTATGCGGAATTCTTCGCTTCCCAACTCACTACTGCTCGCGAGATTTTTACTGCTGAAGAGAAGGACGACTAGCCCAAATCGGACTTTCGTCTCTCCTGAACCGACGATGGTTTAAGTAGCGGTTGAAGAGATTTGGCATTATTAACTGTTCTTCTTGAGGGAGTTTTCGAGAAATGGCACACGATCTTGTAGTACGGAATGGACTTATCGTCGATGGTACGGGCAAAGACCCTTACATCGGAGATGTGGGAATCGATGGGAACACAATCTCCCATGTAGGGCCGGATTGCTCCAAGGGTAGTCAGGAAATTGATGCCGACGGCAGGACGGTGACACCAGGATTTGTCGATTTGCACACTCATCTCGACGCTCAGATTGGTTGGGATACCAAACTGACCTCAATAACCTGGCACGGAGTAACTACCGCATTGCTAGGAAACTGCGGCGTTACCTTCGCCCCTTGCAAGAAAGGGGATCGAGAGTTCCTCGCGGGCATGATGGAAACAGTCGAGGACATTCCAAAGTACGCCATCTTGACGGGACTACCTTGGGACTGGGAGACCTATGGGGAATACTTGGACTCCATCGAACGCTTGAATCCGATGATCAACGTCACAGGCCTCGTAGGACACAGTGCTACCCGATTCTTTGTGATGGGTGAGCGTGCCATTGACGGACAGCCAACAGAAGAGGAAATTCAACAAATAGCTGACTTGGCCGGTGAATCTGTCAAGCAAGGTGCAATCGGTTTTTCCGTCAATCGACATCCAGGTCATGTATTGCCCGATAGAAGACCGATTCCAGGCACGTTCGCAACAAGAGAAGAACTACTTGCAATATCCAAAGCGGTGGCATCAAACGGCGGATTGATGCAGACAGTTCCACATTTTGGAGACCTGGAAAACGAAATGGATCTGCTCGCGGAAGAAGCTCAGAACGGTCGAGTCTTGTTCAGTGCCATCTCAGAGCATGCAGCCCTTCTTGATGAACGAGTCGGAAAGATGCGAAGCGACGGACTCGACGTAACTGCTGTCACAGTTCCACGGAGCGGCGGCGGAGTAACTGGACTATCCACAAACAACTTCTGGCGTACCAAATCGTGGAATGAGTTGCGAAAGATGAACTTGGCCGAACGGCTTGACGCCATCAGGAACTCCGAGTTCCGGTCCAAGCTTGTACAAGAAGTCAAAGATCACCCTCAGTACGAAGGTTTGCTTAAAGCCTTGAAACGTCAGTATTACATGGGAGATCAAGCGCGACCCAACTACACGCATTCGCGGTACGAAAGTCTGTATGACATCGCAGAAGAACACGGCGAGCACCCTGTAGAGTCTTGGTTGCGCATCTCGCTTGAAACCGATGGCAAGGCACTCTTCCATGCACGAGGATTCAACGTCAATCTCGAGCATTTGCAGCGTATGATCTCAACCGAGTGGGCAATGCCCGGCCTCGGAGATGCGGGGGCTCATGTCAGTCAAATGATTGATTCTGGCTGGTCTACATTTGTGCTCTCGCACTGGCATCGAGATGCTGGACTCTATAGCTTGCCTGAAGCCATTCGGAGAATTAGTTCAGAACCTGCAAGAGTGTTGGGCTTCAATGATCGTGGATCGCTGCAAGTCGGCAAGAAGGCGGATGTCAATGTATTGGAAATAGAACGCCTTGAGGAACGCCAACCTGAAATCGTGAACGATTTTCCAGGTGGGGCACCGAGATTCATACAACGTGCGGCAGGCTATGCGGCGACGATTTGCAATGGATCCGTAATTTTGCGCGACGACGAACACACGGGGGAGAGTGCTGGGGAAGTCTTGAGGAATCCCGCCTGCTAGGTGAATGAAACAAATGTCCGTCTTATGGGCATTGAATCTGCGGTTTTAGAGTCACATCGGAAGAGAGCGTAGCCCCGTCACGAAGGACGGCTACCACATTTCAGTAGTGCTGATGTTGGCTAGATAGCATCGTGAGCGGCAGGCTATCGAAGACATTAGACGCAATGTCTCTAAAACTTCGTCGACTGCTGTCTTCACACTCGGCTACATCAGAAATCCCATAAGAGGTAGCAACTCAAACCTGTCGCCTGAGCATCGTCGCTAAATACGTGGGAAAATGAAACGTTTAGCCTGTAGTTCTCCTTCACAGGAAATTGAATCCCAAACTCCACTCGCGGATCACCTAAACGTTTTTTCGAGCTAAAGGATGCTCCGTTAATTTCTGCCTTTATCTCCTGCTGATAGACCGACCAACCCAACTTGCCAAAGAGAGTTCTGTCCTTTTCAAGGGGAATGGAATAAATGCCAGACCATGTGAGGTATTTGGTAGGAGTCGTCCTAACTGAATAGTCAAAAATTAGTGCGCCTCTCCTTTCGTACGATTCGATGAAAACTCCAGGATCTAAGGGAGGTGTGGAGTCCAAAGACAGCTCAAATCCAATCCGATCGGTGAAGTCGAAGCCATAGCCGAGCTTACCGCCAATTCCCTTTCCTACATAGTGATCGAAGTCCTCTTGATAGACGGACAATCCTGCAATGAAGTATCCCCTATCTTCTTTCTCTTTCTCGTCGGCATGGATTGGCACACCAGTGAGAAGGAGAATCGAGAGAAATACACTTGTAGTTCGCATAACCAGCCTCATAATTCAGCAGCCTTTCTAATATCATGGCAATCCCATTTTTCGGGTATTGCTTGAACTCTTCAGATTGGTGTTAGCCCAATCTGCAGCAACTTGGACACTACATGCATGCTCTTGTTCCAGCTAATGAAGATTCCTAGCTAATAGAAGAGCTGCTGACAGAGTTTCGCAAAAGCTTAAGTAGCACGAGAAGGAACATCCGCTTGGTATTCAACCTTTTGACATGAAAGTCTCATTGCCTTACGGAAAATCGTCTATCACGGTAAGAATTCCGGATTATTGCGACGTGTCAGTTATTCGCAAGCCTCCAATGCCTCTAGTGGCATCGCCCATTGACGAGGTTCGAAAGTCGCTGAATCAACCAGTTGGCTGTTCTCCGCTTAGTTCAGTAGCGAAATCATCGACCACTGCATGCATATTGATCTGCGACATTACTAGACCCGTCCCCAACAGTACTCTGCTTGGACCGCTTGTTGAATGTCTGATGGATTCGGGCATTGAGGCTGCAAACATTCTCATTCTTGTGGCTACTGGGCTGCACCGACCCAACGAGGGAGAGGAACTGGAATATCTGATAGGTGACCCGAAAATCCTCAACACCATACCCATAAAGAACCACCATGCGCGAAACAACTATGAACACGTGGACTTGGGTTTCACGTCGACGGGTACGCCCGTTCTCATCGATCGCAGATTTGTCGAAGCGGATCTAAAGATTGTGACGGGGCTCGTGGAACCACATTTTATGGCCGGCTACTCCGGCGGAAGAAAAGTGCTAGCTCCTGGAATCGCCCACGCCGACACGATTCGAACGCTGCATAGCTCGAGGATTCTCGAAGATCCAAATTGTAGATCGTGCAACACTACCGACAATCCCCTGCATCGAGAACAACTCGAGATTGTTGACATGGTCAGGAAACATTCCGGATCCAATATCTACGCGTTAAACACTGTCATTGACGAAGAGCGGAAGATTGCCTTTGTGAACTTTGGTGAAATTGTCAAAAGCCATCAAAAAGCAATGGATTTTGCGGACCGGTACTGTACTGTTTCCGTCGATAGGAAATTTGAAACGGTCGTTACGTCGGCCGCAGGCTATCCACTCGACCAGACGTACTACCAGGCGGTTAAAGGCATGGTTACTCCACTGGAGATTCTCCAAGAAAACGGAAGCTTGGTCTTCGCCGCCCAGTGCAAAGAAGGTCTTGGCTCTGACGAGTTCCGCCGGTCACAGCGAAACCTGCTTGAGGAAGGTCCGGAAGCCTTCCTAAGGAGAGTCGCTAGAAAAACCACTGCCGATGTTGACGAATGGGAAACCCACATGCAGGTGATGGCACAAAGAGACTTTCACATAAGTCTCTACACCGACGAATTGAATAAAGAGGACCGAGAATTGACCGGATTGAATCTGCCACACTCGATGGAGGAAGCCATTCACGCTGCAGTATCGCGTTCCGAATCTAAAAATGTTGCAGTAATTCCTGAAGGACCGTATGTGGTACCAAAAATTGCCCAGCTAGTATTCGTCGGTGACTCTTGATTCAAGCTGACCAATTGCCATGTAGAGTTCGAGCTAATTGATACTCGACAGAGCACTCTAGCTGACCATCTTCACTTTAATCCTTGCACTTGAATTGTGATAAACGAACCGAACGTAGAACGTCATGTGTCCAGGTCTCGAAACAATTCATCCGCATTGCTAAATCGTTGACCCTTTCCATCGCGTAGTTCCTTCATCGCGTCCAAGGTGGTGGGATTTGGTATTTGGACATTGAACGGAATTTGCTTTTCCTCGGCCACCCGAATTAACAAAAGGCGAACCGCGTCTGACAGAGACAATCCCATGGCTTGAAGCACTTCAGAGGCTAGCTCTTTTGTCCTAGAGTCAATACGGGCTCGTACTACTGCGTCTTTGCTCATTGTTGGTATTCCAATTTATAGCTACATTGTATCTACAATAAGCTACTAACCCGCAGTCATCTGAATTGTGTGTCACTCTCATTAACGGTCGAATTCAACCATTCTCAATTACTCGAAAATCTCAGTAACTTAGAATCTCCCACTTTCAGTATCGAACAAACGAATGTTTCGAGCTCCGCTTCTTAGTTGCTGGATTTCTTAGGACGTGGCGCAAGCCTTTGAAGACATACGAGTACTAGATCTCTCCAATCGGCTGTCAGGAGCGTGGGCGGCGAGACTGTTTGGAGACTTCGGTGCGGAAGTGATCCTCGTGGAAGACGAGGATGGTCACCCATTACGCAATGAGCCCCCATTCGTAGGCGATGAACCTGGTGTCGAAAACTCGCTCTTGCACGCCTACGTGAATTGGAATAAACGTTCCGTTCTTAAGGTCGATTCCGATCTTCGCGAGTTGATCGCAAGTGCGGATGTGGTAGTTACTACATCCATTGAACTTCCTGCCGAGCTCGAGTCGTTACCTTCAGGTGCCATTCATCTCTCGATAACTCCTCACGGACTCGAGGGACCCATTTCAAGTCTCCCAGGCAACAATCTCACAGCATGTGCGCGGTCCGGCTGGTGCGCTATCAATCAATGCATCGATCATGAGCCTTTACAGTTGCCTCACAATCAAACAGGCTACATTTCAGGTGTGGCGGGATTTGTAGGAGCGTCTGCTGCATTGTTCAAGTCTCGTCGTACTGGGCACGGAGAGGTCGTAGATGTCAGTGAAGATGAGGCGATGGCGTGTACTTGCGCTCCTTGGGCTGAGGTAGGACTTTTCATCGGTGGCGAGAACCGAATGGCACACGGTCCCAACGGTCCCCGAACACGAGACCGAGCGGGGCCATTGTGGCGTGCAAGAAATGGACATTTGAATTTCGGCTATGGAGATTGGGCTCAATGGACGAGTGCGTTTCATTTTCTGGAGTTGCCTGAAATTGCCGAGCATCCCGACTTTGTTTCGACGTTTGGGAGGCATCAGAAAGACACGAGACCTGTTCGCGACGGATTGGAGAAAGTGCTAGTCAACCGAGACAAGTGGGATGTGTTTCACGGACTCGCCGAGAGACGCTGCATATCGGGAGTAGTACAGAACACCCAGGAACTCATTGATAGTGAGCACTTGCAAGCTCGGGAGTTCATTCTTGACGCAAAATCCAATGGAAAGAGCCTCGTTGCTCCCGGAGCACCTGCAAGACTCTCCGCTACTCCCTGGCAGAAGACACGAGACGCTCCACGGCGCGGACAGCACTCGAGCCAGATTGAGCAACGAAAACGCGAAGTCGTTTCGAAGCAACCCAACAATCAACTCCCCCTTCACGGTATTCGTGTACTTTGCTTTACAGGAGCATGGTCAGGCACGTTCGCGACTCAGCTCCTTTCTCTCTTGGGAGCTGATGTCGTTCAGGTAGAGTCTCGCAAGCGACCGGATGTGTGGAGAGGAGCTGGAGCACCCGTGCCACCTGGGGTGAGAGATCCCGATATCGCTCAAAACCGGCTCAATACAAATGGGATGTACAACACTGTAAATCTCAACAAGCGTGCCATTACTTTGGATGTATCCCAACCAGAAGGAATGGAGATCTTTTGGAGGCTAATCCCGAAGTTTGACATTCTGGCGGACAACTTCAGTCCTCACGTCATGACTAAGTGGGGAGTGACTCTGGAAACTCTGCGTGAGAAACGACCCGACATCATCTTTGCTTCGCTATCGGGCTACGGCCGCACCGGTCCACTTGCTGAGTATCCCGCAAATGGAGCAACCACCGAGCCGATGGCAGGGTTGTCTTCCATTCACGGATATAAGGGGGACAAGGCACAAAACACGGGCGGACTTATCCCAGATCCTATTTCTGGCTACTACTTTGCGGGTACTATCCTAGCTGCGCTTCACCACCGAGAGAAAACGGGTGAGGGTCAACGCATAGACCTCTCCATGATCGAATCGGTAGCAGTGCAAATGGGCGATGCAATTATGGAATGCAGCGCTAACGGCCGAATTCGGGAACCCGTGGGTAACAAGCATCCCCAAATTGCACCCTACGGAATCTATCAGACTCAAGACGAACACTGGATAGCAATTTCCATAGAAGAAGATGATGTCTTCTCCCGATTCGCGGAGGCCATCGGACTTTCCGATCAGCGGTTCGAGAATGCTGTCGGCCGAAAACAGCACGAATCGGATTTGGATGAAGTAGTCTCGACGTGGGTAGGGGGTGAACGCATGATGAAAGCCGTTTCGATGTTGCACGAGATTGGGGCAATTTCCTGCAGGGTCCCTGGATTTCTAGAGGTCTACCGCAATCCTTCCACACAGTTTGCTTTTCGCGACTTTCTGAGAGCGGTTGATCATCCCGAATCGGGAACACACTTCATGCCCACCAATCCATGGGTATTTGGGTCAACTGAAAAAGGCGAGATTCGGCATTCACCCTGTTTTGGTCAACACAGCTTCGAAGTTCTCAATGAGGAATTGGGAATCACTGAAGAGGAATACCGCGTACTTGAAGAAAAAGGTATTACGGGTACGACTAGAATATAGTTGCAAGGCTGAAAGAACCTCAGTGCTTCAAAGTTTCTTCCGGGCAAACCAGACTTCCTCAGTCGGCCACGATCGAGCCCAATTCTCATCTGCCCAGACATAGCGGCTCGTTGCACCTTCAGGGGCTCCGAGTTCCAGCAGAGACTCGACCTCAAAGCCGCAAGACCTCAGCAATTCAATCCATTTTCCGTGAGGAAGCTGAAATTCAACAGTTGGCGGATCAGACCAACGCAATTCATACATTCCAAGATACGGGCGTAGCAAGTTGGTGCCATTTCGCAGATCTGGCTGTTCGGGACAACAAAGTTGCGAAATCGGATGGCAGGTCATGAAGATCAAAGAACCTCCCTTTGTAAGCACACGCGACGCTTCCGGTACCCACTGATAGGGATCGGCCCAAAGAGAAGCTCCGTACTCTGAAATCACGAAGTCGAAGCTCTCGTCGGCAAACGGCAGACTCTCACCAAATGACTCAATCAAAGTAATTGGCACTTGATGTTGAGATTGAAGTCTTGCGGCGGTTTCCAACTGAGTTCGGGTAGGATCTAAGGCGTAGACCTCGCCGCCACGCTTGGCCATCCATGAGGCTACATAAGCAGTACCGCAACCAATTTCCAGACACCGTCGTCCAGACAGGTTTTCGGGCAGCATCGGAACCGATTTGTTCGGCAATTCCCATATTCCCCAGACAGGCTCGCCCGATGCCCACTTGGACTCTGCCGGGTCGGAATATTCCTCGGCTTTCGTGTCCCACGCTGCTCGATTGAGACTTTGGTGTTTTTGTATGGATTCTGTCAATTTGCTACCCATTCTTTGCTTGTTGGGAGGCGGCTTAACTTAACGAAGTTTTGTAGGCTTTTGTCGAGCAAACCTTGAGGTTCGTCGCGGAGGTTTGTGCACACAACAGATTTCTCGATGCAAGAACTATGGATCAGACAAGTACGCTAATGAGTCTGTTTATAGCGGTGTACTGCTCTCTTCCTTGTCATTGGCTAAATCCTCAGGCTCATCTTCGGATTGCTCGTGCTCAATCTTGAGCTCTTCAAATAGCTCTTTGAGCCGGTCCTCGTTCTCGTCTTCGACTTCGCTGAAGTCTATGTTGTGATGACACCAACTTGTCCAAAGATAGGAATTACTGTCATCGCTCTCTTCTTGCTCGCTGTTTTTTTTGAAATTCGCAAACACCGTATATCTGCCTTTTTCCTTAAAGTCGTAGCCGCAGTTGTTCGACCTGTGATCCATCGTGTACACCGCAACCTGTTTCTCTAGCTTGCCCTTCCATCCATCTTCGACATTGATTCGCACTTCGACTGCAGGAATCACCCAGTCTTCTTCGTCTTCAAATTCCCATACCTCCGTATAGTTCTCCGGTGCCTCCTTTATGCTCTCCACGATGCCAGTAAACACAACGTCCGTTGAATTGAATCTCTTGCTAATTGCGACTTCATGACTTGAGCCTGATCCACAACTGCATGCCCATGTGTAGCCTGAGGTGACACAAACTAGAACGATGTAGGCAACAACTGCGATTCGGTTGTTCGTAATAGTCGTAAACACCTCTACAGTTTCCGAAATAGTCAATTGATCCGAGTTTTATACAACGGTTCCTTTCAACCGACGCACTCTCGACTGAATATCAGCGAAAGCTGACTGGATCCCAGGTCAAACCACTGGTTTGCGATGCCATCTGCACTTATTCGCGATGCGAAGGTGTCCGACAGTTTGACCGATGGATTCAGAGCCAGACTATGAACAATCCAGCTACTACGAGTACGTCTTGTGCTTAAAGCTAATTCGAGGGCTGGTCGCCTTCGATAGGGGTCGATTGATTCGGACTATAGTTTAGGTCTTTCAGTAGTGTTATATTTCTATCAACCACCGTCCGATTCTTGATGATGCTTGAGAGGCAATCAGGTTTAGCTGACGTAAATACGACTCCAGGGAACGCCCCTGTTCTCTTTCTTGGAACAATGTGGCTCGCGTCAGTCCTTGAATCTAAACTCCACATGCAATTCTTCTCCACCCCTCGAATGTGCGTTCGTCACGAGTGCCAGGCTGTTGTCCTTCCGGTGTATTGACCAAAATTCTCGAGAAAGTTCCCTCACTCACAAAGTAATGTGATCCTCCAGCAAAGCTCTCAACTAACGCGCGTTTGATCTCGTACGACCTTGTGTTTTCTTGCCCCACAGCGGCACCTTGGTCAAAGCCTACGTTCAGTTGAAGCTCGTTCCGAAAATCATCATATAGACTTTTGATAGTTTCGTAAAGCGTATCGTTGGGTGACTCGATGTTTAGACCTAGCTCGCGACCCTCTGGTCGACTAATCGTGTAGTCGTGACTTCCCGACTCCGATGTAAGGAAGTTGATCAGCTCTTCGATCTTGTCCAAGTTTGAGACTTGATCGACGATTAATCGGCGGGCCAACCTTGGAATCAATTCTCGTATTCGAATCGCTTGACCTAGCACCAAAGGATGCACTTGCTTTGACAGATTCATCAAAATCTTGGCCAAACCCGCCTCACCTTTGAGTCCCAACTCCTTTCTTGCCAAGGTGATGAATCCTTGAATTCCTTCAACACTCACAGGAACACGTGACTCAAGCGGCGCCCCTTCGATTTGCGGATTTAGCGGTGTATCTACGCTGGGATCAATCGACCCTAATGTAGCTTGTTTCGTCATTAGGATCTTCCGGGCTCCAAGGGCAATCAAAGTACCCGTACTATGACACTTATGAGGAATGATGACCTCGAGTTCGCTACAAAACTGTTTGACAAGATTGACAATGCTCCAGCCCGCAAGCGGGTCCCCACCTCGGGTATAGAGAACCAAGCTAATACGATCAACCACACCCATCTTGTCTAGATGGTCGACAAAGGGGTCGAAAGCTTCTGAAGATACTTGGGTTTCCCATCCGGGCCGGTCACCCGTTACATAGAGAAGAACCTTTGAATTTCGAGCATTCTCCAGTTCCCTGAAATGGTTTTTTCTTTCTGAATACATGATGTGTTTCTCCTAATGTAAAGTCAGTTGTTTGTCATCAGCTAGTGTTGTCTAAGAAGATCCAAGAGACGCTCGACATGAGAGCCACCGAGCTTCACGACGTACTATCAACTAAATTTCGGCACCTATTTGGGAAATCGATGGATCACCGAGTCGAGGTTGTCTCGACAAATTGCAACAGCACGTCTCTATCTGAAGAACCGATACATCTAGGTCATGAACCTAACTTTATCTGCGTCTTTCCGTTACGCATCCTAGTAATCCAGATGTTGCTCTCTGACAACTAAACTATATTTATAAACAGTGTTTATTGTACATGATAATCAGATGTCATCTAGTTTCCGCACCGAATCAGTACGATAAGCACTCCATCAGTACTTCGGACAATTCCCATGTCGGACGAACAACCTATTCTCCAAGAACGCAGAGGCGAAGCGAACGGAATTCTCTGGCTGACGCTCAATCGTCCTCATAAACTCAATGCATTGACGTTTCCTTTACTCAAGGAAATGCGCGAAATCTTGTTCCATGCGCGATTTGACCGAACGATACGCTGCATAGTGATTACAGGTGCTGGACGTGGATTCTGCGCTGGCATGGACTTCAGCGGGGCAGCAAACCCAAATCCTGATCCGAGGCCAGAAGGACTGGACGAAGCTGGTACAGCGGACATCGAAGGATACCGTCTCAATTTCAGGCATGAAACGGAGACCTACATCGCCCTGCGACGGATGGAAGTGCCGATTATTGCTATGGTCAATGGTCCATGCGTTGGCGCTGGATTTGATCTTGCAAGCCACTGCGATCTTGCCGTTGTTTCAACTGCAGCTCGATTCCAAGTTGCGTATGTGAAACGAGGACTCTATGCGGACTTAGGCGGTTTCTGGTCGCTGCCCAAAGTGGTCGGTTGGCGCAAGGCGATGGAACTCATGATGACTGGACGGTTTATGAGTGCCGAAGAGGCCCACGAAGCAGGCTTTTCCAACTATCTAGTCGAGCCGGAAAAACTAGAAGGACGCACTATGGAATTGGCTCTCGAAATCGAAGCGGGACCGCCAATTGGACAGAAAATTGGCAAACTCTTGGCGGTGAGGACCGCAAACATGGATTTTGACACGGCCATGCAATGGTCTGAATCCGCAATTCCACTTGTTGGAATGTCGTGGGACGGTCGCGAGGGAGCTCAAGCCTTTCGCGAGAAACGCGATGCGAAATTCAAGGGCTTCTGACCAAGTCCGAGTTAGTTTGAAGATCGGCTACGAAATCAGATTCAGCCGATATTTCTACAAACTACATCAAATGCAAGAATCAGACGGCAATTGGAGCAAAATATTCTGCTTGAGCCACGGAGTGATTGTGAAGCAATTTTGGAACAATTGACGGACAACAGGTCATGTGACAAATTCTGCAGGAAAGAACATTCGATGAGAGAGTCACCGACGACAAGTGAGATCATTTTCGAAGTAGCTGAAGCCCTTGAAGGTGGCTACAACGCCCGAGCACTTGGTCACAGTGTTTTCACCCAAGGGGACAATTGGAACGATCTAAAGGAGATGGTTCGAGACGCTGTCTTGTGTCACTTTGAAGAGAAAGATGTGCCAAGTGTTATCCGACTCCACTTAGTCAGGGACGAGTCCCTCGTCGTTTAAAACTACATCCAGACCTTCTGTAAGAGAAAGCTGGTCAGTTCCTCGTGCGTTTATTGACGAGATTGATCCAGTGCTTGGCGAATTGAAGGCATTACTGCGGCAACACCTTCCATTCCCCACACATCTACCAAGAGATTACAATCAGTGTTCACACGGTTCGGTACATACTTCCACGTCGATGCATCGTAAACAGTAGTACCTTCTGACTCCATTGCATCGCTAAATTCCAAGGGAAGAATCACTCTTACAGAGCTTCCCATAGGCATAAGTTCAGCAAAGAACTCCGGTCCGTAGCAGCTCACAGACCGACGCTCAATAACCTTAATCACATCAGCAATGTCATCAGTCGCTCTTAAGACCTCGTCGAGTATCTGTCTAACTCTATCGCTCATGGTCAGATCGCTCACATTTCGCTCAGAGGCTCGCTTCCGTAAGTCCCGAAGATCTGCTTTCTGGATGCTCTCTTGGTCGGCACCATGGTGGGGCCAAACTTGCAGTGCCTGCGCAGCTAGTCGCTCTGTACGTGTTTCAATTTGAGCAGCCGTCCAATTCTGTTCGTCTCTGACATCTTGATTAAGTCGTACTGCACTTTGACGGAACCCTCCTTCAATGGATTTCTTGTCATCGAATGGCCGGTTAGAATAGGTGCTGTTGTAAGCAGTCAGCGTCAAATTGCCCAAACGATGTAAGTGGGTCTCGTGCAATTCACGCCAGTCAGAGCCTAGCATACTTTGCCAATCTGGTGACCCATTGATTCCTTGAGGCATTATGTGCTCAATCGAGTAGTTGTGAACGGGACTTTTCTCTCGCTGGCCCGAGTTTTCGAGTCGGTCGAGAATGTGCTTGCAAACACGCAATCCATAGAGGTCATGCTCTCTCAAACCTCTCCTGAATTCTTCGTCATTTGGGAAACGGTAGGTTCCTCGTAGTCTCGCTAACTCAACCTTCAAGGATTCAAACACTGAATCTTTATGCAGAAGGTGAGCGACTCTTGCAAATACGGACCAATAGCTTCGCGTCTGCAGTCCCAACACTGCCCGACGCAAAAGATAACTCTCGATCAGTTCAACGGCGTTGATGAACTCGTTCCTAGCTAGCAAATCCTTCTGATGAAAGTCGTAAAGGCGCATGATTAATAGACCTTGGGTCGTGTTGAGAGACCGCATATGACTCATAGCTTCAGCAAGCCGCTCACGCTGCATTGAAGCGATTCCCAAGAACGAGGCATAGCTTCGTGCAACACGAACCATATCGATTAGCAATTTCTCTAGTGGGTTCACGACGTCGCCCATTCGAAAGGACTTGAACTCTGCGTACACGCGGTCCAGCCTAATGGGCTGTGTCAGTCTTTGCTCTAGCGCCATGTAATCCCGCAGGAATCCGTCCAATGCACTTTCGGATGTACGGAAGTAAGACTCGATTTTGCTCCAGTATTGGTCATATAGCCGTGTTTGTTCCGACTCGTCGAGATCCATCAGCAGGTAGTTCCTAACCAAATCGCTTTGGCGCAGGTCAATTCCAGTTGAGTTCATGCTCTCAAACACAAGCTGCGGATTGTCAACACCTCGATCAAGGGTGACGTCAACTATGTTCAGACGAGCTATCCCCTTATATACAAACTCTGGATTGCACGACGGTTCAGCCAATACTCTCCGGAAGTATTTGTACGCTTCGACAATCGATTCAGACTGACCACCTTCAAGTTCGGACAGCTCTTGCCCAGTAATCAGAGTTTTAAGAGTGGCGTTGTCCTTGCGACGTAGCACAAGCTTGTACTTGCGTTTTCCAGACTCGTGGATGTTTTTCAGGTAGTAGGCATCAATTCTGTCCGCAGTGGGACCGTCCTCACTGCCTGACCAATTCGAGTCTTGAATGTGGTCGCGCAACGCGACCATAAGGAGAGTCAATGAGGTCAGTCGTTGTTGACCATCAATCAGCAACCAACTTGTGAAGGCTGCACCTAGATCGGCTCCGATGTATACGATCGAACCCATAAAATGCGAGCTGGATTCATTTCCACTCGCATGTAATACGTCCCGCCACAACTGAGCCCATTGCTCTCGCGTCCAGCTGAAGTCTCGTTGGAACACGGGAATTATGAACTGCTTGTTGCCGTTGATTATTTCAGTGAATTGCCGGTTGATTGCTTTCATAGTTCGTCGGTCAAATTCGGTTTCGGATAGGTGGGGTCCACTATCTGCAGGAGACTTGAACCTCGGACCCCGGGACCGAATTCTAATGATTTCACTTACGTTGCGGCACCATCTTTCTAACCTCAGTGAAATGGACTTAGATTTCATGGAATTGCGACTGTCTTGCAAGTTTCGGATTAAGTGCACATATCCGACTGCCATAGTGAGCTTGAGGTAGAAAGGCTCAGCATTTCCAAGTGAACTTGTTAGAGAATGTACTGTGTAATCTGCTCAGACCGTGTCCAAATGGCCGGTTCAAGCGGAGCTTCTGAAGTTGCGACACAGTACATTGACCTGTAGAGAGCTCGGAACAGGCACTTCTTAACGGACAAGAAAAGAGTTCTGTTAGATGGACACTCGTTCATACTTTGACTTCAACGTGATTCCTGCTCAGTTCGAGCGGATGAGGTTGGAAGTCTAAAATGCAAAAAATCAATTCGTCGTTTTATATGCCACAGTTGGTAACTATGGCAATATTCAAGAATGTTCCTCCTATGCTGTAGGCAATTCATGGCACAAAATCAGACTCCAGTAACAGGTTCATCTCGTAACTTTCCCCCACTTGACAAATCGATGGTGCGTGGAAAAACAAATTTAGATCGAAATGCAAGGAAAGACGGCATCAACGAAGTACCAAAATCGGAGTCAAACCGAGAGTCAAATACTGAACAATCAATTCGGGGCTTGTGTCTTGAGTGCCAATCACAATACCGAACAACCCTTTATCAGCAACGAGATGCTTACCAGAGAAGACACGAAGAAATACTACAAAGGTGGTCTAAAGGTCCCCTATCAGACATTCCACCAAAATTGGTTGAAACTTTTCGACTCAATTGCGAAAACTTGCGGGACGGTCTCAGCCAAACAAGCGACAATCTGAGGCAGTCTGCAGACCAATTGCTTAAGTTTCGAGGAGAACACGACCTCTCAAGACGGAGACCGAACTGCAAGGACATTTGGACTGCGCTCAATATCCTCCTTTGTTTTTTCGCCGCCGAGCTGCTTATCACATTCTTCTTGCTTCAGGAAAGCGGCGGAATAGCAATGGTGCTGATAGTGTCGATCCTCTACTGTTTCATTAACTGCATTTTCCCATTCGTGGTTGGAACTCCGGTTAAGGGAGTGCAATATAAGTGGGAAGGAAAACACAAAGCAAAGATAGTATTTGCCTACCTGTGTGGACTTGTCCTGATCTTTGTTGGTCTCTTTATCAATTTGCTAATGGGTCACTACCGGTCTGCAGCATTGGAATTGGCAAATCGAGACCGTTTCAGTACGGATTTAGACGCCCTGCAGAGCTTAGTGCACCAAGTCAACAATATTGGGGTTGAAGCATGGGCCAATCTGTTTAACAACCCTCTTGGAATTGCAGACACACTTTCCTGGATGCTTGTTCTCGCGGGCCTGATTGCATTTGTTTTAAGCCTATGGGATGGAATCTTTTGGAATGACAGCTATCCTCGGTACGGCGGGATGTCCAAGGAATACCATAGGCAAAGAAAAGCCTATGACACAATACGAAAATCTCTTCTAGTACGTATTGATGCATTGCATTAAAGGGAGTCAGAAGCCATTGATGCAAAGAAAGCCAGATTTCAACGCGATCTTACCGAAGCCCCTGATTTGCAAACTAGGTCAAAAAGTCTTGAGACTAGCTTTTATTCGGCATGTGAGACGTTGCATTCAGACTACGAACAGTTGATTGAAGAATATCGTGAACAAAACAGAGGTGCCCGGAACACACCTGAACCAATGTACTTCAGCGAACAACCGACCATACCCAACGCACCGATTCAAGACTTTTCGCTGCCCCAAGGTCCTACAAAAGCAAAATCTGACGAATTTCTTAGCAAACTTGATGACTTGACAGAACGACTTGCCACGGAATTTGTAGCAGCAAAGGAAGAGGTAAAGTCTTCTAAGGATGTAATAAGACGTGATCCTTTAGAGGTCTTTTAGCGGTAGCGTACGGGTCAATTACCAATCGTGGCAAAAGTAGTCGTTTTCGTCTTGATTATTGCAATCATTGCAATAGTTGTTGTCGTGGTTCTCGTGGGCAATCGACAATTGGACCCTCAGACGGGCTGCCCAAAAAAACCTTCGCGCACACAAATTTCTTTGTCGATTGCACTAGACGCGACTGATCCTTACGGCCCAGGGCAACGAAGGGAAATAGTCAATAAAGTATGGAAGACGGTGGACGAGCTCAACACCTATGACCGAGTTCGCGTGTATATGATTCAGCAAGGTGAACAGATACCGCTACTCGATGCGTGCAAACCTGGTCGCGAACTTCAGCACTCACCTATAGAACGACTACTACGTGAAGAATCCTTCAAGGCGAAAGTCGACCAAGCTCTTGAGCACCTTCAAGGGACAGAAAACAACTCACCGATTATTGAGTCACTGGGTTGGATTGCGGCAAATCACAATCGAGACGGATCACAACGTCGTATTCTTCTTGTATCTGATCTAATTGAACATTCGGATGTACTTTCGCACTACAGTCCCAATTGGCTAGACAGCTACGAGGAAAACCGCGTACGAATCCATAACCAATGTCCAAATCTAGACGATGTTGACATCGATATTCTCTTCGGAGCACGTCCATCAATACCCACGCAAGAACTCAACTTAGTGAATTGGTGGGAAAGCTACTTGAGCGCTTGTGGTGGCACCGTAAATTCAATAGTCAAGATCACTGGCGTCAATTAGAGTGCGTCTTAATTTGAAAGGGACGAGGGACTTCTCTACATGGATATTCATCGGCTGCGTCATAGTTGGTTTGTCACTACTGGCTCTCCTTAGACTCCCAAACTTCTTTAATCAATCTGCATTCGTCGTAGTTTGGCCATTATGTGCAATTATTCTTGCATATGCTGCTTGTTTACACTTTTTCAGTCTTCAGTCCGATGAACGAGCAGCGGATAATCTTTACTATCTAGGGTTTCTTTTTACTGTTGGAGCATTAGCGGTTTCGCTATACAGATTTCACGAACAATCGATTGCACAAGTGGAAGGGGTCTTAGGGGATTTGGGTATTGGCTTAGCTACCACTCTATTAGGACTAACACTACGGGTGGTCTATCTGCAGCGCGATCAGATGGCAGAATCCAAACTAACAGTAGATCAAGAAATCAGTGAATTAGTTGAAGGGACAGTCTTCAGAATTCGAGAGACAAATACAAAAATCGAACAAAGTCACATCCTATTGCTGCAGACGTTTGATGAACACACCGAGCGGGCGAAGGAGTATTCAGACAAGCTGGCCAGCCAAGTTGAGCAGCTTGAACAACGACTGACCCAAATCCAAATCCCAAGCGATGCGATTTCGTCACACCTAAAACCCGCGTTAGCTAGTGCAAGTCAATCAATATTGGAGTTTTCATCCCAATTCAACAATCTAACAATCTCGCCAGATGTTTTCGCTGAGCAAGTTGAGGAAGCGTTGAACGCAGCCCGAGATTTTGTCACCGAAGTAGTAAGAGAACTAATAGATGATTTGCGTCGGTACCTACAAGACTCCTCAGAATCAGCAGGTCACCGCGTTCGGCAAGCGATCGGCACGGTTGAGCAAACCGTTAAGTCTAGGATCGAAGAAATCGATTTACCGTCGATGGAAATCGACCAGCAAGTTCAGTCTATGTTGAAGCGCCTAGAGTCTAATGCAAGTCTCTTGGCACAGAGCTTTGACCGGATGGAAAGGTCGATCACTGAAGCTGACAAGAAAATTCAAGAAGCGCCCGTTTCTATATCCCAGCACATTGAGGGATTACAACAGAAGTTTAGTCATGTGTTCTCACACACTGAACAACTGCTAAACGCTGTTGGGAAACGACTGTCAGTTTTGAACACAACCGATGTAACTGATTCACTGAGTGGCTTAGAGTCCTTTGTACGCGAGAGTCATGCGTTGCTGACGGTGCAAGAGAACCAGGCAAAGAGTCTCAGGGACTTGACAAGTCACATCGAGCAAACAAACGAGTTATTCAAGAGCATTCTTAACGAACTTGAAACAGCTTCCGAAAGTCGCGGTCGTTTAGGAATCTTCCGTTTCGGCTCACGTAGTAAGCGACATGCCGAGCGATCATCTACCTAACTTGACTGGCATCCAACGAGCCAACCGCCGCGGTTTCATAATGGGAGTTACGCTCGCCGAATTAATGGTGATCACACTCTTTGTATTGCTCCTGTTGCTCCAAGAGACCAAGAGTACAAGCAAGGATTTTGATAGCGTGGCATCTCTTGAAGAAGCCAACCGTTTGGTCGAAGCCTTAGTCGAGTCAGGTTCGGAAATTGAAATCAGCGAGACTTGGAGAATTCTCACACGAACCGTCAGAATTCTTAGCGCTAAACCGAATCTACTTGACAATTGGCTCAGAGACTTGGAATCTCAAGCAAGCTCCTCACCAGCAAGTCATTGGGAAAATATAGCAAGTCTAGAGAAAGAATTAAGAACAACGAAGTCGCTCCTTGAAGATGAGCGTAGCCGAAACACATCTGCCAAACATCAAGTGGGACTACTTAGAACAGAGCTCATAAATGCAAAGGCTGGAGGAATGGTGATCTGCACTTATGAACCTCCGGCAAACATTCAGACCGAACTTCGCGGTCCATCATTGCCGATTGGTACTTTACATATAGAAGCTGATGGAATTACGTTAGTACAAAAAAACGAAATGTTTCGAACAACGCATGCGGTGGACTTTCTTGGTGAACTCTATGATCGCGATTCGGTGTTGACTCTACTGGATGAGTGGCCACTTAATAAGAAATTAAGCTTTAATGAGTATTCTGAGCTCGGCCGACGATTTGTCGCTCTGAGTGAAGAGGGGTCACAAGATATCCAAGACTGTCGATTTAGCATGGACTATTACATCGAAGATTCAACACCGCTCTCCGTGTTTACAGACCGTTTTGAACGCTATTTTTTGCGGCAAACGCGAATTAATGCAAACGAGCTTGAAACTCGAAGCCTCCAATAAATCTCATCTGTATACAGAAAGAACACTATTTATCACAACAGATTTTGCTTCTCTCATGCTAACTGCGACCATTCACTCTACTAGATGCCTTGAGAAGTATCTGAAGCTTGCATCGTTTGTGCGCTACAGAGTGATTTCGTGAACCGTTACGTGCCCGTATTCGAACAGACTAAATAAATCCCTTGCGTCTTGCGAATTGTTTCTACAATGTTCCTGCTTGACGTGCCCAATGGTACTTAGCACCCAACACTGCAACGGGTTTCTCTGCAGTATAGGGGTATGCAAGTATTCGATGCTCGTTGAGAAACTCGCACGCTTTCTCCACTTCCACATCGCCCACTAGAGAACAAACCACCGGTTTGTCGATTCCCTTGTCGCGAGCAGCAGAAACGGATTCTGCGAGCAGTTCTGCGAAGACCATCGGCGGAGTAATGATTGTGTGCCAGTAACCCACGACCAACGAGTGGATGCGAACTTCGTTCAGAGCTAAGTCGATGGTTGCCGAGTACGTCGAAGGCGGCTCTCCACCTGTTATGTCGACTGGATTGCCCGCTGCCCCAAATGGAGGAATGAATTCTCGAAACGCCGCGTCCAGGTCTTCGGGCATTGCCATAAGCGTCAAATCGTTGTCAACGCACGCATCCGAAAGAAGGACACCAGAACCACCCGCGCCCGTGAGAATTAGCACGTTTTCTCCTTTTGGAGTGGGCAGAACAGCGAGTCCTCTCGCAAACTCGAGCATGTCGTTCAACGAATTCACTCGAATGACACCACTTTGGCGTAGAACCGCATCGTAGACCTGATCGTCGCCCGCAAGCGCACCTGTGTGAGAACTAGCTGCTCGAGCACCTTGCTGAGTTCGTCCTGCCTTGAGAACTACAACGGGTTTCTTCTTGGATACTCTAGAAGCTACGTCTGCAAAGGCGCGGCCATCCTTCAGATCTTCCACGTGCATTGCAACGACCTGTGTATTTGGGTCGTCTTCAAAGAACGTGAGTAGGTCGTCTTCGTCGATATCCGCCTTGTTGCCCAATCCAACAATTGCCGACACTCCCATATTGGCACTTCGGCTAAATCCAATGATCGCCATTCCGACTCCACCGCTCTGAGACGATAGAGCCACCGAGCCTCTTTCAGTGTAGGGAGTACAAAACGTCGCGCACAAATCGTGGTGCGTGTAGTAAAACCCGTAGATGTTGGGACCCAAGAGTCGAACGTTGTGCTCTCGGGCTGCTTCCACGACTTCCTGTTGCAGCTCGTGCTCGCCGATCTCTGCAAACCCAGAGGGAATCAACACAGCTCCTGCGATACCTTTTTGGCCGCACTCTGCGATTACTGAAGCGACGAATCTCGCAGGAATGCAAAACACCGCAATGTCTACATCTGTAGGGATGTCCAATACTGTCGGATAGCACTTCTTTCCCAATATTTCATCCGCGCGAGGATGGACGGGATACAAGTGTCCCTGGTATCCACCATCGATGAGATTTCGCATGACCGAGTTTCCGATCTTGCCGTCTTCGGCAGAAGCTCCTACCACGGCAACAGCAGAAGGTCTCATGATCCTGGTCATAGCTGCCAGAATTTCGTCCTTTGAAGGACGAGGTCGTTGAACCTGCTCTTCAAAATCAAGGATGATGCGTACATCAACAGCGACAGAGTCCGTTGAAGTGGCAATTACGGGGTTTAGATCAATTTCGCTGATCTCGGGGCAATCGGCCACCAATTGACTTACCGAACAAATCAGGTCGATGAGGCCCTCCTTTCCTACAGCAGGCTTTCCTCTCACTCCTTCAAGCAATTTGCTACCTGAGATCTCGTCCAACATCTCACTGGCTTGAGTCCTGGTTGTAGGTGCCAATCGAAACGTAATGTCTTTCAGCACCTCGACCATGATCCCTCCCAATCCAAAAGCAACCAGCTTTCCAAATACGGGATCCGAGGTTGCACCAATAATCACTTCAACCCCATCCGGTACTTGATCCTGAATTAATGCTCCCTTAATCTGAGCTTCTGAATGTTGGACACGTGCACTTTCGACTACCCGCTGAAAAGCGTTTCGCATGGCTTCCGTACCAACCACATCGGTGACAACTCCGCCTACGTCAGTCTTGTGCAGGATTTCGTCGGAAACGATCTTTACAACCTTTGGTGTATGGTCTTCCGCAACCAGCTCGGCTGCTTCTTCGGCACTGGCGACAAAGTGCTGATTGGGCGTTGGAATTCGATACGCATCGGCGATTAGTGCCACTTCCTCTGGTGAGAGAGACACTCTCTGTTCCGATTTCGCCTTGTCAATTACGGCACGTGCTTTCTGTGTATCGAAGTTCATTGGCAAACTCCCGGGCTCCCAAGGCTTCAACGAACCAGTTAAGTACTATACGCCTCAAGAGCTAGTAATTGTTGTTGTCGGTGTGCGTAGAAGAGATGGTCTATTCTGCACATTGAGTACAAATCGCTGACTACAAGGGAGAGGGAATATGGCAACTATCAATGGCGCAACGTTGATGGCTCGCAGCTTGAAAGAGCAGGGTGTCGACTACATGTTCGGAATCATTGGTTTTCCGGTTCAAGGTGTGGCTTCTGCAGCGCAAGATGCAGGAATTCAATTCATTGGGATGCGCAATGAACAAGCAGCCAGCTACGCCGCTCATGCGGCCGGTTACCTCACAGGTCGCCCGCAGGCTTGTCTGACAGTTTCCGGTCCTGGAGTGATTCACGCATTCGCGGGCCTCGCCAACGCACAGCAAAACTGCTGGCCGATGATTCTCATCGGTGGTGCTTCTCCCGTTTACCAAAACGGAATGGGAGCGTTTCAAGAAGAACGGCAGGTCGAATTAGCCAAACCCTATTGCAAGTACGCTCACGCCATAGAGCACACAGGTCGCATTCCCTTTTATGTGGCTGAAGCCGTTCGAAACTCCCTGTACGGTCGACCGGGCGCATCCTACCTGGACTTTCCGGACGACATCATTCGTGGAAAAGTGGAAGAATCCGAGGTAGTCACGGCGAACCGAGTGGTTGACCCACCTCGTTCACTCGCAGACCCGCAAGCAGTGGAAGAAGCTCTCTCGGTTTTGGAGTCCGCTAAAAGGCCTTTGGTAGTTGTGGGCAAGGGAATGGCATGGTCCCGTGCCGAAGAAGAGGTTCGAGCGTTTATGGAACGAACGCAGCTTCCGTTCCTTGCGTCTCCGATGGGCAAGGGTGTACTTCCCGATGACGATCCTTTGTCCGTAGGCGCGGCGCGAAGCACAGCACTGCGAGAAGCCGATGTGGTATTTCTCATGGGAGCTCGCCTCAATTGGATCATGCACTTCGGTCTGCCGCCAAGGTTTGCCGAGAATGTACGAGTGATTCAGCTTGATATCGCACAAGAAGAAATCGGGCGAAATGTAGCTCCTGAAGTTGCCCTCGTCGGAGACGGAAAGGCAGTAACCCAGCAACTCAATACTGCTCTGTCCAACCGACAGTGGTTCTATCCTGCCGAGACGGACTGGCGTGCCACACTGCAAGGCAAAGCCAATGAAAATGTCGAAGCCGTGCGTGGTATGACTGAAGATGACACGAGCCCGACGAACTACTACAGAGCATTTCGAGACATCGATGATTGGTTGCCTGATGATGCGATCATCATTGGAGAAGGTGCCAACACGATGGATATCGGCAGAACTCAAATGCTGAATCGGCGCGCTAGGCATCGTCTTGATGCGGGAACCTATGGAACGATGGGGGTCGGTTTGGGCTTCGCCATCGCAGCGGCGGTAACGAATCCCGACAAACCCATAGTGTCCGTACAAGGAGACTCTGCATTTGGTTTTTCGGGTATGGAACTCGAAACCATGGTTCGCTACAACTTGCCTATTAAGCTCATTGTGTTGAACAACGGTGGAATTGGTGGTGGATATCCACAGCCGGAGGAAGGTCAAAAACTTCCACCTGGCTTTCTGACCTATGGTGCTCGATACGAAGGGATGTTGGAAGCGTTAGGCGGCAAGGGAATGTACGTTGCCGATCCGACGGACCTACGATCCGCCTTGGACGAAGTCATGGAGCATGACGGTCCAGCAATGATCAATGTACCTCTACACCCACGAGCAAGCCGTAAGCCTCAGAAGTTTCAGTGGCTAACCACTTAGAGGTCTGAATCTAAGATTCAAATGCGTAAATCACCATAAGAGGATTTTCGAACCTGTGTCCGATACGAAGTCGATAGGGCGAATGGACCACATTGGAATTGCCGTCAAGAGCATTGAGGATGCACGTCAGTTCTACGAAGGCCAGCTGGGAGCCAAGCACGTACGAACAAGCATGCATCACACCGGCGAGTTCAAGCTGGGAATCTTCGATCTCGATGGATTTTGCATCGAACTGCTCGAACCTGTCGATCCTGATGGATTTCTAGCAAAATTCATCGAAAAGAGAGGGGAAGGCGTCCATCACATAACGCTGCAGACGCCCAATTTGGACGAACAAACTCAGCGACTTGAAGAAAATGGCGTCCGAGTGGTCGACAAGAACTTGGATCCTTCAAGTGGCGGAGTTGATGCTTTCATTTCCCCAAAGAGTTCTCACGGTGTGCTCATACAGCTTGGAGAAAACATTGGTCCTCTCAATACTCCACCCTATTGGGAATCGGAATCGAGCGAGGATTAGTCGCCTTGACAAACGCTGCCGATATCTCATCCTGTCCGACCGTATATTGGCAACCTGGATGAACAAGCTGCCTTCGAGTTAAGGAGTTTCTCTCGGCTCGTGAAGTCGAGTTCAATTCCATCAACGTCTCTGAACAATTTGAGGCATTGGAAGACCTAGCCCACATCGGCTTCAGTTCGGTGCCTGTTATAACTCTTGGAGAGAAGTCTATATCAGGAGTGGATCTTGCCCAAGTCGCTCATTTGCTTGGTCTCGAATTCGACGCAAACCCCCGACTTGACCCTTCGGAATTAGTTGAGAGACTTGATCTTTTTCTGTCGGCAATTCAGTCAGTGACTCCTCAACTCTCATCTAATGTTCTGAATAAGAGATTGCCGGGACGTGATCGCACGGTGCTGGAACTCCTTCATCACACTGTCGAGGTTGCTCAGCCAGTAACGGGAAAGATTGAAACTCTTGAAACTGATCCAGCAAATGTACACTCGGAATCCGACACTCCTATTTTGATCGACGATCTATGTGGAAGGATCGAACGCACACGAGAGGAATTGAAATATCCTCCTAACGACTGGCAATCAAGGGTAAAGACGTTCTACGGTCCGCAGACTAGGCATCAAGTACTTGAAAGATGCACGTGGCATGTTGCGCAGCATCTTCGACAACTGATGCATTTCGTCAGAGAGTGGCAGCCCGAAATTCGAGGTTGGCACTCCGAAGCCGACTATAGAGATCTCCCATTGCCCAATAACATTTGGGATGACTAAAGGAGAGAAAGAATGTGAAGGGCGGCCTGATCGACGCGGATACTCCAATAGGAGCAGTCAAGTTTGTCCTGCTTCATCACGATGGGTGTGCTCGAACCAATTTTCACTTTCGCATTGAATTGGATGGTTCGCGAACTCAACTAATTCCCACAAACAACAAAGGTCAACATCCGAATAGCCTCGGGATCGTAATTTCGGGTGTATTTGACGAGCTCACCCCAAGTCCAGAACAGATGAACGGGCTGAAAGAGTTGCTCGTGGATTTAAAAATGCGTTATCCGGGTTTCGTGCTGGGAGCTCATCGCCAAGTCAGGGCGGACAAGACAACAACCTGTCCAGGTGTTAGATTTCCAATGGGAGAACTGTCCGACTGGGCGAAGGGAGAACTTCTGACCATTCGAAATGAACGCATCCAGGTGGACATAGAGTCCCAGTACGGTCCCTGATAAATCTAAGTTTTCGCTAGCGCGCTTTCTTCAAAGCCCGCGAAGGCGCAATCTACATGCTTTGGCCAGAAACAGCTTGCGCGTTCATTTCGAGTCGCGTCGGCCACGGACTTTTCTTGAAGACGCTAAGGAATCTCCGCTCGCGTTCGAGGTATAGAGCTTAAATTCCAAGCTCTACGGTGGTGGGGCCAAGTGCTCCTTAAAGAAGTCTACGGTTGCTTTATTCACTCTTTCGGAGTGCTCCGGCGTAGAAAAAGAATGGCCCGCGCCTTCGATCTCGATGTATTCGTTGGTTACACCTGCTTCTTTCAGGGCGGCGTGCATACGCCGACTATGTTCTACCGGAACAACGTCGTCCTGATCTCCGTGAATCAGGAGAATGGGCGGGTCATCGTCGGTCACAAACTCTATCGGTGAATTGGCTGGCGCTAACTCGGGATCGAAACGCAATGCTGGGTAGTCAGACTCATCATTCACCCAGTCCTTTAGATCAACAGGCGGAAAGTAGGCAACCACAGCGTTGACCCGATTTGACACTTGATTGATGGGGTCTTCGGCTTCTGCATTTCCCTCATCACTTGTCAGCCCCAGCATCAGCGATAGGTGTCCCCCAGCACTGGCACCGTATACACCCATTCTGTCGGCATCAATTCCATATTCATCCGCATTTGCTCGAATGTGTCGAACAGCGCGACGAACATCCGAGACGGCGTCAGGTACCTGGTAGCGTGGAGAACTACCGTGATTTACAGCAATTACCGTGAAACCTTCGTCAGTGAGAAATGACGTGAAGTAAGCCATCATCTCACCGCTCATATTCCATGAATACCATCCGCCACTAATCATTAGCAACACAGCTGCACCATTTTGCTCCTCAGGGGTTAGCACATGGTAGATAAGAGCCATCCCGTCCTTGTGTCCGTAAATGACGTCCTCTTCAACGTCCACGGCATTCGCGGTCAGCGCGAATCCCAACGTCAGCAGGCAAACGATTGCGGCTAATCTTCCGAGATAGGTGTTGACTTTCAATGACTTAATAGCTCCGCTCAATAACATTTCGTGGTCTCTAGGGGTGGATGCAGGCAGAGAGTATACATTTGGGAGGTGATCCCAATTGATTTAAAGGGCGCAACACAATTTGTGTGTTTCACATAAGTTCAATACTTTGGTATTTGAGTTTCAATGGAATAGGCCGCATCACTCGAATGCGCCCTCTGACTTCACTCAGCTGAATCTCGGAACCGCAATTCAACTTCGGAACCGTCAGCAATGCATTCAAGTACCTAATTGCACCGGAGGCAACCGATATAGATTTCGAGCCATGAAGGGAAATACGCGAAGACTCACTACGGAGAAAGAAATGCCCCGGGCAAAAATTGCAGTAGAGCTACAGCTACAACTGACGGCAACACGACCATCAAACTGGTCTTAAAGCTCTTTTCAGTCCATCTCATGAAACCATTGACAGCAATGTAGAGCGTCCAAATGAGTGAAATTGGAATCCAATAGACACCGACTAGAGCATTGGGATTGGGCGATAAATGAAACCATGGAAGTAGGGCGAATGAAACAACCGGACCGTTGCTGGTGAGCTCGAAGTACAAAGCATCAGCGATTGAGCCCAAGATCGCTGGAACCGCAGTCCAGCACGTAAAACCGAACCAGTTTCGCCAACTTGTGACGACATTGAGCACTTTGCCCACAACCCAGTAGTAGCACGTCCAAACCAAGAAAATGCAACAGGTCCAGATCGAGTCCCAAACCCATACATAAACTGCTCCAATACCCGAATGAAATATATTGTCATAGGACACCACGCTAGCAATCGTACCGTCGTCCTGTACCGTTGAAACTGTTAAATCGTCGTAACTGATGAAAACAAACAAGAAGCACACAAGAGAGGCAGCCAGGATCGTCCAAAACGGCAACGAAAAAGGGGCCCTTTCTCGAATCTCATCGAATACATCACGTGGCAAGACCAATATTCTTGCGAGGCGAATCATCCGCGGTTTCTGCATATACTGAAAGTAGACTCATCTCATATTACCCACCGAGAGTATTAGGTGGGTCAATTGTCTGAGTGAGTAGCGGGTGGTTGCTTCAAAGCTAGCAAACCTCTTCGGGTGTTGAAAATAACCGGCAACGAAGGAAGATTTTCAATCCATCTGGGGTGCTCATTCCAATATGGGTAGATCGATCAGAATCGCTTGTAGATCAATAAACTGCAGTTCTAATCCACTCTGCTTTGCCTTGCCTTGGCGCCTTCAAGTTATGCGTTCACTTCCATTACCTTGAACAACGACATCGCATCCCACGAAACATAGCTGTACAGATTGAGAATTGCCTATATAAATAGTCAGGTAAACCAGTTGTGTGAGTTTGCTTGGAACGTAAAGAACATTTCGGGTTCTAAAGTCTAGAAGGTTCGTGTTTGGGTTGTGTCATCTGCTGAGTTGGTGTCGCTATTCTTGCCAGAATCTTTGAAAATCGAAACGACTCAGGAAATCAAACAATGAAGAAACTCTGCGCACTATTGGTCGTGTCAGTGACCTCTTGTCTAATTGCTGACGAGCACATTCTCCTACCATCGCTGGAATACGGATCGGCTACCAGTGAAATCGGTGGTCCATATGTGTCTCTGGACATGGACTTCGATGGGTTGGGTGTTGGACTGAGGTATATGAACTTTGCCGACTCTGGCCTATATTTTGGGGCTTTGCTCAATTCTGTGAATGGCGAAGGAGACGCTTGCATAACCTATGATGACTCTATTCGAACGATAGCAGCTCCCGGCTGTGTGGACTTGGAGTCCAGTGGGTCGACGTTTGGAGGCGAAATTGGATGGCAGTTTCAAAAACTGACTCCGTTTCTTGGAATGTCGCTGATACGGTCGGAAGTAAGCATCCCAAATTCATGGCTAGAAGGGGAAAGCGATGACTCGTGGGAAGCTCATGCTGGAACGTTCTTACAGCTTGATGATGTATTGCTCAGAGCAACGGTTTACGGACTTGACAATGAAGAAAGCAGAACACTCTCTGGCGGCATTCTCTACACGTTCCCCAACGACTTAGCTCTTGGAATTGAATTTGGGACGCCGTTGGATTCAGATGTCGACGGGTTAGTTCTATCCCTTGGTGTTGGGATGAGGTTTTAGCAACTTACGAATCAGATCGTGATTCTTCAAGGCGCGTTCTGCACCCAAGTCCCTCACCGTTAGTGAATGG
Organism: Gammaproteobacteria bacterium; assembly: GCA_026707045.1. Lineage (GTDB taxonomy): Bacteria > Pseudomonadota > Gammaproteobacteria > Pseudomonadales > Azotimanducaceae > Bin55. Next base: position 19,262 of record JAPOXO010000006.1, on the reverse strand, counting down.
GATTACTAACCTAACCAGACAGAGATATCCCATCTAAGCACTGTTGGACGGGACTGGACGTCCGTATCTGGTTCTGATGTGGCTTAGTGTTGGTACTCGGTTTGTGCGTGTCATGTGCCAAAGCCAGTCTTCAAATATCGATTGGGGCGAGTGCAGACTGGCTCACTCAGCTCATTCGTGAAGTCACTCTTTTTTCGTACATAAACGGAATTAATTACTAGACGTGCTAATTCGCTACTGATCTGACTGTCGAGCTGTGGTTCGATTCCTCGATTCCGCACGGTTTCATAAATATAGAACTGCCACCCCATCTGTTTTTCTATTGGGATCAAGGCACAGCACTACGCCCGTCGCAACTCGGTATGAAAGCCAATTGGGGACTCAACGCCCTTGGAGTGCTGACTTGTGACACTTTATCTCTACATCTATCGTGGTCTGTTTCTATGTGAGTGCCTCGAATTTACGCTCCGTGACTCAGGAAGGAAATGCGTGCGAAAAAGCATTAGTAAACGGAGTTCACAGGACTACACAGCGAACCTATCGCGGAAATGAAATGATGTAACATTCGAGGCTCGTTCGAGCTGCAAAGACTTTCGCGTAAATGCACAAAGACATCTCATCCTACGAAACCTGTCCGAACCTAGATCCGCTCATGCAAGACTTAGATCAGTTTGGGCTTACGAAACACGCACTGGAACTAGACGCCTACGGGCTCACTGTCATCCCGCCCGAGTTGATGGGTACCGACAATGACTTTCCGGATCGACTTCGCGAGGCAATCATTCGGACGTGCGAAAAACGCAATAACATCGAGATCGGAGACTATGCAACGGCTGGACCGGAAGCAGCAAAATCCGCCTTTCGAAATTCGTGGTATCTGCTTCAGGAAGACGATGTGTTCGCGGAGGCAGCCACGAATCCCAAGGTCTTGACGATCGCACGCTGGCTGCTCGGTCAAAGCGCAATGCTCACCGGCCACACTTGGATCATCAAACCCGAATCGGCGGGAGGATTGGGATTGCACAGCGATGCCCATGGGATTCCGCCAGGTGGAGGGCACATAGCTCACGTGGCCAACCTGTCTTGGCTGTGTACTGACTACGCGGGTGCGGATGATGGTCCCACGGTATTTGTGCCCGGGTCGCATCGCTATGGTCGTGCGACACTTCCGCACGAATCTTCACTCGATAGCACACCATTCAAAGTCGTACCTCTGCACGGCAAGGCTGGCTCGCTAGCAGTTTGGCATGGTTCAACGTGGCACGGTTCCACACCTAGAAAGAACCCGGGTCTCCGCGTTACGCTTGTTCAAGTCTTCATGCGAATGCACATGCGTCCCATTCATCAATGGAATCGAGAAGAGATTGATGCGGCATTGTTGGAACGATTCCCTGAATTGGAAAGAATCTTGGGCTTGGAGTCGCTGTATCCGTACCGTGAACACAACGACCATCCGGAGCGGGTTGGACCCTTTATGAAGACTGGAACGGACCCCTTTGCTTAATCGTTTGGGAACAACAAAACCAAAAGAGGACTTTGTATGGATTTTGAGGTAGTCGATAGTCGGTTTAGAGAGGTTCTGGATCCAACTCAAGAACGAAAGACTTTGGCCGAAGGGTTTCAATTCACAGAAGGACCTATTTGGCATCCCTATGAAAAGCACCTCACCTTCAGCGACATTCCTGCCAATTCGATGCACCGGTGGAGCGAGGAAGCGGGAACATCGACCTATCGATCTCCAAGCAACAACGCAAACGGCAATACCTACGACAAGCAAGGTCGAATCCTGACGTGCGAACATGGTACGAGCAGAGTAGTCCGCGAAGAGCTCGACGGCTCCATCACGGTACTTGCTTCACATTGGCAAGACAAAGAACTCAACAGTCCTAATGACATTGTTGTCCGTTCTAACGGCGACATTTTCTTTACCGATCCGACGTTCGGTAGAGGTCCCGGCGTTGGTGTGGAAAGACCCCTCGATCTTGATTTTCGTGGGGTGTACAAGATCGATGGAACCTCGGGAGAATTGTCTCTGTTGGCAAAGGATTTCACCCAACCAAATGGATTGGCGTTCACGACCGACGAATCGCATCTCTTGGTTGCCGACACTCCCGAGATGCACATTCGAAAGTTCGCGTGTGCGGAGGACGGGTCGCTTTCAGGTGGAGAAGTCTTCGCGAAGTCGGAAGGTGACGGTTATGGAGCCCCCGATGGATTGAAGGTTGGTGAGTCAGGCCACGTCTTTTGTGCTGGTCCAGGCGGCGTTCATGTATATGACCCAGAATCTGGAGGTCTCTTGGGGATACTTCTGACACCTAGATTCTGCGCGAATTTCACATGGGGCGGAGACGATATGAAGACCTTCTTCTTGACTTCCACCAACCACCTTTACTCGGTAGAAGTACTTGTCGGAAGCGCTCCTCTGTTCTAGGCTCAAGCCTCTGACTTTTCTCTTGGCCTGAGATCTGCTCCATCCACCTTGGGTGAGTCACTCAATTCTTGGCCAATCACTCTCTTTTTCAAAGTCTCCGGAACGAACCAAAAAGCCAAGGCCACTCCTGCAAATCCAAACAAGCCTGAAAATGCACACGCAACAAGCATTGAAGCCGACTGTGCAATCATGCCGATGGCGAATGGACTGACTACTCCTCCTATATCGCCTACTAGACGCCAAACTCCCAGAAACTGACTGCGACCATATCGCGGAGACAGGTCTCCTCCCAACGTCATGACTATTCCTGTCCCAAGTCCGTTCCCCAAGCCTGCGATCATTGCCACAACGAGAAACGGAACGAATGATCCCGCAAGAGGCAGCACCACTGTTGAGCAACTCATCAGCACCAAAGAGGAAATCAGATTTATCTTTCTTCCGAAAGTATCGAGAACATAGCCAGCGGGCAAAAACATCATCATGTCGATAGCCGACGAGAGACTCATCACAAGACCAATCTCGCTGGGACTCAGGCCTATAGCAGCACCCCACACAGGGATCAGGAAGATTCGAGCGTTTCGCAAATAGGACAAGCAAAGCATCACTGATCCACTCTTCAGGAAGACTTGGTAGAAACGGACCGTTATCTGTACAACACCTATGGAGACTCGGCTGCTTGTCCGAACTTTGATCTTCGTGGTCTTCCACAGACACAACAGGAACGCCGCCAGAAAAAGGCACCCAATACCAGCAAAAACGTATACGTAGCCGAAAGATTGAATCGCAAACCCCGCCAATGCAGGTCCAATCAAGGCACCTGCTCGTTCAATCCCTGCCATTACGGATATGGTTCGACCACGTTGTTCCAATCGAACGGATTCTGTTATGTGCAAGAGTCTGGCTACTATCCAGGAGCCACTTCCAGCACCAAGTAAAAACGCACTACCACATAGAAAGGCGAGTGACGAAAACGATGCCAATCCTATGGCGGAAATGGCCATTGTTACCAAGCCCAAGAGCATTACTGCCTTGTCGCTTTGAATCGCGGCCAACTGTGAGGACGGCACATTGCTGACCATCGTTCCAGCGGACCGAAGCCCTACAACTAACGCGGCCAAGAAAGGACCGCCACCTTGGTCGAGGGCATAGAGCGGAAGTGCAACCAGAGCGCCACCTCGGCCGATCGCGGTCAGCATCGACGGCAAATAGATGGAAACCGATAGCGAACTCAGTGTTTCCGTAATGGAGGACTTCGATCGAGGCATTTTGGGTGCATGAGTCGATTCAATGCATTCTAGAAATTTCGAATCGAACTAGCTTTTGTGCTCGAACGGTGTGGTCCATTAGCAACAAGTCTGTTGTTGGCATAATTCAAAGGCAAAAAACTGCATTAGGGCTGACGGTGTTCACTCAAAGCAACAACAATTCTTTTCGATGGATTGCGTATGCGTTATGTATGCCGTTACTTGCATTGAGCGTCCCCTGCTCAGCAGAAACTGAACCGCAGATCGAAGAAGTCATCGTTACCGCAGAGAAGCGGAGCAAACCGCTCCGAGAGGTGTCTCAGTCCATTTCGGTATTTGATCGTGACGAATTGGATTCCTTTAATTTGGAGACGCTCATCGATCTGAACGCTCTCGCACCGGGTGTGAATATTGCCAAGAATGAAGGGGTCAGAACGGTTGTTTCAATTCGTGGAATCGGCAACGAGGCAAACCAGAACGCCATTGCCAACCCATCAGTCTCTCTTCACGTCGATGGAATCTACCTGGCTTCTTCCTTTGCGCCTCTGGCCGATTTGCTTGACATTGAACGAATTGAGTTTTTGAGGGGTCCTCAAGGATCATTGTTCGGTCAGAATTCGACCGGCGGAGTTATCAACGTAACTACGGCGGCACCAAAATTGCAAAAGACTTCAGGCGACTTCTCGTTCAACGTGGGAAACTATGATTTGCTAAAGGCCAACGGTGCTCTAAACCTGCCGCTGGGTGAGAATGCGGCTATTCGAACGACAGCTTCGTTAAGTGCACACGAAGGGTTCAGCCAAAACGTCACTTTAGGTCAAGAACTTGATGACAGCGATAGTCTTAGCGCTAGAACACGTTTGCTCTGGAACTTGAACCCAACAACTCGTTTTATGGTGAACGCGCATTTCTTCGACGAAGACATAAACGGGTTCGCGTTAAAGGGGACTCTAGACCCCACACCCGATGCTAGAAGACTTGCTCAGGATTCTCGATCAAGTTACTCGCTCAGCACGACATTGATCAGTAGTGAAATTGCACGAGATTTGACCACGACCACTGTCAAGTACTTGATTAGTTGGCAGGAAGATAAGCATGTTTCCTTTCGAGACAACGACCGAACAGACTTGGCATTGCTCGGGACCAGTGGACCTCTGCCAGCGGCAGTTGTGCCCGAAGACGACGTACAAACTACGACTACACATGAGATCCAATTGCTGTCGACCGACGATCCTGCCAGCAAAACCTCATGGATTGGCGGTTTTTTTCTACTCGATACCACATTCGACCTTAAGTTCCGTGAGCAAATCGACTTTGGATTCGACGGAACGTTTGATCCGGTCACTATTCAGCAGGTTCTCAATTTCGAATTGGGCGACTACGGGTTTATCTCCGACTCGACCATAGAACGCAGCTCCTGGTCTGTCTACTTGGAAGGGGATTATGAGGTTTCGGACCGCATAGAAATTATTGGAGGTTTTCGATACACCGATGATCAGGTTATCGGCAGAGTCACAAATTTCTATGGCAGAAGTGGAACCGCCCATTTGGAAATCAATTCCAAACGACTAACCGGACGGACTACCGTGGAGTACATGACTGAAGCTAACACTTTGATTTACGGTACTTTGGCAAGGGGGTTCAAACCAGGAGGCAGCAATCTTACATATGGTCGAGAGAATGTCATTGCGCCAATTCTTGTACTACCGACATTTGTGGACGAAGTCGCTGATATCGTCGAAATTGGAGTCAAGACCGATGCATTTCAAGGACGAGCTCGAGTCAATGCTTCAGCCTTTGTCTACAACTACCAAAACATGCAATACCAAGCTACCGATCCGGAAGTGTTCGAGGGCGGTGTTGCCAACATTCCGAAGGTGTCCATCCGCGGAATAGAGTTAGAAATCTTCGCCGTTCCGAGCGACAACACCGAGCTGGACGTTCGATTCTCCAATCTTCACTCAGAAATTGCAGATGACCATTTAGCGCTTGACAATGTTGAGTCAGATGCAACCACGAACGCTTTACTGGCTAAAGGACTTCCGTTGTTCAGTGAGGAAATTCAAAGAGCACGTGCAGAAAACATCAAGAATGTCAAAGGAAATGAGTTGGCGAAGGCACCCAGCATGACCGGAAATGTAGCCTTCTCACACTTTAGCGATTTGAGAGGGATGGGTGAGCTAAGAACCAAGCTTCAGTACATCTTCCGTGGCGAGTATTTTCACAGGATATTCAATAACCCTCGGACTGACTTCGTAGACAGCTACTCGGTCCTCAATGCTTCTCTTCGGTATTCGACACCTCTGACTCCGTGGGTGTTCACACTATCAGCACTCAACATTACCGACGAAGCCGGTGTGAACTCCCAATTTACCGATGCATTTGGAGTAGGTGCAACTTCTGTAGAACTGATTGGACCCAGACAATTCATTCTGCGGTTCGAACGCCGGTTTGGCGATTGACTCTTGAAATTGTCCGATTCTTTCTACGTCTCCGTACTAGCACAGGGCCGACCAACCAGCTTCCTCATGAAAATCCAAAATTGCTTGGGAAGTCTCAAGCATCGGCACTGGTTGACTTCTGAATGAAACCAGAAGAATCCATCGAAGACCAACCGACCAAGGAGTCTGTTCAGAGTCCAGAAACGGCAAATAATGCCAGCCAGAAATTTCCGGCAAACCTTCGCCGATTCTTTACTGCGTTCTGGCCGTTTGTACGTCCGTATCGATGGTACCTGGCTGTTGCCTACCTCGCCACCGGAATTGTGTCAATTGCGTCTTTGGCTCCGGGTTACATCATTTACGCCCGACTTGACGAGGTCCTCGACAACTTGTCGATGCTCAGGACCATAGCCGACTTTGCGCTGCTCCTCATCCTCGTGCTCGTGGTTCGAGAAGTGATCAATGTCACAGCACAATACACGATAGCGTGGGCAGGTGCCAACTACATTCGAAACATCCGAAATAGCGTATTCGCGCGAGTCATGGATCGCGGAGATGAGGTCATCGACAAGGAATCTAGTGGTGAACTTCAGACTCGCGTGATCGCCGATACAGCACAACTCGGCAATTTCATTGGTGGATCGATTCCAGGTTTATTGAGTACCGTGATTGGGCTGATTGGAGGTGTTGGAAGCGCGATTTTCGTCAGCCCACGCTTGACTCTTATAGCTGTCGGCGTAGCGGTAGTGATGACCATCCCAATTCTTGCATTTTCTCCCATTTTGCGGCGCTTCGGGGAACGGCTTCAAAAAGCAGAGGCGCAGTCAGGACGTCATGCAGGAGAAACGTTTCGGTCTCGAGACATCGTCTACGCCTTCAATCAGATAGTCCGCGAAAATAAGGTCTTCTCAAGGTATACCGGTGAAGTCAAACGGTTCTTTCTTGCTCAGGAACTGCTGCAGCTGTGCATTTTTGGTACTTTTCGGCTCTTTGCTTTCTCGCTTCTAATTTTTGGAGCTTCATATGTGTTGAACTTGATCGTTGCAGATCAACTTTCAGCAGGAACGGCTACTGCCTTTGCCTACTTCGCGGTGATGATCATTGGAAGTGCCCAAGGGGTTGCCTCATTAATCACCTCCTTCAATGTAGCTCTGGGCCGAGCACAGAAGCTCATAGAGATTCTTGCGCTTGCAGCACGTCCCATTCAGGAAGTAGGAGTCAGCCTTCCGGGCGAATGCGAAATAGAGCTTCGCAATATCTGCTTCACCTACCCCACACGTACCGAGCAGACTTTGACCGACATCAGTTTGATACTTCCTGCTCGATCAAAGGTGGCAATCGTTGGAGTGTCGGGATCGGGCAAGTCCACGATCTTCAAAGTGCTTCTCAAGATCATTGAACCCAGTAGTGGAACAATGCTTGCCGGAGGCGTTTCATCGACAGAATTCAGTTCAGAGGCTTGGAGATCCCACTTTGGATTCGTCCCTCAAGCCGAAATGCTCACATCGGGGACAGTTGCAGAAAATATTTCCTATGGAAAATCAGACGCTTCAAGAGAAGAAGTCATCTACGCGAGCCAGCTCGCTTTCGCTCATGAATTCATTGAATCTCTGCCGAACAGCTACGACACAGATCTTGGTGAGGTGGGAGCACGTCTCTCAGGAGGTCAAAAGCAACGCATTAGTCTCGCGCGTGCCATCTTGATCAATCCCTCCGTTTATCTTCTAGATGAAGCCACGAGCTCACTCGATGCGGCGAGCGAACGGGCTGTCGAACAAGCACTGACGAAACTTCGTGAGAGAGCTTCTGTCGTAGTTATTGCCCACCGTATTTCTACGGTAGAGAACGCAGACTTAATTATCGTACTTGATGAAGGCCGAGTCGTAAATCAGGGCAATCACCAGACCTTGCTACAAGATTCAAACTACGAGAGGCTTGTCAGCCAATACAGACGTTAATGTGGTGCTACCAAACGTCAGGAGGATTTCGTTGATCAACAATCGATTCACTTGGTATCAGGAAGCGAAAGACTCATTCGTTCGATCTCGGGTGCTGCATTGATTCTACATTTGACTACTTTATTCCTTTTTATGGTTCTGTTATTGGTCCAAAACTACATGTTTTATACGGACTACTTGGGGGAAGTTCGAGGAGTTCCAAGCAATAAGCGAATTGGATGGACTCCAATTGCGATCTTCATATCGATTTCGGTTTTGCTAGTACTGACTCCCTTTCCAAAATCGGATTCCGGTCAATTGTTTTTCTGGACAGTTTCCCTCATTTTTGCAGTGCTAACTCTACTTTCACTAATCTACTGGCACCTCAAGACTCGTCGCGTGCGAAACAAACCAACCACCCCAGTAGTTTCGTAAGCTCCATACGGCCACTTTCCTGTTCCGTGTTTTTTTTTGCGTCTATTGCAAGATAGGCAACTTTCTTGTCGCTCTAACGTCAAAATCTAGAAAGCTCAACGTACACAGTCGATCTCTCCGAATGCATGCTAGTCTTCCGAAGACTCGTCTGCTGTTTATTGGACAATGGTTTGTGTTGCGACTGAATGACAAGACGATGCGAATCATTCGATGTGGTCTGAGACGAAGGCGAGTTTTCTCGCCTAGGCTCATCCGTCTTACGCACTCGATTTTGAGTAATTCACGGGCATGTTTGTGCGTGTAATTCCCAAAGTTTCCCAAGGCTGGCTTTCATCCCAAAAGGATGGGGTCATGAGAGTATTCTGGTCTTTACTTTTGGTTTTCATAGTGTTTGATGTCGCATTGCTCCAAGCGAACTCGTCTCACGTCACGGTTAGATTGGGCACAGACCGTTTCGACGGGAACGAGATTTGGGTCGGCGTGGTCCAGGAAGAAAGCGCGTCTTCGCCAACCGATGAACACTGGATTCGTGAAAGTTATCGGGAATTTTCGGTGGAGATTCCTGCTGGCAGCGAGAAATCAGCGCTGGTCTTTCTGAAAAGAAACTTTGCGCCCGTAGTCGTCCCACTCACTCGGAAAGTCATGGAGGAGGGTTTTGATCTCGATTTCTCGACCGGCATCTCTGTAATGGGATCAGTTACTACCGTTTCCGGTAACCCCATCGGTAAAGGTAGTGTGTTTTTGAGTCACATGGGCCGACCTGCTTTTTCTCCACCCAATCCCGATCTATTCACATGGGAAGTCGAAGAAGACGGATCATTTGAAATAGGCGGCCTGTTGCCCGACAGAGGGTACAAGCTGACTGCGTCCGCACAGGAGTTCATGCCTGCAAGCCACGAGATAGTACTTTTAGAAAGTGAACAAGAGCCAGTAGTGAATTTTCTTTTGGCAAGAGCTACTTATCTGACGGGTCATATCGTGGACCGTCATGGTTCCACTGTTCGAGGAACACTTGATGCTGTTGTTACACCAGAAGAAAGCCAAACCCTTGCAGTGGAGGCCGAATTTGATCTTCACAACAACTTTCGCATCGGACCATTCGCGGAAGGTGCGTTGGTTGAACTAACTGCAAGCGGCACTCTTGATCGGAAGTCAAGACCTGTCGAAATCGAGTCACCAGCAGAACACATGGAATTGCTAATTCTGCGTTGGGTGACCCTTGTCGGTACGGTGCTAAACAGCGACACGGGCGAGCCCGTGGAGACGTTTAGGTTGCGGACCAATGGAAAGGGTGAAGGAGACAAGACGGTCGATGTCTTCGCCCCGGGCGGCGAGATGCGACTGGAGATCGATGACATGTCCCAGACCGCTGAGATTATCGCTCCGGACTTTCTTTGGTGGAAGGCTGGTAGCAGCATGACACTTGAAGGAAGAGAATCGTACGATCTGGGAACAATAGAGCTTCATCCAGCCCACACAATCCGCGGCCGAATCACGGACAACGTCACACAGCTGCCCATCGAAGGTGCAGAGGTCCGCAGAATTGAAATTCACAAAGGAAATGTATCGCATTGGACCTACGCCAATGTGTTCGCTACTACCAATGCAGAAGGAGAGTTTGAAGTAAAGGGATTTCCCGATGATGGCGGACTAGTGTCCATTAGGGCGGACGCGCACAAAGGGGTTGATATACCTGTCGTTGATGTTGAAACTTATCTTGAAGTCGGTCTGGACCCATGGTCTCACGTAGGCGGAAGTATAAGCGGGCACGTCGTGTCTCTCGACGGCGAACCGGTATATCCGGCGTACGTCCAACTGGGTTGGTCCGGCGCGAGAAACGAAGAAGACGGAAGTTTCAGCTTTGAATTGACGGGAAGGTACGAGCTAAGCGCTTCGGCTGAGAGTGGTCGTTCCAAAGTAATTGAAGGAACACTCGAGAGCGGCGAGCATATCGCCGGCCTAGAACTCGTGCTAATTCAAGACGGACATGTCCAAGGCACGGTGCAAGGTCTTGTTGGGAACGAGCGTGCGTGGATCGATGTCGACTCCTTCCGTGCAGTTGTGGAGTCAGATGGAAGCTACGAAATGTACGGAGTTTCGATTGGTGTACATTTGGCCAAATGTACAACATCGACGGGCCGTCAGTTGGCAAAATCGATAGAGATGGGTGAGAGCATGGATGTTCGACTCGACTTCGCCTTTGTAGGAAACTCTTCGCTCTCAGGGCAGGTCAGGGCGGCAGGGGCTCCCGCACCCATACTTGACATACAAGCAAAGCCGCTAAATACAGCCCACGTAGGGGCTCAAGCAACCACCAAAGTTGATGGTACCTTCGCCATAGAAGGATTGAGCGACGGAAAGTATCGGCTTGTTGTGAGTTCTCGCGGAGTATCTCGGAATGTGAATGTCGCGGGTGACACGCAAGTCGACATCGACCTAGGATCCACCGAACTCTCGGGGCGTGTCAGGTCTTCCAAGTCCGTGCTGGGAGTGCATGTGTATCTGACAGGACATGGCAGAGACGGCAGATTTCAACAGCATACAACTGTCGATAACAGCGGATACTATCGTTTTTGGGGAGTCCAGAGTGGAAACTACGAAATTACGGCGGCTAAACACGGATTTAAAACAAAGTCGCGCCGCATCGACATCCAGTCTTCCATGTATAACTTGGACATTACCATTCAACCCACCAATCTTGATCGTAAAGATCAGGATTTGAGGCAGCTCGAAGTCTTTAGATTTTGACACTTGGACTCTACTCAGAATCTTACGACAAGCAGCATGGGCGATATGTTGTCATCTGGAAAGAAATCTTGTGCAAAAAATAGCATCTGCTTGTGATGTACTCGAATCACGTACTTGTGTCCACATAAGGTCCGCAAGTAACCAATGCGCCTCTTGAAATCTCGCAAGGAATTACTAGTTGTTTCAAAATGTTAGAAGCAATGCCGAAACCAAGCGGGTTCAACGCGGTCAAATCTGAATAGTTTGATCAACGCTTTAATTCGAATAGGAAATTGACCTCAGTAGTAGTCGTAATACTCTTTGCAGCTTCATTAGTCATAAGCAACTACATTGGTCTTCGGCACTATCAGCATCAACTACCCGGAAGTGGCTCAAAAAAAAGCCGTACTAGGCTTTTGGTGATTTATATTCTGGTGTTTGTGGCAACCATATTTCTGACAAGCAGTCTAATTCGCAAAGGATCAAATTTCGACGAGGGCGTCCTTTGGATCTATAACTGTGTGTACGCATTGTGCAATCTGTGGCTGTCGTTTTATTGGTCTAAGCAGCTTCGCAGTTTAAGCAATAGACAAGCTAAAAATCCTCACTAGCTCGGAAGGGAAGAATCCCGCCACCACATTCTTCTTTCGACTTTCCACGAATGAGACAGTCATTACGTCGTTGGTCCCACACTGCGTATATTCCAGTTAGTCGTATTCCGTCCACATGTATGGCGGTGCCATCCTCTAGCACTCTATCTTCATGCCATCGTTCTATCGGTTGGTTGGTGTTGAACGGCTCGACAGTTAGGTACCCTTGGGTCTGACCTTCGAGTGCCTCAAACCACCTTTCCATATCGTTCGGTGTCGAGATTTTGTTCTGGGTGTCCTTGAGGTGTGAGTTTATGGTCGAGACGACTTCCTGTATGTTGCCGACACGTATGTATACCGGTATTTGGCCACGACGTAAGCGAAGGTGGCCACTTCGTATGTCTATTCGCCTAACGTATTCGAAAACAAACGAGCGAATTTTCGGATTTTCAATGACTTCGCTCGTTTGTCCCCACATGTCCATTGCAATAGACTGTTTAGCGCTTGTTTCATTGGACGTTTCCTCTCGATTCAGTTCAGTTGTGTTCGCCCCAGGAAGTGTCCATATTTCATAGTAGTCGGGCATTGCTTCATGAAATGTCTCTTCTCCGGAATCAAGGGAGTTTTGCCGCAGATCCATCCATTCCAATGCCTTGGAGTTCAATATCTCTTCTGGGACGCTCCCTGAGAGTCTGTTGTTTGAAAGATTCAAGTGCCTCAATTTGCTAAATCCTGAAGGTATCGGTCCTGTTAGTTGGTTGTCATTGAGAATCAATCGCCTCAACTCTTCCAAGTCACCAAATACAGCAGGGATTGACCCCTTAAGATTGTTATGGTGCAAGGCCAGCGATTGCAGGTTGCTTAACATACCCAACTCCTCGGGGATGTCGCCACGGAACTGATTGTGAGAGAGATCGAGACGCTCCATGTCGTAGAGTTTTCCAATCCATGTAGGAATTTCTCCGACAAACTGATTGTCGGTTAGTAGAAGTCGCTTAAACACCCGAAACTCTGACAAGTCCGGTAATGTGCCAGCAAGTGAGTTCCAGCGCAAATCCAAAGACCGTAGCCCTTTCAACTCCGACAATTCCGGTGGAAGAGACCCTGACAGGTTGTTGTTCGACAGATCTAATGCACGAACCCTTCCTGACCTTTCTTTGACACCATACCAATCTCCAATCGGTGAATCGGATAACCATCCATCTCAGCGAGTCCATGAATCTCCGTCCGTAGCGTGGTATAAGGCCTCGAGAATCTGCTTGTCATTCGATTCCTCGCTCTCTACTTCAGCGTAGTAGACCTCATCGAGAAGATCCCTGTACGGGAATTCTTCAGGTTCCGCGAAGGAAACCGTAGTAGTAAAGCTTAGCAATAGGCTGACCAGAGGTAACTTCACGATTCGACTCATCAACATGCGTCTCACGAGCAACATTCGTTCATATTCTCTTTGACCCAGAATACTGGGTCAAGTGAATGGTTAAACCGATGTTGGAAGCAACATCGCGTGAGCTTGTTCCCGCACTCAGGTTAGAACTAAAGCGAGCCGTAGACCTGCTGAGGTAGCCAAGTAACGATTCCGTCGAAAAAGAAAATTAGCAGTAGGCCAATCAGTTGCAATGCAATGAAGGGAACCACTCCCTTATAGATCGTAGTTGCCTTGATGTCTGTGGGAGCTACTCCCTTTAGATAGAAAATTGCAAATCCAACGGGTGGTGTTAGGAAACTCGTCTGAAGGCAAACACCGAACAGAACCGTAAACCATATCGGATCGAACCCCAACGAAATTACCACCGGAGCCACCAAAGGAAGGATGATGAGGGTAAGCTCGATCCAGTCTAGGAAAAACCCCATAATGAAGGTAGTCAAAAGAATCATGGCGATGATTCCCATCGGTCCAAACGGCAACCCAAGCAAGGTCCTCTCAATTAGTTCGTCTCCTCCCAATCCCCGCAGGACAAGAGAGTAGGCTGTGGCTCCGATCAGAATGGCAAAAATGAATCCAGTGGTCTTGGTGGTCTCACGAATCACCTCGCGCATTACGTCCCGTGTCAAATTGCCCTTCAAGAACGTCAAAAGAAGAGCTCCTGCCGCACCCACTCCAGCTGCTTCCGTCGGGGTTGCTACACCAAAGAAAATGCTTCCCAGAACTGCGAAGATCAAGAGTGCTGGCGGAACAATCGCCGTTGCCAATTCATAGATTTCCCGAAGACCAATCTTGTCTTGCTCCTCGACTTTGGGAGCCGACTCAGGGTCGAGCACACCTTTGATAGCGATGTAAGCCATATACATGCCCCCCAATAGCAGACCGGGGAAGACAGCACCAAGGAATAGGTCTCCAACCGGCAAAGTCATTCGGTCCGCCATGAGCACCAGCATGATGCTTGGAGGAATGAGAATGCCCAGTGTGCCCACAGCGCAGACGACGCCCGTCGAAAGAGATTGCGCATATCCTTGCTTGAGCATTATGGGGAGTCCCAACAAAGCTAGCAGGACAACCGAGGCACCGATGATTCCTGTGGTAGCCGCCAAAAGTACTCCGATAATGGCTATGGAGATTGCCAATCCGCCGTTGATCCTTCCGAACATTCGGGCCAGACTGGTCATGAGCTGGTTTGCAATTCCCGACTTGTCAAGCAGGAAGCCCATGAAAATGAACATGGGCAGAGCTACCAGAACCCAGCTCTCCATCACACTGTAGACCCGTTCAATGGTGATGGATGTATATGCCCAATCCACGCTCACAGGGATCTGGAAGTCGACATTGAAAATGATCGCAATCGCTGTGAACAGGATCGCGAGACCCGCTAAGATCCAGGCAACGGGAATTCCTGTGAATACCATTCCGATAAATGCGATGAGCATCGCAAGTGCAAGGTACTCGCTAGCTGGCATTGCGCACCAAATATGCTGCTAGTCGAGTGATTCGAGAAATAGTTGCGATTCCCACCAAGGCGAACCCAACCACGAGCATTGACTTAATGACCCACCGGAAGGGCAAGCCACCAGGCGAAGCGGATACTTCATTGCGCTGGAAACTGTCTTCGACAAATGGGACACCGAAGATCAACATCAGAGCGACGAACGGCAGGACAAACAAGATATTGCTATATAGATCGATCCAAACCTGAATCCGCTCAGAGAATCGCTCATGAAGAACGTCCACTCGAATGTGTGAGTCAGAGGACACGCAATAACTAATGGCGAGTAGAAACCCTGTCGCATACAAGTGCCACTGCAGCTCTTCAAATTCAATGCGACCTTCACCAAAAATGTAGCGAGCACAGACATTGACCACAATGACGAGCATCAAGACGACCCAAATCCAAGACGTTGCGTTTCCTACCGCGTCGATTACTGGGTCGACGACACGCGAGATCCTGGTCTGAGGAAGATTCAATTAAAAGTCCCTCGGGAGGTAAGCAAGGCGTTTCCACTTCCCGTAGTCAGCGCGAAATTCCTTCTGCGACTCATAGACGCGAGCAAACCACTCGTTCTTTTCGGCTTCTTCAACCATAACTTCCACAGCAACACGCTGGAGTTCCCGAAGAATGTCATCTGGTAGCCTGTTGGCTGTAATGCCTTTTTCTTCAAAGGAGTCCAGCACGGCTCCTTGTATTGCTTCGGCGTGAGCAAAATTTCGGGTCACGCCAGCAGTACAAGCTACTTCAAGTGAACTCTTGTATTGTTCGGGCAGTCCATCCCATGAATCTAGATTGACTAGCATGTGTACCGACGTGAAAACCTGGTGCCAACCCGGAAAATAGTTCAGCTTTGCGACACGATCAAAACCCAAGGCGGCATCGATATTGGGTAGCGAATATTCTGTTGCGTCGATGGCTCCTTTTTCCAACGCTTGAAATATTTCAGATCCAGCTAGCATCGTCACCGAAGCACCAACCCGTTCTATGACCTTTCCGCCGAGTCCGGCAAACCGAATTTTCAAACCGACGAGATCGTCGAGGCTCTCTATAGGTTTTCTGAACCAACCCGCCGTCTCGGGTCCTAGCATTCCGCACAGCAATACCTTGAGGTTTTCTTCTCGATACAACTCTTCGGCAAGTTCCCTACCACCTCCGTTAAACCACCAAGCGGAGAATTCCCAGGGTTCCATCCCAAAAGGCACTGCGCCGAAGAGCGGGGATGCTGGAATTTTTCCTTGGTCGTATCCCAGCCATGTATAGCCAATTGGTACTTTGCCCGTTCGGACGGCTCCTGAAATTTCTAGAGGTGGAACTATCTCGTTGGGTTCGTATATCTGAAGCTGGAACTTTCCTTGTGTAAGGTCACCCACTGCGTCTCGAACGAAAACGATGTTGTCACCAAGTACTTCCAAACTTGTTTGAAATGAAACCGGCAGTTGCCACGAGATTTCACCTAGCGTTTGATCGGAAGGAGTACTTTCGACATCCCCAGTTCCAGAGGATTGATGCGTCGGAGGTCTGACAGCCAGAGTGGCGACACCACCCACGATGAAAGCAATGATGACCGCGATCAGAGTTGCTCGTACCGACATTGTGTGACCCTAATCTGCTATCGAACGTAAAGCATAGCGAAATCAACAAAATCGGTTTGAGATTTTGATAAACGAGGCGCGTTCTACGTAATCCGGAAGCTCAATCTCTCGATCACAGAAACTTTGCTTTACGACATTCAAAGAGGTCATTCAGCGGGAGTAACCGCCATAGTTTCGAATCATCAAAGCTCTTGATTCCTCATACGCCAATCCGGCCATTTGCTGCAGAACAGGAATCGATAAGACCACCCATTTCAGCGTAATTTCTAATGCGAGATAGATGGATTTAATATGTTATACTGTATCTAGGATAAAACAAACCGTGCTTTCTCAATATTCAGCATTTCGAAAGGGTCCACACAGGACAAAGACAGCAAGTTGCAGATATTTGGGATTTTTACCTTTAGTGTGTCGATCTGCATTTTTTCATGAGTTACGACGATCCCCTTGTGCGCAAGCGCATGAGCGATGAGCCAGCAGTCACCCGCCTGTAGGAATTTTGCAATCTCGACTTGTGGATACGATTGTTCAGTTACATGTTCAGTAACGGTGCGCAGTCCCTCTTGAACAGCATCATCGGGCAGGAGAAAGAAACCCTCTCCCTGTTACTTCGCCCAATCTGTTAGACGATCGTTCTTTCTCTGCAATTCTTCAGCAATCTTTTGAACGCTAGCGACTCTTCCACTAATGTTCTCTCTAACGAGCCAGTCCCAAAACGCGGGGCAGAATTCAAACCCATAGTGTCGATTCTTAGCTTCAATGAATACATTCGCATCGAGCAAATACACGGCTATCCCGCTACACCAACCTCTCGCGCGAGCTGTTCAAAAGTTGCTGTACGCTGGATTCCCAGCATCCTAAATGCATCCCTATACAACGTTTGTCCTTCCAGCGTGTGTGAAACTAGAGCCCTTGCGAAGCGAGGACTCACTCGCGTCAATGTAGTGCGATAGAAGTTGCCGCCAGAATCTCCTGCTCGAACGTATTTTTGCAGTCGGTCAAGTTCACTCTTCCAGGTGAGATCAAAATCGTCCTGTGCAATAAGCCCTTCTTCCCAGAAACGAAGCAGTATGACCAGGGTACTCACCTTGAAAATGCGCGCTAATCTAGAGAGTGATTTCGTTATCGATTCGTCTTCCCGAATATGACTGCGCAATACCTCTATGGGAACTAGAAGCTCGGCGGCCACAGAATTACACCAACGTTCTTCTTTCCGGGAGCTCGGCTGCGGAGTGGATCCAAGATTTGATAGTGCCGATGCCCCAGCCATATGTGAGCAAGCTCATGTGCAACAGTAAACATCTGTGCTGCCCTTGTGTCGCGACCGTTTACGAAAATCAATGGCGCAAGTGAATCACATAGTGCGAATCCTCGAAATTCCTCAGTTTCAAGAGGCCGGTGGCTATTGTTCATCACGATGCCGCTCACCATTACGAGAATGCCAGCACTTTCCGCTTGCCGAATGAAAAAGCGAAGGGCGTCAGACCACGTTGGGCATTGATTGCGTGCGTCTAGGTCAAATCCCAACCTATCCCTTATCTGTTCCGCCACGGATCGCGGAGAATCCGCTGTTGAGACACTTGCAACAAAATCAAGATCCCGCAAACTGGACATCCGAGCATAATCTCGATACCAAGCTTGTCGTTCCTGACAAATGTAAATCGTGTCCAGTAGATTTGGACTAGGTCTGGCGATTGATCTCCCTTTGACGGTACGAAAATCAGGTATTGGCACAACTTCTTTGGGAGGTTTAGAAAGGAACAAGTAACCAACAGGCACGTGCACTGCACTTGCAAAAGCATCCAATTGTTTCAACGTGGGCTTTAAATCTCCCTCTTCCCAACGAGGCAGATTCTTGAATTTCGAGCTCAACTCTTCTTTGGGAATTCCTGCGCGCTCCCTCGCCCAAGTAATGAGAGCCGGCTTGACATTTGCACGAGTAACCATGGTGTTTGATATTAGTACAAAGACTTTGGTCCTATCTCCGATCCTAGTCTTGTTCAGAGTATCCCAAGCAACAGCTTCCGGGAAGTTCACTTAGAACCTTGTTGTTTCAATGAAAGCCCCTTCGCTGCCTTGCAGGGCCACGCCTTTTTCAAAAAGCCCCTACTAGAGCTTCTCTAAGGGACTAATAAAGCCTGTCAATGATGTTATATTATATCAGAACAGTATTAGATCCGTGACAAATCTTCTGAATATCTACCACCTCAATTTTGCATCAGACCTTATGTTATTGAGTTTCTCAATCAACGGAAGACTGATTGAGATAACCTGATCAAAGCATGTGTAAATCTATAAGACTGCAGATCACAAGCGACATGCAACTTGTAAGCATCCAACTAGCAAGAGTTTGACAGCGGATTCAGACTAACAACGATCCTAGCGTAAATCGTTGCAAACTGTACTAAATTTTCTTGCCTTATCAACAAAAACTCGGTATTCTATGCCGCTTCCCGAATGACCATTTTCGCTATCAGTGCACGTTGTAGCTACTCGAGAAACAGAAAACGGAGAATTCCGAGCGGCGCTGGTTCCTACCGGCGTCGAACAGCTTGTTAAGGATGGGTTCGACGTTAGCGTTCAATCAGGAATCGGGTTGTACGCGGGATTTTCCGATCAGATGTACGCTGAGCTCGGTGCCAACGTGGAGGTCGAAGCTAACAAGCTGCTGAACGAAGCAGATATCGCTCTTCACGTGCGAAAACCCAACAGGGATTCGGTCTCTCAGCTCAAGAGCGATGCGATACATATCAGTTTTCTCGATCCGTTTCTCGATCCAGGGCTAGTCGAGTCGATGGCACAACAGGGAATTACAGCCGTTTCCCTGCAAATGGTGCCACGGTCCACACGCGCTCAAAAAATGGATGCGCTCTCCTCCCAGTCGAGTTTAGCGGGGTACGCAGCAGTTATCACCGCCGCCTACCACCTTCCTCGCATTTTCCCC
>JAPOXO010000101.1 GCA_026707045.1 Gammaproteobacteria bacterium | reverse complement strand
CAGACGAGACGGTGATAATAGGACCACTGGACTGCACCGGTTCCTCTGGCCTCTCACCTCCACCTCCGCAACCACATAGCAGAGCTAGCATGCAGCTGCTAGCAAGTGCTAGGCTGAATATGGATTTAGTACAAGACCAAGGCTGATTTGGCTGTCGGCGTACATCTCCGAAGTCAGATGCAATCGATGAGGTTTTCGAATGTGCACAACGCTCCCACCCATGAGAAGAGAACAGGTTTTTCGAATGCTCCCGTGTGTTCATTAACCGCAAGCCTAGCAAACGATCCGAGCTGTGACCCTCCAACGAGATTTCTTAATTGCTTTAGCTGTTTGACGACAATTCCTTAGTAGGGATTAGCTAGAGTACAAGAAACCACCTGAAATTAGACACCTAAAGACTCCCATTGAGTGAGAAATTTCAGTCCGTGCCCTATGTATAGTCCTATGACGTAGACAGGGACATTTTAGACCCTAGAAAAAGGATTTTTCTGTCTCCATCACATCCAAATCCACTACAACAAAGGTTCTACAGTCCTAACAGGTCGAGGGGGTTGGGGATGTCTCCGTAGGGCGAAGATTGATTGCTTGGATTCAGAGCTACGAACGCACCGTTGTATCTGTTGGTAAGTTCTCGCATGAGTGATCCGAAGTATTCGGGTCGAGCGGTCATGTGGTTCCAGAATCCGATGGCATGAATTCGAAGGTCTCCTTCATTTACTGATCTTGCTTTGACCTTGCGATCGACCTCATCGAGAAATGACTGAAAGCTTTGTCCCTGATAGTCGTCTCCCACCACAACAATCGCCATTTTTATTCCTTCTTGGTACAGGTCGTCAACGGCTTGGTCGATTCCCTCGACGGGGCTGCTGTTGGAGAACCCTAGCCAAAACTGCATTCGTGCTAGAGCTCTTTTTCTTGCGCTTGGTGAGTCTGTGATCCAGCGCCCTTTGTTGCGTTTGTAGAGGTAATTTCCATTGTCATTCATGATCTGAAAACCTTTGAGCTTCGGATACAAGAGCCAAAATCGCTCGATTTCTTTGGAGACACTCGGCCATATAGATTGCATGCTTCCCGAAGTATCAATAACGAAGGCAATGTACTCGGAATCAACTGGAATACCTGCTAGTTCCGTTTCCACCTGTTCCGTCTCGGGTCCTTGCGGGCGTTTGGTTTCTAAGATCGTTCGGGTTTGAGCAAGAGCTAGACGCTGGGCCTCCAGATCAGAGATCTGCGAGTCTGCATGTGTTATGGCCATCGATATTTGGTCAGTGGCTTCAGATATGGAAGCCGACTCCGACTCGATGTCGGCGACGAGTTCTTGAGTCGCCTCGATTTGAGCTTGAATCGACGTAATTTGAGACTCAGTCGCGTCAATCAGGAATAACAAGCGACCAGCCGGCGAATTGGGAGTTTGTTTTGCGTCCGTGAGAGTTTGCTGCCCGATAGGAAGGATTAGTACAAGAATCACAATGGCGCAAAATGCGCATGCGATGACATCGAGAAAACTCACGGAAGTTTGCTCTTCTCTCTTGTCCTTAACGAAGCGAGTCACTTATCTCTCTGTTTCACACAACACTAACTCACCACGGCCAACCTTCGGCCGGAGTGAGGACACGGCCGCCCGAATGTGCCGCCAGATCCCAGTATGAATACATTGCTTGTGCGTCCCCTTCGAGAGGAAGTAGAACAACACTGATGCTCGCAGAACGCAGATGCTGCTTGAATGTTTGTACAGCTCTATCGAAAATCCTTTTTCTACATCTTGGGGACAGGATTGGTACTTGGCCTGCTCTCGCATTTGGACAGCCTCGAACGCTCCCGAGACGTACATTTCCAGGAACTGTAGGGAGTCCATCCGTGATCAAGAGAATCTGCTTTGGCGACGGGCTCAAAGTAGAAATAGCTTCAAACGCACGTTCAAGATTTGTTGGGCCATTTGCGTCTAGAGTGTCCATCATGGCCCTTACACCCTTGAGTTCGGCACCAGTATTTCCTTTTGTCAGCCATGTCAGACGTTGGTTCGCGGCTACATTTGCACCATTGATGTCAAAGACCGAATCACTAAAGGAGAGAATCTGGAATTTCTGTTCGTCGGGAATTCGGTTGAACGCCCATTCAGCCGCTTTTCTTGCCGTAGACCACTTTTCAACTTGATGCCGAATGTCAAAAGTGGCTAGTCGCAGACGGATTATTTCAACCAACGATCGATCAAGCATGCTGGCTGATCGGTCAAGCAAAATAACGACTCGCGAGTCTTCTACATACAGTCCGCCTAGGTGTCCCGTAGGTCCGGTTTTTGGTTCGGGCTCTTCAACTGGTATTGCTTGCAGTGCTTGAAGCTCTTCTGAGGCAGACCGAAGTCTGTCCTGTGCATCCTTCAAAGTAGTCACTTGCACGCGAAGATCGGCCAACACGTCCTCTTGTGCGGTAGCCAGGGCTGACTTTCGTGCTGCTGCGCTTTCAATTTCCTCCACAGCAGATGCCAGCTGTTTCTCGAGTCCAGATTTTTCTTGAAGACGTTCGTCAAGCTGGTCTTGCAGCCGCTTGGCTTGTGAAGCAATGTAGGCCTCGGTATCTATGGGTACTTCTGTAGAGCCATGCTTCACAACCAACAGCAGGAGAATTGCAGCTCCCAAACCACAACTAAGCAGATCGAGAAATGAGAGAGAAAAACCGACCGCATCGTCGCGGCGCAACTGATTACTCAATCGCGTTATCTTCCGGATCCGCCTTGGACTCTAACTCTTCTGTCAGCCTTGCACTCAGTACGGGGATGAAACTAGTAGAAATGAAATGCTTGAATCGTGCTACTAGCCGTTCTTCGCGACCCTGCAGAGTATTCGAGATCAGCATGAGGATCAAACTCAGAAACAGGGCAACATAAGTGGAGTTGAAAGCGACTCCAAGACTCGCACCGATTCCAGATATGTCCCCTTGCATTGCCTCATGTGCCTTTGTCAAAGCCTCACTGATGCCGCGCACAGTGCCCAAAAAGCCGACAGAAGGAATTGCCCAAAGTATGTATTTGGAAATTGAAAGTCTTGAATTGAGCAGTTCCAAGTGAAGGTCACAGGCTTCGGTAGCTACTTCATTCGCCTCATGAAAACTCTGGTTAAGACGCAATCTTTGTACCGCCAAATCCAGTGCGTTAACAAGCTGTGTTCCGCCTACGGCTGACTGAAGGTGCTGAATTCTTTCATCTACAAATTGCAAGATTGACTGCCCAGATCGAAGAGCTTCGTCATCGAGTCGGTCCAAACGCAAAATGTCGAGCTCAAGCAAATAGCTGTCGCTTTGAAAGAGCCTGTAACGAAAGAACCATAGCCAAATGCACCAAAGCGTAAGAATTAGGCACATTTCCTGTTCTAAGTCTTTGAAAATAATTGCGAATGTACGTTCTGGAACTGTCCCAGTGCTTTCCGCGATAGTCAGTGCATTGGCAGCCGCTGGTTCTATGAGGATCACATAGAGCGCATGAATAACCACGATGCTGAGAAGCAGCCCGATTAGATCGACAGCCAAACCATACTTTGCAACTAAGCTCTTAAGTCCCTTTTGCTGAGCTGTGGTCGATGTTGTCGCAGACAAGGGCATACTCAAATGTCCTGGGGAAGATCAACGTTTTGATTGGGACCAATACGGGACTGAACGGGAAGTCGAGTGTATGGTTCGCTTTGCGCTGAGTCAGTGCTTTTCTCAGTATCGGACGACGCGCCCTCTTCGTCCTTTACTTCGTCTAGCTTTTCATCGATGACTCTGTCCTCAGAATCGGCTTGCGCTTCGTTTGCTTCCTGAGCTTCGTCATTGGACGACTCTGCCTCAGGAGTTTCCGTTTCGCCCAGAGCGGCTAAACTCACGAGCGTGACGCAAACAAACATGATTGCGCGGAATTTGCTCACCAAATCCATTTCGCTACTCGGAATCCCACTGTCTCGTCCTTTAGTCCCACAACTTTTCGCGCGTTGACGTACATTTCTTTTAAGTCATGCGTACGAAAGTTCGCACCTTTAACAATTCTGTCCAAACCCGATTGAGGACCAAGCGGATCTCTTAATTTTCGATTCCATCCGTGGGACTTACTCTCATAGAAGTCGTGAACCCACTCTGCGACATTTCCACCAAGATCGTGGAATCCATTGGCGTTCTGTCGGTAAGAGCCTACAGGCGCGACACCCGAGTGGTTGTCTAAGTGATCATTTAGGAAAGGATGCATGTCTTGGCGTGACTCCCGCCCGGAGTAGTTTCCGGTGCCAGTTTTAGGAATGCTTGCGTTGCCCCACGGGTAAACCCCAATTACAGCATTTCGGCCAATGTCAAGTTGTGTCGCCGCTTCCCATTCAGCTTCTGTGGGTAATCTGAACCCGAGGGCTCGAGGGTTAGTTGCGATTTCGCCATTTGTCCGGAACACGTACACGGATTCGAGATTTTCCTGACTGCTTAGCCAATTGCAGAATCGTGCAGCTTCTGCCCATGAAATCTCAGCTATTGGTAAGTTTTCATTGGATGTATCGACTGTAAGCGAAGTAGCAAACTTCGCGTATTCCTTGCGACGGATCTCATGCGTTCCTAAGTAAAAAGCGCGAGTCAACTCAAACTCACGAGCGTTAGACTCACTGCCTCCGGCAACCTCTGTCGGAATTGAGACTGAAACTTGAATCGGAGGAACCTTGCGCAAAGTGATTGTATTTTGTACGAACAAGAGTTCAGGAGCCTTGTTGTACGTGTCCTGAAATTCGTCCACGAGCGTGAAATTCAAGGATCGTTTGTTAGGGCCTGCAGCGCTTATTTCCACACTTTGGGATGCAAATCCCTCTTTAGTTACCTTGACAATGTCGCCAACGTGTACGACAAATGTAGACGGGGTCGTGCCTTTACGCTCTCCGTTCAGCCAAACATTCGCTTCGGGCATGGATGTGACTTCGGCCTGAATCTTGACCGGATCGAGATTAAAAGATCGAGCAACCGATTGGCCAGGAAGTAGTTCAAGAGTGGCAGTTTGTGTCACAAAGTTCGGCTTCCGTACCTTGATTTCCACCGCTCTGTTCGCCCCAATGGTTACTCTGGACGGCGTACTTCCAACATACTTTCCATCGAGCAGGATTGAGGCATCGCTAGGCATGCTTGTGACCTCGAGACTAGCGGGTTGTGGACGTAACTCAACCAATCCAAGGTCGACGTCTTCATTAACTCCAACCGTTATTTGCTGACGGTGTGGCAGATGGTATTCCGCTACAAACGAAATCTCATGTGTCCCGACAGCGATTGTTCCAGAGTATCCGCCCCGGCCGACAGGTATGCCATTTATTTCAACATCTGCGGTGCTCGGTATGACTTGAACCGTCATTGATGCACTACTTTCTTCTGTCACTAACTGAATTTCTTGTGGCTCACCGTATCCTACGACTTGGAACTCATGCTGAAGCGGAACGATCTGATTGCCGGTGACAGAAACCAAATAGACACCTCTTTCCAATTCCATCGACAGAGGAGGCGGACCTGATACGTCCGAATCTTGAAATTCAAGCCAGACATCCGAGGATGCTTGTACTTTTATTGTTACGCTACCAGGCAGCGGGGACATCAGTATCGGAAGCACGCGTTCTTTATTGCTTCGATCAATCTGCGATTCGTACAGGTGGAATCCAACGCTCTCGACTCTGAATTTGGTTGACTGTCCAAAAAGCAAAATCCTTTTACCCAGTGCCATTGCCACCCCTTCGTGCGTAGAAATACGAAGGGTCTCGTTCGCTCGCTCCGGCCCAATTTCCAACTTGAAAGCTGTAGTTCTGAAAAGTAACAGCGGTATGCAAACTATGAAAGCGACAACGACGACCGCAATAACGACCCTTGCTCGTCTCTCTCGTTGAATGCGACGTAAATCAAGCGGGTCCGTGTCAGGAGCGAGTTTAGAATCGGACATCGCAAACTACTCGTACCTCTATCTCTTTGGAATCTGGCTCGATGGTTATCGACTTGCGAGTCTCGTGGTAGCCAGTGCGTCGACCGATGAAGTCATAGGAGCCAGGATAAACACTAAGCACTTTCTTGGAAAACTTCCCAAGTGTTTGGCCAGGACGAACGATTACGTTGGTTGCTCCATCCGAAATCACGGTCACGGACACTCGCTTCGTATTGAGGTCGAAGGTCTCTTTCAGGATATTGAGTTGCTGCTGTATTCGACTATGGGAATTGAGTTCCTCGGTTGATCCTATCAGCCTCTGTATTTCCGTTCGCACTTGTTTGTTCATGGGAGCAGAAGCTTTGGAAATTGCTTGTTTGAGCAGAGCCTCGGTGTCTAGCAAGTGTTTCACCTCTTTCCGAGATGTTTCAACGTCTCGGTTTGGAACCAGCTGTTCAATCGAAGCTAGGGTTCGAAGCATTTCCTCCCAAAGTTCCTCCTCTTCCTGGATTGAGAGGGACTCGTATAGTGTTGCGAGTCTCGTTTTTGTCAATTGGACGGAGGCCTCTTCGAACGACTCCTTTGCGACAATTGAATTGGGAGACAATTTCAATGCAGCACGAAACGAATCTTGTGCTGCTTCCCATTGTCCCGCGTCCAAATCCTTCAGCCCCCGAGACATTAAGGCGTTGAACGACTGTTTATGCCGATAGATCGACAACTGCTCACGAATATTGTTGATCCTCTGCTCCCAGAAACCATCGGGAAAATGTGCCAATTCCGCTGCTACATCGTCGAAGGCTTGGTTTGCGACGAGTTCCTCGATCGCAGTGGCTTGCGCGTCTAACTTCATGCCTCTACTTGCGTGGGCGATTCCTTCCGTCACACGAGATTCAGGAGGTAGCCACAATTCAAGCTTCTTTAGATGGGGAATTGCCTCGCTGTACTTGTCCTCCTCGAGGAGGGAAAACGCGAGTTCTTCTGTCTGAGTAGCAACTACTTCAAACTCATTTTGGAGACTCAAAAGAGATTCCAGCACAGTTTCGAGTATGGAGCTGGCATCCCCAAAGTAGCCTTCGTTGTAGTGCCCCATGGCCTTTTCGTAGTCTGCGAGCGCTTTCTCGTGTTGTTCCTTGTTCCAGGGAGGATCTTCAAGTTCAGGCAAGTCCTCCAGAACTGAGTCTACGCGAGCCTTGTTCTCAAATGCCTCTTCCCGTTCTTTGCAAAGCGGAGAGTCAGCCCACTCCCCCTCACAATCAATGAGCTCAATTTCTTGCGAGCTGAGATTCAGCGTCAGGAAGAACAACGAGGCCCACGCGCTTGAACAAGCTATTGAACGTCTGAAAACAGTCCGCTTCACGGGACTATTCCGAGGCGGGGTCGTCTGCAAGGATCGTTATGGCGTCCACATCGTCAGTGGTCTCGTACATCTCGGTGAGCATTGCCCTCCACTGAGTGAACTGGTCGTGTACGGTCCCCGAAAGAGTAATTACCTTTCCGTTCAAATCGATACGAGTAGGCTTGAGGGAATTGTGCAGATTGCCCCCCAGTTCGTTAATCTCATCGACTGCCCCCTTTCTACGCTCGTTCTGGATAAAACTCGAGACGATCAAAGAGCTTCCTATCGCCGCCCCCAATTTCGTGCCGAGTTCCGCTGATCCATCACCGTCATCGGCAGCACCATCTTTGGCAGCTGCGACAGAAGCAACTAACAGAACGGTGCCTACAGCGCCGTGGATTGCTCGATTTCGTTTTGCAATTCGAATTTCCCGAGCAATTGGGAAAGAGTCATATTGCCATTGCCGATAGTCGTCTTCAATATTCTCAACAAACTCGGTGTAGTACTTCTCAACCACGTCGACAAACGCATCCTCTCTGGTCTGAATGCTTTCGATTCTTGCCCAATCGGATCCGTCTCGAGTGGGAATGTACTGGATCTGATACCTTCCGTTTGAGGCAACAATGGAATCTCCAAATTCATCGGGTGAGAGAAACCGTGCAAAAGCCAGGTCTCGCGTGAGTTCGATTCGATCCAAGTCCGAAAGCGATGCTCCTTGATTGCGACTTCTCCTCGAAGAATCTTCCTTGTTCTTCACATGGGCCTTTCCCCTGTCCTTAAGAGCTTCATACACAGTTTCGGCAATTGAGTTATAGAGAGGATCGAAAGGATCTTTGTTGCTTCCTTCATTGCGTTGGTGCCAGCCTACTTCTACACGATAGGAGTCTTTCTCGTCTGCAAACCAAACGGAACCGGTCGCGTCGACGACCTGATATTGGATGGACAGGGTTTCACCGTCTGATTTGAGGATTTTGCCTATTAGATAGACGTCCGCACTGACTGAAGTATCCGCAGACACAATGATTTCGTCGAACTGGTTGTAGCGATGCATCCACTCCTTTAGTTTGAATGCAGTCCATACCGATTCGCTCTTTCTTAGTTCTGGCCATATGCCCTGGTCATGTTGCTCCTTAGAGCTAGTTGGAATGCCGGGATCCAGTACTGGAATTGCGAGTCGCAAAGACGGAATGTTCATCCGCGTCTTCAAAAATCCCTTGGTCTCGGTCACATCGACGTTGGCGGGTTGTTGAGGTATGGGCTGTGGTCCTACTCTCACACCCTGTGCCACTGCAGATCCTGCCAACGATATGAGAATCGCCAAACAAGCCACTGAAGCGACTAAGGAACGACCGATGGATTGGCTATTTGCGTTTCTTGCTGTCCAAGTAGTCATAGTATGTGTCCCACAATGCCTCTTTAGTATCGGGATTGGTCTCTTTTTCAGCGGCTTCTCGAATTTGTTTGAGTACCGCGTCTTCGTCCTTTGGATCAGGTGGCTGTCGATTGCTGTCTCGATGCAGAGAGTCATTTTCGACCTTGTCACCTTTGAGATCCCCGTCGTCCGCACTTTCCTCCTGCGGCTTACCTGTGACAGTATCGTAAGACTCGGGTTCCAAAGGTCCAGATTGAGAATCACCAGTTTCACGTTCACCACTTGTCGGTCTAGAGCTTGCGTTCAATGGATCCAACTCAATCTCCACACCATCAAGAAAGTCATCCCATTCATCCAGGCTGCCGGAAAGAGTCCCTGAGTCTTGTATGTCTCCAGAGGCTTCACCCTCCTGATTGGTCGCTGCAAACGGAGCTTCCACGCCATCGGCATTGGCTCCGAGTCCATCACCCGAATCACCCGATGTTGCCCCGGTGCCAAACAGCAAAGAGTCTAGGCATTCGTCCAGGCGGGACATCGACAATTCCAGTTGCTTAGAGGCAACTTCTTCATCGTTCGTGGACTCCGACATGTCAACGGCCATTAATTCGGCACACGGATCTTTCATGGGTTCCTGTTCTTCTTGAGCCCATGATGAAAGCCCGCACCACATACAGCTTGCAGTACAGACCCACAGAATTAGTGAAATTTCAGTCCGGCTCATGACGAATTTACTTCAGAAGTTTCGAAGTGTTGACGCAAATTTCGTTCAATTCGAAAAACGACCAGAACTAACGATGCAATCAAGAATATTGCAAAGCTACCACACAAACTCCACAGGAGAACTTGCAGTGCTAGGTTCTTTGAAACACTGCGTTGGGTACTTAGGTCAGACGCTGCGAGAAACGATTCCTGAAGCCTGAGGACATATTCGGCATGAAATTTGTTTATTGCGTCAACGATGATTGACGTTCGTGATGCCGTGTCGGAAATTCGAGAAAGGACTTGGTCCTCTGCAATTTCGGTTGCAACTGATTGAAGTGCCAACAAGTAGTCATCAATGACCGCTTCCACATCCTGAAACTTTACCGCCAGTCCTTGCTCGATAAGAACGTCTTCAAGGTAACTGGCAGAGACTGTCTCGCTAAATTTCCTTTCTTCTCGTCCCGCAATGTTGTACTGCTTATCTAGAGTGGATGTTACGGTGTATAGTCGATCGGCAAAAGGAGAAATGGTCGCTTGTGGTTCATTACTATCTGCAGGATTCCCTTCGCTTGCAGCAGTCGAACGACTCGATTCTATCGTGGGGAGCAAATCTTCTCGTACCTCTGCGTACGTGGGAGCGGTCAAGAATTCAGTGTAGTCGACATCGCTAGGGGCTAAAGCCGACCAACCAGTCCACAAGAGCAGTCCGGCCATAGCTAGGATGGCAATAGAACCCACGGCCACCAAAACGATTCGAACGATGGCCAATACGAGCGTTTCGGCTTTTTCAAGCAGACTCATGGCTTGTCGGAAATCTCAATTCTATTTCTCTTATCTTTTGCGATGCAGCGCACAAACCAAACAGTCTTCAATGCCGAAAGGGCTATCAACCGGGGTTGGAAATCCAGTCACATTTCCTATCGAGTATTACTCTTAAAGTTCTCTGTTGCGGTTTCTTTGACACGCAAGGCTCGATTTGTTTCCGAATCTTGTTCCTTCAGCACTGTCTTGTTATTAGCACACTCGATTGTACGTTGGCACACCTACGCAAAGTGTGTTGGATCTAAAGGGGTCGAATGGGTGTAGCCAGCTTTCCGCCAATTGGTCCGTACGCGTGTTCACGAGTGTTCGTGTTTGGGATTTACCTACAAACTGGATTCAATATGCGGGCAATGTGTCTAAACTCGTGAAAATATTTCGTTCCTACGCTACGCCGCAAACCAATACTGTGCCTCAAACAATTTCCTGAGACCTCATCCTCAGATTAGAAACCTGATTGAAGCCAATCAGCAATAGCGTTGAGATTGTTTTTTCGTCCAAGCAATTGGTTGTGTTGGACAGAATCCTCAATCACGAGCGCATGGGGCACCAATTCAAGGAAATTCATCGTTTCTTTGGCTGGAATCGTTTTATCGGTTTTAGAGTATAGAACGATCACTCGGTCGGGAAGGGAGTTCAATCGAGTTCTTGAATCAAACTTTGTGCGCATTAGCAGGTCGAGTGGGAACACTCCGATCATGCTTCGTCGAGCAACATGCACAAGTGAACGGTACGGGCTCACCAATATGAGACCGTCAGTTGCCGAGTCGGATGAAAGAATAGCCACGCCGGATCCCAAACTGAAACCCATTAACACAATCGGTCGTTCTGGGAACTCTTTTCTAACCCAATGTATGAGGACTTGGGAGTCAGAAAGAATTGCCGACTCAGATGGCTTGCCGTCGCTCCCTCCAAAACCTCGATAGTTAGTCATGACGATTGTGGCTTCAAATTGTTGAAAATCGTCTATGTACCGGCCTGATTCGGCGGCGTTGCCCGTGAAGAAAACGATGACCGGTCCCGCTGCCTGGCGATTCATAACGTAACCGCGCGATACAAGACTTGGATTTTGTTTAACTTCCACTTCGATCCGTTCAACGTTTTCTGGTAGTCGAGCATACTTGTGGAAATCTGCGTAATAGATGAGGGAGTCTTGAAAGAGGAACAGCAACGTTCCAATTGCCAAGTAAGCGATGACGAAAAAACAAAGGGCAACCATTGAATTGCGAAGAAAATGCCTCCGATTCAAATCAGCAGACCTTGACAGTTACACAAAGCCGCTAGTGCATTCTGAGCCAACAGGACATATGAGCCTCTTCTATTCCGAGACATCCAGAGTGGGTGGCAAAGTTGGACCGCCGCCAACCTCGAGCTGATAGAGGCACTCTTCGTAACCCACAGAGCTCAAAAACTGTGTTAATGCAATTCCTTCGTCCTGTAGGTCTCCGATTTGTTTCCACGTGTAGTAGTCTCGCCCGGACACGAGCATGTGTGTCGCATCGGGCGAACCAATAGTCTCATCGATAAACTCCATCACAGTCTGTGGATCCTGTTTGTTAGCGGGATTCTTGGAGCAATGTATCGTAATGAAAGAATCTCCGGTGAAGTCCTTTTCCGCAAAAGGCAAGTGAGTCGGAATTACTTGGACATCTGTGGATAGCTTCAGTGGCACAGGAAGCCCAACTTCAAACGCAAACTCAACGGTCCAAGCAGTCCAACCGCTAAGTGTTTGGTCTACGCTCGCTTCGAAGGATTGACCGTCTTCGGAGCTTGCTGCCAGCAAGCGACTTGCAAACACCGGGCCACGGGGGCGGGGATTTCCACTCTGGTCCGTCGATAGCAGGAGCCGAAAATCACGGTTGACCGGATTGTTCGCTTCCCAAATTCTTGCCTCAATAGGTTTGTGAGAGGTCCGAATCTCAATCCGATTGCTGCCGTCGCGTGTCCATTCAATCGAAGGTATCTCCTTGCCTCGTGCAACCAGTGATACAAACGCAGCAACACTTTCGAGTGCATCGGACCCATTCATTCCATGGTCAGCGTTTGGAACATAGCGAAGATACTTCGGACCTACGAGGGCGTCCCAATAGAACCGGGATGAGTCTAGGAGAAAGAACTCGTCTCCCGTGGCATTCACGATGAACTTGGGAATGTCGAGTTCATTCAAATAGTGGTAGGGATCGACTACTTCAAGAAGTGAATCCAACTGTTCCGACTCGAAATGCCGCAATATTCCTTGGTCCACATAGTCGCCAAGTGATGCTGACCAAAATCCATAAGCGCTAAAGTGGTGTTTCATGGATTTCCGCATGTTCAACACATCGAAGACAACCGGCACAATGGCCACCACTCTCTCGTCGACAACCGCAGTTAACCAAGTCGTCCAGCCACGTTTTGATCCACCGGCAACTATGAACTGATCGACTTCAATGCCTCCAATCTCATCAGAGGCGAGTACAGCAATGACTGCATCCATGGATCGGGAAGCACTCTTGACCATGGGGGCTTGCGCAAGCCATTCGGGATTCTTCGTCTTCAAATATTGAGTCCACGAAAACGAGATCAGATCGTCCTCGCTTCGCTGTTTTCCGTCGTTGAGAAACTCCAGTGGTTGATTTGGAACTTGCGATAGCTGCGCCACAATTGTCTTGCTAACAAGAGCAATCGGTAGACCGATAGAACTGGTCAGTTTCGGTTCTCCGCCTGAATTGCCTCCTCCCGAAATTAGAAGCAACGCTACGTCGGACTCGTGATCGTTCGGAATGAAGATTTCGAGCCAATGTCGCCATTCGGTTCTATCAACTTCCTGAGATGTAAGCCAAGACTGAGATGTGAGTTTGACTTGTACGTGTCTAAAATTCTCGGTTTTTGTGTCTTGCTCGATGCTCCATTCAAATGATGGATCCTCCCTATCTACATAGGATTTCAAAAGCCCTTCAAGCGAAATTGGGATTTCATCTGAAACGCCTGTGGGAGCAAAAGCCACTACAACGACAAGTGCAACGAATAAACATGCACTCCTCATACAGTAACGCCTCAATTGAATTTTCCGGTTGTCCGCAAGTGATTTCTTCATAGCAACTTCTCTTACCGTGGTGGCTTGTCGACGATTACGTCGAGACTCTTTAATCGGTCTATTTGCTCGGGGGTGAAACCGAGCCATCCTTCGAGGACTTCCTCATTGTGTTCACCAAGTCGAGGACAAGATGTCCAATCTGTAGGGGAAATTTGGCTCATCTTGATCGGATTGCCCGGTATGGGAGTGTCTTTTTCTATCGGAACGAAGAACTCTCGAAATTGAACGTGCGGGTCGGCTGTCATTTCCGGTGTGGAACGTACATGCCCCGCGGGCACTTGGTTTTCTTGAAGGGTCATAACTACATCTTCGGGATCCCGCATTGAGCTCCAAGCGGTAATTTGCTCGTCGATTTCGCCATGCCGAGACTTACGATCTTCAAGAGAAAGCTCTTTCTCAATTTTGTTGCCCATGCAACAGCTCAAATTAATCCAATCCTGATCGTTGCGGCAAGCAATCGCAACCCACTGGTCGTTGCCTCTGCAAGGATAGACACCATGTGGAGCCATAGCAGGGTGTCGATTTCCGAGCGGTTTCAGCTCCTCATTCTTAAGTTGAGATTCGATGATCCATGGACCATGGGCAGCTACCGCCGATTCGAGCAGAGACATCTCGACTAGCTCTCCGACTCCTGTTCGGGCACGTTTTTCCAAGGCTGTGAGAACCGCACTAACTGCGTGCAAAGCGGCAGTTGGATCAGGCAGTGCCATGGCTGTCGAGCGAGGCTCATCTTCAGAGTATCCCATTATTTGAGCTAGTCCTGACATTGGCTCGACGGTGGGCCCAAATGCGACGCGGTTCTTGTAGGGGCCGGTCAATCCAAAGCCTGGCATAGCTACGTGTATCACCTGTGCATTCGCCTTCTGCAAATACCGGTAGTCGAGTCGTAGATCTGTCATTGCGGTGGCACTAAAGTTTTCGATCACGACATCTGAATGAACCACCAGCTTCAAAAAAATTTTTCTGCCTTCTTTTGTCTTTAGATCTATCGCGACACTCTTTTTGTTTCGTTGCAGTTTTACGAAAGCCGCATTGTTGTTGTAGGGTTCATCCCCTGGTTCCCGTCCTACAAAGCCGCCGATGGGGATTCCGCCACGGTAGTCTCGAGGGCCGCGACCCATGGGCGCTTCGATTTTGACGATTTCAGCTCCCAAATCTCCCAATATGCGGGTGGCCAAAGGACCTGCCCAAACGTGGGTTAAGTCAAGGATTCTTATGTCTTTTAACGGACCGCTTGTCATTGTCTCATGTAGTCTCGGATGACGGACTCTGAGGAAAGGCGTCATAGCAGAGCCAAGGAAGGCGAGGGACGCTAATCTCTTCTTGTGACTTCGATAGTCGGGAATCCCACATATTGCGACTTGCAAGATGTGGGTCGCAGAGCACTTCGTCAAACGACAGGACGGCTCCGAGCGGGATTCGGCACTCGTCGGCGCGTCGTTGAATTTCACTACGAGAGAGATTGGCTAGAACCTCCGCAGTAAGTTGATGCAAAGCGTCTCGATTTTTCATTCGGAGAGTATTCGTCGCAAATCTCTCGTCTATCACCAGCTCGGGCAGTTCAAGAAAAGCCGCGAAGGGATCCCAGAAGCCGGGAACAATGTTGATATACACCCAACCATCTCTACAACGAAATAGATTGGTCGGTACCACCGACCAGAAGTCATTGCCGTGACGCGAACGCACAATGTCAGCGCAATGCCACATGACAGTTGTGAACTGGCTGAGGGCCATAACGACTTCCAGCATTCCAATGTCAATTGAGTCACTCTGACTTGAGAATCCGCAAGCCATTGCTGCCGCGTAGGCAAATCCCCCAGATTGGAATTCAACAAAATGTCCTGGCAAGGTCAGGGGGGCTCGTTCTGGATCTCCCATGAGGTTGGTGAATCCGCCCATTGCGAGCAGAGTCGAAGGCGTGGCCTGCCAGTTCTTATGAGGGCCAGATCTTCCGAAGGGCGTGATTGCCACCTTAATGGGACAAGTCCAACTGTCAAATCCGATTTCTTTGACTTCGTTTGCCGAGGATGCTTCTATAACGACGATATCCGCAGAACTAGCAATTCGATCTAGTTCGTTCGAGTCAGGCGTTTCGATGATCGTTTTGTCGGAATGCAAAAACTCATCCATGGCTTCCTGGCTAGCCCAAGCAGGAGGCGACGCGCCACTATCGATACGAATAACAGGGTGGCCTGTCTGTGCAAATAGTCGGCCACAGTAACCAGCTGCAAAGCTGCCAATCTCTACAACTGAACGCATTTTTCGACTACTGCCTGATGCTTTGGATTGCGTTTTTGGGGAGAATTTGCGAGATTCTAAGGAAATCGTAATGTTGCAAACAAAGGTGATTGGTCAAATAAAGCTATGAATGCTGCTCAAGTTTCCCGACTGTTCTTCAGATAGGGCTGGTCGAAGATCAGCTGCCGAGGATCTTCTTAGTGGTGCTGTGATTTTGAAATTTCGTCGATCAATCCCCACCTTAACGCGGATTGAGCGTCAATCCGCTCACCAGTCAATCCCATCCATGCCATCCGGTGCCTACCAATTCGCCGGAGTATGCTGGCTGTACCTCCTGCACCGGGAACAAGCCCCATTGGAACCTCAGGAAGTTGGAAATATGCGTCGCTGGAGGACTGAATCCTAGAGGAGAAAGCCGGTACTTCAATTCCTGCCCCTATGCAGGCACCGTGTACGTGAAAGGTGACTCGGTCTCGTATTGATTCAATTAAATAACCAGCATTGCGAGCAATGCGCGCTACATGTGCAATTCCGGCATCTCGCGCCATTCCAAATTCGTCTAAGTCACCGCCAGAACAGAAAGACGGTCCGTTGCCCTTTATTTCTACTAACTCGATTGACTGATCCTCAATTGCCAGAACTAGGGCTTCGCATAGCGCGTCCCGCATCTCCGTAGACCAAGCGTTGTGTCTGCTCGGCCTATTTAGCGTAATGTGAAGTTTCGTTCCCGTTCGTGCGACGAGGACAGATTCTTCGTCAGAATCCTCCTCGGGATTTGGTTTCTTTCTGGTAGCTAGCCAAGACTGAAACTCTGAGCCGTGTTGCAGGGTAGAGAAACACAAAGACTCAGCGAACAAAGCATTCTCGATAGTCGAAGATTCGTTGTGCCGTAGTAACTGAACGAACGCGGCCGAAGCAATAGGTCGCTCTTCGATGG
This sequence comes from Gammaproteobacteria bacterium, assembly GCA_026707045.1. GTDB lineage: Bacteria > Pseudomonadota > Gammaproteobacteria > Pseudomonadales > Azotimanducaceae > Bin55. The sequence continues at coordinate 71,738 of JAPOXO010000101.1, read as the reverse complement.
CAGATCCGATTGTGCAAGCCTGATCCATATCCTCAGCTAACAGATCAATTAAAGAATCGTCGATTGTCAGCCTTCCGACTGCTATGAGAGGACACGCTGGCATGTGTTTCCATAAGTTATGGGTTCCATCCAATTCGACGACTATGTTTGAAACTCCGTTAAAAACGCACAGTTCCTCGGCAGAGGCTGGATGTCGAAGTTGGCGGGCCAATGCGCTCTGGGTTAAATGCATGCAAAAGACACTCTTGAAACCTGACGGGTAGAGAGCGATCAGAATGATAGATTATGAAGAAGAGAATAGACTCGAGGCGCAAGCCACATATGTCTGAAACCGAAACTCTACTTGTTCAGAACGCAGAGATCTCTGACGGTGAAACGTTGGATCTTCGTTGTAGCGCTGGAACCATTACAGACCGTTCAGGCACTTTAGATCCGAATCCAAACGACACGGTGATTAATGCTCGAGGTTGTGCACTAATTCCTGGATTGCACGATCATCACATCCATCTCTTTTCACTCGCAGCAAAACTCTCTTCGATCGAATGCGGGCCGCCCGTGGTTTCGGACATTCGTCAATTGACAAAGACCATTCGCGCTTCAGCAGGATGCGGATGGATTCGTGGTGTTGGTTATCACGAGTCCGTGGCGGGAATTCTGAACCGAGGCAAACTGGACTCCATAGTCAAAGATCGGCCAGTGAGAATTCAGCATCGGTCCGGTCGAGTCTGGTGGTTAAACACTCAAGCACTGCGCGAACTTGGCATGAACCCCAGCGGAAACGGGGAACTCTTTCGAATGGATGAAAGCGTGAGAAAGGAATCCAGCGTCGGCGAGTCCTTGAAAACGGATGTAGAAGATGTCTACTCCGGCCTGCTTTCTATGGGAGTCACCGGCGTAACCGATGCAACTCCAACAAATGACGATCCAACAGTTGAACTCTTGCAAAGCTTGGCCGACAACCGGATTAATGTGATTGCAATGGGTAACGAACAACTCAAGCATGGCCACTTGAAGTTGCTAATTGATGACTATCGACTGCCAAACATCGACTCGTTTGAAACGAGGATTTCAAACGCTCACCGACTCGGTAGACCAGTTGCCATACATTGTGTCTCACGAGTCGAGCTAGTCTTTGCGCTTGCAGCTCTGCAACGAGTTGGAATACTTCATGGTGACCGCATCGAGCATGCCTCTGTTGTAGATTCTGACACATTGAAATTGCTACAGAGTTTCGGGCTGACGGTGGTGACTCAGCCAAACTTCATTTATGAAAGGGGAGATCAGTACGCAAACGACTTGCGTTCGGAGGAGTTGGACTCGTTGTATCGAGTGGGCGGACTGATTGCCGCGGGACTTGCGGTTGGTGCCGGAACTGATGCACCGTTTGGATCTCACGATCCGTGGTTGGCAATGCGATCAGCTGTCAACCGCAAAACGGTCACCGGGCGTGTACTGAATGGCCACGAATGCATTAACGCAGACCGAGCTCTACACCTGTTTACGACCAGTCCAGAGGATCCCGGTGGTCGGTCAAGAACGCTAAGGGTAGGCCAACAAGCCGATATGGTTCTACTGGCTCAACCTTGGAATCAGTCCATGAAGTACTTAACAAAAGAAAATGTACGTATGACAATCGTCAACGGAAAGATCCAGTACAACCGCGATGAGGATCAACTATAGATTCGCTGCTAGTCTGGAACCCAAAGTGATTGTATGTTTGAATTCACTGCACAACTCCTGCTTGTTTGAGCTGTTCGAATCTCCTCTCGTCGATTTCAAGCTCTTGACTAAGAAACTCCTGTGTGTGCTGACCCAACAACGGAGCGGCAGTGAGTTCGACCTCTGATTCGGACATGCGTGGTGCAAATCCAAGCAAAGGAACCTCTCCGTAACCCGCGTGATCCACAGTCTTGACAAAGTTGCGCGAAACTAGGTGGGGATCCTCGTGGAGTTCTTGGGTATCAAGAACCGCAGAGCAGGGCACACCTGCTTCTCCTAGTACTTTCATAGCTTCCTGCTTTGTTTGCGCCTTCGTCCATTCGCATATCAAGTCGTACAGCTCTTCTTGGTGAAGTCTTCTTGTAAACGGATCCGCAAACCGTTCATCGACGATTAAGTCCGTCCTTTCCAATGCTGTGCATAGAGCATCCCAATGTCCCGACGTAATCGGCATGAGGTATAGCCAGTCGTTTGGACCAAACGGTTTGCAGGGGTATATGTTCACAGGAGGCAATCCATGTATGTTGCCGGTTCGGCGTGCAGGGCGGGTTCCCCATTTCGAACCGATTGCGATGCGAGTTCTCATGAAATACGTCATGGCTTCTTGCATAGAAATTTCTATAAACTGACCCTTGCCAGTTCTGAGGCGTTGAATGTAAGCGGCAAGAATAGACATTGCGAGCTGTACTCCCGTTCCAGAATCTCCGGTTGTCGGGCCCGGCACTAACGGAGGACCATCGCCCTCACCAGTAATGGAAATCGCACCAGCCGCTGCTTGAGCCACCATGTCGTAGCATTTGTATTCGCTATATGGTCCGGTGAGTCCGAACCCTTTGAGCCGTGCGTAGATGATGCTCGGGTGATATTCGCGCAGGGTCTCGTATTCGAGATTTAAGCGCTCGATGACACCAGGACCGTAGTTCTCGACGAAGACATCAAAGTTTGGAACTAGGTCTAACAATATTTCTCGACCGGCGTCTTCTCGCAGATTCAGAACTACGGATCGCTTGTTAGCGTTCCAGTTACAAAAATAAGCTGAGTATTCCTGTTCTCCGGATAGTCCAACTGCTCTGCCGGGATCTCCATGTCCGGGTGATTCAATCTTCACCACGTCCGCTCCAAGCCACGCCAATGCTTGAGTACAGGAGGTTCCCGCTTCGTATTGAGTCATATCAAGTATTCGAAGTCCGTCAAGTGCTGGCATCGTGCGTTGATCCTTTAAAGTTGCTGAAAATAAACTGCGTTAGACGCAGGAATATTATTCAGAGATCTCTTAGTGTCGCCGAGAAAACTTGCACGGCAGACTAATCTCAACAACTCTCCGATCAAGTCTTGCTAGATTGTTTAATTCGCCACGGAATGGGAACGAGAACTGGTGTGCTTGCCTGATACTCTCGATATCCAGAATATTTGGATGCAGAAATGGATTCGGTGAGTGGGATAGAACCGGCAAAAATCAAACATAAAGCGATGAATCCAAGACCGGTCCAATGCAGCCACTCTCCGGTTGCAGCTACTCCAAAGAAATAGAACGTGCACCACAATGCCATGTCGCACAAGTAGTTGGGGTGTCTAGATAAGCGGTACAAGCCGGTTGTGAGAAAGGGGGGATCGGTAGATTCGCCACGAGTCAAGCGTTTCTTTTTGTCTTGTTGAAATCTCCACATTTGTTCGTCAGCTACGGTCTCTCCCACGAGGAACAAGAGGAAAAGTGCAGCGACGATAAGGTCAAATGCGCCAAGAGGTGCTGATCCCGCCTCCCAAGCTTGAAAAATGGGAGAAGTGAACAACCAGATGATTAGCATCTGTCCAGGTGCAACGAATGTGATGTTGAGCAACTGAAAAACAACTGGGTTCATCTTGTCTTGAGTTGCCTTCCATCGATAGTCTTCACCGCCCGGGGCATATCCTCCTTTTCGCGCAAAGTTATATGTCAGGCGCAGACTCCAAAGTCCGACAAGAACTGTCATTAAGATCACTCTGGGATTTTGTAGTCCGGTATCCCACGCAACCATCAAACAGTAAATTAAGGGGCAAACGGACCACGAACGGTCAATCCACGAATATTCCCGTGTGACGACGGACAATACCCAAATGAGAGCCGCCCATCCAAGGCACAGCAATAGTGTTGTACCTAAAGGAGATGCGGTAAAGAATGTGCCGATTTCTGTAAAGTTCATTGCTTGAGACTTACCAATGAGTAAATTCCATTTGTTGGCTCGGCCAATTCTCTATACATTCACATGTCTCTCCTAAACAATTGTGGGAGACTCTCGAAGATAGAATGTCACGAAGTCTAAAAGACACAAGCAATTGACCTGAGCACGCACAGTTCATATAGCAACATTAGGTGCATATGTCCATACAAGACGAATTGATTATCGAGCAAATAGAAATTGGTCCCATGGCCAATTTCACCTATATCCTAGGGTCTCGCGAGACGCGAGAAGTTGTGATTGTGGATCCAGCATGGGACATCGACAGTTTGCTCAAACACATAGATGAAAAAGATTATCAAGTTGTTGGAGCGTTAGCGACCCACTACCATCCCGATCATGTTGGGGGTGGAATGAGTGGACACAACATTGTTGGCGTTGCTGAACTGATTGAGTCGCGATCGGTCAAGGTGTACGCCAATAAACTTGAAGCTGACGGAATTAAGAAAGTCACGGGATTATCTCAATCTGACATTGTTCGTGTGGAGTCGGGAGATTTTTTGGATGTAGGAACAATTCGCGTGGAATTCTTGCATACCCCTGGCCACACGCCGGGCTCCCAGTGTTTCCGAATTAGGAAGACCCTCGTATCTGGTGATACGTTGTTCATTGACGGATGCGGACGCGTCGACTTGCCGGGTTCCAACAAAGAGGACATGTTTCACAGTCTACAGAAGCTAAAGGCATTACCCGACGACACTCTACTCCTGCCCGGTCACAACTATAGTTCCGTACCAAATTCGACCATGGGGGAAGCTAAAGCAAGCAACGCTTACCTAAATGTTCGAGATTTGGAGACCTGGAGCCAAGTGATGGGTGTTTAAAGTGGGTGGATCAAATCTCATCTAACTAGACGAACTGCAGAAGTGTGATTTCGTTTCGTGTACCTAAGCGAAGTAGGGGACCTGTAGTTCCTGTTCCCGGGGAGATGTAAAGAGTCATTTGCCCAAATTGGTGCTTTCCGCGATATGGGTTGTACGTTCTCTTTACGATCAGTCCAAAAGGAAATATTTGTCCGTGGTGTGTGTGACCACACAGCATCAGATCGACACCCCACGAAACTGCTCGCTCAATCCCCTCGGGTTTGTGACGAAGCAATACCCGATATCGATCCGATTTTGGTTCGAGGGCAGCAAGAGCATTGGACACGTCATCCGCTGAATCTTGATCTTCCAATCCGATGAACTGAAAGGGTTCTAAGTCGACAGACTGGTTGCGAAGCACGGTGACTTTGTGCTCTTGAAGCCACGTAACGATGTCTTCACAATGCTCTAGTCGTTCGTGATTCCCCGTACAGAAAAATACTGGTGCATTCAACTCAGCTAACGGGGAGAGTGCTGTTGAGTCGACACTGCTCGCATCAACCAAATCTCCCGTTATGAGAACCACATCTGGTTCGAGGCTAAGTATCTTCTTGACGATTCGTTGAAGGAACCAGGAGCTCCTTGTCCCGATGTGTACATCGGAAATCTGGATCAGAGACTTTCCTAAGGTCCCGCGTTTGTTGGGTATGGTCAATCGGTGAACCTTTATGTTCAATGCTCCGTAGAGGCTGGTGGCCGCGAGTATCAACCACGCAGCAAACGAAATAATTGCAGTCGATGTATTGTTCAGGGGAGACCAAAGTCTGACTAGTTCCATGAGCACTACAACCAGAGAGAGCTGGATCATGAGGCAATACCACGTCATAAGCGACACAGCCAGCACACGACTGAGGCGCGCTCGTACTCTACGTGAGATGTACGGAGGAAAGATTAGAGCGTTTGGCAACAGAAGCAAAATCCAGAAGAAGCCGGATAGGTCTTCAAATAGCCAGCTTATCAGCCTAAGTGGAGGATATACGACCAGGGGGACGTATAGGACAACTCCGAGCAGAACTGCTGTTTGACGCTTCACTTTGGAACCAAGAAAACTGGAGTATCTCTAAGCTAATATAGACAAACAACAATTCTTAGTTGTTTAGTAAGTATGGCTCGTAGTCTAAACAAGGTAATGCTCCTTGGGAATCTTGGAAGTGATCCGGAAACGAGATTCTCAAATAGCGGAGCTCCGATTGCTCGATTTTCGCTTGCAACAACAAGACGATGGAAAGACAATCGAACGGACGAATGGCGGGAAGAAACGGATTGGCACGACGTAGTCAGTTTTGGACGCAACGCCGAAATCGTCGGAGAATATCTCGAGAAGGGTCGCCAATGTTTTGTCGAGGGCGAACTTCGCACGTCTTCATGGGAAAGGGAAGGGGTCCGAAACTATCGGACCGAGGTTCATGCTAGAAACATCATCTTGTTAGGAGGTTCCGGGGGCCAAGGCCGAGGCGGTGGTGGCTACGGCGGATCACCTCCTCGAGGTGGAGGCGATCGATCGTCGCGTACTGGAAGTGAAGGTGGCAACAGGCCATCCGATCGCCAAGGCGGGTCCAGTTCCCAAGCTTCTAAACCGCGTAACTCTCCGGGAGCCGACGACAATTTTGACGACCTAGATGACGACATCCCTTTCTAGTCTTCGCTCGGATAGATGATGAACTCAATGAGATTTTGATCCGGATCTCGAACGTAATAGCTCTTTCCCATCACAGATCCAAACGATCTGCCTCCCATCCTCTCAACAGGTCCCTCAATTGTCAATATCGAGAGACTATGCAATTTGCGCTCAAGTGCGTTTGCGGTACCCGACCACACAAAACACAGATCACCGCCGCCAGGCTTGGCCATCGGTCCACGCAAAGTGAAATTGGAGTTCTTCCACAAAGAAGGATGGTGAAAATTGATCTTTTGCTGTCCGACGTGCGCGCTGTATAGCCGTGGAGCAAAGGATGTGTCAATGCGAAAACCAACAGATTCATAAAAGGACAAGACCTCATCGACCTTCTGAATTGGCAAGGCAACGTGATCTATGGATTCGATGCTCATGAGTCCGGGGTCCTCTCTGTCAACAACTGAGAAGAGGGTACACGACACTTAAGCTGCGCATGCAGAATGGTTCGACATTTCATTCTCCTTGAACGCGACGCCCATTAATGCTTGAAGCTCAGGCCATAGTCCAGGTTGTTGTATTAGCTCTGATTCAAGGGCTCTCTGAATTCTTGCCGGTTTCGAGTTCGGCACATCTCATACTTGGTTCAAAGATTTTTGGTTGGTCGGATCAAGGTCTTAGATTTGATGTTGCAACTCACTGCGGAACACTATTCGCGGTTCTCGCCTACTATCGCGTTCGACTTGTAAATCTCGCAACTTCGTCGGTTCGCGGTGTCTTGCAAGGAGAGACCAATGATGAGTTGAGGCTTGTTGGCCGGATTGTGATTGCCACTTTGCCGGTGCTGATTGCGGGACTCCTATTTAAGAGCGCGGTGGAAGCACACTTGCGTTCTGTCACCGTGATCGGCTTTGCTACTGTGGTGTTTGGCGCACTGCTGTTGGTTGCAGACAAGATGGGAAAGCAAACGGCTGACGAGTCCGAGGTGTCTGTTTATCAAGCGTTGCTCATTGGTATCGCACAAGCAACTGCACTAATACCGGGAACGTCGCGTTCGGGAATAACAATTACAGCTGCATTGCTTTTTGGATTTACTCGTCGCGCTTCAGCCAATTTTTCGTTTCTGCTTGCAATTCCCACCATAAGCGCTGCGACGGTATTGTTGGGAATGGATGCGCTCAGCCGTCCAGTGGATGATGTAAATTGGTTTTATCTAGGAACTGGTGTGTTGGTTTCTTTCCTAAGCGCTTATTTGTGCATCGACGCATTCCTTAAGTGGATAGAGAAAATAGGAATGACTCCTTTCGTGATCTATCGATTTCTAATTGGAGGCGTGTTGTTAGCGGTGGCCTACCTTGCATGAGTTTGAAACTCATGACGAGAGATTCAATTCGTAATATGTCCATTTGTTTCAACTTGTTAGATCAACAGGCACGACAGGTTTTTCTTTTTAGATGTGTGATGTGTCGACAATTTGAACGGACTTGATGAGATATGGCTCCACAACTTGAACTGCCTTTGTTTCCTCTTGGCGTGGTCTTGTTCAAGAACGGACTTTTACCTCTACACATTTTTGAGCCGCGCTACGTCAACATGATTGAGAACGTCATCGAAATGGAAACGGGTTTTGGTGTCGTATTGCTCAGAGACGGTAGCGATGTTTACCAAGAGGGCGAATCGAGTCCACCCCCGATTTACTGTGCGGGCACCATTGCTTCGATTCGCCAGTACAAACGACTTCCAGATGGACGGTTTTACGTTTTGGTGGAGGGCGGTGCCAAATTTCACGTCGAATCTTCATGGGAGCTAGACAACCATTTGCGAATGGCTCTGGTGCGAATCGAGAAAGACGAAGCGAAATTTGAGATGCGCGAGTCGGATGCCGATTTAGTCGATGTGGCGCGAAAAGCTGTCGATGCAGCCGGTGTCAAATCAGATCAGGTGCTCTTAGACTATTCCGATGCTACTTCCGTGAGTATGCGACTATCAGAATATCTGCCACTGGATTTGCATTTTCGGCAGCAGCTGTTCGAACTCAACAATGCCCACCGACGGTTAGATTTGATCAGGAAATGGTTGAACAAATTTTCGAAGGAAACACTGTAGGACGAACCCGCTTCACTATGAGTCGTAGAAACGAGCAGTCTCACCGATTGAGGGTTTGTTAGCCGCGAGCACCTCAAATTGGTTGTTTTTGGAGGAACTTTCGATCCAATACACAGGGGGCACCTGCACGCCGCCGGTCATGTGTCGCATTCACTTGGTGATGTTGTTGTAACTATGATGGTCGCTCCCAGTCCTCAGCTTCGGCACCCACCAGAAGCAAGTCTTCAAGACCGGTGGAAAATGCTGACGCTCGCTTGCGAGTCTGACCTAGCACTCAAGCCCTCGCGTTTCGAGGACAGACACAATGGCCCGACTCGCACCGTACAGACACTAAGAGACTTGGCGAAAACCAACGATTTGCCGATTGTTTGGGCGATAGGCATGGATGCCTTCCGCAATGTCTCAAAGTGGTATCAGTCCAAGGAATTGCCCCAAGTCGCGAGTTTCTTTGTGTTGTCGCGAACAGTTCGGCAACCTACCGAGATGCCGACGGGCTTTTGTTCGGTGCAAGAACCTAGTCAGTTGCTGAGCAATCCCGGTGGTGTCTTTGTGTCAACTGAACCGATGTTGAACATTTCCGCCACAGAAATACGTAGGAGAATTCGAGGTGGGCTTGATGTTTCGGACTGGCTTCATCCCGAAGTTAGCAAGCATATAATCAAAAATCACTTGTATCGTGGCTAAAGGACCTTCGCTGAGAACTCAGAACGATAGTGCTACCTTGGTAGAACTGCTCGAGGAAATAAAAGCACTCAATATAAAAGTTCTTGATGTCCGAAAACTAACCGATATGACTGACTTCATGCTCGTTGCCACCGGTACATCTAGCAGACACGTGTCGTCCATCGTGGAACACCTTCTGACTGAATCGAAGAAACTTGGTATGAAAGTACTAGGGGTTGAGGGACAGAATTCAGCGGAATGGGTTCTAGTGGACTATGGAGATGCGGTCTTACACGTAATGCAAGGAAAGACTAGAGATTTTTATCAGCTCGAGCGGCTCTGGGAACCCGTTCATGAGTCCGAACGCGTCATGTGAAATTTAGAGTTCTGTACGTTGGAAGAGGGCCGAAGTGGCTGGATGCCGCCGTCGGTGATTATGTTCGAAGAATGCCCGAATTGGAACTCGTTCGAATTCGCGACACTCCCAATCGATCCTGTTTCGATCGCATGATTCGAAGTGCTGGTTCGTCTGTTGTCGTCATGCTTGACCGTCGCGGAAAACAATTGACCACGAAAGAATTGGCAGACCGATATCGTCAATGGAACTTTGGCGGAAACGATGTATCTTTCTTAGTAGGCGACTCCGAAGGGTTCTCGGAGTCAGAGATTGGACAAGGAGAGTTTGTATGGTCGCTTTCTCCTCTAACCTATCCATACTCAATAGCGCGGTTGGTCGTATGTGAGCAACTCTACCGAGCGCGTTCCATAGTAAACGGTCATCCCTACCACCGATATGAAGATTGCTAAAGCTCGTCTCGAGGTTTCCGCCGAGCAGAAGAAGACGATGCTCGTTCGAACCTTTGTCGTCGGAGGAATCAGCCTGGTTTTGGTCGCAGGCATTGTGTTGCGCCTTTATCAGTTGCAAATTCTCAACCACGAACGATACGCCACTCGAGCAACGGACAATCGGCTAGTCACACAGCCGCTTGCTCCGGCACGAGGCCTAGTGTTCGACAGAAACGGTAACGTTCTGGCGGGAAACAAGCAGGTCCAATCCGTGTCAGCGGTTGGTGAGAATATTGAAGACATCAACGCTCTGCTAGAACGAGTTCGAGAGATTCTTCCCTTCAGTGCCGACGAAGAAGAGAGTTTTCGAAAGCGTTTGAAGAACACTTCGCGACCAGGCGAAAAGGTCATCCTCAAACGACACTTGAACGACGTCGAACTTGCCACATTTGCTGTCAATCGCTATCGATATCCAGAACTTTCCGTAACAACAGAAACGTTGCGCGACTATCCCATGAACGATCTCATGGCTCATGTAGTCGGATCTGTGCGTCAAATCACCAAAGAGGATCTCCAGCGTCTCGACCCGATCAGGTACGGCGCAACGATGTTCATTGGGCGGCGCGGAGTCGAGAAGTTCTATGAAGACGCATTGCATGGGCAAGTAGGTAAACGGACCGTAGAAGTCAATGTGCATGGTCGAGTGATGCGAGAACTGACCAGAGAACCACCAGCTCGGGGCCGAACCATTACCTTGCACATTGATGCAATGCTGCAACGCATAGCGGACGAAGCACTGGGAGACCGTCGAGGTGCCGTCGTTGCGATAGATCCCAGCACCGGTGGAATCCTAACGCTTGTTAGTAAGCCAACCTATGACCCGAACAGTTTCGTCATGGGAATGACGGATCGGGCATACAACCATCTGATCAATCGTCGGGACACTCCGCTGTTCAATCGAGCAACACAAGGAACATACCCACCGGGTTCAACGTTCAAACCAATTGTCGCGTTGGCTTGTCTGAGCGAAGAGCTTGTAGATTGGGAAGAAGAAATCAACGATATTACTGGTGAATTTCGATTGCCTAATTCGTCTCAAGTCTGGCGAGACTGGTACCAGCACCAATCTGGAAGAGGTCAAGGCAAGATGGACATGTACCGTGCAATATATCGTTCGTCCAATATTTTCTTCTATGAACTTAGTACTCGATTAGAAGTGGACGGTCTTGCGAGATTTGCCAATAGTTTCGGAATTGGAAGAGCTACGGCTATTGACGTGGCGGATGCCGTCGACGGATTGATGCCAACCAAACAGTGGAAACGAGAAACAAAGGGAGAGTCTTGGTATCGTGGAGACAACGTAAACCTGTTCATCGGTCAAGGTGACATTCTTGTCACTCCTCTTCAAATGGCGACATTTGCAGGGCTCCTGGCCAATCGTGGCGAATGGATTCGACCGCGCCTGTTAATGTCGAGCGACCAACCGATCGAACTTGGTGAAGCGTTTACCCGATCCTATCCTCGTATCGAGGGACCATCGGAAGATGATTGGACCATGTTGGTCGACTCTCTGCGTGCGGTAATTCATCGAGGAAACGAAGGATATCTCCAAAACGGCATTGCATGGGCATACATTGGTATGGACATACCGTATGAAATGGCCGGCAAATCAGGAACCGTCCAGGTAGTTGGCATTCCCTATGGCGAAGAACTTGTAGAAGAGCCGCGCGAGGAATACAAACAGGAACACGCATTGTTCTTTGGTTTTGCTCCCGTAGACGAACCCGTGATAGCGGTAGCCGTGGTGATTGAGAATGGAGCTGCCGATGGCGGAGGTGGCTCGAGTGTTGCCGGCCCTGTTGTTCGCAGTGTCATCGATGCCTATCTTGGCAAATCTGTGGCGGTGATCAGTGACTGAAACACTCAGTGTCCCGTCCTCTCGGCCCCCGTTTACCTATTTGATAGAAGCCATCAAGAAGAACTTCAATCTTGATTGGACTCTCTTGATTCTCTTGGCTTGTGTTGCGACTTTTGGGCTGGTGATCCTTTACAGCTCGCTAGGGAAGGATCAAATGGCACTGATCAAGCTGATCGTCAAGATTGCTTTTGCGTTCGGATTGATGTTGGCTGCCTGCAGCATCTCTCCACAGACTTATTTTCGCTTGACTCCTTTGTTCTATGCGGGTGTCATCGGGTTGCTCGTGGCCGTGATGTTTATTGGTGAGACGTCTAAGGGTTCTCAGCGTTGGCTAGATCTACCATTTTTGCCGCGTTTTCAGCCATCGGAGCTACTTAAGCTCGCGATTCCACTCATGATTGGATGGTATCTATGCCTGCGTTCCTTTCGGATGAACTTTCTGGACTTCTGCGTAGTGCTTGCGATAGCTGGTTTGCCCACTGGGATGGTTTTGCTGCAGCCCGACTATGGAACAGCAATGATTCTCTTACTTGGATGTGCGGGGATTATTTTCCTTGTGGGAATCAGGTGGCGCTGGATCGTATTGGTTGTGTTCCTCGTTGCAGCTTCGATTCCAGTCGCGTGGCTATACCTATTGCACGACTATCATCGAACAAGAATCCTTGTGCTCTTCGATCCTGATCGAGATCCTCAAGGTGCGGGTTGGAACATTCTGCAGTCGAAAATCGCCATCGGATCGGGCGGAATGAATGGCAAGGGATTGTTTCAAGGAACTCAGAGCCAGTTAGATTTCCTGCCTGAAGGCCACACCGATTTCGTTCTCGCAGTGATCGGCGAAGAACTTGGTTTCGTGTGGTGTACGTTACTTTTGGTGTGCTATTTGTTAATCTTTATGCGTGCGCTGTATATCAGCATTCAATCTTCGAATGGATTCGGACATCTTGTTGGCGCAGGGATTGCGATCATTTTCTTCCTTTGTGTCGTGGTTAACGTCGCGATGGTGGTGGGGCTTCTGCCCGTGATGGGGCTTCCCCTTCCACTTGTTAGCTACGGCGGAACCTCTGCTGTGACCACACTCGTTTCATTTGGAGTAATCATGGCAATTTGCACCAAAGAGCAGTGGATGGTCAAGGAATGAATTTCAACCTCGCAATCTTGTTTTTGGTTTTGTTAGTGCCTGCATTTGCCAGTGGCGACTATAGCGAAAACGAAAAGGCCAAAGCTTTGATTGATGGTTTGGTGAATGATTTGGACTTTGATCGCCAGGCCTTGGAATCTGTATTTCGTGAAGCGAAACACGTTCCCCAGATTATTGAGATCATGAACAGACCCGCTGAGTCACTGTATTGGCGTGAATATAAGGAGATATTCTTGCAGCCCGAGCGGATCGAAGCCGGGATTGCATTTGTAAAAGACAATTCTGAAGACCTCAAGCGGGCGGAAGAGACTTACGGGGTCGCTCCACACATTATTTCAGCCATCATTGGAGTCGAAACCTATTACGGAAAATTCTTAGGTAAGTATCGAGTCATTGACGCACTGGTCACGCTCGGTTTTGGCTATCCCAGGAGAGCAGAGTTTTTCAGTGAGGAATTGCGACACTTCATGATTCTTGCGTGCGAGGAGAGAATCAAACCCTTTGACCGTGATGAATCATGCCATCGAATGAATAACGACTCCTCGAGCGGAAACGGCAGGTCAATCGATGAGCTAGTAGGATCCTATGCGGGTGCGATGGGTTACGGTCAGTTCATCTCCTCAAGCTACCGCAATTTTGCCGTGGACTTCGATGGCGATGGAATTCGAGATATTTGGACGAATACAACAGATGCAATAGGAAGTGTCGCTAACTACTTCGCGGAGCATGGTTGGATTCCCGATGCGGCGATTCTTGAACGAGTGTCGGTTGAATCCGATGAGTCTCAGGTAGGCGAACTTGCTAACGAAGATCTCAAACCAAATAAGACTGTATCCGAGTGGCGCTCGCTGGGCATCAACTCCGAGTCTGAAGACGACTCATTGGCAGCATTATTTGCCTTTCGACTCGATGACGAGAACGGGGTCGAGCGTAACGACTACGTGCTCGGGTTCGACAACTTCTATGTAATTACACGTTACAACATTAGTCGATTGTATGCGCGAGTCGTCTATCAACTAGCGATGGACATTCAGAACGGTTTGTAGTCCAGTAGCTTGCCAATGCTCGAAAATCAAATCTCTTAACACGACCCGACGGCCAAATAGCTCTATGACAACCTTATACACGAAATCAAGCTTCCTTCTATTGGCATTGGTTCTTGTCGTTGTGCCCACGACGAGTTACGCAACCTTCATCGTCCCGCAACCTCCGACTTTGGAAGCGAAGAGCTACGTTCTGATGGATGCACAGAGCAAGAAGGTTCTCGTCGAATTTAACAGTAGGGAGAAGTTGCCACCTGCAAGTCTGACCAAAATTATGACGAGCTATGTGGCGGCTGCGGAGGTCGATTCAGGCCGACTGAAAGTCGAAGAGATGGTTCCGATAAGCGTCACGGCTTGGGAGACACCAGGTTCTCGAATGTTCATAAGAGAAGGAACGACGGTGTCGGTTTCGGATCTATTGCGAGGCATCATCATTCAATCGGGAAATGACGCCAGCGTCGCAATTGCCGAGTACATATCTGGCTCCGAGGATGAGTTTGCCAAACTGATGAACGAGTACGGTGAACACCTAGGTTTGGAGGACACTATATTCAAAAACTCAACTGGGCTTCCCGATGTGGACCATCTTTCAACAGCTTATGACAATGCACTACTTGCACGAGCACTCATATTGGACTATCCCGAACACTATGCAATGTATGCCGAACGCGACTTCACCTACAACGACATTCGTCAGCCCAACCGCAACCGTTTGCTTGCGCTTGATGAAACAGTTGACGGTGTTAAGACTGGTTACACGGAGGATGCGGGTTATTGCCTAGTTGCATCATCGATGCGTGAGGGCATGAGACTCATCAGCGTTGTGTTAGGTACGGATAGCAATGAAGTAAGGATTCGCGAGACTCGCAAGTTGTTCAACTACGGATTTCGAAATTTCGAATTTAGAAACTTGGTGGGACCGGAGACGACATTTGAAGTAGATGTTGCCAACGGAAAAGAGAAGACGGTCGAGGCACGATTACGAACCGCGGTCAAGCATTTGGTTCTGCGTGGTGATTCAAGCACCAAGATGACCGTTCAACCGGTTAAGGATCTCAAAGCACCCGTTGATGCTGGAGACGTAGTTGGAGTCTTACAGGTAACGGTTGAAGGAGAGGAGATTGCTACTGAGAGTCTTTATGCACAGGCGGACGTAGAGCAAATTGGTTTCTTTCAAGGCATCATGCAAGCTATCGCAGACTTCTTTTCATCGAAACCGAAACCAGAAGAACCGAGCGCAACCGAAGAGGAAGAGGAAGAGTCTTAGTCGCACTGGCGAATGATGAATTTGATAGTTCACCGGTTAGGTCGTACGAAGTATGTATCTGTATGGGATCGCATGAAGACTTTTACGAACTGCCGGGACGAATCGACTCAAGACGAACTGTGGATTACCGAGCACGACCCTGTGTTTACGCTAGGGCAAGCCGGCAAACCGGAGCATCTTCTAGCTCCTAAGGACATCCCGGTAATACGCACCGACCGAGGAGGGCAAGTCACGTATCACGGTCCCGGTCAAGTTGTTGCTTATCTATTGCGCGACTTGCGACGTTGTGGTCAAGGAGTTCATGAGTTCGTGCGAGGGCTGGAGCAATGCATGATTGACGTTCTGCAAACATTTGGACTTGAAGGAGTGCGAATGCTCGACAACCCCGGTGTCTACGTCAATGGTCGAAAGATCGGCGCCATCGGTCTACGTATTCGCCGTGGTTGCTCTTATCACGGAATAAGTTTGAACGTTGCAATGGATTTGTCCCCTTTTGAACTTATCAATCCTTGCGGATTGATTGGAATGAAAGTTGCGAAAATCTCGGATTATGTGCCCGACGTTGACTTTGAAGAGGTTGTAGAGCGATTCGTTACCAGCTCTGCCGAAGTGTTCAACTACAGCTCAGTCGCAACTTCCACCCAAGAAGTAGATTTGGAAGACCTTAATCCCGGTTTTTAATCTTGAGGCAAATCTGGAGTCTAAGCCGACAACGTCAAAATTCAAGTCAACTAGCCTCTCGCCAGACAATCACTCTGACCCGTGGTCAGAGTGTAGTTACTACTCTCCCTGCAGCATCAGGCCCCGTTCTACTCCTCTGCGAAATCCAAAAGTCTTGGAAGCTTCGCCTTTTTCAAGAGTTTCAGCATCTTTTTGGGTGAGGAAGGACTTGGCTCGATCAATTTGTTCACTTGACAGACTCTTCTGCCAACCGTTCCAAGTTAGAAGTTCAAGCGCTGCACTAGATCTGGTCTGGGCTGTTGGAAATTTATCGAGGTTCTCATACAAGCCCTCCGTGTCGTTTGCAGCCCATGTACCAATCAGATTTCCGTAGTATCTCTCTCGTTGGGACTCCTGCAAACTGGCAGCGAGCTCAAAAGCGCTTTCAGCTTGCCCAGCGCGCGCCAGCGCTCCTCCTACCGATATGTGTGCAAAAAGGTGACTCTGACCTTCGCGTACTCGAGGCAAGAGTTCAAGAGCTTTTTGTGGATCAACCGAAGCGATATAACTCAATACTCTCACTTCCATTCCAGATCCGTAGCTGCCTATGGGCTGGTCCAATGCGGTTTGCATCGCCAGTTCGGGATTCTCTCGAGCAAGGCTATTCAACACAACCGGCAGCAGGTGTTCCTGCAAGTTCTTGAGTTTGTCGGTGTTCAATACCCAGTCCAATGCGCCTGCGATGTCGGTTCGGACCCAATTGAAGACTATCGCGTATGCGACGGAGTACTGGCTTGTGGGATCGTCCATGCCTGCCATAAGCTGAGCGGCTTCCTCGGGGGACGTTCGCGCGATCGCAATGATGGCTTCGCTTTGCGCCACTGCTTGGGAACTCGCAGGTAGCCTATCGAGATTACTCAGAATGAAGTGTGGATCGCTTGAAGCCCAGCTTTGTGCAATCACATGCTCCAAATTCCTGCGCAGCCGGTCGGACTCAACTGTAAGCGCGGCGCTGAGCGCAGATTCCGGATCCAAACTAGACCATGCTCTGGCCAAGGCTATAAGAAGACTGTCGCCTTCGTCCCCCATATTGGTTGCATAGTCGAAGGCTTCTTGCGGATTGGACTGCACTAGTCGCTGAACGATTGCGTGTAGCACGGACTGCCGAGTCTGTCGGTCCACAAGAGATTGGTTGATTTCGCTCAAGACGCTCAGCCCGCTCGTATCGAACCATGCCTCCGCAACTTGGATGAGCAATCCAGTCTGCGCCGCATTGCCGACTTCGTCGTTGACCAGATCGGACCATGCTTGTTCTGGGCTCTTCAGGGATCTAGCTAGCTCAGACTGTGCAATCAAATCGACGGCAAGCTGTTCCATTCCGACTTCGCGAGCGATTTCTCGTCGCACATCTTCCGCAAGATCGTCTCTGGACTGGAGGATACCGCGAAGCGCTGCACGCTTTTGGAATCCGGGTAGCGATTTGACGTGTTCGATGGATGTGTCAAGGTCATCTAGCGACCACTGAGAGAAAATAGTGGCGATCAATGCATCACGTTCAAACTGAGACATTGCGACGGCTTGAGCCATTGCCGCTTTGGGATTTAGCGAAGCGAGTTTCTGGAAAATGGCGTTCTGAGTTTCGCGTCGTTGACTGTAAACGTCAATCTCTCTTGATTGCTGGAGCAGATCTATCAATTGACGTTCGTCCACGTTAGCAAGAAGTTGGTGCAGTGCAAGGGAACGATCAAATCCGGCTTCGTACGCCAATAGTTCTTTGACTGATTCAACCGATTCAAATGCTGTGGAGGATCGATTCTCGGTAGTGGTCTTTTTCTGGCTTGCAGGGCTAGCGATAGGATCGTCTTCTAAACTTTGCGTACTGCCACCATCGCAACCGGTTACTACGAAAACGAAGGCGGTAACTGCAATTAAACCCAAGACTGGATTGAGCTTCGGTCGCAATTGCAGGGGATATCTGTGGGCTACGGCATGTCTCATAGCGTTTGGTCATTACGCAGGCTCAATGCATGTTACTTTTTGGGCTGTATTGGCACAAGCTTTTGCACAGCAATCAGGTCATGACTGCAGCGTCGAAGAGAATCAGAGTCCACGCCCGAGTCACCTTGTGAGTCGATGTAGATTGAGTTGAATGGAGCTGGTGAGATTCCTCTTTCAAAATCCGAATCTGTACAGTCGATTTCCCATAGTTCTAAATACACAGATACGGGAAGCTACAACACCCTTTTGTATTCCGTAAAGATACAGTTCCATCTCCAGGCTGTTCTGCGTTCCAATTCCTTGAAAAGAGGTAGCGTGTTCATCAACCTGTGCAGTCAATACGACTTACTTGAAGAGTTCGACGACTCTAGTCAGGCTGGGGCACGATTCGAAGATAGGGTTTGGGCGCCTTCCATCCGTTTGGATAGCGCGATCTGGCTTCGTCATCGGAAACGGCGGGGACAATGATCACATCCTCTCCTACCTGCCAGTTTACAGGCGTAGCGACTTGGTGGTTTGCGGTCAGTTGACAAGACTTCAGCAATCGGAGTACTTCGTCGAAGTTGCGTCCTGTACTCATTGGATAGGTGAGCATCGCTTTGATTCGCTTATCGGGACCAACTACAAACACCGATCGGACTGTGGCGTTGTCGGCAGCGGAACGACCTTCGCTCGAATCGCCTGCATCATCGGGCAGCATGTCATAGGCTTTGGCTATTTGGAGGTCAGGATCGCCGATTAATGGATAGGTCACAGCATTACCTTGAGTCTCCTCGATGTCCTGCAACCATTCACGGTGACTGTCCACAGGGTCAACAGAGAGTCCGATAATCTTGCAGTTGCGAATCGCAAATTCATCCTGCAAGCCAGCCATGTAGCCAAGCTCAGTGGTACATACAGGTGTGAAGTCTTTTGGGTGCGAGAACAAGATTGCCCAACAATCTCCCACCCACTCATGAAACGAGATCTCACCGTGCGTTGTATTTGCAGTGAAATCTGGTGCAATGGAGTTTATTCGTAAGGTCATGACGGTGCCCCGGTTGCAGAATGCTTGTTGCCGGGAATTATAGAAATTTAGAGGCTGATCTTCTCTAGCCCAGCTAGAGAAGGCCAGCTATTCTCTGACTGAACGGCCAGAGCCAGATGTTCCTCATATTTCATGGATAATTCAGATTCATACAAATGCCATTCAGATAGGTACTCAGGCATTGACACCGTTCAAATCTACGGCTCAGTTTTACAGCCGTTTTCGCGTGCCATATCCCATGAGTCTTATAGGTCAGCTCGAACGAGATGCGAGCTTGCAAAGTAGCTCAGTGGTATTGGACTTGGCTACAGGTCCTGGACGAATAGCACTGCGACTAGCACCCTGTGTTCGCAAAGTCGTCGCTATAGACAATGAATCGGAGATGTTGGACGAAGGGGCAGCTCAAGCACGAAGACTAGGAGTGGAAAACGTCGAATGGATCAAGGCCAAAGCTGAGGAGGTTGTAGTCGATCCGGGTTCCATCGATTTGGTAACAGTTGGAGAGGCCATCCATAGATTGGAGCAAGATTTGGTTCTTAGCCGTATTCGTCGCTGGCTCAGGAACAGTGCGTGCGTCGCTATCGTAGGATGTTTTGGGGTCTTGCACGGGGGTGATCCTTGGCAAGAGTCATTACGCCGTGCATTGGAGAAATGGACAGTCTCTAGATCACAGGGTAAGCCAAAGAGATGGCGTGGCGAGGACTACGACATCGCTCGGCTTGTTGAGGCTGGGTTCCACGGTGTGGTGAACAGAACATTCAGCGTCTCGCACAAGTGGACACGAGAGAGCATTCTGGGCAATCTTCACTCGACATCTCGATTTTCTCTGTCAGCGCTTGGCGACGATTTGGAGGATTTTGACATTCAAGTGATGCGCACACTGCAGGAATACGAGACTGACGAATTCTTCCAGACTATTCCCTGTGGCTATGCCATTGGCTGGAAGGGCAAGAGATCTACCTCTCGAAATATAGCAATCCACTAGAGTCGTTCAAGCATCCGCTAGTAAATATCACGAATAGAGGATGTACTCATTTCCTCTGGAGTTTCGACTCATCTGACACTTCAATGAACAATACGGGATGTCGCCTTACGGCTCCGATTCATTTTGGGCGTTGCAGGAAGGACATGAAGAGTTCTTGGGAAGTCTGAGTCTTCGCCAATCCATTCGCTTGGCATCCACATAGTGAACCCACCCAACTGACGATTCCCGAAATCCACAGATCAGTTTCAGAGTTTCCATCGCTTGGACGGAACCTACAATCCCGACAAGGGGCGCGACCACACCATTCTCAGCACAGTTCAAAGATTCAGATGATCCATCCTGGTATAGACATCGATAGCATGGTGAAGTTACTTCTCTCGGATCGAAAACAGCAATCTGACCTTCCATTCGTATCGCAGCACCGGATACTAATGGCGTACCAGTTGCGATTGAGGCCTCATTGACCTGGTACCTTGTAGCAAAGTTGTCAGTTCCATCTACTAGTACGTCTACTTTTCTAGCAACATCGCAAAGACCTTCAGTGGACAACCGTTCATGGCACCGAGTTACTTGGGTCGAAGAATTGATTTTGGCTATTGTTCGCGACGCGGAATCAACCTTGCGTTGACTCAAACTACCTTCAGAATGTGCAATCTGACGTTGAAGATTTGTCGCATCTACCACATCATCGTCAATCAGTGTCAGGTGACCCACGCCCGCAGCTGCCAGGTATAGAGCAACCGGAGAGCCCAATCCCCCTAGGCCAATGACTGCCACACGGGAAGCAAGTATCTTCTCCTGTCCCGCGATCTCAATCTCGGGCAACATGATCTGTCGGCTATAGCGAAGCAAGTCGCTGTCATTCACTTTTCTCTCCGAATATCACACGCGGATTGTCGTTGTAGTCACTCCGACAATCGATATTGCGAAAGCCTGCTTCATTGAACAGTCCTAGAACTTCCTCTCTTTGGTTGTAACCATGCTCGACGAGCAACCACCCACCGTCAACAAGGTATGGTTTCGAACCCAAAATCACCGTTTCCAATGCTCCGAGCCCGTTTTTCTCGCTCGCCAGCGCTTTAAGAGGTTCATAGCGTAAGCTGCTCTGCGTCAAGACTGGATCGTCATTGGCCACATAAGGCGGATTCGAGATAATTACATCAAACGATCCACCAACAGCGGAATACCAATCTGACCTCAATGTCTCGACTGCTAGATTCAGCTGATTGGCGTTTTCTGCGCACAGTTCCAAAGCTTCCACACTAATATCAGAAGCCACAACCTGCAATTCCAGCTCAGATCTCAGCGCTAGTGCAATCGCTCCAGTTCCAGTGCCGAGATCCAATACTCGGTTTCCATCTCGTAGTAGTTGGAGGGCAGCTTCGACAAGAACTTCGGTCTCCGGTCTTGGGATAAGAGCTGCGGGACTAACACGAAGCTTCTGGGTCCAAAAGTAGCACTTCTGCGTCATGTACTCAATCGGCTCTCCATGTCTTCTTCGTTCAACTAAATCAAAAAAGACCTGAGCTTCGTCGTGAGTCACATGCATTTTCGGACTCGAATAGAGCTGTGTGGTTGATGTGCCGAATACATGCCCGAGCAGCCGTTCCGCGTCTCTTCTGCCGATTTTTTCTCGGGCCAAGGAAAAGCAATCTCCGAGGGCGTTGGGATACTTAATCAGTTGTTCAGATGTATCAACGGCCACGGGTCGATTTCAGATTGAATTTTGATAGCACGAAATGGAAGCGTTCAATCAATTCTTGTCGTGAACACTCACGACGTTTTGCACGATGGGTTGTCTGCACCTAGGAATTTGTTCGTCTAAAGGTCGGTACTTTACTCGCTTGAGAACTCAGTTTTCGTCATCCTTCAATCCTCGTAGCAAGTCCGCTTGCCGTTCTTTGGCCAATGGCTCAATCACAAGATCGAGAGCACCTTCCATGACCTCGTCCAACTTGTAAAGTGTGAGTTGGACTCGATGATCAGTAAGTCTTCCCTGCGGAAAGTTGTAGGTACGAATTCTCTCTGACCGGTCGCCAGATCCTACTTGCATCTTGCGATCTTCTGTACGTTCTTTTTCTTGCGCACTCCGACGTTCACTAAGAATTTTCGACTTGAGCAGAGCCATCGCTCGCTCTCTGTTCTGATGCTGCGATCGCTCTTCTTGGCACTCGGCTACAGTACCCGACGGCAAATGGGTAATTCGCACTGCCGAGTCTGTTTTATTGACGTGCTGCCCTCCCGCCCCAGACGCACGGAAAGTGTCAATGCGCAAGTCTGTGTCATTAAGGTCTACCTCTGTGAGTTCCTCAATTTCCGGCAAAATCGCAACTGTGCAGGCAGAGGTGTGGATACGCCCCTGGGACTCGGTTTGTGGAATCCGCTGCACGCGGTGTGTTCCAGACTCAAACTTTAACCTCGCAAAAACATCTCGACCAGAGATGCGGAACACAGCTTCCTTCAGTCCTCCTTGACTAGCTGTCCTTTTCGCGACTATCGTTGCTTTCCAGCCCTTGAGCAAAGCGTATCGTTCATACATCTTTGCCAAGTCGGCAACAAAGAGTGCTGCTTCCTCACCGCCGGTACCAGCTCGAATTTCCAAGAAGACGTTGGCTTTGTCATCCGGATCAGAAGGAACCAGCAATTCCTCAATTCCTTGGAATGCGCAGTCCAGAGTCGGTCGCAGTTCGTCAATCGTCTCGCGTGCAAGTATCCGCAAGTCTTCGTCTTCCCCTTGAAGTAACTCCGTAGCTTCTTCAATTTCCTCCTCGATTGTTCGGATTCGTTCATAAGCGGTCACGACAGGTTGCAATTCGGAGTATT
The DNA here is from genome assembly GCA_026707045.1 of Gammaproteobacteria bacterium. Taxonomy (GTDB): domain Bacteria; phylum Pseudomonadota; class Gammaproteobacteria; order Pseudomonadales; family Azotimanducaceae; genus Bin55. Next base: position 48,914 of record JAPOXO010000101.1, on the reverse strand, counting down.
CCCTAGAGAGACTCGAAAAATTCTCTTGGTTTGATACCACCTCGGGATCTCCCAAAAGCGACTCAATCTCTGCATGGCGATGAGAAATTTCCTCAAGCCTCTGAACTATTCGTCGGGAAAGTGACATTACTCAATCTCGAATACTTCGGACAGCAGTTCAAGTAGCCTTCGATCATCCGATTTGCTTGCGTTTCTCAATGCGACCGTGGGATTGTGAGCGAACTTGTGAGCCAACGCTTCGCCGAGACGGTCGACCACTACATGTGGGTCATCTCCCGCTTGAAGTCGGGCATGGGCCTTTTCAATTTCGTGCTTGCGCATGCTCGCTACTGAATTGCGGAAATTTTTGACTAGTCCTGAGACTTGTCGAACTTTGTGCTGTTCCTCATACCTTCGCACGCCTTCATCCACTATTGAGTTGGCTTGAGCTAGGCTGTCCAGTCTGAGTCTCATGTTCTCTTCGATCACCGAAGTCAGATTATCGATAGTGTAGAGGTATACGTTGCTCAGTTCGCTAACAGTTGCTTCAACATCTCGAGGTACCGCAAGATCCACGATGAACATGGGTCTGTAGCGTCTTTGGCTACACGCATGAGCCACAACGTCCTTGCTCAGCACGGACGATGGACTGTTGGTTGAACTTATCACTATGTCGTATTCGTGCAGCCGCGATCCGAATTCAGATAGGGCCATGGCTTCCCCGTCTATAAGTTCAGCAATTCGAGTTGCATGAGCCACTGTTCGATTAGCGACCGCAATCGTGCGTACGTTTGCCGTCTTCATGTGTTTGCTGACTAAACAGATGGTCTCCCCAGCACCGAGAAGTAAGACATTTGTCTGGTTCAAGTTAGAGAATATCTGACGAGCCATGATCACTGCCGCTTGAGCAATCGAAATCGAGTTTCGGCCAATTTCGGTGTCTGTACGTACTCTTTTGCCGGTCTTGATTCCAGCCATCACCAAATCGGTTAGGTCCGTTTCAACGGAATTTGCTTGAACTGCGGAGTCAAAAGCAGATTTGAATTGTCCGAATATTTGAGGTTCCCCAATAACTTGAGAATCCAGACCTGAAGCGACACTCAGAATGTGCTTGACCGCACCTAGCTCCCAATGACAATAGGTTGCCGATTCAAGCTCGCTCAGCGTCAAGTCTCGGAAATCAGCGAGCCAGCAGAGCAGGTGTTGCCGTGCTTCCGGCTCTGATATATTTCGGACTTGAGCATGAATCTCCGTGCGGTTGCACGTAGATAGTATGATCGCTTCACGAATGAAGGATGCAGAGTTTCTCAGAGCTTTGAGGGCGTCGTGGAGGTCGTTGGGAAGTATCGATGCCCGCCCCCTCAGGTCAATCCCCGCGGAGCGGTGATTGAGGCCGAAGGCAATGATCGGCATGAAGTAATTTCGATTACATATCGCAATTGAACGAAATGATACCAGAGCACATTTGTCATACGCGCCGATACTGGAATTACAGGTGTAGCATTTACGCCCGAACGGCGATTATCGTAGTCGCCTGCACCTTACTGATGTCGTGCCTGTCTTTGAGACCTCCGACAGAAATAACAGATTCGAATTCGGAAAATGTGCAGGTTCTCAAGGGAAGAATCATATACAAATCACCAGAAGAGTCCTTTAGTGCCGTTTTCACATGGAGGTCAACGGGGTCGGAGTATGAACTTCGGCTGAGGGACAGACTTGGCCTTGGACGTGTACTTATCAAGGGCAACAGCGAATCTGCAGACATTGAAACATCGAGGGGTGAGATCTTGGAAGATGTCGATCTCCAATCGTGGTTGGCTAAAGAGTTCGGAATCTCAATACCAATACTAGAGTTGCCCGACTGCCTAACTATGGATTGCAGGTTAGTTAGTACTGGTCAAAATCACATATATGATGGACAGAACAGATTGATTGAATTTGAACACGGTGAATGGACCATAAAAGCAGTCTACGATTCGAATTTGGCTAAAGAGTTGAATCAAGTAAGCGAGATTCAGCTACTACACGGCGAATCAAAAATGCGAATGATCTTCGACAGTTAAATTGGACAGAATGGTTTGACCTAAGAGTGCGCCCAACGGTGAAAATCAGAGTTGGCAAGCCAAAACGAAAGTCGGGCACAACATCAACATAAAACCAATGCGTCACGAGGCGGAACCTATATCGTTTGCTATTGTCTACTGCGTTCGGTCTCCAGTACTTTGGACTGTATCGCGGGTTGGTCAGTTTGACTTAGAAATAGGTTGGCTTAAAATTTCGTGCCGAATTGGGGTGTAGCCAAGCGGTAAGGCAGCGGGCTTTGAACCCGTCACTCGCAGGTTCGAATCCTGCCACCCCAGCCATTTGACTCACTGAACACCGTTCTTGTTCGAGGTTTATCTAAATGCCAGATCTTATGACCATTGATGCTAGCCAACGCGACGAAGTTGGCACCTCGACGGCTCGTCGAATTCGCCGCCAGCGCGACCAGGTGCCTGGTGTGCTCTACGGAGGCGGGGAGGATCCGATTCATTTCCTGATCGACTATCGACATATTGCAAAAGCGGTTGAAGATGAAGCCTTCTTTTCTCAGGTTCTCAGTCTTTCGTTGGGTGACAAGCCGGTGCAAGTTGTGCTACGTGAGCTCCAACGCCATCCCTCAAATGAAAGAGTGGTGCATGTCGACTTTTTAAGAGTTCAAGAAGACCGTGAGCTTCAAGTGTCGATTCCATTCCACTTTCTCAATGAAGAGGCTTGTGTTGGAGTCAAGCTGAATGGTGGTATGGTGTCCAAGAACTTGACTGAGGTTCAAGTTAGTTGCCTTCCGCGAGATCTTCCCGAGTTCATTGAAATCGACCTTGAAGACTTGGATATTGGGGATGCGGTTCATCTTTCAGATATCGAGCTACCACCAGGAGTGTCGTTTGTGGTGTTAACCCACGGCGATGGGCGCGACGATCAGATAGTAAACGTTCACATGCCGCGCGGAATGTCCTTGGATGAAGAACTAGAGGAAGAAGGGGAAGAAGAACTCGTCGATTCGGAAGAAGAGGGAGAAGCTGCGGAGGAACCAGAAGAAGACTCGGAGTAGTTCTCTGGCGAAATTTCGTGATATTGTCGAGGGGCTCAATCGCTGGTTGCGTTCCCCCGGCGATGATGCCCGACGAGGCGGTTCAATCGACGAGGAAACGTCTTCGTTACAACTTATCGTTGGTCTTGGAAACCCCGGTTCCAAATATGCTGATACACGTCATAACGTCGGGGAACGATGGGTTAGGGACCTAGCGGATCAGTTCGCAATTTCTCTACGCAATGAGTCCCGGTTTAAGGGACTTGTAGGACGGGGAGAAATTCTCGATCGAGAAGTGAGAATTCTGGTGCCAGCCACCTTCATGAATCTCTCAGGACAATCCGTGGGACCCTTGGCTCGATACTTTAGGATTCCAGTGAATCGGATCTTGGTTGCTTACGATGAAGTTGCGTTTCCCGCCGGAACTTGCAAGCTCAAGGTAGGGGGTGGCCACAACGGCCATAACGGAGTCAAGAGTTTGATTAATGCCCTTGGTGGTAACCGAGATTTTGCAAGGCTACGCATTGGTGTGGGTCATCCTGGTAGTCCGGATCAGATGCACACCTACCTGACTGGATGCAAAATGCCTAGCGGAGAGCGAATTCAAGCAGAATCAGCAAGCAAAATGGGAGACGATTTGCTCGAAAGTGTAGTGTCGGGAAACTGGCAAAAGGCAATGTTGTTACTGCATTCTCACAATGAGTGATGTGCAACCTTAGCGAATTGGCTCGCAAAACTTAAACTCAATTCGAATTCAATAAGTTCCTAAGGCGATGGGATTTTCATGTGGCATCGTGGGATTGCCAAACGTTGGAAAATCCACTTTGTTCAACGCTCTGACCGATGCACAGGTTAGTGCGCTTAACTTTCCGTTCTGCACCGTAGAACCCAATGTGGGAACTGTCGCCGTTCCCGACAAGCGCTTGAGTTGCATTGCGGAAATCGCTTCCGTACCGAGAATCGTTCCGACAACTATGAGATTTGTGGACATCGCGGGACTCATTCATGGTGCTTCCAAAGGTGAGGGTCTTGGCAATAAGTTTCTTGCTCACATTCGAGAAGTCGATGCCGTCGCCCATGTTGTTCGATGCTACGACGACGAAAACGTCGTCCATGTCGATGGCTCCGTGTCTCCTGTTCGAGATGTTGAAGTTGTAAACACCGAGATGCTCCTCGCGGATCTTGAGCGAGCCAATAGAATTCAAGAGAAGCTACGGCGTCTTGCAAATTCCGGGGATAAGTCAGCCCGGCACGAATTGGCAACGCTGGACTCAATTGTGCTTCAGATGGACGATGGAATTCCGGTTCGAGCCATGAACCTCTTAAACGTGAATGTTGAACTCTTGCAATCTTGGCAGTTTCTCACGTCCAAGCCGGTCATGTACGTAGCCAATATCGGCGAAGACGGGTTTTCTGGAAGTAAACACTTGGATTTGTTGCAAGAGTTGGCCAAAAATGAAGGAGCACAATGCATAGCATTTTGTGGCGCAATCGAAGCCGAGTTGCAAGGTCTCGAGGAACACGAACAAGCCGAGTTTTTGGAAGAAATGGGCCTAAGAGGATCGGGTTTGGTCAGAATTGTTGAAGCAGGGTACAAACTCCTAGGTTTGCATCATTTCTTTACCACCAATGAGGATGAAGTTCGTGCCTGGACTGTTCCCAAGGGAACTTTCGCTGTTCGAGCGGCCGGTCGGATTCACACTGATATGGAACGAGGGTTCATTCGTGCAGAAGTGATTGCATATGAAGACTATGTGGCACATGACGGTGAGCACGGTGTAAAAAGTGCTGGAAAGTGGCGTTTAGAAGGTAGGGACTACGAAATCCAGGATGGAGATATTGTCTATTTCCGATTCAACGTCTGAAGCAAATAAAGGAAATGCTTTCCCATCAAGAACTAGCTGACAATTTCGTACTTTTCCTTCATGTAGTCCACAGACTTTGAAATGAGCTCGCGGAGAACGTCGGTATTCACGTCAGACAAACGATTGATATACAGACACGACTTACCGGTCTTGTGTTTGCCGAGTCGACTCATCAGGTCTTCGTAGTTTCCAAATCCAGGCATGATGTATACGGAAATGTTCCGAGCGCGTGGCGATACGCCCGTTATCGCCCATTCTCCAGAATGTCCGCTTTTGTACTTGTAGCTATATTTCCCAAACCCGATGATGCTCGGTCCCCACATTGTGGCGGAATACCCTGTAATTTCACCCATCATGTCCACTATGGTTTGTGTGTCTTCTCTCTTCTTTACGTCGTCGACCTGACTTAGAAACTTTTCGACGCTCGCGTCGTTCGGTTTTGTCTTGTTTTCAGGCATTACAGTTCCTTACACAATATTGCGCCAACGCGCAATCCAATAGTCCACACTAACGTACCTCCCTCCTCCCGTAAACATCAACGCCAACAGCATCACGAAGTACGTGATCGCAAACTCCATTCCGTTGTTGAGAATCGTAATTGTTCCAGAGCTCGTAAGGTAGCGAAAGTTTCCGTGCTCACGCACGATGTCTTTGATAATCTCTTTCTTCGGAGCAGCCTCCATGACACGTTCATTCGCGAAGATACTGCTTGAATCAGAAATCGCTAGCCAGCCATTCTCGGCATGCACCAAGAAAGCAGCAACCAGCATGGTAACCATGAGCGGGATTGCGACAAGTCTAGTGCAGAATCCAATTATGAGAAAGATACCTCCGCCAAATTCGGCGGCGGCAGCAAGTGTCGTCATGACTTCGGGAAACGGCAATCCCATATTAGAAAACCACGACACTGTGGATTCAAAACCAACAATTTTCCTCCAGCCTGCTTCGATCATGACGGGTGCAAGGAAGATACGAAGCGCCAAAGGTCCCAATCCGTCGAAGGGTCTGATGCAATCAAGAAACCACCGATAACACTTAGTAACAGCTTCCACAATCATTTGGATTCCGCTCCCTTCTAGCTCGAAAACAATTGGATGGCTAGCATTTTATTTGTGCCCCTCCTCACGTTGAGCGGAAGCATGTAGACTGTAGTAGAGTTGATTAAATATGTACGCGCCTAGGCGAAGTCCTTGTTCAATCCATACACGGCGTTCGCCTTTGACCCAGGATTCTTCAAGCAATTCAAAAAAGTCTTGAGCGTGTCGGATATCGATAGTCGCATGAATCCGATAGTGCACAAGATCTTGTTCTCGTAGCCATCCTCTCTGAACAACTTCCTTTGCAATACGAGTCGAAATCGTTACAAAGCAATACTCAATAATGCCCATGCAAGCTATTCCAACTTCCAGTTCGTCGAGAAGACAAGCACCAATCAAAGAACTGTTGAAAGCTCGAACCTCTGGCCATTGTCGATTTTGGTCGTCGATGCCCTCGACATCGCTTCCTATGGACCGAAGGAAGGATTCAAATGTGTGTTGGTGAAATGCGGATTCTTCAAACTGTCCGTGTTCCTCCACAACGTTGCGCAGGATTTCGAGTCTCCGAGTTGGATTGTGAATTCGGCCAACAAGGGCCATCATTGGTCGGGAAAAGAAGGCAACACAAAAGAAAAACTGTTCCTGCGAACGCCTGAATCCTTCGAGCGACATCGAACCATCTTGCAGAGACCTAAAGTAGATGTTTGAGTCGATTCCGCTAGATCTCTTGACCTGCTCTGCTACTGCAGTTACGTTTGGTGCTGTAGAAATAATTGCCTCACTTGCGATTTTGTTCGCGCAGACTAAATCTCGGAAGAACTGATTGGCAGGTCATAGCCTTCAGTTTTCTCAGTGGCGTAGACCGTTGATGAGAACACGTCATGTTCGGTTCTATCTACAAATTCCTTTAGTCGGTTGGATTCTCTCGCCGGCACCGCCACGAGTAGATCAGTATTGCCATTAGTGTAGGCCAAGTTCCCAGCTTCGAAGATAATCGGAACTATATCGTTTATTGAGTTGTACTGCAGGTTCGACAGGTGTGCATAAAGGAGTTCATGGGATTTTGAGTCGTATAACCTCTTTGCTCGGCGCGTGTCCTCAAGCAGTCCAACACATCCCGTTCGGGGAACTGAAAGCCACACAGGGTTCATACACGAACGATGCGAGAAAACAGTACTCGACCAATTTGGCGCAAGATGCCGTTCACGGAGTGAACCAACATGCTTGTACTTTTGTGGGGAATCATCAGGGGTCTTGACGACCTCTTGCTCGGTAGCAACCCGTTTCAGACTCTTCGTGGCAAAAGCAAAAAGCTTGACGCTTTGTTGGGCACGAAATGTAGGAATTCCGACACGGCCGGTGTACATATGTGGTGTCACCCCCGTACCGTCCATCACGACAGCGTAACCCTTCGAACACTTTGTTCCCACCCAGGACTGAGTCGCAATGAACAAACGTTCTAAAACGTGCCGACTCCTTGATGCTTCATCGATCTTTACATCGCCGATGTAGAGCCAATTCTCGCATTCAGTCTCGGACAGACTAAGAGTTCGAACAGTCGCACTCAGAACACCGAGGATGTTTCCGTTTTTCTCCGCGACAACCGTGACCGGAGACCCCATCGCCCGGAAGAAACGCTCATACTCGAAAGAGTGTTCAATGCGAAACCTTTGGTTGGCATTCAAGGGGTAGTTGAATTGTCGTTCGAACTCTTGGAGTCGCTCGCAGAACAGTTTCGGCGGTTTTGTCCAAACGTGCGTAACAGTCATGGTTTTCGAGCAAGATGTAGATCACGATAGAAAAAGCTTCGATCTCGTTTGAGCATGATGGCTGCTTCTTGGGTCATCCACTCGAACTGGCTGTTGAGTTCTGGAATGTTCAGATTCGAATTGAGTTGGCGGATTAGAGTGAAACCCCCGGAATTGAGGCGGTTCCACACGTCCTGCAAGAGATTTCTTGCTTGTTCGTCGGAAAGCCAGTCCAGAACATTGGAAAGATGGATATAGTCAAATCTCTGACTACATTCCTCCAAGTAAGCTTGTATCGATTTCTCGTGAAACGTCACCGTTGGTCTTCGGTCAGGAATGTCCATACTCAGCCAAGGTACGGAAACGTGAGGAGGGGATCGGTTCAACAATACTTGCCAAAGAAAATGATTGGTATCCGTAGGCAATTGGGTGATTGCCCAAAGAATGCGTTGAAAGAAATGTTGTGAAAAACTCTGTTTACGATTCCTTGTCGCTTCTTCGCCAAACAACTCAACCAAGTTAAAGAGACTCATTATCGAGTCTAGAATCTCTTGAAGACGAAGCACAAAATCCCGCATCGCCTTTAGCGACTTTGTACGATTCTTCAAACATGATTGTTGTAGCAAACGAGCAATATCGTCATGATCAGTCGCGAGTCGCCGAGCGACTTCGCCAAACACCATTTCATAACGACCAATGAAGTCCAGACCGTTGGCAGCCACGAGGACTGACGAACCTAGTGTCTCTAGTTCGACCTCGCAATATTCGGCCAATTCGGTGAGCTTTGCCAAGCGAAGATCTGGACCCATGAGAGAATGACCTAACAAAGCCGCGCGTTCGATTGCTGATACATTTCGTTGTATGAACAACTTGAGGCGAGCAAGTGAAATCTGTGAAGGATTAGGGTCTACAACTACCATCTCGTCGACTTTGCTGACGGTATTCAGAGCACAGACTGTGCATCCGCCGGAGGCAATAATCAGGATTTTTCCGTTTGGGCGTCCTCTTCGGACGACATCCAAGTCCAGAAGTGGGTCTTCTCGTACTTGAGCGAAACGTACAGGAAGCTCTAATGCCTTTTCTAGCCAGTCTCGGCTAGTGTCTTCGCACTTGGCAGTCATGGTCACCGAGTTGAGTGAGGAATCCAGAAGCTGTATATTGCGGGTTGAGTGAAGATTAGACCTCAAATCATCTTCATAGAACGATCGAATCTAAAATCAAGCAGGTTCGAACAGCTATCCAAAGAGGGCAGCTATTCCTTGCTTGACATAACACTATTTCCCCAAGGCATTTTTAGTTCGTTCACTTCAGAGTTGATCAGTGCATGCCAGTATTTCTTCTGAGAGATTCTTAAGTTCAAATCTCTGTAGTACCAATCGTCCGCTACTTCGAGATCCGGGTATTGATTCTCCAACAGCTTCTGCGCCTGGACAGCATGGCGTGTTTGATCGAGCAACGATAGTCCACGCCCAAGTCCTTGTCCTGTCCCCAAATATCGATGCACTAGGATCGGCATTCCTGCGGAGAGATCTCGCCAATATCCAGGGCCTTCATTCTGAGGAAAATAGCTGGACTGTGCCCATATTGAACCCGCCTTAGCAGCTATCCGTAGTGCTTGATAGTGCGTTGCTTGCTCCAGACCCCTTAATTCGTCTTGATGGTAGATTTTGCCTTCTTTGAAGCTCAATCTCATCTGAGGACTTAGAAATTGAAGCGACTTCTCACTCATCTTTGGACTCAGAATCTGAATTGACTGCTCATGACAAGTGGTCGACAACCACGAAACGAGAAAAAAGGTCTTTTGCTGATGCTTAATGAGCCTCTCGCGTCGGTCTGGGTCTAACACTAACTCACGTAACTGTGCGACGCTATGTTCGTAATTCGTTAGATGACGGAAGTTTGGTGATGCAACTTGTGCAGACAGAGCATAAAAATTTTGTTCGGCCGCATCGCATATAGCAATATACGTGGCCCACTTAAAGAGGTCTACTGAGAGGCATCGATCAGACAATTCGGGACGTATACCATCGTATGTTGCCAGCTCAATGCATTCGTCATCTTGTAGTACGTTGCGTGTGATTCCAGCCCTGGTATCTGTGTTTTGATCAAAAATGTCACCCCAAGTCGGCTGAGGATGGTTCAAGTAGTCGCTGTAATCGAATTTCAACTTTCGATAGCGTGGATTGAAAGACGAAGCTCTCATGAGGTTGTGTCCACGAAAGTAGTCGAAGTATTCCAATCGTGAAGTAGCCCATACAGGTTCATCCTTGAAGAGTCTTGCTGTAAGCTCTTTGCAATTGTGGTCCAACTGAAGCCGCTTCGGATCGCAGTATTCGAGGAGGCTGTCTAGGTCGGAGTTCGTCGATTTAATTGCACTTTCAACTAGGTCTATATAGACGGGATCTTCTATAACCGATCTAAACACCTCGGGTCTGCCCGTGACGGAACCGAGGCTGTTCTTGGCTTTGGGATCCATGGGTTTTGCTCTATCTGAAGGATGCGCCACCAACCCGCCAAGAGAGATTGCCACAAAGCAAGAAATTAACAAAGAACGCGCGAACATCCCTTTGTCTCTACATCAATCGTCGACCTCAATCATATTTCAGTCGACGCTGGCTACAGAAACTTCAGTTTCCGTCTTGGTACGAAACAAGCCTAGGATATCGTCCCGAATAACAACTAGAGCGGGAACTAGGAAGATGATTACAACGCTTGCAAAGACTATACCTGTAGCAAGAGATACTGCCATGGGCACGAGGAATCGCGCCTGCAAACTGGTTTCGAACAGCATAGGAGTGAGTCCCAAAGCGGTTGTCGCCGTTGTGAGAAATATGGCTCGAAATCGCAATCGTGTCGCTTCCACTATGGCTTCCTGTACCCGTAGATTCGGATTCTCAATCCGTAGTCGTCGATAGCGATCTACGAGCACCAAACTATCGTTGACGACAACTCCACTGAGAGCAGTTATTCCAAACATCGAAATCATTGACAGATCGTATCCAAGCAAGAAATGACCAATCACAGCTCCTGCTGCGCCGAAAGGTATTCCAGCCAATATCACGAGAGGCATGGAGTAACTTCTCATGAGGGATGCAATCAATGCGAAGATCACAATAATTGCTATCGTTGCAAGTCGGCCCAATGATCCCAAATCTCTGGACTGTTCTCGGCCAAACCCCGCCTGACCAATACTAAGCCCTAGATACTGTGCTTCTAGCTCCGGAATCAAGTCCCGTTGTATGCGTCCAGCTGCCTCCCCGGTTGTTGCAAGTTTGTTGTCCACTTCTGCAGAAATCGTGACGACTCGAAGACCATCGACACGATCTATTGCAGAAAAACTTCGGGTTTCAGATACTTTGGCAACAGCAGAAAGCGGCAATTCAGTGCCGTCATTTAGACGAATTCTTGTTTTGAAGAAGTTGCTAGTGCTCCGCCTTTCATTGGCTGGATAGCGAACCATTACCTTAACCTCCTCTCGACCTCGTTGAATGCGCTGAACTTCTTCGCCAAAGAAACTCTGACGCAGCTGGCGTGCCACGACGGCTTGCGAAAGACCGACAGCCTCTCCCTCCGGAGTGAGTTCGATATCAAACTGACGCTTGCCGTCACTAAGCGTGTCCCGCAAATCAGTCAACATTGGCATTTGTTGCATTCGGCGGCGCATGGTTTCAACGGATTCTTGCAGTATTCCGTCGTCATCGTGAGTCAGTTCGTACTCGAGAACCGTGGACTCCGATATGAGACTGGATGCAAAATTGACAGACTCTGCCTCAGGCACGGGTCCGAGTTTTTGGCGAATCCTGCTTTCAACTTCGCGGGCAGAAACTGTTCGAATAGGTTCTGGCTTTAGTTGTACGTCAATACTTGCCAAATTTCGAGCCGTTTGCATGGTCTGTGGATCTCCAGTTGGTGGGCCTCGAGAATCCGCAGTTCTGCCTCCGGCCGTAATCGCTACTGCGCTTACGGCTGTCCCGCCCAACTGCTCATTCACGGCTTTTACGGCCTCATCGATTCTCATTGCAACTGAACGATTTATCTCAAACGGCGTTCCCACGGGAAAGTCCACTTCGATTGCAATGCTCGAGGACTCCACAGAGGGAAAGAACTCCATTCGAACAGCGCCGTTAACTACCAGTACAACCGCTAGTGCGAGCAATCCAAATCCGTAGATGAGTGTCATGTAGCGGTGGTGACCCGCATGCTTCACCGCAAACTTAACAGTGGTGTCTCTAAACGTCTCAACCTTGTCGGCTACATAGTCCTGAATCCGATCCAACGGCCAACGACTCCAACGTTGCTCATGGGACAAGTGTGCGGGCAAAATGAAGAAAACTTCTACGAGCGAAATAGCGAGAATGGATATCACCACAATCGGGACAATTCCCAAGAATTGTCCCATCGTGCCAGTAACGAAAAGAAGCGGAGCGAAGGCCGCCATCGTTGTTACTACGCCCACTGTGACGGGAGAGAAAACTCCCCGGACTCCCTCAACGGATGCCACGCTTCCGCGAAGTCCCTTGCGTTGTTCGCTGCCAATGTTCTCCCCGACAACGATGGCATCGTCCACCACAATTCCGAGGACGATGATCAACGCGAATAACGAGATCATATTGATATCCACCGAAAAGAAGTCGAAGAAGATGAAACCACCCAAGAACGATATGGGAACGCCCATTGCCACCCAAAATGCCAGTCGAAGATCTAGCATCACAACAAGAAACATGAACACAAGGGCAAAGCCCAGCGCACCGTTGCGGAGCAAGAGACTAAGTCGACTTTGGAGAAGTTCGGCATCATCTTCCCAAACCCAGATGTCGATGCCAGGCGCCGTTTTATAGTTTTCGATGAACTCGTAGAGGATTTCGGCGACGCCGAGTATGTTCTGTCCTTTGGAAGCTTGAACTTGGACGAATACCGCTCGGTCCCCGTTTATCTCTTGACTCAATTCTTCATCGACAAAGCCGTCGATGACCGTTGCGACGTCGGCTATACGGAGAACCGTACCTCCCGGCAAAGCTCGAATCACTATATCTTCGAATTCAGGTCCAACTTCCCTCTTTTGGTCGGTACGAAGTAGCAAATCTCCGGCTTGCGTGCGGATTTCTCCTGAAGACAAATTCAGTGAAGATGCTCTGATTGCATTGGCTACTTCGCCTATTGATAGTTGATATTGCCGTAGTTTTTCTTCGCTCACTTCAACGGCGATTTCATAGGCTCGATTTCCTTCCAGTCGCACGTGCGAAACCCCTTCGATCGCTAGAAGGTCTTCTTCGAGCTTACGCGCCGCGGCATCGAGGTGGAACTCATCCCCGTTTGATCGAACGGCGAGTTTCATCACGTTCTGAAAAGTTTCCACTTTGACCACTTCGGGTTCTTCAGCGTCGGAAGGCGGAAAGTCTGAGATCCGATCAACGGCAGATTGAACGTCGTCTTTTACTTTCTCAGTGTTCGCAAAGTCCTTGAGTTCTACTGTGATCCGACCGTAACCTTCGGAAGCTTTTGAAACTACACGATCAACCCCATCGATACCTCGCAATGCTTCATCTACTCGGCGTGTGATGCTCTCTTCAACTTCTGATGGAGTAGCCCCCAGGTATGGGATAGATACCGTAATGATCTGAGAATCAATATCGGGGAATATTTGAGCAGGCAGACTTCTAGCAGCCAGGAATCCACCTAGAAGAAGGACGGCCATGAGCAGATTTGCCGCCACAGGATTGTTGGCGAAAAAGGTGATCAGCGAAGCGCGCGACGTGAGCGCTGACTGAGCGCTCTTCGTCTGAGATGAAAGCTCTGTCACAGCGGGTTGTTCACGACAACGTTCGTGCCGGGCTCTGCGTTGTTGAGTGCTCCAACAACAATCCCATCACCATAGTCGAACGCGGAAACTATGATTTCGTTTCCCTCTCGCGCAATAACTTGAAGCGTCTGAAGTTCAAGTTCGTCGTTTCGTACGATCCATATGGAAGATTGTGTCTGTTCTACCGTTTCAGGAAGTCGATAGCTCTCTATGGTTTCGCGGCCGTAAATGAGAACGTCAACAAAGTGGCCAGGCACCAGCTCATGACTCGATTGAAACGTCAAATAAAGAGTTGTTGTGCGATTTCTACTATCGACAGAAGAGGAAGTGCGTTCAACCTGCGCTTCGAATTTCCTTCCGCCCATCAGAACGGTCGCTGTGCGACCCTTTGCTGGTTTCAGCAATAACATCTCGTTCTCAGAAACGTTTACTCGAAGTTCCAGAGAGTTTGAGTCGTATGCAAGTCCGAATGGTTGACCTCTTGTTAGGAATTGTCCCGGTCCCACGTCCGCCGTCAATATCTTGCCATTAAACGGAAGGGAAACCGATGTTCGTGACAATTGGAGTTTTGCAATTTCCAAGTTTGCTTCAGCAGTTGAGATACTCGCACGAGACTGAGCAATTTGAGGAGTCCTCGCGACCAGTTCGGGAACCTCGTCGCTGCCGTTCATGATCTCCCAGTTTTCCTTACCTGCCTTGCTTTCTGCCAAACGCAATTCCAGGTTTGCATTTGCAGAATCCAGATTGGCTTCGGCTTGTGCAACCGCGAGCTCAAATTCATGAGGGTCGATTCTGAGCAATTCCTCATCTCTATCGAAGGAACTACCGTCTCTCAAGTTTTCCGACACCCAAACTACTTGACCCGACACTTGGGATGTCAAGGACACGGTATTTCGAGCTTCGACCGTTCCTGTAGTGTCTACCAGGAGATTTTCTGGATTGGATTCTGGACGCACTACTGACACACGTATAGAACTTGTGGTGCTGGATGCGGACTCGTCCATTTCCGACTGAAAGTCTTCAATAGAAGGTGCACGTGAGAACACAAACGCCACTACTAAGAACAACAAGATGAGTCCAATTTGCATGGCACCCAGTAAGAATTTCTTCATGAATGTGACTTTGTGCTTTGAGTCTTCGAATTGTTTTATCGTGGAGGATTAGTCGATCCTCGAGCGTGTCCTTGGATGTACTCCAATACGAGGTGGTAGCTACGGTTGGACTCGAACCAACGACCCCAGCATTATGAGTGCTGTGCTCTTACCCACTGAGCTACGTAGCCAACACTTCGTTGAACATTCGAAGGATTAATCCGCGTATTGTAGTTTGAGACCAATGAATGATTTGGGGTCTGAACACAAACCACGACCCTCAATTGATCAATTGGGTCTTGATCTTGACAGGAAAGTGATCAAATATCTTGCTCAGTATTTTTCGTTCACAGTGAACCCCAGATCCTCAACTTCTCGCACGGTTTCACGATACGTCACCATCACATCAACTTTAAGCTCGTATTGACGTCGAATTTGTTGCTGTTTATTGGCGATTTCTGACTCAATGCGAGTGATCTCTCTCACTCTGCGTTCTGTTTTTTCGTCTTCTGTCTCTGTGTCCGGCTCTCCGTCATCGGTTGCCTTGTCTCCTCGCATTCTTTCTAATTCGAACCTCTCGAGTTCTCTTTCTAGTCTGTCAATCGAGCTGTTGAGACTCCTAATGCTCGCATTGATTGACTGTACGTCGAATTCCGCGTTGTGCAGTCGACGCCCAGGATCGTAACCGGAAAGGAATTGTTGTTCCGATGAAGTTGGACATACGTACTTGTACTCTCCTCCTGAATGGCCCGTTGCGAATCCGCGAGCTCTTGTACAGTAAGATTCCAATCCAGTTTCTCGGCCATCCATGTATTGCGTACGGTCGGGCGAGACTCCGTGGCGGGAACAGTCCTTCACATACCTGTTGAATTGCTCCATCGTAGTTCCGTTTGCGCCGTCTACAAGACCTTTTGCATACCAGTCGGCGTAATGACAATCGACTTCACTCAAGGATGCGCAGGAGGAAAGGAATACTGCACATGTGCTTACAACCAGAAAGGTAAGCATTGTCGAACGACAGACAACCAAAACTCGACGAGAGATGTGATGTCTGCTTTTGTGATCCAAATGTCTCGATGAACTGCGTATTTGTGAGTGCATGACTATTCCTGATCCATTCGGGTGTTTCCAGGCCATTTAGTGTCGTGACTCTCCCTAGACAACCTGAATCATCCAATCACTATTTTGTACTAAGACTCGAGAGACACAATGAGGTTCACTCAATGCTATTGGCTAAAGCTTGCGCTGAACTAAAGTACGGTGAATAGCGAGCTTCGAATTGGGCTTGCTGATTCAAGTAACGGACCCATTGTGTTTAATTTCACTTCATCTCGATTTGGCGTCAATCAAACCGGTACTCGTACTGATTGCAATCTGGTCTAATGAATCTTGACTTCAATTGGATTTACAGCCGTCGTGGCAAATTTGTGATGGAAGTGAAGAATGTATTGAAAATAATCCGAAGAGAAGAAGGCGACGGAATAAACAGATGAAATTTGGGATCTTTTACGAGCACCAACTGCCGCGTGATTGGGAGCCAAACGGCGAACACCAGCTGCTGAAGGAATCGCTTGCTCAGATCGAGCTGGCCGACCGGCTAGGGATTGACTATGCCTGGGAAGTCGAACATCACTTTCTTGAGGAGTACTCTCATTCATCCGCTCCTGAAGTCTTTTTGGGAGCCGCCAGCCAGCGCACGAAGCAGATTCGACTGGGACACGGAATCGTACAGCTCACCACCAATCATCCGGCGCGCGTCGCCGAGAGAATCGCAACACTGGATTTGATTTCAGATGGGAGAGTGGAACTAGGACTCGGTGAAGGAGCATCCGTAACCGAACTACATCCGTTCAATTTGCGATTCCGCGACAAGAGAGATGTATGGGAAGATGCTGTCCGGTGTACATTGCCCATGTTTTGGAATCACGGATGGGAATACGATGGTGAGTTCTTCAAGTTTCCTTTGCGCTGTGTTGTTCCCAAGCCACTGCAGAAACCTCATCCGCCTCTATGGATCGCTTGTTCGCAGCTAGACACAATTCGTTACGCTGCCCGTCGAGGGATGGGATCCTTGTGCTTCAAATTCGTCAGTTTGGAAGCTGCTCGAGCATGGGTGAATGCTTACTACAACACTTTCGTGCATGGACTAGAGAAGCTTGAGGAGTATGAAGTCAATCCCAATATTGCGGTTGTGTCCGGCTTCATGTGTGCAGAAACGGACGAAGAAGCATGGCAGAAAGCCGACGGCTGGACGTTCTTTCAATTTGCACTTCAACTTTACAACAAGGAAGGTCCATTTGCACCCGGAGCAATCAACTTTTGGGAACGCTATCAGCAGTGGAAACAAACACCTGAAGGCAAGCGTAGATCTGGGAGTGAGCTCATTGGATCCCCAGAGACAATCAGAAATCGTCTTCGTGAATTGGAGAAGGCAAATGTTGATCAAGTGATATTGCTTAATCAGGCAGGAAAGAACTCACATGTGGACATCTGCGCCAGTCTGTCTCTGTTTGCGCGAGAAGTAATGCCCGAGTTTCACGACCGTCAGAGTGAGCACGATCAGTGGAAACAGGAAGTGCTAGCTGGAGAACGAAATCTGGAAGACATTGATACGGAACCTTTCAATTTTGCGGCTCGTGGAAAACCTTCTTTAAAGTCGTCGAAAGAAGCCAGAAACATGATCTCTGGAGTTTCCGGCAGACCCGAGGCTGAGACTATTAGTTAGCCACAACTAAAACGGCTTAGCTCGGGCTTTAAATCTGACGAATCTAGCAGTTTTTCACAAAATTTGAGATTAGAAAAAGGACAACCAACATGACGATGCAGGAACGGTGGCTCGATCTTGGACGATCTCTTTTGCGAACCGAAGACGATGCAATAGCCAACCTGCTCAACACGCAGCAGTTCACGGTTGCTCAACGCGAACAAGTTCAGATAGATGCCAGAAGCCTTGTAGCCGAGTGTCGCGAACGTAAGAACGAGAGTCCCATAGTTGAGCGATTTCTGCACGAATACGGATTAACTAGCGAAGAAGGGGTTGTTCTGCTGTGCTTAGTCGAAGCACTCCTACGAATCCCGGACGAGCGAACTGCTGAAGAACTGATTTCAGAGAAATTGCGTCAGGGAGACTGGTCCAAACACGCTGGCGGATCCGACTCCGTATTTGTCAATGCCGGTACGTGGGCGTTGATCCTCACTGGCAATCTGATTGAGTTGGGGGCCGAAGTTCGTGACGATGCAAATCGTTGGTTCTCTCGTTTTGCTACTCGTGCCGGCGAAACCGTTACTCGAAACGCGCTAATGACGGCTTTAGACATTCTTAGCGGTGCGTTTGTGGCAGGGGAGACCATCGAAGAAGCTGTGTCAAGGACCAAGTGGACCGCTTCGTTCGATATGTTAGGAGAGGGCGCACGATCATTTGAAGTTGCGGACCGCTACTTCGACTCCTACATGGAAGCGTTGAATCACATTGCATCTCATCGTTCAAAATCCGAACTTGGACATGGAATGTCCGTGAAGCTAACTGCATTGCATCCAAGAATTGAGCCGCTCAATGCCAAGTCTGCCGTCGCTGGTTTGGTAGAGATGATGGAACCGTTGTGCCTTAGAGCGGCGCAAGCAGGTGTCCCGCTCACGATTGACGGAGAAGAGTCAGAACGATGCGAAGTAGGCCTGAGAGTCGTCGAAGAATTGCTTAAGAATCCGGTCATTAGAGAATGGGAAGGACTGGGAGTTGTGACGCAGGCTTACTCGAAGAGAGCGGTTGCGCTTATTGACTGGTTGGCAGAGCTAGCTCGAACCAACCAAACCAAAATCAACGTACGCTTGGTCAAGGGAGCGTATTGGGACTATGAGATCAAACATGCCCAGGTGAATGGCCTAGTACAGTTTCCGGTCTACACGCAAAAGCAGAATACCGACCTGTCCTATCTGACCTGCATGGGAAAGATGTTTGGACACAGCGAAAGCATCTTTCCTCAGTTCGCAACACATAACGCACACACAATTGCCTCCGTACATTGCTTGGGAGAGGGCAAACCTTACGAATTCCAGCGAATTTACGGAATGGGCGAGTTGCTGCATCAAGTCGCTCGCCGACAGTTCAACGACTATCCTGGCTGCCGAGTGTATGTACCCGTCGGAAATCACAAAGACCTAATGCCGTACTTAATGCGGCGACTGCTAGAGAATGGTGCCAACACGAGCTTTGTCAATAGGATTTTCGATTCAGAATTGTCGGTTGAGCAAGTTGTTAGCGATCCAATCAATCAAGTTGAATCTGACGAGCAACACAAGCACAGGCAAATTCGAATGCCGAGCGAACTGTACGGACAAGAAAGGACTAATTCGTTCGGAATCGACTTTGGAAACACCTGTCTGCGGGATCCTTTTCAAAAGGCAGTCGGTAAGTGGACCACCCACCAGTGGGACTTCGCTGAGGATGGGACCGAAGTTACCAGCCCCAGCGATCCGATCGATAGGGTGGGAAGGTATGCATCGGTCAACAGCGTTCAGGTAGCACACTACATTGAGGAAGTTCACGGCGCACAGGACTATTGGTCCACTGTGGCCATAGAGGATCGAGCAAAGAAAATAGATTTGTGGGCGGATTCCCTAGTTAGTCACCGGGAAGAGCTTGTTGCACTGCTAAATCGCGAAGCTGGCAAGTCTGTAGAAGATGCAATTAACGAGCTGAGAGAAGCTGAGGACTTTTGCCGTTACTACGCCGCTCAAGCGAAACTCCTTCATGGTACGAACGAATTGCCCTCACCCACGGGGGAAACTAACATCCTCAAGGCGTATCCTCGAGGTACTTTCGCAACAATCAGTCCCTGGAACTTTCCAGTTTCGATCTTTGTTGGTCCCATAGCTGCAGCCTTGGTCACGGGAAATACCGTTGTAGCCAAACCTGCACCCCAGACGTGCCTAGTCGCACTTCGAGTTAGAGATTTAGCCTACGAGTCCGGAATTGAGCCTAAAACATTTCGAGTCATCCCCGGAGGAGACGATGTAGGAAAACAAATCGTCTCCCATCCTTTGATCGATGGCGTTGCCTTTACGGGGTCCGTTGCGGCCGCCAAGTCGATTGCACAGTCGCTCGCCAATCAAGATGGGCCACTAGTTCCATTGATTGCAGAGACAGGTGGTGTAAACGTAATGATTGTGGATTCTTCGGCCCAGGTGGAGCACGTGGTCGACGATATCGTTCTTTCCGCGTTCAAGAGTGCAGGACAAAGATGTTCGGCATTGCGGCTACTTTGCATTCAGGAAGAGATCGCGGACGAAGTAATGGAATTGGTGTACGGAGCGATCGATGCGCTGAGCATTGGAAATCCAGGAGACTGGAGCGTCAATGTTGGACCAGTCATCGACGCGGAAGCGAGAAATTGGTTGGAATCAAGCGTTGGTGACAACAAGTTGCTCTATCGAATGAAAACAGACCTGCCTGAAGTAGGGCACTTTGTTCTACCTACTGTGGTGGATGCTTCGAACATATCCTCCTTCAATACCGAATATTTTGGGCCGATCATGGGAGTCCATCGATTCAAAAAGCAAGACATTGAGAATCTTGTCGGAGAAATCAATGCGCTGGGCTATGGACTGACCTTCGGTATTCACAGCCGCATCGAGTCGACAATCGACATGTTTACTGACCAAATTCGGACGGGCAATCTGTACGTGAACCGATCAATAATTGGTGCTGTTGTCGGCACCCAACCGTTTGGTGGAGAGGGCTTGTCCGGAACAGGACCAAAGGCCGGAGGTCCGTTTTACCTGCAGCGTTTTGTAGTGGAAAGAGTGGTTAGTCGAAATGAGACGGCAACGGGTGGAAACGTTGCGCTAATGCGGCTGTAGTAGCAAATCCAGACTATCCTGTACTAGAGGGTAGTGGTTGGGAATTCAAAAGAAACACATATGTGTTGCTAGATTGTCGTCAGCACACCGGACTCCCCAACTATCTAGGCGATGAAAGGATGTTGAAGGTGCATCAAATTTCCTAAGCTAGACGGTTGATCTAGTAGGAATTTACTCATGGGAAAGAAAGGGGTAGTAGAGTAGAACATTGGACTGTCCGGTCGAGCTGGTACACCTCATCAATGTTGTGTTGTTGGTTTCTAGGATGCTAACAAGATTGAATCCAAATCAGCAGCAATACAAGCTCGGTAGAGACTACTAATGTACAAGTACGAAATCATCATATATTGGAGCAATGACGATCAAGTTTTTGTTGCCGAAGTACCTGAACTGTCGGGTTGCGTGGCATATGGTACTGATCAAGAGTCCGCATTGAAAAACATTAAGGATGCCATTGAATTCCGGATTGACCGAGCTACTGAATTGGGACGTCCGATTCCATCGCCGAAAGGTGTACGCTTGATGCTCGCTTAACGGATCGATGTTTGTTCGTCCTTAAGAACTAGTCACTTGAGTTCTAGCCGCACAGACGTACAGGATGCTTGTCCTTAGTCGGACCAATTTCTTTGGAGATTCAAGGCACTCAGCGACATTCGGAGTTTACAGTGTTGTATGCAAAGATCAAAATCGCAATGCGGGTCCTAGAAGTCCCACGTAGCCTCATGATTGAGCCCAATCTAATTCAGTGAGTTCTTAGCAATTTCAAAGCACTGTATATATCACCAGTAAGTCTTTTGAGTCACATTGCTTGATGCAATGAAAAGCCTTTAACCGCTTGGAAAGCCACGCAGTTGAATTTTCCCGACTTGACCCTACTATGTGATAATCAAGTGTCTGTCATCAAGGACTAGTAAACCATGCAGAGTGCCCGAATCGCAATCAGATCGCCAGCACAAGCTATCGAAGTCAATAGTGTCTTGCGTTCCACGTATTTGTTGCTGTCCGCAACGATTGGTTTTTCAGCCGTCTGCGCCACCGTAGCAATTTATGCCCGATTGCCTTTTATGAATCCACTTTTGTATTTTGCTGGAATCATCGGGCTTTCGATTGTAGTCCACATGACAGCACGGAGCGTATGGGGCTTGTTTTGGACATTCGTGTACACGGGTTTTCTTGGGGTGGCACTGGGGCCGATTGTTTCAATTTATCTCAGCATCAACCCAATGATTGTTGCCCAAGCGCTGGCACTTACTGCCGCGACATTTGTGGGTCTCTCACTTTACACTATCGTTAGACGAACAGACTTTAGTTGGCTTGGCCAGTTCATCACAGTCTCGATCGTTGTCATAGTTGGCATCATCATCATGTCATTTTTCGTGAATTTGACGCCATTTGCGCTGATGATTTCCGGATTCATGGTTATTGTTGCATGCGCAATGATTCTCTGGCAAACAAGTCAGATCGTATTGGGCGGTGAACGCAACTACATCATTGCCACCGTCACACTCTTCACATCGATCTACATTTTGTTCATCAATCTGCTGCAGATCATCGGGATATTCGGCGGAGACGATTAGCCTCTTAGCAATCTTGCTCGATTGTCAGCCGGAAACGAGATAACGGTACGAGTCATTTAGAGCAAGCGGCAACGACTCGATTTCGTCGATTACGAGGTATCTGTCTTTTCGACACATCCTACGTAAGTAGTCGTGCCCAGCGAGATCCACAGTAACGCAAAAGTTTTTGACTCCCTTTTGATCGGCCTCGCGTAGAGCCATGGCTGTGTCTTGAACTCCGTATTCGTGGCTTGCTCGGTCTGGTCCGTAGTCGCAGTCTTGAGGAAAACCATCACTAACAATCATCAAGACCTTCATTGCGGCTCCTGTTGCTAGCAACTTGCTTGTGGAGTGTCGAATGGATGGCCCCATCCGAGTAGACCGCTTGGGTTCCATAGATGCGATCGCGGCTAACCGATGTTCGGAGAGTGGTTGATCGAATTCCTTGGCAACATAGATTTCAACGTTTTCTTTTCCGTAACCGGACAATCCGTAAATCGCATAGATGTCTTGAATTGACTCAAGTGATGTTGCTAGGAGTAGAACTGCTTCTCGTTGTATGTCGATGACCCGTCTCCCGTGCTCTTGCTGACCATCAAGAAAAGGATTGGCGTCAATCGCAGAATTGAGCCGTTCATCGTCGAAATACGGATCTCGAAGATCTTGGCTCTTGAATTCTTGGTTCCCATGGTGATTTTCTTCTGTTGTAACGGTTTCAACCGGTGAGTCCGTAGATGCTGAAAGATCGACAAGTACTACGGTTGCGACATCACGATGAACTCTGTCTCTACGAGAATAGATTCGCTCGTCTGGTGAAACACGAGATCTGCGGTCTACTCTCAAGTCGACTGTAGCGGAGATGTCCAATTCGTCACCTTCGAATTGTCTCCTAACGCGCTTCATTCCAGCAGGTCTTATTTGCTCGAAAAGCTTGCGAACGCTTTGTACATGGGGTCGTACAGCTCTCTTGAGGCCATCAGCATCGCCCAATTGCTCGTCGCTCAAAGAGTATTCGTGGAGCAGGCACCAGTTTCTCAGCCACTTGCTATTGAGATAGTCCCACTCGTCATAGCGAAAGCTAGCTAAAACTTCCTCCTTTCGAGAAGGAGAAAGCCCTATTGAAGACTTTTCAATTTGCAATCGACGCGACAGTTGTTCTTTTTGTTTTCGCAAACTGTCTCTTTGCACTTTCAGGATGGAATCCGCTCTAGCCAGCACGTCTGTTTCCGTTGCCTCGACTTCATCGATTGGCAATTGGATGCCCTCGAGTTCCGAGTCGAGATCCGAAAGTTCTCGTTCCCAATCTTCGACTCTTGCTTGACGTTGCAGGATCTCTAGTGAGACGTTCATTTCTGCCGTGTTGTCTAGGAGAAAGTGACCCTCCTTCTCCCCGAGTTTTTCTAGTTCTTGATAACAGGCAATCGTGGCATGCGCACTCGCATACACATCCGACTTGATGGTCAAGGCAGGCTCAGCAAGGCTCGCAAGACTCGATCTGGAGCCCGGAACACTTTGCAAATGGCCCGAGAGTTCGAGGGTCTCTCGGTCGACCGAATTCACCGGTTCAATCGCGTGCAATGAGTTCACATACGGCTGAATATTGTCTCGATATACGACGGCACCTTTGTACGTCCGCAGTAAATGCGTACTCACTCTCTTGGTTTCGATCAAGTGAAAAAGTCTGCGCGCTAAGTCCGAATTGTCAAAGTGTTGGTAAAACAATTCGAGGTCACTCTCCAGGTGACTCACGGGAGCAGGCTTTGCTCCCAGATACAGGATTTCGGTTCGTGCCCTATTAATGTCAAAGACGTAAGTATCGAATTCTCTGTAGCCTAATTGTTGTAGTACCAGGTAAAAATATGCCCGACGATTCAACGACTCTGATTCAAAGAAGGAAAACTCTACAGGAAGATATAGATTGAAACTGCTCTTGAGTGGAATCCGATTGGGGTTGTGGGCAAAGGGCTCTGTAACGGCATCGATTTCATGAATCTGAAACGCATGTCCGGAAACACCCTCGGCAAACAGTCGAAGAACCGTTTCAACCTCGACTAAACGTGTCATGGAAAGACGATGTCGGCAATCGAATTGAGAGCTTCTTTGACTTCAGGATCGTCCGTAAGGGATTGAACAATGGCGTATTCGATAGCAGTCCGTGCGGCAATACCATTGTCGATTAGCTCTCCGGCATATATCAGCAGTCGAGTACTCACTCCCTCTTCGAATCCATGGTCGCGCAGATTCCTTACCTTTTGGCCCAGTGTCGCTAGGCGCTGTGCGTTGGATCCGTCAACCCCACACTCTCTTTCAATGATCAGCGCTTCTTGTTCGGGAGGTGGATAGTCGAAGACGAGGCTCACAAATCTCTGTCGCGTGCTGGGTTTCAAGTCCTTGAGAATGCTTTGATAGCCGGGGTTGTACGAAATCACAAGGAGGAAACTCTCATGGGCCTGAAGTACTTCGCCGGTCTTGTCAATTGGAAGCAACCGTCTGTGGTCGGTCAGAGAATGGATGAGGACCGTCGTGTCTTTGCGAGCTTCAACAATTTCATCCAGGTAACAAATCGCTCCTGAGCGAACAGCGCGTGTCAGTGGTCCGTCCTGCCAGAAAGTTGAGTCTTGATCAAGTAGATACCGTCCAACAAGATCGGTTGCGGTCAAATCCTCGTGGCAGGATACTGTTATCAGACTTTGGAGGTTGCTATGCGATACTTGAAGATCAGGGAATAGCCTCCAAGCCATGTGTTCGATAAATCGTGTCTTTCCGCAGCCGGTTGGTCCCTTGAGCAGGACAGGCAATCGGCTCTTGTAGGCCGCCGTGAAAACTTCAATCTCGTCTCCGATTGGCAAATAGAACGGTTCAACGTCCGTCTTTGCACTCATGTTGGAACGAACGCGTCGCGACCTGTGCGATAGTTGCCAAAGGTCTGCGATGCATTTCGGTTTACAAGTACTCTCCTTTTCATTGGGTGATGCAGACTGCGCACTTCGTGCTCTAGCTCGGTCAATGTCTCACCTGTTGACGGATCGAAAATGCGTTGAAATCGATACTGGTGTTGATCCGATTCTTCGGCTATGGCATCGAATTGTTGGAGCTTCTTGTGTGGACCTGAAAAGTTACTGATGTAGATGGCTACGTGGTGTCCGTCGTAATCGGCGATTGAGTCTTCCGATTCCGTGAATAGCAGCGATTGGTTGTATCCCATCTGAACCACACTAGTGGTTGTCCCGTTGTCCTTCTTGACTTCCGCAGGGGTGTCTAATATTTCTCGATAGAACCTACTTATTCCATCCGCGCTACCCGTTGGAACCAGCATCTCAGCACTTGAGATGCCTAAATGCATGTCAGATCCACCGTTCGGCTCAAGAATCAGAAACTCATTTCCCCAAGGACAGCTGACTTGAATATGTTCCCCTTCTTCCAGCCATGAAAATTTGGTACCGTCCATAAACCGAGTCACGAAGTTCAATCTGCGTTTCAGGTCGTCGTGGTTCGGAATCACCAACGTAATGTGGCCGCGGAAGACCTGAGCATCGCTCTTTGGAAGGTGAAATTGCTGCTCGCCAACGTTTACCCACATGTTGAATGTAGCGAAATCCATATAGGGGTCTCGCGTGAATCCGAGACCGGACACATAGAAGAGGGCGGCAAGTTCTTGATCCGGTACTGTGAAGTTGAAATGCTCAAGATTGAGGACGTTTCCGACATCTTCGATCGAACGATCAAAAGATTTAGCTTGTTTCAACAGAATTCTCCCTTGTATTTATCCAACTAATGTAGTTTATGTAGCGTCGCGGAACGTAAGCTTAGGATTGCAAAGGCATGTCGACAGTGAATTGCGATTGTAAACAAGGCAGACAATTTGTGCGTGTGCAATTTGTCAGGCTCACAAATCCATTCCTAAGTCGTAGTCTAGATCTCACAAAGGTCAAGAGTTCGCTCTATACCATCCTGGTCCTTCGAGTACTACTGCAACCGGTGAGTTTTGTCGAGTTCTAAAGATATGTGGACGCGTTTAGATCTGGAATTTTCTTACCAATGAGATTTTCTAGTGGCAATCATTCAGCGGATTGGATTAAAGACACTTTGTCGGTATTCTCTCAAATCCGTCGTCAAGGGACTCCCAGCAACATCATGGACGTGGTCTTGAAGTTCGCTCCTGACTTGCAAGAAGCAATTGACCAAGAAGAACATTGGACTAGCGTTGCGAATCAAACGAAAGATCCCACTGATCTTGCAATCCAAGAATCAGCGAAAGTGCTTCGAGAAGGAGTAGCGACACTTTGGAAGCTTGCGATGGGAGAGGGGGCCTTTTTTGAAATTCGAAGCGCTTGTGTCGCCCAACCTCGTACTTATGAATTGCTCTATCCGCATTGCTCGAAACAAGAATGGATCAACGAATTATTCCTCACCGAGAAGGCTGCGGGGGACATCGAACTTAGGGCATCCCTCATTGCACCTAATACGTACAGCGACGAGGTTGGTTTTGTTCACTATCTGAACACCCGAAATTCTCGAGGGGGCTTCTCAGTCTATGTGCCGGAAAACTACCGACCGGAATCTAGCTATCCGTTGGTCGTCTCGCTCCACGGAGGTAGTGGACACGGGCGCGGTCAGGCATGGATTTGGCTTAAGGAAGCGCGGTCCAATGGTGTTGCCATTCTCTGTCCAACGTCTCTGGACTCCACCTGGAATTTAGGAAATCCAGACGCTGATTCCGAAAACATTCTTCATCATTTGGACGAGGTTGCCCAGAAATGGAGTGTAGATACTTCTCGACTAATGCTGCATGGGATTAGTGATGGTGGCACTTTCGCGCTTGCCTCAGGGTTAATGGAGAGCTCCATGTTCACTCACCTGGTCCCGTGTTTTCCAAGCTTTCACCCCATGTTGATTGAAATGTCAACTCATTCACGGTTGAAAGCTGTTCGCATTTACTTGGTTCACGGAGCGTTGGACTGGATGTTTCCAGTCGAAGGCGCTCGTGAGGCCTATTATGCTTTGTCGTGTGCAGGTGTAGATATCGTCTACCGAGAGATTGAGGACTTGTCTCACTCGTATCCGGACGATGAAAACGAAAGGATTTTGCATTGGTATCAAGAGTAGTGGAAGTCGTGGACTTAAAACTCGAAGCTGCCAATAGATTTCGACCTGTGCTGTACTAAGGCCCATATGATGGAGCAAAAAATAGAACTCCCGGTGGGGCGCAAGACATTCATCCTAATTGTCAAGGACAACGACGACTTGGAGCTATACGTCGACAACTGCTTGCGCAAGCAAGACTTGGCCGAAGGATCGCATGTACTGTACGTATGGACCAATATCGAACTAGATTGGGAGGAACATAGATTCGTAGAGGCACGATTCCATCGTAGCAGCAGGCAATTGCAGGTGACAGTAAATCGTGAGGAGGTTCTGTCTGAGACTCTCAGTTAGCCTCCTGTTGGTACGGGAACCGCTGCGGGAGAATCGATCGCGAATGTGGGATCCGCAATGACGTCCGCGTCACGTGTTCGAACCAAATCCCCTCCAATTCGAAGAAGGCAAGGAACCAAGATCAATGTAATTACAGTGGCGAACATAATCCCGAAAGCAAGAGAGACAGCCATTGGAATCACGATTTGAGCTTGCAGTGATGTTTCGAGCAAAATCGGCACTAAGCCGAAGAAAGTAGTCAGTGAAGTCAAAAGAATTGCGCGCAGCCTAGCTTTTCCTGCACTGAGAATAGATTCAAGAAGCGATGCTCCTTCCTCGCGACGCTTACGATTCACAAAGTGAACCAAGATCAAACTGTCGTTTACAACGACCCCGGTCAGCGCGACACAACCAAACATTGACGCGATATTGAAGTGAATATCGAGTATTACATGGCCCACGACTGCTCCGATCAATCCAAACGGAATTACGGCCATGATGATTATTGGCTGCAAGTAAGACTTCAGAGGAATTGCGATCAGTGCATAGATCGAAACAAGCGCAATGAGCATCGCTAGACCTAGGTCGCCCATAGCCAGTGCTTGATCTCGTGATGCTCCCCCGCTCTCTATATATACGGACGGATATCGCGCGGTCAAAGTCGGAATGTAGTTCTCACTCACGTCCGCTACCACATTTGTAGGACTGACTTTGTTCTGGTCGGCATCTGCAGTGACGGCGACTGTTCGCTTTCCATTCAAGCGTTGAATGGTTCCGTATCCTCGTTCGATGCGGTAGCCTGCTACAGAGTCAAACAGAGTGGTAGTGCCGTCTGGCAAGCGCACCATCATATTCTCTAGATTGCCAATGGATCGACGCTCGCTCTTTGGATAGCGCACAATAACTCTAAATTCTTGCTCTCCCCGTTGTATCCGCTGTGCTTCGACCCCAAGGAAAGCCTCTCTCACCTGGCGAGCCAACGAGTTCAGCGTCAAGTTTCTCGCGACCCCTTCAGGTTTGACTTCCAACCGAATTTCCTCGGGGCCAGTACTTATAGGAGTGCGGATTTCGAATAAGCCGTCGTAGTTCGTTAGGTGTTCAGCCAGTTCTTCAGCAGCAGAGTCGAGCTCGCGGAAGTTTTTTCCCGAAAGATTGAATTCGACAGCTGCGCCGCTATAGAAGCGTTGCTGCGATGTGAAAGTCAACTCTCTCGTCCCAGCAATTTCGCCCACCTTTTCCCGCCAGCGAGTGGCAATTTGGGTGGGTGTCAATGTTCGATCGTCCGGTTTTGCCAACTCGGCGTTCAGCCGACCTGAAGTTTCTCCGTTCGTCCATGCGAATACATGACGTATAGGCGGCTCGGGCGCACCGGTTTCCGCAACGATTTCTTCGTTTACCGCATGCATTGCATCCGTAATTTGTTCGACGACTTCGACAATCATGTTTTCGGGTAAGCCTTCCATGAGGTTTACGGTCACTCGGAGAAAATCATTCTCAAATGATGGAAAGAACTCCTTTTTCATGAAAGGACTGAGATAGAAACCGAGTGTCAAGAAAAGTAACGCGAAAAACACACCCGTCGTGACATAGCGAAACTTGATGGCGAATTGCAAGAACGGTAGGAATGCCTTCTTGATGAACAGTTGAAGCAAACTGTCCATCCAGTCTGCGGGCCCTTTCCTGCGCACCCTTTTGCTCGACCTGCTCATCAGAGCCAAGTGGGAAGGAAGAATGAGCTTCGACTCAACCAATGAAAAGAGAAGACAAAGGATCACCACCCACACGATCGAAGTAAACATGATGGACATGCTGGCTGTCGATAGGAGCAATGGAGCAAAAGCTGCAACCGTCGTAAGCACGCCAAATGTTGCAGGCACAGCCACGCGACGCGCACCACGAACAATGTTCGTAGTGTTGTATCCATACCTTTCCGTCTCCGAGAACGCTGCTTCACCAATGATGATGGCGTCGTCTACAACTATTCCGATCACAAGGATGAACCCGAAAAGGCTGATCATGTTGAGAGTCACGCCGACAAACGGCAACAGCCAAAACGCCCCCAAAAACGCTACCGGTAGCCCAACGCATACCCAAAACGCAATTTTCAGATGTAGAAACAGTCCAAGAAGCAAGAAGACCAAAACAACCCCAAGCAAGATGTTCTTGATCATCATGTTCAGTCGGTCGTCCAGGTAATAGGTCGAGTCCGCAAAGTAATCAATGTGAACTGAAGACGGAAGTTCGAGTTTTTTGGTCTCAACGTAGTTTCGCACGGCCTGAGAGATCTTTAGGGCATCTTCTCGATCGCGAGCATCGACACCAATTCCTATAGAAGGTTTGCCGTTGAACAGGGCATAGAAATTTGACTCCGAATAGCCGTCGATTACCGTAGCTATGTCACCTAGTTTGATGAGTCTGCCGTCGGGTCCTGAAATTAGATTGATGTCTTTGTACTCTTCGCCTGTATGAGCCTGTCCTGTAGCTCGAACACGTATCCAGCCGCCTTCGGTCTGAATACCCCCACCAGGAACATCCACAGACCATTGACGAATGGTCTGTGCCACTCCTCCCAAAGTCAAACCATAACGTTGCAGATTAGCTTCTGAAATCTCTATGCTGATTTCAGATGAGCTAGCACCGAACAATTCAGCCTGAGAAACCTCGGGTAACTCAAGGATCTCGTTCCTCACTTCTTCCGCAAGATCTCGTAATGAGGGAACGTCGATTTCCCCGTAGACTTGAACGTTGAGAACGCCGGGACCTCCCCAGCCCTGCCATTGTTGGATTACAGGTCTTTCAGTCTCGTTGGGGAAACTGGAGATGGAGTCGACAGCAAGTTTCACCTCATCAAGTACAGCTTTCAGTTCGTATCCGTTAGCTACCTCAAGAATGACCGAACCAGATCCCTCTCCTGCGCTCGAGCGGACATCGCCTGTTCCTTCGACTGTTTTTACGGCTTCCTCGATCTTGATGAGCACGCCTTCTTCGACCTCTTCGGGTGTTCCTCCTCGAAACGGTACAAACACTTGAATCTGATCGAACGAGAAAGAAGGCATCGTTTCTTTCTTCAAATTGTTGAAGATCGTGTACAAGCCGCCTGCAACAATCGCGAACATCATCAAGTTTGCGGCTACATGATTGCGGGCAAACCATCCGATGATTCCTTCACCACGAGGACGCATCGTCAGTGCGGGACGATCTTCTGTCGGAAGTGCAGAAGATGTTTCCGTTAGCGCAGTGCCGCCTCCGCCTTGCGTAGGCAAATCATCCATCAAAACGCACCCTCATCCCGGGAAGCGGTCGATCAATTGGCGTAACACAGTAAACATCGCCATCGTTTATGCCGTTAGCGATATATGAGAACTCCTCGTCAGAACGCACGACAGAAACTTCTCGAGGTTGAATCGTATTATCTTCCATGACGATCCACATTGTCGTGCCGTTCCGCACCGCGTGTCGCGGAATCACGAACAAGTCTCCACCATCGTTTCCTTGAATTCTGGCGTGGACGAATGTTCCGAACCTTAAAACGTTTTGCCCATTATCTGCCTTGGCGTATGGATCCGCGACCTGTGCTACAGCATGTATTACACGGCTTTGTTCGTCGATGATTCCTTCCGTTCGTACTACCTGTGCGTCCCACTTGATCGTTTGCCCTCCAATATCCGCTGACAACGTCACGGGTACGGGTTCACTGTTGGTTCCTTGAGGAAGTTGAACGAACTGCAAATCGTTGAGTACGATTGGCAGCCGGACTTCCGCGTAGTCGATGGCAACTATGCGAGCCAATTGAAAACCTGTGTTTACGAACTGTCCTACATCGGTCAGTTTTTGCAGAATCATTCCGTCGTATGGTGCTCGTATGGTTGTTCGTTCCAAATCGTCATTGGCTTTCTTCAACTCGGCTTCGGCAGCCCTGTACTCGGCAAGCACCTCTTCAAGTTGAGGCTTTCGTAGGGCGATGTCTGAAATCTCGACCTTCGACTCATCAAGCTCCTGCATTAGTCTCCAGTCATCTAACGCTTTGCCGGTAAGCGCTGTTTCCGTTTCGAGTCGAGTCTTGGCACGAGCCAAATTGAGTTCTGCACGAGCCAGAACGGTCTCATAGTTTCGCGGATCGACGTTTAGTAACTCCTCTCCCTCCGAGAAAAAGCCGCCAGTCTCGAATGAGGAAGTGACGTTTGTGATCTGTCCGCTGACTTCCGATATCAATGTTGTTGAGATCCGTGGTGATGCTGTTCCTTGCGACATGATCTCAAATGTCACCGGTTCTCGCATGGCAGTTTCAACACCTACCAGGAATGCAGGAGGCTCAACGGATGACGGAGTAAATTCAGGTTTCTGCGAGCTCAACCAAATGAATCCATAAATTCCGCTTCCGACTACCAGCAACGGAAGGACAATCATGAACGCTACGCGAAAAAAGCTCTTCATCTTCAGGGACCTAAGAGAACTGAAAGATCATTAACTGGCTCGTTTTGGTGGATTGAGTTGAGCTGGTTCGCGAGATTCTGGGCGGAAAGGAGGGAGCGAATTCGTGCAATTCGCGTCGACTGCGTTAGCGATTTTACCAATTCGATCAAAGTACCACATATTCGTTAAGTCTTGCTTCGCACCGATATGAACGGTATGCAATTCTCGTACCCTCTTCAATGTGGATGAGAGTAATACGGACTAGCTTGAGGAACGAGTGATACAATCTGTTGACGAATGTGGGCCACTCCGTAGTTGAGGTCAGTCCTTTCTCTTGGATCTCAGAGAAACTCTTGTATCCAATTGATTTTAAACGGTTTTTCTTAGTTTCTGTGGATTGATTTCTGGTATGAAACGCAAAAACGTCTCTTCTTTTGAAGACCAGATGCACGGAGTGCAACCACTTAAGTCGGGTCCACCTCGTGTCGCCTATCGACCGGAAACGAAGTTCAATCGTTCCAAACATCGCGCAAATGCGCAAGGCTTGTCGGTACAGCCGAACAATTTGGAAGATTTGAGCGACTTGAATGTCAAATTGCTGTTACCCGACGACTTTGTGGAATGGAAGTTGGACGGAGTGCAGCCGAAGGTGTTTTCAGCATTTCAAGAGGGCAAGTATCCCATCCAAAGATCCTTGGATTTGCACAAAGTTGACATACGAAGGGCTAGAAGTCTAGTAGCGGCTCTGGTCGACCAGAGCATCGATCAAGACCACCGTTGCGTGAGAATTCTGCATGGTCGCGGTCGGAAAGGTAATCCTCCCGCGCAACTGAAGAGTCACGTTGTTCACTGGCTCGCACAGCATCGAGATGTCATTGCATATACGACGGCACCCCGCCATTTGGGAGGAACAGGTGCTGTTCTCGTAAAGATTCGCAAAGGTCACAAAGCCAAGCAGGACAATCGCGAGCGATTCGGAGGATAGAAGAACCTAGAGTCTTCCCTTGCCTAGGTCGAAGAATCCTCGCGCAAGGTTGAGACGCAATACATCGCTTGCTCCCTCCGCAAGCCGCCACGCACGAACTAGTTGTTGTGTATCGTTGAGAGGATGGTTGGTTCTTAGAGCGTTTCCTCCTACCAACTGAATTGCTGTGTCGACGATTTCTCCGATCCCCTCGGTCGTGAACACCTTGCAGGCGATTACCTCGTTGATCACATTTTCGCCCAGGTCTCCCAATCGGGCAGTTCGATAGACGCTGCTGCGCATCGCGTAGCCTTTGATTCGCATGTCCGAAAAACGCAATCGAACACCTTCGCGAGCCGCTAGCGGAGTTCCGCTTCGATGCGGAGCTTGGACGTGCTTTGCTGCAAAGTCGATAACCCACTGGGCCAACCCACAACTCTGCGCAGCGAGCACCATTCGAGTATTAGTAATCTGGTCCAAAGCAGTTGGCAAGCCTCGTCCTGGTGTACCGACTACATTAGCAAGCGGAACGCAAACGTCTTGAAAGGTGATGTACACATGGCTGCTTCCATCCGAGGACCCAAATGATTCCTGTAAGACAACGCCTTTCGTGGCTCTATCGATGACGACCATGCTAGGACCGTACCCGTCAATTTCAACCAATGTGTTTATGAAATCCGCCGTTGCTCCACCTGTTACATATGACTTCTGGCCATTTATTCGAATATTCTGTCCTTCAATCGTCCCATGAGTAGGTTGGCTGACATCTTCCGGCTCAGTGAAACCGAACGCAGCTTGTTTTTCCCCGGAAAGCAGAGGTTTTAAATAGTTGGACCTAAGTGGTTCTTCTACATTGGCCAACAATCCTGGACTCGGGCCGAGCAGGCCAGGTAGTCGCGTCCAATTTCGAGATCCCAAGGATTCGTGTAGCAAGACCAATTCGACTAAACAAGGTTGAGGTCTACCGCCAAGATCGGGAGGATGATGGAACGACCAGATTCCAGCTTTTTGAGAGAGTTCGCGAACCTGCAACGACTGAGTCCGAGAATCCATTCCAGTATCTATGACACTTCTGATCTCGTCGCAGAGATCTTCAACCGTCTTAAGGAACTGGCGCTCTTTAGTTGTAATTGTCTCCGGCAAGATTGTCCTTGACTCCTATGATCTAGCGTCAGCGAGGCATCGGTCATGGCGGAACCGATGTAGGTTGGAACAGCAAACAACCTATAGTTGCATTAGGATTTTTGCTATGGAAAGTATACGCCGGCAAGTGACTCTCTTCCATTTGTTATTCCAGCCCAAGCCCTCTTGCCACACCAAATCAGCAAGCGGTAATTTGAGGTGTTGGCCTTATGGTCAATGGCGAACTTGCGCTGAAGCTGGCCAAGCACGTAGAGCAAGTAATACGATCAACACGCCAAGATGTATGAAGCCGGCTGTGGGGTCGAAAGCAGTCAGAATCCAGTGGAGGAATGTGAGAAGTGCGGCTCCGTATACGTAGCGATGCAGTGTCTTCCAATGAGGACCAAGTCTGCGAACTGAATAGTCGTTGCTCGTGGCGGCAAGAAGCAATATCACTACGAATGCAAGCCACCCTAACAGTACGCCGATCTCGCTCGCCTCTGACAAGATCACTTTGAAGTTCGACTTTTTCACGAGGTAGGCAAGTGTGTGCATGGCGGCATACAGGAAGGTGGCGATTCCGAGATCGCGTCGTCGCGCCACAAACCATCTCAGTGCACGAATTTTTGGAAACAAACGGCGAGCAGGTGTGATCGCCAAAGTGACAATTAGCAGTCGTGCCGACTGCTCTCCAGTCCAGTGGAGGTACTCCCCGTAGTAAATGATCTCGACCAGATACCGCCAGGTTTGAATTGCTAGGGGACAGGCAAGAACCACCCACAAAATCCAACGAGACGCAGCCAACATTGTTGGATTTTCAGTGCGTCTGGCGGGCGATTACTCGAGAGTTATATAGCTCTCGAGTCGAGCCACTTCTTCCTCATCGACATACTTGCCGATCTCGCGCCGAAACTGCTCAATTGATTTGTAAGGTCGGTATTCCTCGAATTCGTGCACCATTCGACTGGTCATGCCCGGAATCGTCTTGAAGTCGTCGCTCGACGCCTTGTTCAGGTTCATTGGAATGAATACATACCGCTCCAACCGCGCGACCTCATCCTCGTCGACATACTTGCCAATCTCACGACGGAATTGCTCGAGAGTCGTGTAAGGTCTATATTCCTCGAACTCGTGTGCCATGCGACTGTCCATGCCCGGAATTACCATGATTTCGCTCCGACTGGCATCATTTAGGTTTATTTGCCGAAACAGCCGCGCATATACGGTTTCTCGTTGTTGCCTGTCAAGAAACTCGCCAAGCACTTTATCCAATTGCGCCGCTGACAGGTACGGACGACCCTCGACAATAGCTTCAGCAATTTCCTCATTCAACTCTGGCAAACTCTCGAGGACATCCCTCTCCACTAGATTAGGATCGAGAAGATCACCCCGATTCCCCGCTTGAGTTACAACAGTTCCTGCACACACCAAGCACAAAATTGCCGTAGAGAATTTCCAGATTTTCATTGCCACCCCCTCCTACACGAGATCTGACGCATTGATTTTGTTGCAAATGCGACTCATTCGCATTTTACTCTGACTTGCACCCTAGCAAAGTCAGAATAGAGTTGACACATATGGAATAAGGGAAAGTCCCACAACAATTACCGCGTTAACGACAACAATTATGATCCCATAGAAAAACAGAGTTTCGTAATGAACGCGTTTTCGAATGAACTCTGAGACCTCAGCATGATCCTGTACCGCAACAGAGGGTCTCAATCCGTACTTCGTGGTGCTCTGGCTCCCGGACGGAACGCGTAGAAAAATTTCAGGAGCCCGGTCCAAGGTGTCGATGACATCAAGCATGTGCAGTCCGCATTGCCTGGAAATTTCGATCGGGTGCAACAGCCGTTTGGGCGAATCCAAAAATATCTCGTAGATTTCAAGTATTCGCGCATGTCTACGCCTATAGCGAAAGTAAGACAATCCAAATGGGTTGGCCATAGGTCGGATCAGTCTCGACTGAAGATGTGAGACTCAATTATGCGTAGATTCGGAGATGATGCTTGCTTATCGAATTTGGAACGACAAACCTCTCTGTGCAAGACTCCAAATTCTTGACATACATGCAAAGACACAAATGCAGAAACCTAGTTTTTTTCTGCCAGAATCATCGCCCTCTTGGGTGCTGGATAGCCTTCGATCGTGACTTCAGTGTCGGACTCGGACAAAACATCCTTCAAAGACCTGAAAGGCATGTATTTTGTAGACCTCTGCTCAGCGCTGGTCGTCGTACTAATGTCAACAATCCGAATTTGAGAGAATCCCGCAACATCCATTGCGTCTGAAATCGATTTCAGACTTGGAATGAATCGAACATTGCGCATTCCGGCGTACCTCCCTTTCGGACAAAACGGTTGGTCGGCAACAATCGTTTCCAAAACAACCAAACCCCCTTCGTGCAAAGAGTCGTAAAGGTGCGAAAGATGCACTACTTGGTCCTTTTGGTGGTAGATGACACCCATGGAAAAGACGACATCGTACGTCGTTCTCCAGTCTTCCATCCCGTATCGAACTGGCACGACGACATTGGGAAGCCTTGCGAAGTGGTTAACCATTGCCGCCTGCATAACTGGCAACAACGTCGAATCTAAGCCTGTGACCGATTTTGCTCCAGCTTGAAGCATGCGATAGCCAAAGTAGCCGTTTCCGGACCCTACGTCGAGAACTGATTTTGAGTTCAAATCTAAATGGCCGAAGACTCTCCGCCATTTGAGGTCGGATCGCCACTCTGCTTCGATCTCAAGCCCGAATAACGAGAAAGGTCCTTTTCGCCAGGGAATCAGTGCATTCACGGCATTTGAGAGCGCATCACGTTGGGCTGGTGAAAGGTTGCACGAATTGATTCGAATCGATTCACCAATTACCGTATGAACACTCGACAGGTTCGGAAGCTGAGTTAGCGCACCAAGCCACTTCTGCAAATCTCCGTGTTTGATCTGTTCGAGAGGGGTAGCAAACCCAACTTGCTTCCAGGTGTCTTGCAGCTGCTGGCTAAAGCTCATGCATTCGCGATGAACGAGTTCCAGTTCAAGCAATGAAACCACCTCCGTGGTTGCCGGAAGCCCGCCTGAGACAGACGATTGAAGTGGGTGTGTTCCGAGTCGATTTGCATTACCCGCTCTAAGGCTTGCCGCTTTTGAGAAATTTCGAGTTCACTATAGTTGTTGGCTTTCTTGAATTCGGTATGTAACCTATCGAATTCCTGAAAGGACTCTATCTTCTCAGACAGGACAAGCAAACCGCCGGGATTCATAGATTTGCGTACAGTAGTCAGGAAGTCAAGCCTGTCTTCCGGCGGCAAGAACTGCAATACAAAGCTCATGATTACTACGGACGAAGGTTTGAATTTGACTCTGCGAATGTCCTCAATGTGAAATCTCACTCTCGGGTCCGTGACAATTGCGCGAGCAGCTTCAATCATTGGTGCGGAAGAATCAACTGCCTCAATTGATATATCCAGTGTGCCGACGTTCTTCAAGACCGAGATCGTAGCGGCCCCTAGGGAACAACCCAAATCGTAGCAAAGTGCACCTTCGACAAGGTGTTGGGCTGCAAGTACGCCCGTTAGCTGGATGATCGTGTCATAGCCAGGAATCGATCTTCTGACCATGTCAGGAAATACCGAGACAACCTGCTCATTGAACTCAAACTTTTCGACTCTAGTCCGTTTGGAGCGATAAATCCGGTCTCGACGTTCATCCTCGGTCAATTTCGACATGGTACGATAGTAGCAAAGTGCCACTAATTTCCGATGGATTCCAGAGACCTCTCCGATCCCTCACTCTACATCAATCGCGAACTTTCGCTTCTCGAATTCAATCGTCGCGTATTGGCTCAGGCGAAGAGGGGTTCTTACCCCCTATTGGAGAGGTTGCGCTACTTATGCATAGCAAGTTCTAATTTAGATGAATTCTTTGAGATTCGTGTAGCTGGCCTAAAGCAACAAGTGGAATTCGGCTCAGGCCAACGTGGTCCTGACAACATGACGCCGGAAGACCAGCTAGCACAGATTTCAGTTGTAACCCACGAGATTGTCAACGAACAGTACGTAGTTCTGAACGACATGCTCTGGCCCTCACTGCGGGCTGAAGGTATCTACTTTCTTCGTCGTGAGGAGTGGAACGACGAACAACGGAATTGGGTAGATGAGTATTTCAAAGAAGAACTCGCTCCAATTCTTAGTCCCATGGGGCTTGACCCGGCTCACCCCTTCCCCAGGGTATTGAACAAAAGCTTGAATTTCATCGTCACACTTAATGGCCAAGATGCGTTTGGAAGAAAGGGTGACATGGCAGTGGTTCAAGCTCCTCGAGCTTTGCCACGTGTGGTGCAGTTGCCACCGGATGTCTCTACACACGATTTCGATTTTGTGTTTCTAAGCTCCATCATTCATGCGCGGGTAGGCGATCTGTTTCAAGGAATGGAAGTCACAGGATGCCATCAGTTTCGAGTCACCCGCAACAGCGATCTGTTTGTTGACGAGGAGGAAATCACGGATCTTCGACGAGCTCTGGAGGGTGAGTTGCCAAGTAGACGGTTTGGGGACGAAGTCCGCATGGAGATCGACAATTCATGCCCAGAACCAGTACGGGATTTCCTGAGTGTTCAGTTCGGACTGACCAAAGCTGATGTCTATCTTTGCAATGGACCGGTTAATTTGATGCGCCTCAACCGAATCCCGGACTTAGTGGATAGGCCAAGTTTGAAATTCTCGAACTTTTCACCGAGCATCCCCGACCGGCTTAATCAAGTTTCGAGCGTTTTTGATGTGATTCGAGACGGCGATGTACTGTTGCATCATCCGTTTGAGTCATTTGTTCCTGTCCTTGAATTTTTGCGACAGGCTGCCCGAGATCCAGACGTTCTGGCGATTCGTCAAACACTTTACCGAACAGGCTCTGACTCAGCTGTCGTTAAGGCACTGATCGATGCGGCCTCGCGCGGCAAAGAAGTGCTAGTGGTGATCGAGTTGCGCGCCCGATTTGATGAAGCTGACAACATTGAACTTGCAACCGAACTGCAGGAAGCAGGTGCACAGGTTGTGTATGGCGTCGTTGGGTTCAAGACTCACTCCAAGATGATTCTAGTAATTCGTCGGGAACGAGATGGGTTGAGGCGGTACGTCCACCTGGGCACGGGCAACTACCATGCAGGTACTGCACGAGTGTACACCGACTATGGACTGATGACATGCGACCCCGATATTGGCGATGACGTACAACAGCTCTTTCGCCAGGTGACATCAACAGGTCAATCAGGAAAACTAAAAAAAGTGCTGCAGTCTCCCTTTACTCTTTACGACACGATGCGACAGTACATCCAACGTGAAATTGAGCACCAGAAGGCCGGTCGTCCGTCTGGAGTAGTCGCAAAAATGAACTCGCTGGTTGAACCAGGGATCATTAAGGATTTGTACAGAGCATCGCGGGAAGGTGTCAAAGTTCAGCTGATAGTTCGTGGCATGTGTTCGTTGCGTCCCGATGTGGAGGGAGTGTCGGAAAACATTGAAGTTCGTTCCATAATTGGCCGCTTCTTGGAACATGCTCGGATTTTTCGTTTCGTAAACGGCGGAAATCCGGTGACGTACCTATCCAGCGCTGATTGGATGGCTCGCAACTTCTTTCGAAGAGTGGAAACTTGCTATCCGATCGAAAACAACGAGCTTGCGGACCGCATCGCAAACCAAAGTTTGGACAACTATCTACAAGACAACTGCCAGGCATGGCTGCTACAGTCTGACGGCACCTACCTTCCATTGGAGTGCGATGGTGCGGACGAGGAATCGCTGAGTGCCCAAGAATCGCTGTTGAGCGACATAGCCAACTAGGACTATCCCCTCCCATAGAATTTGGTGTAAGAATACTGAATTGCCATTTGTAGTGATATCAATTTGATATCATAAAGCTTTAAATTGGTGGCAAATCCATGGCAAGTGTAGTAGTTCGCAATATTGACGACGATGTAGTAGCCTCGCTTAAGGATCAGGCTAAAGCAAATCATCGTTCACTTGAAGGTGAGATTCGCAATATGCTGACGGAACACGTGCGCCGCTCAACAAACATCGAAGCATTTCGAACATTTGCAGCAACAATAAGTACGCAGACTATGTCGACCAAACAAACCGACAGCGTTGACCTTATCCGCCAAGATCGAGATCGTTGAATTTAGTCGTCGATTCAAGCGTCGCTGCAAAGTGGTTCTTCGCAGAGCGCAATTCACGCGAAGCGCAATTGCTGCTCTCTCCTCGATTCTCTCTGATCGCGCCTGACTTCATTCTTTCCGAAGTTGCCAATGTAATTTGGAAGAAATATCGACGCAATGAAATCAGTCATTTTCATCCATACATCGAAGCGCTAGATAGGTTGACCGAAGTCATTAAGTTACACCCGCTAGCTGACTACGTCATTCAGGCGGTTTCATTAGCGATTCAGATTGATCACCCTGTCTACGACTGCATCTACCTGACCTGTGCTCAAGGTCACAGTTTGCCTTTTCTCACTGCAGATGAATCTTTACGGCGGAAGGTCTTGGCAGAATGTCCAAGCATCGCCGTCTGGAGTATCGGAGATTTGAACGTGTGAGAGGATTGCTGAAGAAAGCGTAATGCAATAAGTCATAACACCTTATCCCTAACGCCCTGTCTTCTTCTTGTTTTAGGTGGCCTTTGCGTCCCGTTTCTCTAAGGTAAGTCAACCGCCGTTAGTTTCCCCAACGTGCCAATCCGAACGTACTAGGACAAAAAAGTATCGATTTCACTCTTAGATGGGCCGGCCATGTCCATACCCACTTCATCAGCTTTTTTTTGATTGCCGTCGGAGCTGATATGTCAAAAATCCACTGAACTAGAATGGCTGTAGGCCATTTCAAATGGTGGATGCCTCTGTGCTTTGCTACAGGTAGTTTGTACCACGTGCAATCAGTGCATGCTGAGCACACGCACATGACACTTCTCAAGGGTTATCTAAGAGTCTAGCAACTGCAAGCTGTTTACACCACGTGGAGATTGAAGTCTGTGCACCACACGACTCTTAAATCACTGTTTGGTGCAAAAACCATGTTGAGGTGTGGTACTGTAGATAGCCTACAACCTCATCAAAGTAAGAGCAGTTAACCGTAGAAAAACAATGAGAATATTAGTTCCAATGTTGTGACTAATGGCGCTAAGCATAACAGCAGATGAGCCTGAAAACTACATCGAAAGTGACGACTACGAGTGCATCAAGCAGAGAATGCCAGTCAACAAAGTCCAGACAAAGTCTTTTGCAACGTTGGATTCAAAACGCATCGACGTGTACTTGTGTTTGAACAAAGAATCACTGGACACTGAACTTGGAGTGACCCGCTTTGATAAGGGAAGGGTCGGAGAGATTGATTGGCTTTCGGACGATTTAGTACCGACAACAGAACACCTCTACGATGTACACTGTTCCGATGACTGGCGTACAGTACATACAGTTTGGATTGATTCAAACTCCGAGCAAACACTGTATGAAGACCACCACACCGAGCTCGTGCTAGACCACCATATACTAGGCAAGTACTTCAAACGAGTACGAAAGCTCGAATCTTTCGATCTGGGCTCATGCAAAGAGCGGGAGGAACAGAAGGAAAAAGAAGCAGGTACTCAACAATCTAGCACCTAAGGAATTGTTGAACGACAGAGCTTTGGTATTTTGGGCAGGAATGGAAGCCAGTCTCGCCTGCAGAAAGGAAGAACAGAGGTCTAATACAGGCGGCAGGAAACCAAGAAGTGCACCATACCTGACCTGATTGCTGTAGCTCATGAGCATTTGACAAGGAGCAATGGGCAGTTACTTGACACTGCGACAACCCGAGCGCATGTAATTACTAATTGGTTTAGATAGCACCGTTTGGCGGTGTCCTCATTACAAAGCAGTTCAAAGAATGCTCGAGAGAAATTAGGAAAGGACGCCAGACTTCTCTCCGAAGAGCTCATGTATGGAATGAGACACCAACAGTAGAAGTGGAAAGACCACAAGATACTCTCGACTGCTTCTATGATTCACGTCGCAACATCCGTCAGTGGAAACTCCAATCTGTTCATTTATGGAGACTACCCACCTTTCGTTTCACTCCAGACGTGCTTGTCTCCTTGGGTCATCAAAGGTGCTGTGTGGACTCTGTAGCAGACGACTCCACAGAAGCAGAAGCGACCCAACGTGGTCGTTGCGTCTGATCCAGTAACACTCTATTTCCTGTTGGAGAACGAAGTGGATCGAGAGTTCAAAGCCGAACTGTTTAAGCAGACGATTCCAACACTTGACTACGAATGAGCCTACGTTCTTCAAATGGGAAAATGGCTAAAATTTCAGGCTAGCACACTACAGAGGAAAGTAAAGAGTTATTGCAGATGTGGTCAAATGCGACCGTGGATTCACCCAGCAATT
The DNA here is from genome assembly GCA_026707045.1 of Gammaproteobacteria bacterium. GTDB lineage: Bacteria > Pseudomonadota > Gammaproteobacteria > Pseudomonadales > Azotimanducaceae > Bin55. The sequence goes on along the minus strand of JAPOXO010000101.1, from coordinate 6,584 downwards.
GACGGGCTCGACGCTGCAACGTAAAGCGCGAAGTTATCCACTCCTTCTTCTTTAACGTTCGTACTTGCCGAATTGTCTAACAGGATCATTGGGTGACCAACAAGGTCTAGATTTCTATTGTGAATATAACCTGGATGCAAGAGAAAATGATCCACATGAATTCGAAAATTGCGTCTCGTACTATCAAAAGTTAACAACTGTCAGGTGTGCTACACACATAGCGATCAGATCCACTTGATACTTCAGGAACCAACAGACTGATGAGTCGGAAAAAGATTGCCATTGTCGGGGGAGGAATTGCTGGGTTAGGAGTGGCATGGGCACTACACAAGAGTGCAGACCGATTTGATTTTCGTCTCTTCGAAGCACAGTCGCAGATCGGGGGAAACGCAGTGACTGTGGACATGCCACAAGACGACGGCAACGCGATCCCGTTCGACATTTCAGTAACTGCTTGCATTCCTTCTGTCTACCACCACATATTGCTTTTAGCTGAGCTCTACGACATTGAAATTGTTCCGACAAAGTTCAGCTATAGCGTTAAGTATCAGGATGAGATCTATGCTCATGACCTCGACACCGAAATCGCCAGACAACTGGAGCCCGAGATCACGAGATTTCAGAAGCTACTGAAACGCTTGCAATGGTTTGGCCAACTGAACCACACTCGTTCCAAGTTCCTAAATGCCTTAAACCCGTTCAACTACTTAAGCATGCGCACAGTTCTCAATCTGCGCGGATTCTCTGGCGACTTCCGGTACAAAGTTCTCAAGCCGATGTTCGTCAATTTCTTGATGGCTACAAATGTGTTCGATATGCCAGCTTCGTTGTTTTGTCGTTATTTGGAATTCTTCAACATCGTTAACGCAACACCCATGCAGACATGGAGAGGAGGAACAAGAAACGTATATGCGAAGCTGACGAAGTCCTTTCAAGAAAAGATTTTTCTCAATCGTCCTGTGCGCAAGGTGCGTCGACACTCAACACACGTGGTCATTGAGGATGCAGACGGCAGGGAGGATTCATTTGATGAGGTTGTTCTTGCGTGCAATGCAAATCAATCTCTGATGGTCCTAGATAAATTGACCTTGATGGAGAGATGGTTGCTTTCTTCCATCCGATACGAGAGCGAGTTGCACAATCACGCCATTGTTCATTCGGACAAATCGGTTCTTCCGAACAATGCCGCCACACCGGTAGAGACACGAAGCAACCACATCGAACAATACGGAGCACGCCCCGACAACTACGAAATCACTTACATCATGCACAACCAGCAGCCCTGGGTGAAATGCTCAGACAAGCCCTGCTTGGTAACCTATAACCCAATAAGCTCGATCAATACTGACAAGATCATCATGCGTACATGGTTTCAGCATGTTGTCCATGATGTCCGCCATATCGCTTTGCTGGTTCACCTCTTTCGATTCATCCAAGGCAAGCGAAGGACACGTCACTGTGGTGCCCATACTCTGATAAACAGTCAGGAAACCTGCTTTGTGACGGGCCTTGTGACCGCTAGACAATTGGGAGCGGACTATCCCTTTGAGGATCTCGAAGCGAGAAAGTGGTTCAATTTTTACGGCCGAATGATGTATGGCTGGCGATTTCGCAAGTCACGTGATTCATCAGCGACAGCGGCGAAGATTGGGAAAAACGGACAGAATTGAGCAATGCCAGTCCTGACGAATTGACTCTCGTTACACTGTGGCAGAACAACTATTCAGTCTCGTTCTCGTCCGTATTGCGTCCCTCTCTGAGTAGCTCCAAATAGGTATTGCGTGCTTCTTGCTTTCGGGCTTCTCGACTCGCTTGGTCGTACTGTTCTACTTCCTTGAGCACGGTTATCTGATCTGCCGTAAAGGTGTCGTCACGTTCGTGGAATCTGAGTAGCTCTCGTGCAACTCGCCTTCTAAAGTCCATGGATTCGAATCTTTCAAGCGAATTGAAAAGAGCTCGAGGGGCGTTAAAAACCAAACCCGTAACAACCCATTCATTTCGGGGAATTTTTTCTTCCTTGGCCAATTGAACCAACAAATCTACACCTCGATCATTGTCTTTGTTTATGCCGGTTAACATCTGAATGACCGTTTCGTATGCTTTGATCTTGGTCTTGCCGTCTCTCACATCGGAGAGCATCGCAATTGTGGTGTCCATGTCATCAAACGAAAGAGCACTTATCACTTCGGTTTCTGGTCCTAATCCTTCTTCGTTAGGTGGTCGTGCTAATGCGGTTTGCATAGCTAGCTCCGGGTCCGAGTTTGCTAGTCCATTGAATGCTGCACTAATCAGCTGTTCGCGATTGTGTTCGAAACTAGGCTCATTCTCGATCCAATGAAGCGCACTGGTGATTTCGAAGGTTGACCAGTTGCGAGCGATGGATAACGCTATCTCGTCCCGGGAAGCTTGGTCTTCCATTTCATAGATCATTTCAGCCGCAATCTGAGGAGAGGTCCTTGACAACGAGATCAGTGCTTTCTTGCGAACTAATTGCTGAAGATGTTCTGGAAATTCTCCAGCCCGATCCAGCAGTGCATTTGGATCAGAGTAGGACCAATTATCCAAGACTCTAGATTGCAAGTTTCGCTGTAGGTTTTGCGCATTGATTGATGACACGGCATTGAACGCGGACCATGGATCATCTTTGGCCCAAGCTACCGCGACACGATCAGCAAATCCAATTGTGCCTCGAGATCTCAAGTGGATTGCCAAGTCAAAGGCTTGTTGCGGGTCTGCATCCAAGAGTCGCTCGATGACCGCATTGGACGTATTCCATATAGCAGACTGAGTGGGGAGGGATTCGGCTATGTTGTCGAACGAATTTGCTCCTACTTGCTGAATCCAATTGGTAGCAATATGCGCCATCATTCGAAGTTGAGCTTCGGTTGGACTGTCGAGATTTCCACTGTTGTGCTGTAAGAATTCTGTCCATTCAGTTTCTGGGTCCAAAGTTAAAGGCGTACTTGAAGCCCGCTCGATTGCTTCGACGGCTAGCCACTCAGCGTTGAGCTGGCGCGCTATTTCGCGACGTTGCTCAATCGACAAGTCCTCGCGAGACAGCAAAATGCTTGCGACAGCGGCATTTTTTATTTCACTGTCTAGGCTTTGGGCATGTTCTATTGCCAGATCTAGGTTGGATACCGACCATTCTCGAAAAACCGCACCGACCAGTGCAAGATGCTCTCTGGATTGAAGGTCTTTGACCAGATCCCATGCAGCCAAGGGGTCTATGGTTGCGAGTCGTTGGACGATTGCAGTCCGAATCTCTTCTCTCAGAGTAGATCCTATCGTTGCGGACTGTTCCCAATACTGTCGAAGAGTTTTTTCATCCGCATTGCCAAGTAGCTCGTGAAGAGCAAACTTGCGCTGAAATTGACCAAGAAAGCTATCAAGTTCCGCAACAGTTCTTACCGTTCGAAGCACATTGCTTGGGTCTGTCTCGGACTGCTTTCTTGTTCGATCACCTGTCTGCTCCGAGTGGAGAGATAGTTGATTGTTGGTAGTTGTAGCTTCCTGTATGCCAATATTTGCAACAAAGAGCCCCAGCGAAAACGACCCTGCAACCATGAGCAGTCCCACAACACCAACTAAGAGCAATTTCCTCATCATTTCGAAAGTTCCATAAGAACGTACCTATCTCCTAGGCTTAGCACAAAAGGAGTCGCGCTCAATCCATGGCCTCCAGGAGTTTTTCCAGTGCTGCTTCCATTTCAGGCGTTCTCCGCACGCGCGGCGTGGTGTCAAGTTTCCGCAGATAATCCAATTGTTCATCGGTGAACGTGCCCGACGATTCGTGGTTGTACAACAGGTCACGTGCGGCTTCTTTCTTCAATTCATCGGATGGTAGTTCATCAAGAGACTGAAACAACTCCATCGGGCGATTCCACGCCAGAGTCCAGAGTCCCTTCTCGGGAGTCCCAACGTCCTCAACCAGTTGAAGGAACAGATCCAACGCCTGCTGAAAGTCGTTGTGTCTGTACAGCAGACTGTTCATTACTGAATCGTAAGCATCTGATTTTGTTTTGTTGTCCCTCGCGAGCGGCAAGAGCTGAATTGCCATGTCTACGTCATGGTGGACTAGGTAGCGGATCGCATTAGCTTCCGGTCCTCTGCCAAACTCGTCTGGAGGTAATGAGAGTGCCGCCGCTATAGCCAATTGGGGGTTCGCTGTTACAAGTGAAGCTATTGCTGCATTCCGCAAATCGTCTTTGGCGGAAAGAGTTCTGTCGTTATCAATCCACTGGAGAGCATCATCGATGTCGAGACGAGCCCAACCAGTTGCAATGCCTTCTGCAATTCGATCTCGTACATCCTTATTTGCGATATCACCCAGCAGTCTCAAAGCGCTACGCGGAGATGATTGAGCCATTACCACCAAGGCTTTCTCTAAAGCCATCGTTTTTAGATCTGCTGGCATGCTTTGTGAAGCATCGAGCAATTCGTCAGGGTCTTTGGCCGCCCATGACTCCATAACTCGAGACTGTAGCATTTGCCGAGCGGACGGTCCCTCAAGCGCGCCAACGGCACTGAGAGCAGTCACAGGATCAGAATTGGCCCATGTGCGTACAGTGAAGTCTGCTAATCCTCCGAATCCGACCGAGCCCGCCTTGACCCCAAGCTGAAAAGCCAACTCAGGACTGTTTTCCGCGAGATTCCGACCAATGCTAAACAACAATCCTTGCTGCTGAATGTGACTCATTGGCACCGACTTCTCAATCTCTTCGTACACATCCACTCCATCTTGCAGCACCCACGCAACTGCAAGTTGTCTAAACAATTCGGATTGTGTTTCGTTCAAGTCATCAAGCGACCTAGCACTACTGTTTAGAAGTGATTTCAATTCCTTTTCAGGATTCTTGATCGCCTCCAATTCCGACTGCTCCCGGATCAGCTTGATGGCAATCGACTCATGGCCTAGATTCCTTGCAATTTTGCGTAGTTGAGCCGTTGGCAAATCTGTCCGCGACAACACAACGCTCTGTACCACAATTGGCTTTAGGTCATCACCGAGCTCCCGGGCGTTATCAACTGCCTGTTGTAAGTTTGACACCGCCCATTCCCCGTAGACAATCGGAATCAGCGACTGCTGTCTAGATTCTGGGAACTCGTTTACATGGGCCAGTGCGTCGATTGGATCGAGCACGGCCAATCGCTGAATGATTGAGTCCTGCACTTCCGCCTGCCAGCTGCCTGCTTGCAAATTTCTTGATTGCGCAAGTAGTTCTCGCAACGAACTCTCGTTCGCAAAGGAAAGACGCTTTACCAAGGCTGCAGTGCGAGCAATGCGACTGTCGAATCGAGAGGGTTCACTCAGCTCTACGATCGTAAGGAGTACTTCCTCAGCAGGAGTCGGCATTTGGCCATCATGCGTTACGTCAACCGTTGTTTGAAAGGAGTTCAAATCGGGGTTCGTCTGCGTAGTGGTTTTGCTTGAGCTCCCGCTTATGAAAAATCCAAGTGCGAACGACCCCGCCGCAAGGAGTGGAGCGACAACAATGATCACAGGCCATTTGATTGCACTCTGTGTCAAGTCCATACGAGTTGACTTCCGATTTTGAAGCTGTAGTCAGTTAGTATGCCATTGGATCTTAGGATCAATGTCTCTTTGACCACACTCCATCGATGCTATGCATTGTCGCCGCCAGAGCTTCTGTGGGTATCTCTCCTATAGACCAGACAGAAAGGACACCCATAGAATCTGACTCACTGCTGGGTTCAGCGAGTGGCTGTCACCTGTCTCTCGAGTGCCTAGCTCTTTTCTCGCAATAAGTTTCGAACCGTCTTGGCAATGGTCCTGCGGGCATCAAGCGAACGAAGAATGCCCCGCTGATCAACGACAAATAGGGTGGGAATCGAAGAGATACACCACTTTTCATGAACTTTGGAATCTAGCAAAATAGGCCAGTCCATGCCGTGCTTTGTTGCACACTTGATAACTTCTGCCTCAAGCTTAAGTCGTTGCTCAGGCGTTGCATCAGAGCTGAGACCTGCATCGTCATTTGAGATTCCAATAACTTGGACTTCGTTTGAGTGTCTTGAGAGAAGCCTCTTCAAGTAGGGAACAAAAGTAAGACAAGGCTGGCACCAAGTTGCCCAGAAATCAACGATTAGGACATAACCTCGATAGTCGTTAGTGTCAATGCATTTTCCGCTTGCAAGATCCGTGAAAGACAGTTCAAACGGTTCTTCGAACGAATTGAGCTTGTCGATGTAGTTAGAGACTCTCCTACTATTCGGAAACAACTCGGAGATTCTCTTGAGCAGCGAAGATTGGGCAGCGCGACTGCTAGGTGCCAAAGCGTCAACAGCGTGAATTAGGAAATCTAAACCTTGCAACCACCCTAAACCGTAATAACCTTCAAAGGGTTCGGTCGAGTTGTGTCTTTTCGTCTTGTAGCATTGATAGTTCTTCACAGTCTCCATGAGTTGCTCGGTCAATCGAGAGATTTGCTTGAGGTTCCCTGGGGAGCTTTTCAACAGTTGAATGCCATTGCTACTGATAGTCTGTTGGTAAGCCCAATCTGCTATGCCAAGATTCGGATGCTCTAATAGGATTCCTTGAGCCCTTGCATCTTGAATTTCCT
>JAPOXO010000136.1 GCA_026707045.1 Gammaproteobacteria bacterium | reverse complement strand
CGCCCAACGTCCCCTTCGTCTAGTGGCCCAGGACACTGGGTTTTCATCCCAGCAACAGGGGTTCGACTCCCCTAGGGGACGCCATTTCCTCAATAGCCAGCTAGTTGTGGCGTTCATGTACGGTCGATTTTCAAGGGTCACTGGGAAAGAGCGCCCACTGGCTGATCGCAATCCATCTCCACATTCATTTCTTCCCGTCCGATCCCCTACGCGTGTACTGCACCTTTTCATCTTACTTGCGCTGAAGCTAGTCCTGTTTGCTACCAGCTGTAGTGCTCCGATTTCTCCGGATCACATCGAACGTAATGATTTGGGTGTCGCCCAGATGGGTCAATATGACTACAAAGCAGCCCATGCAACCTTCGAAGAACTGGTAGATGACAGACCGAACTGGTTGGAAGCACGCGTCAACTTCGCGATTGCCACTCTGAATCGACAAGACGAAGGCGATGAGCTACGTGCTCTTGAGATTCTAGGTTCCGTGCTCGATGAGCAACCAACAAACTCGCGAGCCCTCTATACGTCGGGCGTCATTTCTTTTCATCTGGGTCACACGGAAGACGCACTACGATTCTTTGGAAAGACAGTCGAAATAGATTCAACCGACGCATATGCCGTCTATTTCTTGGGCCAGACCTATCTTCAGCTTCAACAATATGAAAGAGCACAAGAATTGCTTTTGCGTTCCATCGAATTAGACCCATATCTAACGAGTGGCTATTGGGCGGCAAACCAAACAGCGAGACGGTTGGGCGATACAGATCTGGCGGAAGAACTAGTAGGGAAATACAACCGTCTCAAGGCGAATCCCGCATCTCGAACGGCATCGATCAACTATCTCCAAATGGGGCCAAAGGCCGAGGCGGTGGCATTAGCACAGGTGGAAACAGAGCCTCACCCACAACCCCCTGGTGACGTCTTTGGGAGGGTCGTTTCATTGATGAAATCCACCAAGGATTACTCTAGCGTTGCCCTCAATGTTTGGAGCGATTCTTCGAGGACCGATGTCTTTCTGACTTCTGAAGAAGCGATTGACTGGTACTTACTCGATAGAGAGACACTATCGCTTCAATTTCATCTTTCAATACCAATCGTCGGGACTAGGAGCACGACCGTAGGCGATGTAGACAACGATGGATCTGTTGATTTGGTGGGGTGTGGTGCGAACGGCGTGCATTGGATCCGTCTAAGTCGACTGGACTCTGAGTCTGATGTTGAGGTTAGAACTATTTCATCCCGAAACTGCTTTGCCTCTGTGCTTGTAGATTCTGATCACGATGGCGATCTTGATGTGGTGTTTTCATCGGAACGGGGAGTTTCACAACTAACAAATCTGCGCGACGAGGAAATGCGTTTCGAGGAACTCATCATCCTTGATGCAAGCAGCGCTGAAACTGTTTACTCAATAACTGCTTCAGACTTGGATTCAGATCGGGATCTTGACTTGCTGCTTTGCTTTGCAGATTTCTCCTGTACAGCTCTTCAAAATGACAGAACCTGGAAATACGTGACGTTTCCGAATGCAACCGTACTGTTGGACGAAGAAATCCGTTTGGCTATCGCCGCTGACGTAGATAGCGATGGGTTTCCAGAAGTGGTTGGTGCTACCCGTGAAAACCAATTGGTGTCATTTGCATATGACGGAACTGATCTCAAGAAAAAGGAATATCTCTTTCAAATAGAAGGATTTTCTAAAGAAATTCTAGAAATTGCAGCTGCTGATGTGACCGGAGATGGACAGATGAATTTGTTGGTAACTACATCTGACGAAGTCCGCATTTTAGCCGCTGACGATACTCAGGATGTGCTAGCGGTCGGACAAAACTCGTCTCTACTCTCTGCCGTACCGACCTACACCAAAGCAGGAAGCGGTCCGGGATTGATATTGGTCTTGGAGTCTGAAATCCTCTATGTCCCACCGGGAGAGGGTAGATTTCGATTCTTGGCCGTGAATCCTGTTGGACAGAGAGACTCCAGTCAGATGCGATCAAATGCATCCGGTATTGGTACACGTACCAAGCTACGAGTTTCTGGTGAGTGGGCAATCCAAGATCGCATTAGCAACCACTCTGGACCGAATCAAAGTCTTATGCCATTGATGTTTGGATTACGGGGCTACGAAGCATCAAATCATCTTGTATTGGAATGGTCAGATGGAGTACTGCAAACTGAAATAGGACTTGATGCAAATCAGCTTCATCTGGTCAAAGAAACTGAACGACAGCTGGCCAGTTGTCCAGTTATATTTGCATGGAACGGCGATAAGTTTGAATTTGTAAGTGATGTGTTGGGGGTTGCTGCTCTTGGATTCTTGGTTGCACCAGGAAAATACGCAAATCCACGGTCGAAAGAACGGTTGCGAATGGATGGAGAGATGCTCCAACCCAAAGACGGTAGCTATGTCGTAAAGATTGGCGAACCGATGGAAGAGACCTTATTTCTTGACGCCGCGTTTATCGATGTCGTTGATGTACCCAAAGGATGGAAAATTGTGTTGGATGAGCGACTTGCAACTTCACTTCCTGAGGCTACTGGACGAATCATCACTTTTAGGGAGGAAAGGCTTCCGATCCGAGCAACTAACGGAAGCGGAGTAGATATCACGTCGGACATTAACTTGCGCGACCATACCGCGCCCGATCCAGGCCCACTAGATCCGCGATTTATCGGACGCCTTGAGAATGATTTCGAAGTCACGCTATGGTTCGAGGAGAGTCTCCCGGTGTCGAATCAAGTATTGGTTGCTGATGGTTGGATGGAATACCCGTACTCTCAAACATCGTTTAGCGCTTGGCAAGCCAAGGCTGAATATCGTTCGCCAAGTATTGAGACTTTGGACTCCTACGGCAATTGGCGCTTGTTGGTCGAAGAGTTTGGCTATCCGGCGGGTATGCCTCGAGAAATGGCTGTTCCACTACCCGAACTGCCGAAAGACACTGTTGCGTTGCGCATCAGTACTAACCTAGAGATATATTGGGACCGAATTAGATTGATAAGCGAGACATCCCCTCCACCCGAGATGCAAGTGACGCGTCTAACTCCAAGCAATGCACTTGTTAGAAGATCAGGATTTGCTTTGAGAACAACAGGAACGCATAGGCTTCCGTATTACGACTACGACAAACGAGCCCCTTACTGGGATGCAAAGTACCAAAAGGGTTTTTACACGGCCTATGGAAATGCCATGGACTTGGTCCGAGAGGTCGACGGTGCTGTTGCAATCGTTGGAAGCGGAGAGGAAGTCCATCTTGAATTCGAGGAACTTGATCCTCCGAAGCAGGGACATACCCGTCATTTTGTGCTTGAATTCAACGGCTGGGCACGCGACATGGATCTCTATACCCAACACGCTGAGACTGTGCAGCCACTTCCATGGCTAAGAAAACTCGCTCATAATCAAAGACAAACTGTACGACAGCTACACGAGAGATTCAATGTACGATTCGAACAAGGTTTTTAGCTAAATTCCCGGTTTATCCAGGTCTTCCTTGGAACTCAACCTAGCTAGTGACGAACACTATATGTTGTTCAGCCTCCATTTCAGTTGGGGTTACTCTTCCGTCACCATTCGAATCTATACGGTTATATTTTTCGATAATTCGCTCTCGCATATCGGAAGAAAACTCTCTAGGTTCGTTCTCCAGCTCACGACTTTCTTGTTCAGGAACGTCGTCATGTAGCTGCTGTAGCATGCCCGAAACGAACTCATCCTGGGAGATAGTTTCATCATCATTTTCGTCCATTGCAGTAAAGGTTGTCTTCACGAATTCAAGGTGAATTTCGTACATTTTCTTTGGATGCAAATACTCATTGAGGGTCAAAAGAGAATCACGATTCTGATCGAACCAGTCAAATCTTTGTTCGATGACTGCTTTTCGTTTGGCGGGCGTGAGTCTCCAGGGTTGGTAAATGTTGGATACAGTAACTTTCTCCTCAAGTGAGTCCGCTTTCTCTTTGAGCGTTTCATCAGATCGTGAAACATAGCGGTTCTCCATCCCACTTTCAAATTCTTCGTAACTAACTGCTTCGTCTGTATTTCGATCTAGCTTCGTAAACACTTTCTCTTGATGGGAATTGTTCGAGACATCTTCCGCTGACGAAGCCTCTACAAATTCGCCGTGCGACAACAATCCATCTCCATCAGAGTCCATGCTCCAGAATCGTTGTTCAATTTGCGATTTGCTTTCCAAATCGGTTTTTTGCAACTCTACAAGCACATTAGATGGATTATTTCTTGTAACGTTTCGATGGTTCAGCTTTGTTAGAGTACTAACAAACTCATCGCGCGTTACCAATTCGTCGTCATCCAGGTCCAGAACTTCGAACGATTCTTCCGAAATTGTCAGAGTTCTGAGTCGATGAACTGTGGAGGTGAGTGCCGACAAGCACACTAACATTGCGATGGCCATGCCCAGATACCGGATCAATTTCACTCTACTGCTCACAGTGGCGACCAGTACATCGATCTCCCTACCTCTGCTTAACTTCAACATGTTGCAGAGGGACGTGAAATTCACTAGTCGCCGATATTTTGGTTCGTCGGCGCATTCTCAGCCTCGTGCTTCAGTTCTTGTCAAAATGTAGGTGGAGACAAGAACCTCCAGGTCAAGATAATTAACGGGCAGTGGCTCACATCCAATTCAGATTTGGCGGCTCAGCTGACCAACAATGTCAGCCAAGATTGGTCGTAACCAGCGGTGATGATGTTCAATTGCTGTCACTGACGTTATACGATTACTCAGCTTCTGAGTTTCGACGCGACGAGTCCATTTCAGCTTGAGTTACCTGGTCATCATCGTTTGCATCCATGCGTTCAAATCTGATCTCAAGACCTTGCAGCAAATTGTCCGTAGCTCTCCGAGCTTCAGCTTCATCCTCAAGACTTTCAAATTCCTCAAACTGTGATCGAAGACGTCTTTTCATGGCGGACATAAACTCTTCTTGGCTCAAAGCTTCATTCTTGTTGGAGTCTGCTGCAGCAAAGAAAGACTTCGATCTATCCAGAGACATTTCATAACGAGACTTTGCGGAGCTCAGATACTCTTCCTCGGTCAACACCGAATCTCCATCGGTGTCCATGTGGTCGAAGCGTTCAGAGATACCAGTTCTGAGTCTGGCCACTTCATCAGTGTTGTCTACATCTGTAGCGGCGAGCCGACCAGAGAGTCTTCGCTTCATCGCCGCTCCGTATTCTTCAAAGCTCAGTGATCCGTCTTGATCTTGATCAAGTTTGGTGAAAACGCTTGCTTGATCAGTTTCACTTGTTCCATCCTTTTTGTGTGGCCCAACAAACTCTTCCTGAGAGAGTGAGTCACTGCTGTCAGCATCCATACGTCCAAATCGTTGCTTGAGTCTCATTCTCATATCTTTTGCATCGCTGAATGTACCCTCGGTCTTTGCTACTTCTGCTTCAAATTTTTGCAGCTTCATGTAAGTTCCAACAAATTCTGATCGCGAAATCACGCCATTGCCGTCATGGTCCAAAGCATCGAATGATTCGGCTGAGACTTGTCGAATGTTTTCGCTGGCAAGCATATACGTACCTACAAGGCACGTCGCTAACACAAGGAGATTTCCAAGTTTTTTTGAATGTTGCATTGTGAGAGTTTCCTAATTGAAGGGTTGATGATCCTTATACGATTTAATCAATCAAATCAGTCTTATCGTTTTGTCGAATTCTACTCTTGTGGCTTTGCTTCTTGCATAATCCCAATTTCCATCTGGTACCAATCACCATTCTGTCGTTTCTAGATTCCAGCGATTCCTCGACTGAATTGCGGGACAATAGACATTCAAGATCGGCGAGTATTACTACACAAACGCATACAACATGAGCAAGACATCGTTCAATCAACCACTATCTGGAAATGAAATGCCTCGATTTGGTGGACCTGCGACCTTTATGCGATTGCCGGTAGGAGAGAGCTTTCAAGATACCGACGTGGCAATTGTTGGTGTTCCGTTTGATACTGCAACGTCAAATCGGCCTGGAGCACGGTTAGCTCCACGAGAAATCCGTGATGAATCAAGGCTTCTCCGCCCATACAACATGGCTACTCGAGCAATGCCGTTCGACTCGATTCAGATTGCCGATTTCGGCGACGTTCCGATTAATACTTACAGCATCGAGAAAAGCCTTAAGATAATTGAAAACTATTACAAACAGATATTTAGCAATGATTGCTGTCCTGTTACGTTAGGCGGAGACCACTCCATCGTACTTCCAATACTTCGCGCTGCACGACAGAGATTTGGTCCGGTTGCTTTGGTGCATGTGGATGCGCACGCAGATTGCAACGATTCGATGTTTGGCGAACAGTTCACGCATGGCACACCGTTTCGCCGTGCGGTAGAACAAGACCTACTTGATTGCTCCAAAGTGACCCAGATCGGTTTGCGAGGAACCGGATACAGTCCCAGTGATTTCGATTGGTCGCGTTCTCAGGGGTTTCATGTTGTGGAAGCCGAGAATTGCTGGAATAGATCACTTGTCCCGCTGATGAATGGTGTTCGGGAAAGAGTAGGGAATGTACCGACCTACATTAGTCTTGATATCGATGGACTCGATCCATCATGTGCTCCTGGAACAGGGACTCCGGAACCCGGAGGATTGACAACATCTCAAGCACTTGAAATCATTCGGGGATGTCACGGATTGAATGTGATCGGAGCAGACGTTGTAGAAGTCTCCCCTCCATTCGATCTGACTCGAAACACTTCACTACTCGCTGCAAATCTCGCCTACGAAATGGTCTGCATTCATCCGAGAGTGAGAAGTTTGGCAAATGACTAAATGGGAAGGAGCGCTTTCTTCCTACTGGATTGGATCTTCCAGCTTCCTTGTCCACCTGATCGCAATCTGAGAAAGGACTACCGCAAAGATTAGAACTACAGCATAGAAACTCAATACCGTGGCCCCGGCCAGTGATTCCTTGTACTCGAACTTACCGATGAGTTCTGCTTCTTCCAAAGTTAGCCGTCGTTGTTGTAGTGTTGCTACACCAATCCGTTCAAAATAGTGCCTAAAGAAAGTTCGTACCTGGTGATTAAACTCCGTGTTGCGCAGGAATCCCGAACCTGACACTTCTTTCAGCGTTCGAAATGCCGCTGTAGCAGGTGAGAATCCCTGCACAATGTCCAATAGGACATGGTCTTGTCTGACTTTCTCAGCATGCTGATCAAGCAAATCACCAACTCTATCGTTAATGCTTGCATTCGCCACATACGCGGAACGATAGTAGGAAGGAATTTCGGCACCCACTTGAGCAATTTCTAAGCTGTGCTCTGCCATTATCGCTTCTGCTCTCTTGTCAACCGTACCAAGAGCTTCTGCTTCGGCTGATCGAGCTATAGCTAAGAGATGCATTTTGTCGGCCGATTCTGTAGTTCTGTCAAACGCAAACTGAAAAATTGAAGGAAGAACGACGACAACAAGAATCCACATAGATACAGAAGTTAAAGCTGCATTGATGGAGGTTGCGCATATTGCCGAAACGAGAGAACAGACACCTACCCAGAAATACCAATACACAAAAATGGCACCACACCAAAGAATTAGCCGCAATGCTGTGAAAATGTCCAAAGGACCGGTCACAAAGGTTCCGGCGATAGATGCTATAGCCAGAATCGCAAGCAATGGCAGTGAGCATTGATATGTTCGAGATCGAAGAATTTCAGAAGGTCTGGCTCCTTGTATAAGCAATACATTCAGTCTTCCTTGTTCTCGCTCTGATGCTAGATGGTTATAGTTCAACAGACATAGCGCCAAAGGCATTACTACAAGCACCACAAGCACAAGATCCAGTCCGCCATGCATGAGTGAGACAGGGCTTTCAAGCTCGTAGCGACGAAAGATCAACGCTTCATTGCTGAATCCATTGAGAATCCCAGTCGACGGGTACAAGTCTTCTCTTACATGAGAGAATTGGCCGAGAGGTCCTGGGGGCTTGTGCACAAACACGGGCAAGTTCATTGGTCGAGCCAGCGCAGACGAGACCTCAATTCCCGATTCAGACTTCTCGAGAGACTCGAACCATGCTGTGCGTGATTCAGCGACCTCCCGTAATGGAAGCGACTGCTCCACTGTGGCTTCCATTTTCCAATGCAATCCGCTGGCTACAGCATAGCTAGTCAGAATGGCGAACGCGAGAAACACTACTAGTTGACCGACGCTGAACGCCGAGAAATATGCGATGATGTGTCGCCCGATTGATTTCACTTTGTCGCAGCTTTTGCTCGAACCTGCAACACAACTGCAGCGAGTACAAGACTCAAAATCGCCCAAAGCACTATCGAAACCAATTCGAGGCGATAATGCTGCAGAATTTCTCTTAACGAACGTTCATCGTACGCAAAGTCTTCTACGTCCTGCCACAGATTTCGGTTAGCCACATACCTAAATGAATCCTCTCCCGCGTTATGCAGCATGTCTTCATTGAGTTTCTTGATGATGAATCGTCGATGTAGTTCGGCACTTTTAGCAAAGTGAAGCTGAGCACTAGAGTCGGTTCCCGCAATTCCACTCGAAACTCTCTGTAGAGCCAAGATGGGAGAAAAAACCGAAGTAACACGTAGCATCGCCTCTTGTCTTTCGTGAATCTCGTACAGCTCTCCGTACAAACGGTCGTAGACCCGATTTGCAAATCGTTCGTGTGCTTGCAAAACTAGCGCGTCACGATTGAGTCCGAGTTTCTGTGCATCCATAGCACGAAGTTGCGTCATTACCTCGGCTTCGTAAATCGCTACTTCTTCGTATTGAGCTTGCCCCAACCAGAATGGAGCTTGAGCTTCCTGTTGTATGTAGGTGGCAAAGTCGCGATCGCGCGGAACTGGATGGAGTTCTTTCGCAACTTGTGCGACAAGAAGCGGGCCAGAAACCATGGCTAACCAGAGCAAAGAGGCAATCCAGAAAGCAATTTGAGAGGAACGTGCAATTGCCGAGACAAGAATGACACAACCACTAATGCTTGAGTATCCAACAAAGAAGCAGATGACTAGAGCAAGAACACGTACCCAATCAATGGTGACGTTTCGAAACAGGACAATTGGTGCACAGCTGACTAAAACAAGAAACACAGCCAAGGCTGCGGCTATAAGCAGTGCGGCCGTGGCTTTTCCAAGCAACAACTGAAATGGATGGGCATTGTGTATCCATAGCAGTGCTAGTGTGCGCCGTTCCCTTTCTACAACTACCGCTCCAAACAACAAGACCACAAGTAAGAGTGGAATTACGACTGAAAGTACCCAAGCAGGTGACCCGTAAACGAAGGGATATGAACTAATCCTGCTTTCCGCACGGCGAAGAGAAGGCGGACTCTGAAAGTGAGCTTCCATCCAGACGGAAGCTCCCGAGTAGTCTAGTATTCCGGGATCAAACGCACTCAGCCCAGGAACCCTTCGAAGTGCATAGCGACCAAAGTGAGCCGCATCGTGCGGGTTTGCTTCTCCTTGGTTGAGCCAAGTCTCTCGTTCAATGACGGCTACTTCGTTGCGCAACTCAGAGTGATGCGTGACACGTTGCCAGCCGTCTAGTGCCGCGACTATAGTCAACAGCAATGTCAAAGGCAACAGCAACCAGAGCCTTCGGTTACTAAGACATTCATGCAGTTCCTTTTGGATCGTTGCTGAAATCAAGGCATTACATCACCAAGAAACATCAGTCTTCTAGACGCATTTGATCCAAGTACAACTGTTCCAATTCCTTTGCACTTAGTCCACTAGACGAAACAAGACTTAGCAGCACTCCGCTTCGGAGTATTCCAATGTGCCCTGCAATTCCACTTAAGTGAAAGATGTCATGAGTTGCAACAAGTATGGTTCTGCCTCGTTGGCGCATCTTTCGGATCTGATCGCTCAGTTCCATGGCAGACTCCGGGTCCAATCCTGTCCAAGGTTCGTCCAAGAAAATCACGCGCGCGTCCTTCGCCAAAGCTATTGCTAGGCCAACTTTTTGGCACATTCCCTTTGAAAGGGTCTTGATTCTGTTCCGATGAAATCTCTCGTCCAATCCGACTTCCAACAAATACTGCGTTAGTTCTGCGGAGTTGCAAGGATCTTCATTGAATGAATTGAAGAACTGCAAATTCTGAATTGCAGTAAGTTCAGGATATAGAGAAACTACCTCTGGAACATAGGAGATTTCCTTTCTGGCTCCCCTTGGGTCCAATGTAGGATCAATGCCCAATACATATGCATGTCCAGTATTGGGTCTTACAAGCCCGAGGAAAACGTGGATGAGTGTCGTTTTTCCAGAGCCGTTAGGGCCTAGCAAACCTAGGACGTCTCCAATTTCCACTTGAAGACTAATGTTGGTCAAAGCTTGGACGTTAGAAAAACTCTTGCTGATGTCCTCAGCTTGTATCGCTATCACGTTTGATCTCGAAGTGGTTTCAATCAGTGGATCTGAACCAAGATGGTTAGTAATTGGAAAAGCAAGTTTGACAAATCCCCACCAAAGAATATAGATTAAGGTAGGGTTTGATATTAGCGGTTGTACGCAGCCTACAACGTTTGCGCTCGAGGGACCACGTTTGTCTTAAATGTTGCTCGTTCGTTGAGGCATGCACAACCGAGGAGTTCAGATGAGTTCAAGAGTTCAAGGGTACATCCTGACTCTCATAATTGCGTCAATATCGATCGGATGTTTGAAGGCAACCACGCTTGAAGACATTTTCGCCGAACCCGTGTTGCACGACATGCGGGTCTCGCCGGACGGCAAGCACTTAGTGGGCGTCGGGCCATACGCTTTCCAGTTCATGGATAGCAATTCACTTCAAATGACCTCGCCACGAATATCCGTAAATATGCGGGCGAGGGAGAGCATTATGGATTTGCAGTGGGTTAATGACGAGCGAGTCCTCTATACAGTGGACATGATTGTCGGGCCTTCTCCGTTCCCGTGGTGGCCGAACAACTTCTACTCGGTCAATATGAAGGGCAATCAACACTCCAATCCATTCAACAGAGGTCAAGACGAACCGGAAAAACAGCTACGGTTTCGCAGCGTCGACAGTGGTAATCCGCGTACCGTTTTGATGCAGGAGAAAGACTTTCGTTTCTATCGCGAAATATATGAGAGTACTCCTTCAATCATCGAAATGGACATTTATTCCAAGAAGAAGGGTAGACGCACAAATAGGCAAAAAGGTCCGTTGTCATTTGGAGACTTGTATGTAGGAAGGGAAGGCATTGCACGGATTGCGTTTGGCGTACGTGCTGGAATACCTGAAATGCACTACCGTGCTGATGCATCCAGTGAGTGGATGAATATCACTGAGGGATCCGGCATTGCAACATTCGGTTCGACCATAACTTTTCTTGGATTTGCTGGCGACAACAAGAGCTTCTACATTCTCGGTAATCACGAAAACGGCTTCACAAATCTATATCTTTACGCACCAGAGGCGAATGAATACAAGAAAGTGTGGGGTCATTCCGACTTTGATATCGACACGGATGGCGTAGTTTGGACTCCGAAACAGGATCAAGTATTAGGTGTCACCCTGATGAATCCTTTTTCCAATTTCATGCCTTTGGCATCTCAACACGTTGCAGCTCGATACTGGTCTACACTGGCTGGGAATAAGGTATTTTCTGCCCACAGGGTGTCGATCGCTGGATTGTCGCGCGATGGATCGACGATGTTGCTTCTTGCCGACAGCATGGCCGATCCCGGCGTCTACTTCAGATTTAACACGAAGTCACAAAAACTTGATCGTGTTGCGTCGAAGAATCCCGCAGTGTTGCCGGCAGACATGTCGAATACCATCACTCATAGAGTCAAAGCACATGATGGAATTAGTCTTTACGTGAATTTGACCTATCCCAAGAGTGTTGAAGGTCCTGCACCGTTAATCGTCATGCCGCATGCGGGTCCGCACGAAGTGTATGACGAATTTGGATTCAATCCTGAAGTTCAAGCCTACGCGTTAAACGGCTATGCGGTTGTACAAGTCAACTATCGGGGAAGTGCAGGTCGAGGCGTGGAATTTGCCACCGCAGGATTTGGTGAGTGGGCGGGTGCAATCATCGACGATGTCATCACTGCAACGCGGTATGCCGCAGCTCAGAAACAAGTCGACGGAGAGAGAATTTGCATTGCGGGTTCCCACTATGGAGCGTTTGCTGCACTTTCTGCCGCGTTTCGAGAGCCAGACCTCTACAAATGTGTAGTCGGCAATCAAGGAATTTACGACTTGTCGCTTCTTTGGAATGGCCAGGCTCCTGCATGGCCGATAAATCCATGGATACTTACTGCTGCTATCGGTAACGATGTCGAAGCTCTTGCTGCCGAGTCGCCAACGAACAACGTTGGTAAGCTCAAGTCTGCCGTTTTCCTTTCTCACGGAGGAAAAGACGGATTTGCACCTCCTCAGCACCATCGCGCTATGGTGTCAGCCCTTAAACACGGACAGCTTGAATTCGTCAATGTGGATGAAATAGGCGGCGAACACGGTTTTCGAGATCCAGAGAACAAGACTCGACTCTACAAGCAAATTCTCGAATTTGTAGAAGAGCACATTTAGTTAGTATTGCATGCGAATTCTCGGCTGGAATCGCTGTAGTTCCTAAGGGACACACTTGCCCCATGGCGTAGCTTCGTGAGCGAACACAGTTCGCATCATATGGTTGTGACACCACGAATGCGGGTGCTCTTGCGTCTGGTGTTAGCGGTGGTCTCAATACTGATCATTAATTCGATCTACCTGGTCAGTGTTTCGATTCTTCAATGGTGGACCAATGAGCCGCTAGAGAATGCCTTCTACCAATCGATGTTTCTTGTGCATTTGCTTGTTGGGATTGGAGTTCTACTTCCTGCTCTTGTCTTTATTGGCTTGCATCTCAGAAGAGCGTTTGGTCGGCCCAATCGGATCGCAGTTCGTTTAGGCATTGCAACCTTCGTTTCTGTCCTAGCGGTCTTCATTTCTGGGTTGGCTCTCACAAGAGGGCTTCCAATGCTTGAGATTCGGGAGCCTACGAGTCGCCAAATTGTTTACTGGATTCATGTGATCGCACCAATAGCAGCGATTTGGCTCTTTGTCCTTCATCGGCTTGTTGGACCAAAGATTCGTTGGCAAGGAGGCTTGTTTGTTGTCTTGACCTCCGTGGTCATAGCTGTTGTTGGAATGCACGTACT
>JAPOXO010000057.1 GCA_026707045.1 Gammaproteobacteria bacterium | reverse complement strand
GCACGTACTAACCCCCCGTTCAGCTCAAGTTCAACGAAACGTTGATTTTTTCCCGGCTCTGGTGACCACCGACACAGGGAACTATCTTCCTGCTTCATCACTCATGATGGACGAATACTGTAAGTCGTGCCATGCAGACGTTCATTCACAGTGGGCTGTCAGCGCACATCGATTCGCTTCTTTTAACAATCCCGCGTACGCTTTTGCTGTCAACAACACCAGAGCCAAAGTCCTGGAACGAGACGGGAATGTGCACGCTGCCCGCTTTTGTGCTGGTTGTCATGATCCAGTTCCATTGCTGACGGGAGCATTCGACGATCCCGAGTTTGATGTTGTCAATGATGTGACTGCACACGCGGGAATCACGTGCATAACCTGTCATGGAATAACTGAAATTACTGGACAGCACGGAAATGCTTCATATCTCATCGGCGAGCCCCACCACTATCCGTTTGCACGTTCCAATAACGCATTCTTGCGTTGGGTAAACGGAATCTTGATCAAAGGAAAGCCTTCGTTCCACAAGAGAACATTTCTCAAACCTCTGCACCAAACACCGGAATTTTGCGGTACATGTCACAAAGTTCATTTACCCGAGGAACTCAACGCATACAAGTGGCTGCGTGGACAAAACCACTACGATTCGTTCCTACTTAGTGGCGTTTCGGGGCATGGTGTAGCAAGCTTTTACTATCCGAGCACTGCTGAAGGTAATTGCAACGGCTGCCACATGAAACTAATCGCATCGAACGACTTCGGAGCGAAGCTATACGAAGGACTTCCTGAGCTTGCCGTGAAGGACCACCAGTTTCCTGCGGCAAACACAGCTCTTCCCTACATGGTGGGGATACCAATCGACACTCTTGATGCCCATCGCGAATTCCTCAGAAATTCATTGCGCGTCGACATATTTGCCATTCGCCGAGGCGACAAGTTGGAAGAGGAGCCCGTAGCACCTCTGAACAGGAGTGAAGTCGTATTGGAACCAGGACAAACCTATGTAATAGACGTTGTCCTTAGAACACTGAAGTTAGGGCACAAGTTCACTGAGGGAACATCTGACTCGAATCAAGTATGGCTTGAGGTCCAATTGAATCATGAGGGCTTAAACATCGCATCAAGCGGAGCCATGGACTCCCAAGGCGTAGTCGATCCTAGTTCTCATTTTGTGAATGCATACGTGTTGGATCGATTTGGAAACCGTATTTCTGAACGGAACGCGGAGGATATTTTCACGAAACTGTACGATCATCAGATCAATCCAGGCAGTGCAAGTGTTGTTCATTACAGGTTGCGAATTCCCGACGAGTTGGGGGGAACGCTTGGAATCACCGCCACACTGAATTACAGGAAATTTGATACGACGTTCCTCCGAGCCTTTCAGGGTGATGAAACACTTCCCAACGACTTGCCTATCACTGCCATTGCAAAGGACTCTGTTGAATTGTCGATCGGCACTGCTTTCTCTAGTTCATCAGTCGGAGTTAGTCCAGAAATTGACAAAGAACAAGATGTGCCAGAGTGGATTCGTTGGAACGACTACGGAATTGGTTGGTTAACGAAACCAAACAATAGCGCGCTTCGACAGGCAGAATATGCGTTTCGCCGAGTCTCAGATTATGGGCGTGGCGAGGGTCATCTCAATTCAGCGCGTACATTACTGAAAGAGGGGAGGTTGGACGAAGCCGCAGCCGAATTGCAACTTGCGGAACAGCTGGAAGCATACCCATGGTCCGTTGCTTGGTTCAGTGGGTTGATCGACCTACAGTTAGGACAACTGGATGAAGCGATCCGTAAGTTTAATGCTCTTGTTCGAACAGAATTTACAGAGGCTCGCTCTCGCGGGTTCGACTTTTCATTGGATTATCGCCTAAGAAATACGCTAGCAAGAGCATACTTTGAGCGATCAAAACTAGCGGAATCGGAATCGGATCAAATGAACTGGCTCAATCTGTCGATCAACGAATACAAAGAAGCGTTGCAGGTTGATCCAGAAAATGTGTCCGCACACTACGGGTTGGCAACGAACTATTCACAGCTGGAAAATCTGGAACTAGAAGCACGACATCGTTCATTGCACGACAAATATCGCGTCGATGACAATGCAAGGGATAGAGCTCTGGCAGAAGCTCGACGCAACGATCCAATTGCGGATCGTGCAGCGAATGATGTCGTGATATACGACTTGCAGATCCCACCTGGGCAGTCTCGGAATTGACGTCTTCATCACCCGAGCAGCGACTCAAGAGTGCACTCTGGACATCGCTTGCAATTGTAATAGTAGTAGGGATTGCAGTCCTAGCAATACTTCTATTTGTAAATCGAGAGAAGTCTGACGAATTCATCTCAGATCTTGAGAACGCTGCCCCTGTCTTGATCGATTCTGATGTAGACCCTCCGGTGGCACAGTTTGAAGACATAACTGCACAGGCTGGAATTGAATTTGTGCACGTAAATGGAGCTGCTGGAGAACGATTGCTTCCTGAGACCATGGGAGGAGGGGTCGCTTTTCTCGACTTCGACAATGACGGTGACCAGGACTTGATTCTTGTAAATTCCAGAAATTGGGATTGGAGTGAAGCTACTGACTCCGATTCTAGTTCTGCATTGTTTGCCAATCTCGGAGATGGAACATTTGTGCGTTTGACAGACGCTGCTATTGAGGAACCGCTCTATGGAATGGGAGTAGCAGTTGGTGATTACAACGGAGACGGATACATAGACGTATTTATCACTGCGGTAGGTAGCAATCGACTTCTACGCAATGTTGACGGCGAGAGATTTGAGGATGTCACTGATTCGATGGGTGTTGCTGGAGGTCGTGGAGCATGGAGCACATGCGCCACGTTCTTTGATTACGACAACGACGAAGATTTGGATTTATTTGTCTGCAATTACGTGGAATGGACACGAGACAGGGATATTGAGGTTGACTATCGTCTCGCTGGAATAGGTCGTGCCTACGGTCCTCCTACAGACTTTGGAGGAACTAACTCCTACCTATATAGAAATGACGGAAACCAGTTTACGGATGTTTCAAAGGAAGCTGGCATCGAAGTGTTCAACGAAGCGACGGATCAGCCCGTAGGCAAAGCTCTCGCCGTAGTAGCGGTGGATATCAATGAAGATACGACACCAGATCTTGTTGTTGCAAATGACACCGTTCGAAATTTCGCTTTTTTAAACCAGGCAGATGGATCTTTTGTTGAGTCAGGAATGGATCTGGGAATCGCTTTCGATAATTCAGGAGCTGCTACAGGAGCTATGGGTATCGATAGCGCGCACGTTTGGAACGATGACGAACAAGCACTGGCCATAGGCAATTTTGCAAACGAAATGTCGTCGTTTTACGTGCGACGTAGCAATCAAACCGTTTTCAGTGACGATTCGATCATATCGGGAATTGGTGCGGCGAGTCGTAGAGCATTGACATTCGGCCTAGTTTTTCTTGACTACGACTTGGATGGTCGATTGGACATATTCGCTGCCAATGGTCATGTAGAGCCCGAGATCAACCGGGTTCAGTCCAGTCAACAATACGCTCAAGCCTCTCAAATTTGGTGGAATTGTGGAGAGGACTGTCAGAGAGACTTTGTGCTGGTGGATTCCAATGGCCAAGACTGGGGCCGTCCCATAATTGGTAGAGGAGCTGCCTATGCTGATATTGATGGAGATAGCGATCTAGATCTGATAGTCACACAAGTCGGAGATCGACCGCTTTTACTTCGTAACGCTACAACTCAAGGCAAGAACTTTGTTCGTTTGCAGGTTCGTCAAGACTCTCCCAATACTAATGCAATCGGCGCTAGAGTTACAGTCCGTGGTTCAGATAAGACCCAGACGCGAATTGTGACACCGACAAGAAGCTATTTGTCACAGGTCGAGCTTCCACTGACATTTGGACTGGAAGAGAATGCGACAACAGTTTCAATTAGCATACGGTGGCCCAACGGCGAACTGTCAGAATGGGACCGCCTGCGAGTTTCCGTTTCGTACCTTGTGGAACGAAGAGATTCCTCTATTGACCTGAGTGTCCTGCCATAGCGTTTTGTTAGAAGCTGTTGAGGCCCGTCAGACAGCTGGAAAACCGACCAAAATACCGAATAATGTAAAATTCTTGTCGAGTTCAGAACCCCGGTAGCGATTCCGGCACTCGGACGATTCTTTTCCAACCCCTTTCGCCGATACTCGCTAACCGTAAATTGTTTTGCCGAGTTACATGGGCGGTGGGTTCTCGCGGGGCGGAGGAGGCCATCGAGCCAGTTTCAGAGGAGCGCCCACCCGAGAGCGATCTTCCTTTAAACACCTAGGACACCTTAAGAAGCTTCTTCCCTATTGCAAGCGCTACGCATGGGTGCTTGTGCTTTCCATTGGCGGGCTTCTTCTGCAGCGCTTTGGAATGGCGTGGCTTCCGCAGTTCATGAAGACTGCGATTGACAGTCTCGCAGATCCGTCGATTCCTCCCAACATCATCATTCCAGCCCTGGCCATACTTGCAGTCACTGGCCTCAACTTCGTGATTTACATTTGGGCGAGACGGGCGTTGCGAAGAGTCTCAATCGCCGTGACCTACGATCTCCGCAAGAGAATCTTCGGAAACACACAAATTCAGGGACCCGGGTTTTTCAACAAATTTAGCACTGGCGATTTGATGTCCCGCGCAGTTAACGACGTGAGCCAGGTCAGAATGTCCGTCTCTTTCGGCTGGGTGACCGTCGTGATGTTTTTCTTCACCATTACGATGGGACTGTGGTTCATGTTTGCTATGTCACCGGGATTAGCTGTGGTAACAATCTTGCCACTTCCGTTCGTGGCGTTGGTCGGCTTTTTCATGTCGAGAAGCATGTATCCGTACTTCATCGCTCGTCAGGAGGCCATGGCCAAAGTTACTTCCTTTGCACAAGAGAACTTGAACGGAATTCGCACCATTCAAGCGATGGCTCAGGAAGACAGTGAAATAGAGCGATTTCGAGAGGCCAGCACCCAATACATCAAAAAAGCCTACCGTGCGACGCGATTCATGCAGTTCATGGGTATATCGATGAGCGGTCTGACTATGGTCTCTCCTTTGATCATCTTGGGGTATGGAGGAACGCTAGTCCTCGAAGGTAGTTTGACGCTTGGTACATGGTCAGCATTTTCTATCTACCTTGTGATGGTGACTTCCTCGGTTACCCAGATCGGATGGTCGTTGTCGATGTTCACATCGGCTGCAGCTGGTACCGAGCGCATCTTCGAGATTATTGAGCACGAACCTGAAGTTAAAGATGACTCGGGCACTCATATAGACGAGGACTTTCCTGCTCAGATAGATATAAGAGGTCTTACATACTCGTATCCGGATGCATCAACCCCGTCGTTGAACAATGTCGATTTAACGGTTGAACCCGGCAAGACCATCGCATTTCTGGGACGCATGGGTTCGGGCAAGTCCACAGTGCTTAAATCTATCGTGCGCTTGAACGATGTGGCTCCCAACACTATTTTTCTCGGTGGACACGATATTTGCGATTTTCCAATCAAGATGCTTCGAGAGCAGATTGCTCTGGTTCCTCAGTATGCATTCCTGTTTTCTGCAACCATCAAGGAAAACGTCACCTACGACAACCCCGATCGGGGTGATGAAGAGGTGTGGGATGCTATAGAGGCTGCCGGATTGAGTGATACCGTGTCTGACTTCACGGACGGTATCGACACCATTGTTGGAGAACGAGGCGTGACGCTATCGGGTGGACAAAAACAGCGGGCAACACTGGCTCGCGGTCTCATTCGGGACTCCAAAGTACTTCTCTTGGATGATGTCTTTTCGAGCGTGGACACAGAAACCGAAGAACGCATCATTCGAGGACTCAATCGCCTGCGGTCCGACAAAACTACGATATTGATTTCGCATCGAGTCTCTACTGCGAGACACGCAGATTACATCTATGTCTTTGACAACGGTCGTATTCTGGAACAGGGAACACACGAAGACCTACTCGACACTGGCGGTTACTACGCAGATCTGGAAGGCGTTCAAAGCAATCAAGACGAAGATCAGTCGCGCCGCGAAAGATTGATCAGAACTCTAACTGAACATCGAGAGGATCCGGACGATGATGTCTCGTCCGTGGTCGCAAGCTAATGTCCGACTCCGCTCAAACATCACAAACTACACCGGGTCGCAATTACTCGGCTTTTGATGCTCAACTGACCCACCAAGCGCTGAACATTCAAATGTTTCTGCGCTTGTTGAAATGGACGAAACCGTATCGATTAACACTCGCTGTTAGCGTAGTTTTGATTCTCATGTCGGTGGGATTCACGGCAATCATGCCCGTGCTCCAGAACAAAGTCGTAGTTGACGAGATTCTCTCGCCGACGACCAACTTTGGTGATATGCCGGACTATGGTCTCGTGGCAATAACCGACTGGATTTCAAACACGTTCAGCATTCACATGCTTGCTGCGGCTGTAGTGCTTTATGTATTGATGATTTTCCTTCAATCGTTTTTAGGTCTTGCACAGTCACTTACTCTAACTAGTGGTGCACTAAAGACTTTGAGGGATCTTCGAGTGGATTTGTTTGCTTCATTGGAGACAAAACCTTCATCGTTCTACGATCACGTAGCCGTAGGTCGGGTGATGACCCGTGTGACCAACGATGTTGAGAATCTTTACAACTTGATTACATCGTTCATTCAGTACTCGGCTGATTTTGTACTCTTCTTCGTCGCTCTAGCCATCATGCTCGACTTCAGTGGAAGTCTGACACTTGTCGCGCTTGCCATCATTCCGATTGCCGCGTTTGCCACATATCTTTTCCGCATGGCGATGAGGGAGATTTTCCGACTGATTCGAGATTCAGTGTCTGCTCTCAACCAGTACATGCAGGAAGACTTGATGGGCATCGAGGTCGTGCAGCTCTCAGGTCGAGAGGAACAGAATATTGGTGAATACAACGAACTCAACCGCGAAAACAGGAAGCAAGAGTATCGAGCCATAAACTTCGAAGTTGTCTTCGAAACATTCAATACGAGCCTTACAAGCATCGCTAGTGCTGCAGTTTTGTGGTTTGGTGGAGGGCAGGTGGTTCAGGAAGCCCTATCACTCGGAACTTTGATCATGTTTAACCAATACATCAACATGATGATCATGCCGGTTTCAAGCATGGGTCAGTTATTCAACACTTTGTTCCGATCAATGGCTTCTGGGGAGCGTATCTTCCAAGCTCTAGACTGGGACGAACGACTACATGAGCCCGAAGAACCGATTCAGCTTCCAGACAGACTTCGTGGAACTGTTGAGTTCCGAAACGTCAACTTTAGCTACAACGTCGGTGAGCAAGTTCTCCATCGAGTTTCCTTCAAGATCCAACCTGGCGAAAAACTGGCAGTTGTTGGACCTACAGGTTCAGGAAAGAGCACTTTGATTCGCCTTCTTGCTCGTTTCTACGACTTTGAAGACGACATGATCTATCTCGACGGCTATGATGTAAATCACATTGCTAGCAATGATTTACGCAAAAGAATTGGTGTAGTACTTCAAGATTTCCACATATTTTCCGGTTCGGTACTTGACAACATATCTCTCAATAATCCGGAGATTTCCAGAGAGCGGGCGGAATGGGCAGCACGGGTGGTCAATGCAGACTATTTCATTCAGAAACTGTCTGACGGCTACGACACTGAACTCGCTGAACGTGGACACAATTTATCGCAAGGACAGCAACAATTGTTGGCATTTGCTCGAGTACTCGCCGCTAATCCCGAGATCCTCGTTCTCGACGAAGCTACTTCCAGCATAGATACGGCAACGGAGCTCATCATTCAAGATGGGTTGCACAAGCTTACGGAAGGGCGCACATCGATCATCATTGCACACAGACTGCAGACAATTCAGGAATGTGACAGAATTCTTGTGCTACATCATGGAGTTGTACGTGAATTGGGGACCCACGAAGAACTCATTGAACAACGAGGAATCTACTACACTCTTCATGAACTTCAATTTCAGGATGTGGACAAACCTGACGTTTTTGACACCGACGTTGAAGAACAGCGACGAAAGAATCGAACGCGATGGGTGGAATCAACAGATGACGAACCGATGGGTGGTCCATCCGGAGGTCAAATGGGCGGACTCGGAGGCAGCGGATCAGGATTCGGCAATCCACCTGTTTAGACTACCGAATCTCCCTGAGTGATTCATCAGGGTTCCTAGTCGCTTTAGGGATGATGCAATGCACCAATGTTGATTGAAACATGCAGACTTAGAGCTCAAGTAATAAACCGACAACCAACAAAACGAAACCCGCGGATCGTATCTCCCAGTAAAGCAGATGATCGATCCAAATTGAAATGATTGATGTCGAGTGATACCACACTTTGTCCTTCGACTCATTGTCTTTATTTTCTTGTGCATCATAAATGGCCAATACACCCCAAGAAACCAGTGCCAGTAGCGTCAACGGTATCGTAATTACTCCAAAATATCGCATTGTCCCACAGCGTGAAAATAGAGCCTGCACACACGATACAGGATATGAATCTTCCCATTCAACACTCCTGACGAACACTAAACGATGGTAGCAGACGCAGCGTGTTAGCGGCTGTACGAGCGATTGGAAATTGGAGAGCTACGAACGGTTGGTATACGCATCCAGTCCCGCAGTCATTCCTCGCCAGTAAGCAGATACCTCTAGATTGTCTCTTTCAGGGCTGGCTGTAGATAGTGCTACGCAA
Organism: Gammaproteobacteria bacterium; assembly: GCA_026707045.1. Lineage (GTDB taxonomy): Bacteria > Pseudomonadota > Gammaproteobacteria > Pseudomonadales > Azotimanducaceae > Bin55. The sequence continues at coordinate 4,495 of JAPOXO010000057.1, read as the reverse complement.
TTGCGATGAAATCTCGTCTGATTGTCTCGTTTGTCGTGGCGTGTAAACTAGTGTTCGCGAATGGATAGCTCTCAGTCTTTCTCATTCACTAACAAGTCATCATTTGTTCACATTTCAATGGCCTACACGGGGCGAACACTTGCCAGTATTCGCACAATTTGAGACATTGAAACCATAGCAGCCAAACCACTAAAAAGATCAATCTAGTTTGCTAACTCGTCGCCAGAGACCCATATTTTTCTATCTTCTTGGGTCCGGTACATGGTTTGCGTCGCACGGTATCACGGTTGTGATGTTTGCCTGGCTTGTGACTATCGTTCTTCAAGAATCTCCCGTTATGGTGGGAGTTGCACAAACGGCACTACTTGTACCAGCGATGCTATTCATGTTGATTGGAGGCAGTCTTTCTGATCGCGTAGGGGCTAGACGAGTAGCTGTTGTCGCACAGTCGCTTGCCGTCCTTCCAATTCTCATGTTGGCGTTCATCTTATTGATCGGGAAACTGAGTTTCGGATTGATGCTTGTCTATGCAGTCTGTATTGGCACGTTACAGGCTTTTGTCACACCTGCTCGAGACGCCATTCTGAACTCAGTTGCTCGCGGCGATATCCAGCGAACCGTCGTGAAATTCACTTTGGTGCAGTTCTTAACCCAGATCTGTGGATTTGTTCTAGCAGGATTCGCACAGAGAATAGGGGCCTTACCAATAGTCCTTGCACAGTCTTTGATAATCGGCCTAGGAGCATGGTCGCTAAGTAGAGTTCCTCAAATACACCGACGACAAGTGCAGCATTCGCTAGCCATAGGCAAACACGTGGCAACATCGATTGTGGAAGGCTGCAAAACTGTCTTGAAAAGCCCCGCCATGCGGACGGTTGTACTCCAGAATCTCTGTGTCGGAATCTGCTTTATGGGATCGTATACAGTCTCGATTCCGCTGATGATTCGTGATGTCTATATGGGATCCTCTGCCGATCTTGCATTGGTAACCACCATAAATTCGACGGGATTGGTCTTCACCATTTTCATGTTGCTGGTGTCGAAACGGGTTCGTCGACCTGGCCGCGCGTTGCTAATGGCTCATGGAGTAGGGGCTGTATTTCTTGGTGCAGCAGGTGCAGCAGCGTCGTTCGTGTTGTTCGCCGCATTGCTCTTCTGTTGGGGAACCTGTGGAGGCGTGGCGATGAGCATGGCTCGAACAGTGATGTTGGAGCACGCTCCAGAAGAAGCACGGGGTCGCGTTATGGGTTTCTATTCTTTTTCATTCATGGGTTCCGGCCCCATCGGAGCGATGCTTTGGGGGTTTGTATCAGCGGGGATGGGGCCAAAAATAGCTTTGATCATCGCATCCTTGCTTATGTTTTTGGTAGTCTGTTCAATGGGTGTACGTTCCAGGTTGTGGAGAATGTAACAATCCACGTCGCCAGGCGCGTGTTTTTGGAAACATCGATTTTCGAGAGCCTTCGAATTGGACTTTGGCCAGTGCCGTCTGGCTAGCTAGATTGCCCGACTTGAGCTGCGCTAAGTGAACGGTTACTTGAAGAAGACAATTCTTTCAGATCAAACGGTTACGGTTTATCTCCGTTTGCCTCGAGCCAGGCCTTCCAAGAATCGTTATCCTCTCCAAAATCCTCGCCGCTAATCGCTTCAAGAAATTCTCGAGCGGGTTTACTAAAGCCCTCATGTTCAGCTCCTGCAAACGCAAGCAGAATGTCTGGCTTTTCACGAACTAGCATCTGTCCAAATTCCGGGTCAACCTCAGTGGCAACTAGGGCACTCAAAATGTCGTTGAATCCGAACGGATTGGTCCCACTGAAGAAGGCCAAGAGAGTATCGCGAGCGTCTTTCCAATTAACTGAATCTTCTTGGTTTATGCGAATCAGTCCCTCGAGTACCCTTTCCGCAACTCCTCTGACTCGACTGTGCGGATCGATCAGCGAACCAGCCAGGCCATGCCAAGATGCTTCACTTTTTGGGAAGTGCCCGAGAACTACAGACGCAACCGCTCGCGCGGACCAAGAAGTGTCTCGCGCCAACACGTCAAGAGCCAATCGGAAATTCGATTCTTCTTTTAGGGCTTCGACCAGTGTTTGCACTTCGTCAACTGATTCTGAATTTGCACCAAGCTGCTGGGCAAGCAGGGCTGCTACTTCCGTTTCGGAAACTTTCTGCTGTTCTGCATACGTTCGCGTTGCTTCAGGGTCGGCGAGGACTATGTAGCGAGCTTGTACTAAGGCATCTAACGTACTCGGATCATTGTCGACGATATTCTGCAACTTGTGCCAGGTTTCTGGTAGGTCGACCGTTTCGGTACCTGGAGTACGGTATTGAACACCTTCACTTTCCTCGACGCCTACAACTATCGTGTAAACCTCTCGAGTCCCATCCTCCTTGTCTTTTAAGAAACCAATTGCGGCAGCGTCGGAGAATCCCAAGTCTGTCTTCATCGTGGCCGCACACGCGTGGAACGGCTTGTCCGGCTCTAGTTCCTGAATAGCTTTAAACAAATCCGAAGCATTCCATTGCTGTAGCCCAATGAACTCGACAGGTCCATTAGGCCCTTCAAGGACTTGAGCTCCACTGTGCAGCACAAACACAATGCTGAGCAATTTGATGACACAGAAAGCACGCCACGTCTTCATAGATCGATTCTCCGGTCGGACAAAGAAACTCATGCACTTATTATGCCAATCCACAACTATCTCATCGTTGATCGAGGTCATTCAAAGAAGCTCTACAAGTGGCACGATTCTTGCTCCTATATCTTAGAGAAATGCCTGTGGCAAATGGGAAAATTCGAGCTATCTGCATGGACTGAGGTAGTCGTGTTAGTTCACATCATAGAAGCTATTCAAATCATGGGTTTACACTTGTTTTAACACTCAGCTGAGAGGAATTGGAGAAAATGAATAAACGTTTTGCTTTTGCTGTTTTTACTATTGCATCCGTCACATTAGCTTCATGTGGTGTACCACATCATGACATTGAAGGAACGTATGTAATCGCAGTAGATTTGGGCGATCAAGCAAATCCAATCGAAGCTGCAGGAGATCAACCTGAACAAACATTGACAATTGGTATTGACGAAAGCGGCGAGTATTCAGCGTTTTTGTCAGGCGGTTTAGTCGGCGATCAAAAAGCCGATGAGGTCAATGTAGACAAAAATGAATTTTCAATAACCTTTGTCTTGGAGGTTCGCGGAGGAATGTTCGAAATGTCATATATTGGCAAAGTTAAGGACGGGGAGTTGTCTGGCACATTTTCCTCAGGGATGGGAGACTTTGATTTCACGGGAACACTCAAGGAAGACGATGAGAATACAACGGAAAATGAAAGCGATATGAAACTGCAATCGGAATAACTTCTGTGTTGTCACAACGGTCAGACTGCGCTCACTGCTCGTCTAGGACTGCAAAGTCCCTAGGTTTTCACGGATCGAAAGGGAATTTCCTGTAAATAACGGAGGATATTTACATCTACCGCGAACCAGAAGAGTCTAAAAAACGGATAGAGTCTCTCGAAAACTGTAGACTTCTGAGTAGCGGAGAATGTGTTTGGTACGCCAATCTCTCGAACGGATGGCGTTTAATGATTGCGGCTGACACAAAAGCGTTGAACCAATTGTTCATTAAATGCTGAGCTAACCAGCGACGATCAATCATGGCTAATGTTATAACTCCAAACGTAACCAAACGAGCCGTGGTAACCAATTTGAACAATGAAAGACAGTGCAGAGGACGACAGATAGCGAGGATAGGGTGGCTACATGGCTAGTTCCTTAGAGCACATACAGAAATTTGGAAGCACATTGCATACGTCCAAGAGTGTGGACTCAAGAACTGCAACGGCTCTTAGTTCCTTTGCAAAGTCTCTCGCAAACACACATGTTCTCAAATCAATTGTCGGTCTCATTCTTTACGGAAGTCGAGCTAGGGGCGATCACAATTCGCCACCTCTATTCACACGTGGCGGAAAAATGGTTGAGAGCGACGTTGACGTAGCTGTTGTGATGAGAGGCAACCGTCCATCCGGAACCGATGCAGCACAAATAGAGATGGAGCTTTTTGACTCTACCGTCGAGGCGCTCAATGCATCTGGAGGACTAATACTTGAGCCAGTTGCCGTGTGGGAAAGCGACTTAGAAAACCCATTGGAAACCTCCCATCCGGACCTTTATCAGTCTATCATTAGGGATGGAATCGAATGGCAAGAGACGGCTTAAAAACTACTGATTACCTTGCAATGTCAGTGGATAGTCTGAATGAGGCTGAAACCCTGCTTGAGCATGGGACCTATAGAGGAGTCTTGAATCGTTTGAATTATGCTGCGTACTATGCCGCATGTTCTGCACTTACTGCTGGATATACCAAAGTCACATAGTGGTTTAGTAGCTCTTTTTCATGAACATGTAGTGCGCTCCCAGCGTGTGCCGTCGGACGTAGGGGCCCACTCTAGGAAGATTGTTGGAGACGAGAGTGCTTGTGGACTATCGAAG
>JAPOXO010000077.1 GCA_026707045.1 Gammaproteobacteria bacterium | reverse complement strand
CTGGAACCAATACTCATAAAGCGCTGCAACGTCAACGCCCCTAACTTCAGCACCCATCGCACCACTGAGTGGCCTAATATCCAATTCGTTACGCGTGATGGTCTTGCTTGAAACCGCAACTTCAGCCATTTTCCACTCCTAACAGCGGACTCAACCCTCGGAAGCCTATGGTAACTCAAGAGTTTCACATTCAAATTTCAAGGCCTACTTCCGTAGGGCATAGGTACTTCACGGTTCTCTTAGTAGATGCTATGAGTCACATGCGATAGCTTCCGGAGCCAAGGGTCCACTACATGTTTAACACAAGGATATTGAGTCGATTAAATGTATTTTTTACTCCATATTCCCAATTATTGTGTGGTAAAGTTTTGCATGCAGTCGACTGGCAGGGGAACTCAAATCTCAATTCTCAATCGAATCCCCGAAACGCATACCAAAATCCAAGAAATGACTCTTAAGCCGATCCTCAAGCGTGTCTGTTTCGTTGTATTGCTGAGCACTTGCTTTGCAACGCACGGATCAGAAGTTGAATGGCTGTCTCTTGCTCATGCTGAGGAAATTGCGCTCACAGAGGAACCTCAAGTTGTGTCCTTCAACATCCAGGCGAACGCGTTCGATGAAATCGCGGAATCGAGCATGACTTTGCCAGATGTACAAATTCGTTCCGGTCTCCTGAACTTTCCTCTACAGCATGGCGGATTTCAGACAGAAGGAATGACTCAATTGTCATTTGGAGTGAGACAGAACATTCCTCCGAAAGGGCAAAGAACGGCGCTCTTTCAAAAAAATGAGCATCTCGCTGAGGAAAAACGGGAATTGGCACGAGATCGCCGGCAAGACGTGCTCCTTGACGTACGTCATGCATGGCTAGAAGCCTACTATCAAGATCGTGCAGTGATGTTAATTGTGGATTCTCGCGGACTGTTTGTAGATCTCGTGGAGATTGCTACCTCCCTGTACTCAGTTGGTAAGCGCAATCAAAACGATGTGTTCCAAGCCGAATTGGAACTCCTTCGATTGGACGATCACTTAACCCACGCAAAGCAACTTCAACGTGAAGCATATTTGCGACTAGGTCAATTGCTGGGACAGGAAGTAACCATTCCGGTGACGGACGATCTTCCAGATTGGAATTCTGTGCCCGAATTGAATCAGCTCAAAGAATCCCTTCGAACCCACCCAAAGTTAGCTGCAATTGATGCCAAGAAAAATGCTGATGGTGCACAGAGGCGCTATGAAGCATCCAATTTGAACCCCAAATGGGCTATAGATCTCGGATATAGCTTCCGAGACGGAAAGCTCCCTAGTGGAGAGTCACGGTCCGATTTCATCAGTGCTTCGGTCTCGGTCAGTCTACCCCTATGGAGCCGTGAAAGTCAGCGTCGCAAAATGTCGGCCGCTTCACTCAGAGCAGACTCGAAGACTCAAAGTAGCATTTCTGTACTCAGAGACCTTAACTACGAACTTACAACAGCCCACACGCAGTGGAATACCCTTTCCGATAGGGTGAAAATATATGAAGATCAATTGATTCAGCAATCGAGTGACAATGCACAAGCAACTCTCGGTTTGTATCGAAACGAAGGAGTAGGGCTCTCCGAGGTCGCACGAAGCTACATAGACCAAATCAACACTCAACTGGCGTATCAACGGTTAATTGTTGATCGATTGAAAGTTTACGCAAAAATTGACTCTCTAGTGGACGGCCTCCCATGAAGCGTTTAACAGTCATCTTAGGCATCGTCGCCTTAGTCCTCATCAGTGGAGGGATTGGCTTCGCCATTGCATATTTTCTTGTTCCTAAATCGGATTCTGGTCAATCTTCGGATGCCTCGGGCGAAAACGAGATCCTCTATTGGGTCGCACCAATGGACGCAAACTACCGACGAGACAAGCCCGGAAAATCTCCTATGGGAATGGATCTAGTACCGGTGTATGCGGACAGCGCTTCGTCAGAAGAAGATGTGGTGCTGGTCGATCCCCACGTAGTTCAAAACCTTGGAGTGCGCACCGAACTGGTGAAGAACGGACGCCTTAATCGCCAGGTTCGGACAGTCGGTTATATCGAGTATGACGAGAACGCCATGCACCACGTCCATACTCGTGTCGACGGCTGGATTGAAAAGCTAGGCGTCAAAGCTCAGGGTGATCCAATCGAACAGGGACAAATCCTCTTTGAGATCTACTCCCCGACTCTAGTTAATGCTCAGCAGGAATACTTGATGGCAAAGTCGGGATCCGATGGGGACATCATCGTCGCTTCGAGAGAACGCTTGGAATCACTAGGACTGACTAAAGAGCAAATCAAAGAGTTGGACGACTCTCAGACTGCCAGTCAGCGTGTGCGTGTATATGCCAAGTCTGACGGCGTTGTAGGTATGTTGGGGGTTCGAGAGGGGATATTTGTTACTCCATCCACTCACGCAATGTCGATCGCGGAGCTGGATCGAGTGTGGTTAGTCGCAGAAGTCCTGGAACGTCAAGCCGGATACGTCGAGGTCGGGCAAGCCGTTGAATTCGAACTTGATTCAGCACCTGGAAAAACTTACAAGGGCGAGGTCGACTACGTGTATCCAGAGTTGGATCCCGTCTCTCGAAGTTTAAAGGTGCGCATCACGTTTGATAGAGGCAAGGATGTAATTCGCCCCAACATGTTCGCCCGAGTGAAGATTCTGGTTGAAGGTTCAGAACCGGTTCTTCACGTTACAAGCACGGCAGTAATTCGAGGAGGACTCACGGACCGCGTCGTATTGGATCTGGGAGATGGAAGATTTCGATCCACGCCTGTGGTGATCGGCATGGAAGCAGATGATCGAGTTGAAGTCGTCGAGGGACTCAAGTCAGGTGACAAGATTGTGACTTCGGGGCAATTCATGATCGATTCCGAATCGAACATAGAAGCTGCGCTGGCTCGTTTCGAAGAGGCGAAAAAGGAGGCAGCTAGACCGACCAAAGTTTCAGTTAATGCCACAGTTCGGGGAAGCACGAGAGACGAGAAAAAGATTCGCGTCAGGCACGGCAGGGTACCAGAGTGGGGCTGGATGGCGATGACCATGAACCTGGAAGTGGCGGATGTCGTAATGCTCGACGATGTAGAGATTGGGCAGGAAGTGATTCTCGACATCGAGAGACTTGAAGAAGGTGGATATGTAATAGTCGCTATCCATCCCAGGGATGTTCCTGACAAAGTCTCGGTGGATGGAATAGTTCGAGGCAGAAATAGAGAAAAGAGCACGGTTCGTGTGGAACTTGATCCTGTACCTGAATGGAGTTGGGATGCAAAGACAAGGGGCCTGAGAGTGCAAAAAGTCGAAATGCTCGATGATTTGCAAATGGGGCAGGAAGTGACTATTGATATCGAAAAATTGGAAGGCAGCAACGTCATAGTTGAGATTCGTCCGAAGGAAGAAGATGCCACCGATTCAGAAGACGCTGCTGATGCCGGGTCTCCCTAACCTTGAGAACAGTCTTACCCTTGCAAGTCTGTAACACTTCAGCATTAAATTGCGACAAGGCATCAACTCAGTCGAGGTCTCGAGTACAAGAGATCTGGTCATTGATTCATTCAGCGCCCTTATATAGGCGATCTTTAGCGGACGAAGAATCATGATCGCTCGCATAATTGGTTGGTCCGTAGATAACCGCAATATCGTGCTTATTGCTACGGCGTTTCTTGTGGTCGGCGGAGTGCTGAGCGTATTCAGAACACCTGTGGATGCAATTCCCGACCTGTCAGATGTTCAAGTCATAGTAAAGACGACGTTTCACGGACAAGCTCCACATGTGGTCGAAGATCAGGTTACCTACCCTCTCTCTGTTGCGATGCTTTCCGTTCCGCACACAACAGCGGTTCGAGGCTATTCGTTTTTCGGCGATTCCTACGTATACATCATTTTTGAAGATGGCACCGACCTTTACTGGGCGCGCTCTCGGGTGCTTGAGTATCTCAACCAAGTCAAGAACCAGTTGCCTCCTGGCGTGACTCCAACTCTAGGTCCTGATGCAACGGGAGTTGGATGGATATTCGAATATGCATTGGTTGATAGGAGTGGAAACCACGATCTTGACCAATTGCGCAGTCTGCAGGATTGGTTCCTCAAATACGAACTTCAGACTGTACCCGGGGTGGCGGAGGTTGCAACCGTCGGTGGAATGGTTAAGCAGTACCAAATCGTCGTAGATCCAGACCGACTCTACGCTTTTGGCCTGACTCTCAAGCAAATCCGCCAAGCGATCCAATCCAACAATCAAGAGACCGGCGGATCCGTTATCGAGATGGGCGAGGCCGAATACATGGTTCGTGCCAAGGGCTACATAACAGGTCTCGAACACCTCCAGCAGATTCCTTTAGGTATTAGTCCTCAAGGAACACCGCTTCAGCTGTCCGATGTTGCGGAGCTACGCATCGGACCTCAAATGCGTCGGGGCATTGCCGAACTCGATGGAGAAGGAGAAGTAGTTGGCGGAATCGTCGTCATGCGGGCTGGTGAGAACGCTCTTGTCACGATCGACGGATTGAAACAAAGATTGGAAGAACTCAAACAGAGTCTGCCCGACGGTGTCGAGATCGTGACGACCTACGATCGTTCGAAGTTGATTACACGATCTGTACTGAACCTTCGAAACACGCTCATCGAAGAATTCATCGTAGTAGCTCTTGTATGCGCCCTCTTCCTATTTCACCTTCGTTCTTCGCTCGTCGTCATTCTTAGCCTGCCGATCGCCATTCTCGGTGCCTTCGCAATCATGAGAGTCCAGGGCATAAACGCCAACATCATGTCTCTTGGAGGAATCGCAATTGCGGTGGGAGCCATGGTCGACGGCGCGATAGTCATGGTGGAGAACGCCCACAAACGATTGGAGCAACTCACTTCGTCGGGTCAAAAGATTTCTTCGGATGAACGTTGGGCGGCGATCCGAGAGGCGGCAACCGAACTTGGTCCACCGATTTTCTTTTCACTCGCGATCGTGACTCTCAGTTTTCTTCCCGTATTTACTCTGGAAGCCCAGGAAGGACGACTGTTCACACCACTTGCGTTCACTAAGACGTACTCGATGGCGGTTGCTTCAGTGCTAGCCATTACGCTCATTCCAGTATTGCTTGGCTTTTTCGTCCGAGGACGCATCCATTCAGAGCAACGTAATCCAATCAATCGCATTCTCATAAAGGGCTACGAACCAATCCTGAATGTGGTTCTTCGTTTTCCAAAGACAATCCTTTGCCTCTGTTTGGTCCTTCTCGTTGCTGGAATCTGGCCAGCAACAAAGCTAGGTTCCGAGTTCATGCCTCCGTTGGATGAAGGCGACTACATGTATATGCCCACAACTCATCCTGGGATTTCGGTGGACAAAGCTCGAGAACTGCTGCAACAGACCGACAAACTCATAAGGGGCGTACCCGAGGTGGAGAACGTTTTCGGCAAAGTGGGGCGTGCTGACACCGCCACGGACCCAGCTCCTCTAACAATGATCGAAACAATGATTCAACTCAAGCCCAAGGATGAGTGGCGACCGGGCACGACGATGGAGACCATTCGCGACGAGCTGAACCGTCGAGTCCAGTTTCCGGGATTGAACAACGCTTGGGTGATGCCAATCAAGACACGTATCGACATGCTTGCAACCGGCATCAAGACACCAGTTGGAATAAAGATCTCCGGCCCCGATCTCTCTGTGGTCGAACAGATTGGAACTTCCATTGAACGAGCTTTAGCGGATCTTCCAGGCACTGCTTCAGTATTTGCGGAACGTGTTGCGGGAGGACGCTACATCGATGTCGCAGTTGACCGTACACGAGCGGCCCGCCACGGATTGGATATCGACGATGTTCAAGAAATAGTTCGAACCGCTATTGGAGGCATGAACGTATCGCAAACCGTTGAGGGTTTGGATCGCTATCCAATCAATATCCGTTATCCGCAGCACGTTCGAAATTCGCTTGAAAACCTCAAAATGCTTCCAATCATCACGCCGAAAGGCGCGCGCATTGCGCTAGTCGATGTTGCCGACATTGAAATAGCGGACGGACCACCCGTAATCAAGAGCGAGAATGCCAGACCTACGGGATGGCTCTATGTCGACATCCTGGGTAGAGACTTGGGATCGTATGTAGCCGAAGCCCGAGAAGTTGTGGCGAACGAGGTTGATCTGCCGCCGAACTATTCGTTGCAATGGTCCGGCCAGTACGAATACCTCGTACGAGCTCAACAACGACTAGCAATTATGGGACCGTTAACCCTAGCGATTGTCTTGTTGCTACTGTACTTGAACTTTCGGCGCATCGCGGAGGTGTTCTTGATCATTGGGACCATTCCTTTTGCGTTGATTGGTGGTGTGCTGTTGCTCTACTTTCTCGACTACGACATCTCAGTCGCTGTTGGAGTGGGCTTTATTGCGCTCGCGGGTGTAGCCGTGGAGCTGGGAGTGGTGATGCTGACGTACATCAACATGTCCATGAATCGACGTTTAGAGGAAATTGAGAAGTCTGATCGCTCTGTTGGCCTTGCAGATGTTGTGGGTGCCATTCGAGATGGTGCAATGCGTCGTATTCGACCCATACTTATGACCACTTTGACGGTTGTACTCGGTCTCGCACCCATCATGCTGGATGAAGGAACAGGATCGGAAGTCATGCAACGAATTGCCGCGCCTATGTTTGGCGGAATGATCAGTGCGATGGTCCTCACACTGATAGTGCTTCCTGCACTCTACCTGCTCTACAAGAAATGGACTCTTGTTAGAAAAGCCAGTAACCAATAGAAAAGTCCTAGCGACAACACAATCGACACACGGGCATTCAGAATTTAAGCTTTCAAACGATTTAAAGAATTCACGCAAATCGATTTCGTGAGAATAGAAACATCAGCGCAAATCGCAGACCGCCTGTAGAGATATCTTCTCGATCTTAACTTCTATTGATGTCTGAGTTAAAACACTCGCATCTAATTTCCTGCAATTAATCGTTCAAACTAAGTAGAAGTTGCCACAACCACGGCACCTGCTGCTGCAGCCGCTGCTGCTGCGGCTCCGCTTGCCGCTGCAGCCTGCGCAGCCTGAATGGCTGCTGCAACACCAGCTTGCGCTTCATTCCCAAGAATGCACACCCGACCACTTGCCTTCAAGTTGTTCTGCCACTGGATATCACCAGTTCGGGAGTTCAGCGCGAAAACAATTCCAGACGTTGCGGCGAACACTATTTGTTGCTCAACAAGTATGGTGGTAATGTCAGAATGCTTAGGAAGCTTAGCTCTCCAAAGCTCCTTGCCATCTCTCTTGCGAAGGCAGATTACTCGACCACTCGCGCCAACGTAGAGGTTGCCCCGATCCCACATGTCTTCTGTTCTTACCTAGTCTGCATCTGGGTATGTAGCATTTCTCATGAAGCGGGCGAATCGCTCCCAAGAATACACACACCACCAACCTTAAGGCGCTTGTGCCAATCAATATTTCCTGTTTGGGGATTTAACGAGAAGATGTCCCCCTGTGTAGCTGCGAAAATGGCATCTTCTTCAACAAGTATCGTGGTAATGTCCTTGATCCACTTTGGCAATTTGGTTCGCCAAAGCTCCTTGCCATCTCGTTTGCGAAGGCAAATCACTCTTCCGGGCACCGCCACATACATATTGCCCCGATCTTGCATGACTCTTTCTCCTAATCCGTGTCGAGTGGAACTTGCACTATTAATACATTTTTGCAGACTTAGCAAATAACAACCGAGATGCAACTCGTTCTATTTAAGCTCTCCTACCGCTGGTAAATTGCAGAAGGGCACTCAACGCCTCAATCGTATCGGCTTTTCTGGGTACGTGTAAAGCTTGCATTCCACTCTCAATCGCACCTCGGACATTTTCCCTATTGTCGTCTAGAAACAGAACCCGGCTTGGACTAGTTTCCATACGAATTGAAACATTTAAAAACGCGTCAACGTCAGGTTTTCGCAATCCAATGGTCGATGAATTGAAGACTGCGCGGAAGACTGAGAGCTCCTCTTTGCAATTGTTCGCCCAGATTGATTCGTGCTCTGGGTTTGAATTTGTAAAACAGTAAACAGGAAGTTCAGACGCGAGTCGTTGTACTAGCTGCAGTACATCTTGAAACGGTTGCCCTACCAACTCATTCCAACCAATCTTCCAGTCGTCGATACTCATTCCAATACCAAGTTGATTGTTCAGGCCGTCCACAAGTTGCTCAAACGAAGTCCTGCCTGTCTCGTAGTCCTTGTAGTGCTGTTCAATCGACCAACGCCCTACAAACTCTTCAAATCGAACGCCTGAGGCTTGGGCCCAATGGCGAAAGACGCGACGTGGATGAACAGAAACGACGACTCCGCCCATGTCAAACAGCACTAATTCGATTCGTTCATAGTCCATCACGCTGAGCTCGGTTTCTTGTTGCGATTTTATTGGTGGTGGGAGGTCTTTCTTTTTGGCATCCGCTTGCCACTATGCATAGGTCAGATCTTCCAGATGGTTGGAAGCGCTCTTCGATGCTCCGCTGCTTCTGTTCAATGTAAGAGTGTAGCCATAGCCTCAGAGGGAGCAGCATGCAAACTAAAAAAAGCTGAATTTTGTTAACAGTCTAGTTTCCTCGAAGGTGTTTTCTCCTAAGAACCTGCGAATAGAATCACTATGGTCCGTTTGTAAGGTACAACACGAGCAACTAGGGCAATGTTCAAACTCCATCAAACGCTTACGTTTGCGGGCTTGTTAGTTTGGGTTGTCTGTGTCTCTCATGCCAATTCGAATGACCAACTTAATGTCGTTAGTGTCACTCCGTCATGCATTGAAGTACCTGTTACGAGGGGCGAAATCCTCATTGAGTTCAGCAAGCCCATGGTACCGTTCGGCCGCACGGACATGGATCTGGAAGAGGTACCTGTTCAAATCAAACCCCGGTTGTCGTGCACCTGGCGATGGTCCAGCAACACTCAACTCACGTGCACTCATAGCGACTACTTGAAGTACTCCACTACCTATTCAATTGAAATTGACAATGCTTTTGAGGCAACAGATGGCACGGAGCTTGTCGCTGCTCAGACACATACTTTCAAGACCGCATCGCTTGGTGTGGTTGTGAACCTTGACTACTGGTACGGTCCCGCCCGTCCCATCGCCCAACTGGCGTTTTCGCAGCCCATTGATTTACGAACAGTCTTGACCAAGGTGCATTTTCGCAATTCAAGTACGAACGACGCGATAGGGATCAAACTCAGTTCAACCGAAATTGATTTTGGCAGTCATGTGATTTATCGGCAAAACGAAAGTGGAAAGTGGCTTCGACTCTCTGAAACAGATGCGCAACATCTGAAAGAAAGCTTAAGAAATCTACGAGATGAAAACAATGAAATAGGGATCAAGCTAAGTGTGATTGCTTCGTCTCAATGGAACGTGGAACCCGAAGAGCCGCTGGACTTAGCCACCTCCTACGAAATTGAGGTCCTCCCAGAAGTGACTTCCATCTTCGCAACGGAACCAACTAGACACATCTTGCATGCTTCACGCTTCGCCACATTCTCGGAGTTTGAGGTGGTCGGTTTGGAGTGTGAATTCACCGACGGAACGATTCACCAGCACTTGATACACAGGCACGACCAGGACGAACTTGCAGGATGCGACCCGGACCTTGGCGTGACTTTACTCTTCAATACTCCGATCAAGAGATCGCAGATGCTGAACCACTCGGACAGGTATGTTCGAATTCATCCAGATCCCGTCAACGCAGCCCAATTCCTTGAGTCTCCTTTCTCTTATTCCACTTCGGAACGAGAGCCACCGTACCGCGTAGTGCATTCCACGAAGGACATCTCGAGCAACCTGGTAGAAAAAAAACATCGAAAAAAGATTTTCTACAGATTGAAGGGCATGACCTCGTATGAGTTATTTGACGGGTATTCTCGAATACACGACATTTTTGAGAGACCGCTTGCCGAGTTCCCAGATCTAGAGTTTCGTACAGGAAACTACAAGCCAAAGCTAAATTTCTACTATCGAAACTTGGTTTTTCAAAGAGGCACCCGAAACATGGTGTTCCAAAGAGGCACCAATCCCAAGTTTTCTGTTGAGTTCGCAAATCTTGACAGCCTCAATGTGCAAGTGGCTAACGAGCTTGATTTAGCGCAAACATCAGAGGTAGGGGCAAAAAATTTTGTTCTTAGTGCGCCCATCAATCGTGTTACCTCACATGTCATTGACATAGACGATTGGTTGGACGAAGAGTCCGGCCGGTTTTTTGCATTGGTTGAACCGGTAGCCCGAATTGGATTCGGCGAAGATCCAAAAAGCCTTTGTATGACGGGACAGGTAGCTTCATACAACGTCAATGCTCGAATTGGTTACGAATCCTCCTTGGCGTGGGTCGCAGACCTCGAGAAAGGTAAAGCAGCTTCCGACGTAGCGGTGAAGCTGATTCAGATCGTAGGAGATTCCATCGAGACCCTGAGTGAATCAAAGACAAACGAACACGGAATTGCTAGATTTCTAGGACGCTCACAATTTCCTGATCTCAGTCACCCTGATTCCGAGACAACTTCAACAGACGATTCCGACCGTTTTGTCCATTGCGTTAGGAATAGCCGGTCCACGCACAGTTTGTTGATTGAGGGACCTCTCGGTTATTCGATTCTGCCACTATCAAAGGATGCGGGAATGGTGCATGGGACACCTGATTTCCACGCTGGTCCACCGCTCTCCGTATGGGGACACACCGCCCAAGGCATCTATCAACCCGGCGACACCCTCAACTACAAGATTTACATCAGAAATCAGATGGATACCGGATTGAGTGTCGACCGCAGCCATCGGTTTCTCCTTGCTGTAGAAGATGCCCGGGGAGCAATCGTGCATTATCAAAAGGGAATTGAGCTCAATGAGTTTGGTTCGTTCTCCGGAGAGTTCCAAATTCCAGAACAAGCTGTGGAATCGTTGACTTTCTTGGTATTCCTCGACGACGAGAAGGCTCTACATGCCCTAATGCAGGAAGATCCTCAACGAACACGCTTCAGCTCAATTCATCATTGGGAAGCATTTGAGGTAGATGTTTTTGACTTTAATCCCGCGACGATCCGAATCGAGGGAAGTCTCAATGCCAACGAATACCGTTTGGGAGACGTTTTGACACTGAACGGACAAGCAGATCTTCTGTCTGGTGGCCCGTTTTCCAAAGCTCCAATTCTATTGGACGTGTCCGTTGTACCCAGGCAATTTAGGTCTATTGATCCCAGAACTCGTGAGTTTCGATTCGCAGTAACAACTGGTGAGTCACAAAACTTAACGCAAACGGATGCACCATCAAAAGGTGAGCTCACTGACCAAAAGGGTCGCTTTTCCGCATCCTTTGAGTTAAACGTTGAAGATGTTCCCGTTGGTTTGTTAAGCGTCAGAGCGGGAATACAAGAAGACAACGGAAACGTAATCTGGCACACACTGGAAGCCACGTACATCAGCACAGACCGGCTTGTTGGAATACGACAGCAGGACAGTGGAGGAGAAGCTCAGATTTTTGAAGCTGTCGTAGTTGACCCAAAAGGTGTTCCAAAGAACGATACAAGGATCACGCTGGAATTTATTGAGCATAGAGGGCAACCTTTTCTCGAGGCACGTTCGGGAAAGGTTCTGCACTCTTGCACTTTAGAGGTGGATGACTTGCCCAAGAAATGCAGTTATGAACCTACTAGGGATGTTGCCTATCGTGCAATAGCATCCATCACGACCCCAGATGGGCGAATCCAAAGCGCTTACTCAAGGGTCATTTACTACGAGCGGTTTCTCTCAGCACTTTTCACAGAGAGTGAATATGTTCGGATTGCCAACAGGCACGAACTGGAGGATCTCCTATTCAACGTCGGTGAAGTTGCACAGTTAAAGCTTGAACATACTTTTCCCGGTTCGTTAGCTCTGGTTACAACAGAACGTCTAGGCATTTTGGATGAATGGGTGATTTCGCTGGAGGACGAAACCACCAATATTGAGATTCCCATTGAGCAAGACTACGAGCCAATAATTGGCGTTGCCATCACAGTATTCACTGTAAATTCGTCACGCAGGCCCTATGTGCTCGTTCCCTACGATGGTCAACGTTCGTTTCCCAATTCACGAACTGAGCAGGTTCGATTGCGCGTGAGAGATCCTGAACAAGTGCTCGCCATCGAAATCACTACAGATAAAGAAGTGTATGAACCGGGCGAACGTGTAAAAGTAGCTATATCGATTGAAGATAGCTCTGGATCGAGTTCGCAAAGCCGGAAGGAACTTGCGGTCGCTGTGGTGGAGCAAGGTGCGGTGGAACTGTCAAAGTCTGGAATCGATCACTTTGACCCCATTCAAGGCTTGCTAGAAAGTGTGGAGTTTGGGATAACCGATGATGGGCTGCTTCATATTCCCAATCGTGGCCTATACTCGGAGATAGTCAACGCAGCGGTTCCGGCTCGAAGGAAGGAGACTCGCCAGAACAAGGAATTGTTGAGTCTTTGGCTACCTCACCTCCAAACAGATGAGTCTGGATTGGTCAGCTTCGAATTCAATGCCGGCGATAGGCTTACGGAATGGAAATTCATCGTAGTGGCAGCTGCTACAGGTGATCAAATCGGAGTAGGCTTTCATTCGTTCAAAACCAATCTTGGTATTGAAATTCATCCGGTCTTGCCGAACCAGGTTACCGATACAGACCAGTTTGACGCTGGATTCATGCTTTTCAATCGAACAGACAGTGAACGAAACATAACCGTCGAAATTGAAACGAGTGGGGATGTTGAGGCAGCGCCGTTTCAAGAAAAAGCAACACTACAGCCCTTCGAGCGCAAGCTAGTTTCGTCACGAACAACAGCTCGAATCAAAGACAACCGAGATCTGACTGAAGCTGGTGAGATTTCCTTTCTGGTCACCGCTTACGATGCTGAACATTCCGATGCTCTTTCACAACAGATTACAGTGCACCGCCGCACGAGATTAGTCGTTAGTTCCGTCTCCGGCACTTCGACCCAAGAGCAAGTCTTTGAAACAGTCCAGTTTCCCACGAACATCAAGGATGGAACGGGAAAGCTCAATGTTCTGGTAGCTCCCTCCCTGATCAATGCTGCGGAAGACAATATAGCCAGAATGCGTGACTACCCTTATGGATGTTGGGAACAAAAAATTAGTACAGCAGTAGTAGCTGCACACTATTCGTCATTGCAAAATCGCATGAACGTCGAATGGCCAAATTCGAACGAATACATCCAGGAAGTATTGCAAGCGGCTGTCGATTTCCAGACTAGAAATGGTGGATTCGCTTATTGGTCCGGTGAATCCTATTTTGCGGACGAGTATCTCTCCGCATACACGGCGCTTGCATTTAGATGGTTGAAGGATGCAGGACATGAAGTTCCTGCGCCCGTGTTGATAAAGTTGCTCCGGTATTTGGAAGAACAAGTATCGAATCGCTCGCTCGACGAATCGCACTACAACGAAAACTTGGTTCAATCATTGAAATTGGTTATGGCCAACGCTCTTACGCAACACGGAAAAGGCGATCTTCAGTACATTGTCGAGTTGCTTGAGGAGAGTCCGACGGTGAGTTTTTTTGCGCTAGCTCAGTCTTTAGAAGCTGCTCTGGAACTTGGCGCTGAGCAGAAAACACTTGATATGTTGGCATCTCGGATTAGAAGCGGCATAGGAGTAACCAGTGACCGAGCACTCATCCATCACAACAGATCTTGGGAAGGTGACTACCTATTGTCGAGCACATTGAAGACAACGTGCAACGCCGTCTCCTCGTTCGTTCGGGCACACAAAAACAAGAAGCCGTTGTTAGCTGTCGATCGGCTCGCTGAACTTGTACGAGGCGTAATGTTTGAGTTGAATAAAAAATGGCTGCAAACCAATACTCATGAGTCGTCCTTCTGCCTCGGAGCAGTTGTCGACTACGCCAAAACCATGGAGACTTCTGACGAGGATGCCGTAGTAGACGTAGAGCTTGCACTTGAACAACCCCATCATCGAATTACATTGCAGCGATCGGATTCCCATCAGCCGTCGATCGGAGCGGCAATGTTTGCAACCTCAATAAATCACGAGTTCGTCGGTAATCCTGGAAAAGTGTACTTGACACAACAGGGAAACTCCCGTTTCTACTACAAGGCTACTTTGCAATATGAACCAACAAAGGTCGAAGAAGAACGAGAGAACTTTGGAATAGATATAAGGAAGGCATATTGGGTCAAGAACGACAACGATTGGATAGAGCTCGACGGAAATTCAACCCTGAAGAGAGGCGATGTCGTCCATGTTGGGATCTATTTGGACATTCGAGATCAGAGAGACTTTGTAATAGTCGTTGACCCAGTGCCCGGAGCGTTAGAACCCATTAACTCAAGAATCGCCAAGACTAACTATAGAGAACTCGCACCAGAGTCGGAGCTTGCCGACAAGCTCGTGCCAAAGGGAATTGAGGGTGTATGGAATTCGCTTGGGTATTCCCGTTGGGGGTTCTACGGAAGCCAAGTGAGACATGACTCTGTGCGTTTCATGAGCGATTTTCTGCCTTCGGGGCGCTATAGGCTGTTTTGGACGGCAAGAGTAATCGCC
>JAPOXO010000020.1 GCA_026707045.1 Gammaproteobacteria bacterium | reverse complement strand
GCGATGGACCAATCCAGCAATAGCGGAGAGCACGTGATCATCGAATCTCGAACGATCAAGCCCGCTCCGTTCCCCACTGGGCTTGAACACGGAGAACTCGATTGACGAGAATTATGAATCTCAATACACCGCTTGGTCATAAACTACCAAAAAACAGTATTACTCTTGCGGTAATTGAGGAAATCGTGGCTTGTGAGAATTTGGGTTATTCACAAGGCTCGTGCATGAATTTTGCGGTGACCATTCAAAAAGTCAGGCGTCGAGACGCCATAGCGAGAGCAAAGTGAGAGTCGACTGTAAGTGGGTCTTGGTTCCAATAGTTGCTGTCGCTCAGATGACGACAGTTGCTAGTGGCACAACTGAGATAGTGGAGGAATCAAATCTAGGAGAGTTTAAGGTCCACGCTGACGTCAGATTCCGGGTTCTCCCAGAACCGTTAGAGTATCGCGCTGAATCCTTAAAGCAACGCGAAGCATGGAAACAAGCTCTTGAACTATGTCCACCTGTGAATTCTCCGGAACCTCTAGGTTCAGACTGTTTATCTGCCTTATCGAAGTACTTTCTCGATGAGCCTGTTTGGGACTATGGGAGACTGCGCTACTACGACAGAAGTGGCTTACACAACACAATCAACTTCCCACTCGGTACAAGATATGACGCGTTACCGTTTGGATTTGATGACTATGCGTTGGACGAAATACCGCTTTGGAGGGATATATTCGATGAAAAGTTGGAGCAACGCAAGAAGGTGTTCCTTCAAATGGCTACGAAGCCTTCGTGCCTCGAATTGAAATCCAAAGGCATTCGAGAAGACATGGCCGGTCACTGTGCCGCTCGGGATCTGTACAAATATTCAACATACCTTCACGCCTGTGCCAAAGCCGAACACAGACTAATAGCTCTGGATAAAGCTGCTCTCTCATCCATAGATGAAGTACCGAGCAGATACGAAAAAAGTATGCGTGAGATCGATGTACGAAGTACTCTTGATGTGAGTTTGCGAGTCATTGAGAACAGAGTTAAGGAACCGGAACTGCGCAACTTGGCTCGAGAACGAATGGAGAAAGGATACTTGCATGCGTTCTGGGTGTGGCAGCAATGTCAACCTTTTGAAATTGAGCTCCTTCCAGATGCACAGGATCCCATTGACAACATGATTGAAAGAGCAATCGGTAGATTACTGGGAGACAACAGTGTCTTGAGTGCGGTGGCGCACTCTCGTATAGTCGCACTGGAGATTGCTGCACACTGTGGGGACGAATGGGCGGTACGGAGTTTTCCAATCAGCACATTTACTCCACCGGAATTCTTACTAGATCTCGTTCAAAAATACCCTTTGTTGGCGCACAAGCATTTCGGTTTTTCGCATAGATTTCGCCTTCAATTGCGCCGTGACGAACAAAGACTACATCAGGCGAAAGCCTTTCTGTTGCTGGAAGAATTGGCTGGTTCTGAAGTGGCGAGGGCAGAGTATGATGAATCAGGTCTGAGGACCGAGATTGATTACCTTTTGGCAGGGGGCGAAGTGAAAATACCAGCATCTGTGGCCGGGGTGCACAGAATGAGCAACGAAGAGAATAACGAATTGCAAATAGACGGGCCTTTGGAATGAGTGATGTCAACACTACTGGTAATCTGAGCAAGAGAGCCTTCATCACTTGGGGTGGATGGAATGGACACGAGCCCCAGCAGACTTCAACGATATTTGGAGATGTCCTACGAAAACTAGGCTACGAGGTCATCATTGAAGATTCGCTCGAACCGCTGGCAAATTCGGACTTTATGCGGTCGCTGGATATTGTCATTCCTGTTTGGACGATGTCAAGTATCAATCGCGAAGAAGAAGCAGGTCTATTGAATGCAATTCGCAATGGAACAGGCTGTGCGGGATGGCACGGCGGAATGGGCGATTCATTTCGCAACAATGTTGAGTATCAGTTTATGGTTGGTGGGCAGTTCATTTGCCACCCTGGTGGAATAATCGACTACGACGTGAACATCGAGGTTGAAGATCCCATAGTTGAAGGTCTGTCGGACTTTTCAATGAAGTCGGAGCAGTACTTTATGCACGTCGATCCCTCAGTTGAAGTATTGGCAACGACAACGTTCTCCGGTTCTTACTGGGGAATTGATTGGGTCAAAGATGTAAAGATGCCGGTTTGCTGGAAAAAGTGCTATGGGCAAGGCAAAGTGTTCTATAGTTCACTGGGGCATGTAGCGTCAGACTTCGACGTTCCAGAGGCGAAGGAAATCATGAAACGGGGCATGATTTGGGCCACAAGGTGAGTCGACTGTGACGCCTCCGAGCACACGACATTTGCTAAAATAACAAATCGCTACGACTTCATTAGCGACTATAGAAATTAGTCTCTCTTCCGTTCACTTTAATGAGCATTCTTTGAGCGGAGAACCAACTAACAATTAGAGAAACTATGACTCAACTGTTACTTCGCAGTGCGTTGGGCAAACCGTCCACGACAAATAGGGCTTCATCTCCAGCCAAGAAATCCATACTCAAATGGTTGTTGCGGAAGACGAGTGGCAAGACCATTTTCGTATACGACCAACCTTATTTGACTCGCTACTATCTGATTGGCAATGGATCTGGAAAGTCTTTCGAAGTTTATGTCCACCAAATGCACAAAGTCGATGAATTCAGATGGCTTCACAATCATCCATGGCGATGGTTCCTTTCCATAGTTCTCGCCGGTTCCTATTGGCAGGAAACTTTGGATTGTCGCAATGGCAGACACCAACGCGAACACATCCGTCGCGTTAATCTATTTCGAAGATCAGACCGCTACCATGCGATTAGAGAACTGCCCTCAGGGTCTGCCTGGACACTTGTCGTTGTTCCACCGAAGCGGCAGGCCTACGAATGGGGATATTGGGATACCCAGAATTCCTGCCATATTGCCGACGAGACCATTGGGCACGAGTCGGCACGAACGGAAGTTTTTGGAAAGAAAGTCCTCGAAGACTAGCTCAACTAACGGCATGCACTTTAGCTTTCTCTTGAGCAGTCTATCCCTTGGCCAGTTAACTCAATCCCTCAAAATTTTCATCGGCCAAACTTATGCTAATTCAGTCATCGATTCCTGACGAGCATCCCCGTTGGATCCACTCTCTTCAATACTGAAACTAAACTCATCGTCTTGGGTGTCAACAACTACTTTGGCACCTGGAACGAAATCTCCGGCTAGCAGCTTCTTTGCTAGCGGGTTCTCCAAACGCTGCTGAATGGTTCGCTTTAGCATCCGGGCACCATAGACAACGTCGAATCCTGCATTGCAGAGTAGGTCGAGTGCCGATCTTCGAACTACCAGCTCCAGATCCTGTCCTGCCAAGCGACGAGCCAAGTATCCAACCTGGATCGATGCAATTTCTCTAATGTGCTCCCTTTGGAGCGTATGAAAGACTACCAATTCATCAATCCTGTTTATGAACTCCGGTCGGAAATGGCCCCGTACTATTTGCATGACCTTGTTCTTCATTGCGTCAAATTCGTCTGCTACGTTCTCCTGAATGACATCTGATCCCAAGTTGGAAGTCATCACGACTACCGTATTTCGAAAATCCACAGTCCGACCTTGACCATCGGTCAATCGTCCATCTTCGAGAACTTGAAGCAAAATATTGAAAACGTCCGGATGAGCTTTTTCAATTTCATCCAACAGAAGCACGGAATATGGTTTTCGTCGAACCCGTTCCGTCAGGTAGCCACCTTCGTCGTAACCGACATATCCTGGAGGGGCGCCGATCATCCGAGCGACAGAGTGTTTCTCCATGAACTCGGACATGTCAAGACGTATCAGAGCAGTTTCTGAGTCAAACAGGAACTCCGCCAGTGCCTTGCAAAGTTCAGTCTTGCCTACACCTGTCGGGCCCAGAAACAAGAACGATCCATTAGGTCGAAATTCCTCCGCCAGTCCTGCCCTACTTCGCCGAATTGCGTCGGACACTACTGACACAGCTTCGGTCTGACCGACAACACGCTTATGCAGTACTTCCTCTAACTTTAGCAACTTTTCACGTTCGCTTTGCAACATTCGTGCAACAGGGATTCCGGTCCACGCCGAAACCACCTCAGCTATCTCGTCCTCAGTAACCTTGGTTCGTAAGAGCTGGAATGAATCTGCAGCTGAACTGTCATCGTCGGAAGAAGCCACCACTCTCTCCAATTCAGGAATTCGACCGTATCGAAGTTCGGACATTCGAGCCAGGTCTCCATGGCGTTCTGCGGCCTCGTACTCTAGTCGTGCAGCTTCAAGTTGCTCTTTTACGTGATGTGTACTTTCAACAGAGCGTTTTTCCGATTGCAGTGTTTTATTGAGTTTTTCCAGTTCTTTCCCAGTTTCGTTTATGGATGTGTCCAAATCTTGCAGACGTAGGGTCGAAGCCTCGTCCTTCTCATGCTTGAGGGATTCGCGTTCCATCTTCATCTGAATGAGCTTTCGGTCAAGCCTATCGATTGCCTCTGGCTTGGAATCGATTTCCATTCGAATTCTGCTTGCTGCCTCGTCGATCAGGTCAATTGCCTTGTCCGGTAGCTGCCTGTCCGAGATATAGCGGTGCGACAGTGTTGCGGCTGCTACCAGAGCCGGGTCCGTGACTTCAACGCCGTGATGAACTTCGTAGCGTTCGTTCAGGCCTCGCAGAATTGCAATCGTGTCCTCTACAGACGGTTCGTCGAGTTGAACACGTTGAAATCGTCGTTCCAGTGCTGCATCCTTTTCAATGTACTTTCGGTATTCGTCAAGCGTTGTAGCTCCGACACACCTCAACTCACCCCTGGCAAGAGCAGGTTTGAGCATGTTGCCCGCATCTAAGGATCCTTCTGCCGCTCCTGCCCCCACCACTGTATGAAGTTCATCCACAAAGAGAATGACCTTGCGTTCTTCATGGGCGAGATCATCAAGCAACGACTTCATTCGCTCTTCGAATTCGCCTCGAAACTTGGCTCCAGCAACCATCGCCCCCATATCGAGCGCAAGTACTCGCATGTCTTTCATACTCTCTGGAACAGTCTTGTTGACAATTCGCTGCGCCAGTCCTTCGACTACTGCAGTCTTTCCAACGCCCGGCTCTCCAATCAGAACAGGGTTGTTCTTAGTACGGCGCTGAAGAACCTGAAGCGTACGGCGAATTTCATCGTCCCTGCCAATCACAGGGTCGAGTTTTCCGTTTTCAGCTCGGTCGGTCAGATCGATGGTGTACTTGGACAATGCACCACGGTTTTCCTCTGCTCCAGGGTCTTGGACTCGCACTCCCTTCCGCACCCTTTCAACCGCAGCATCTAACGACTCTTTAGTAACTCCATTCTCGGTTAAGACTTTGGCTAGCGGATCCTGAATTTCAAACAAGGCAAGTACGAACAATTCGCTTGCAATATAGGAATCTCCGTTTTCTTGAGCTAGCTTGTCGGTTGCGTTGAGAGCACCTTGCAATTCGCGACTTTGCGTGAGTTGTCCCGACCCACCAGTAACTTGAGGTAGTTGGCCGAGTTTCTGATCGATGTCGAGTCGAATTTTGTCGACATTTCCTCCGGCAACAGCAAGTATGTTGGGGATGGTTCCGTCAGATCGATCAATCATGGCGGAAAGCATGTGCACCGGTTCAATAACCGAGTGTTCTCGATTGACGGCAAGACTATGTGCGTCTTGCAGTGCATTCTGAAAACCGGTGGTCAGTTGATCAAAGCGCATTCTTAGCAAACCTAGTTGACAATACTCTTTAAATTGGGGTCAAAGTTCGAAATTACAAGCTAGGTTCTTGTTTGGTAACGTGAATTCGTCGCTGACATTGACGGGGCTGTTGTTCGGTGGACGTGTACTACCAAACTTCTGCGCCAGGCAACGGCTGACTTACGTACGTTCGGACAATCAAGAGGAAAAAGAGGCTAACCCCATGAGAACTCTGACTTTCACCATTGCCTCAAAGACTCTCAACAGAGCCGTTTTCCGGGATCAATGTTCCACGTGAAACAACAGGCAGTTCAGTTCGGGCATAGCTAGACTAAACGAACCCAAAAACCGTATGGTATTGTACAAATATTCAGTATCTTGCAGAAGCTCTAATATGTGTGACTAGGTGTCATGCAACACCTTCTACATCAATGGTTTGCTGTGTTCCTCCTACGATTCTTACCTTGCTTCCTTTTTGCAAATCTTCAGTAGACCGAACATTCCACAAAGTATCGCCAATCCGAGTCTTTGTTTCGCTGTTGGCAGACAAAGGGTCTTCCAACGTGAATTGTTGACCGACCATAGTCGCCACCTTGTCGTGGAGATCTACGCCGGGGCGCGGATCGGTGGACCGAAAGAACTTGAAGTAAATGAAGGTGGCAACGGTTGCAGCGACAGCAAAGATGATGACCTGCGGAACGATTTCCAAACCAGGAAAGATCCAAGTTGCCAATGCCATTGCAATAGCAGCGATAGCCGCGCCAATCAAGAATCCACTGGCCCCAAGCACCTCGATGATTCCGAGTACAACTCCAATTCCGAGCCAAATAAGTGCAGGTGTAAGTTCCACTCCTATCTCCTTGTGTTTGATGAGTCTTTTCCAACAAAATCCTTTGCAAGCTCGCCAATACCAGCGATAGATCCAATCACACTTGACGCTTCCAAAGGAATCATCATGACTTTGTTGTTGTTCGACTCCGCTAATTGACCTAAGGCTTCAACGTATTTTTGAGCAACGAAGTAATTGATGGCGCGGCTGTCCCCTTGCGCAATCGCGTCTGACACCATTTTTGTTGCCTCAGCCTCAGCCTGGGCTAGTCGTTCCCTGGCTTCCGCCTCTCGAATAGACGCTTGGAGCTCACCTTCCGCTTTCAGAATATCTGCTTGCTTCTGTCCCTCAGCCACTTTGATCGCGGCTTCTCGTGAGCCTTCTGCCTCGAGAATTTGAGCTCGTTTCTCGCGTTCTGCTTTCATTTGCTGAGCCATGGCGTTTACCAAGTCTTGGGGTGGTGTTACATCTCGGATTTCAATCCGAGTAACTTTGGTACCCCACGGGTCGGTAGCGAGATCCACTTTCTTGAGTAGTTCAATATTGATGCGGTCGCGGTTTGAGAGAATCTCATCAAGTTCCATTGATCCCAGGACCGCACGAATGTTTGTCATCACCAAGTTTCTCGTAGCCAATTGAAGATCATTGATCTGATAAGCGGCTTTGGCGGCATCCAGAACCTGGTAGTAGCAAATCGCATCGCATTGAACCAAGGCGTTGTCACTGGAAATCACGTCTTGGGCGGGTATGTCCAAGACCTGTTCCATCATGTTGAATTTCTGCCCCACAGCTTCAACAATCGGCGTAAGCAGATTTAATCCAGGAGTAATTGTTCGGGTGTATTTGCCGAAACGCTCCACAGTCCAGTGGAATCCTTGGGGGACAACCCTTACTGCCCGCAGGATAACGACCAGTGCAAGTATCAGAATTATTCCAGCAATTATTAGAGTCAGATCCATGTTAAGAGTACTCCCGTACGGTTCGAAGATATTAATGCAAAACAAGCTTTCATATGCCAATTGGATGCACTAAAGACTTGGAAAGACGCACTTCGATTAACTTTGCCTCTGAACAGCAGAGCCGTTAAATCGCCGCTCGCTCATACGACCTGCCTGTTCGTCAATCTTCCTTATGTAATTGCAGATCTTCAGGGCATCTTCCACGGCAAGACGCATTTCCTCATAACCGAAGAGCAAGTAATTCTTCCAGTACTCCAAGTAAGCCATATTTCTAATAGGATCGTGGCCGATTCCGAATTCCATTCCCAACAGCCAGCTTGCTATTTCGGCACGCAGTTCCTCTCGTGCTCGTGTTTCTTCATTCCAGAACTGACTGAAAAAGTCCCTGTTTAGTCTAGAGTCGTGACCAGTCCAATGGGCGAGTTCATGAAGCATCGCCTGGTAGTACATACTTGAATCGAAAAACCGCTCGCGAAGGGGAACGTAGATTGTGTCCCTGTAAAAGTCATAGTGCGGATCGCTAAGCTCTTGCTCGTGGATGATACGGGCATGTGACTTCTCTAGTAAGTCTTCAACTCTAGAATTTGGGTCCCAAGTGTGAAGCCCGCTGGCGGGTCGCTCGAAGCCAATTGTTTGGCTAATGTGATACACGAAATAGTTCTTGTAAACACCCGTTTGAAAATTGGCATAGGCAATCGGACACGGAGTTTCATCTTTCTTAACCTTCACTCCGAGTCTGTTCGCTTGTTTCTCGGTAAGAAATCCGCCGTCCACTGTATCCAATTGTCTCATCGACCAGCACAAGAGCATGAGATTTATCCATCCCCGATAACTTCGATCTGTTACCGCGTTGTGCGGGTAGGACCTCACAAATTTCCGTTCGTTTCCAGGCTTCCATGTAGGAATGGGTTTGGCGAGTTCATCCAGCAGAAATTTCCAAATCTCCTCTGAACTTACACGTTTGTCAATGCTTTCAAATCTCTTCATAACTGCTCTCCTATATCTGAAAGGAAGTTCTTTTCCAGCTTCCACTCGCACCGGCTAAAGGTTGTCGAACAGTCTGTTTCATCTTGTTCAGCTGTGTTTTGTGAATTCCGGAGGTTAACCAAAACACATTATATCATATTATTTGTATAATAGTTGATGTTTCTTGGATAGTTAAAAATTGTTTGCATCCTGCACTCTCGGCATCGGGTGATAGGCCGCGGATCTCTCGAAATCAAACTAGCGATGGGTGTGAGCAGAAATTTCGAATCGTAAGTCGAAATGAATGTCTATCGAAAACTAATTGCGACTAAGAAGGGAAAATGGGTGACAGCTGACGGATTAAGCCGATGGGGTAGATATTGCCGAGAGACAGTTACTCGCCAGGTGGAGTGGCTTGAAGTAGCTCTTCTTCGACAATAAGTGCTGGCTTAGCCGGCTGTAAACCTAATTGGATTGGTCCCATTCAGCACACGATCAATACTGAATGTGATTCCGACCAGCCAAAATGCTCCTAACAGTTCTGCCGCTAGCAAGTTGGACTGGAAATGCCACTGTAATCGTCAAATTGCGTGAAGTGTGACAAATCCGATGTCAAATGCGTCCATTGGGTGTAAACGTATGGGGTATTCCAGTTCGCGAAGTACTGTGTAGACTTGTGGAGCTCCTTGAGTGTGGCTCCTGAAGCTATCAGATGCTTACAGGAGCAGAGTTCGAATCTAGTTATTCGAGCCTGTGGGAACCTCGTTGAATGGAACACCCTTGTCCACCCGAATGTCCTGAGGAAGACCTAGTACTCGTTCAGCCAAAATATTTAACATAATCTCATCTGATCCACCTGCAATTCGGCCACCCGGGGCATTCATGTAGGTTCCAGTATAGACTCCGCCTTCTGCCCAAGTTTCTCGATCTTCCATAGCACCCGACATCTCCAAAAGGTCAATCGCAAACGAGGCCATATCCTGGGATTTAGATGCGCCTACCAATTTTCCGATCGAATTCTCAGGACCAGGAATTTCGCCACGGGACAAGGCAGTCAGTGATCTGTAGCCGGTATACCTTAAGCCAGACTCCTGACAGTACCAGTTGGCCAATGCTGCACGAACCTGTCCATTCTCTATAGCTGGCCGGTCATCAATGTTCACCTTCTGAGCTAGCCGATAGACTCTCTCAAATCCCAATCCGCCACCACCACCTATGGCTGCACGTTCGTTCATGAGAGTGGTTAGCGACACTTGCCATCCCTGACCGACACTTCCTAGTCGCTGTACGTCGGGAATCCGAACGTCTGTAAAGAAAACCTCGTTGAAATTCGCTCCACCCGAGATCTGCTTGATCGGTTTGACCTCAACGCCGGGCGACTTCATGTCTAGGAAAAAGTAAGTTAGTCCCTTGTGCTTAGGAACAGTAGGATCAGTACGAACGACCAAGATTCCATAATCACTGTAATGTGCACCTGATGTCCAAATTTTCTGCCCGTTGATAATCCACTCGTCTCCATCTCGAACAGCCTGTGTTCTCACAGCCGCAAGATCGGATCCAGCCGAGGGTTCGCTGAACAGTTGACACCAAATATGCTCGCCCGACGCAAGCGGCGGCAAGTGATACTTCTTCTGATCTTCAGTTGCCCAACTCATCATTGTGGGGGCGGCCATTCCTTGACCAATGGCAAAAACCCCTGACGGCACCGAGTATTTGGATTCTTCCTGATTCCAAATCACACTTTGAATCGCCGATGCGTCCCTTCCCCCATATTCCTTGGGCCAACGTATGCACGCCCATCCGGCATCGTACTTACGCTTTTGCCAAAGTTTGCATCGCTGAATTTCGTCCAGTCCGTTAAGTTCTTCCCTAGTCGGAACATTACGTTTCAGCCATTCGGCAGCTTCAGCGCGAAATTCGGCTTCTTGAGGAGTGTCGTTAAAGTCCATCGAAGTTTTTCCCCTATTAAGCGGCTACAGGCTGATTTCGCTGTTCATATGCAGAGATCAACCGATCTTGCCACCACATCTCACTGCCAAGGTTGACGGAAAGCAACTTTGCTCGTCGGTAGTACAGCTGACAATCGAACTCCCATGTGAATCCCATTCCACCGTGAGTCTGAATATTCTCTTTTGAAGCGAAGTAATAAGCCTGCGATGCGCTAACACGAGCAGTTGCAGCAGCCAAGGGAAGATCCGACTCATCTCCGGCAAGCGCCCACGCTCCGAAATAGCAATTCGAACGTGCCAAACTGTTCTTCACGTACACGTTTGCCAACTTGTGTTTGATCGCCTGAAAACCGGCGATGGGACGTCCAAATGCATAGCGCCCCATGGCATACTCTTTTGCTTGTTCCAATGCCGCTTGCGAGCCTCCAACTTGCTCCCACGCAAACAAGATTGCGGCCCGATTTAGAAGCTGATTCACAAGGTTCCATCCAGTACCTTCACTACCCACAAGTTCGGCTTTGTCTTTTTCAAATCTCAACTTGACATGCGAACGAGTTGGGTCGATACCGTTCAGCTTCTCCTGGGCCACTTCGTCAAGTTCGACGAGATAGGCGCTCGCACCGTCGCCAGTGTCGCTCCTAGCTACTACGATTGCAAAGTCGGCGATGTCTCCGTCAGGAACAGCAATTTTTGTACCACTTAGAGAATTGCCCGTAGCTGTCGTTGTTAAGTTCGTCGGTGATGGACGGCCTGCTTTCTCAGCAAACGCAAATGTACCAATCGCTTCTCCAGTGGCTAGCTTTGGCAACCATTCATGTCTTTGACTAGCGTTGCCAGCAAGTAGCAGTGCTTCAGTAGCTAAATACACGGAACTTGAGAACGGTATTGGAGCGACTGCGCGACCCAATTCTTCCGCGATTACTGACAGTTCGTAGTAACTTAAACCCAAACCTCCGAATTCTTCAGGAACGACTGTCGCCATCCAACCCAGCTTCGCGATGGCCTGCCACAACTTGGCATCGTAGGATTCGGGTCCTTCCAGGATCTTTCGAACGGCGGACGGTGAACAATTCTCATCCAGGAATCCACGTGCTTGTTCCCTAAGCAAGTCTTGCTCTTGCGAAAACTCAAAATTCAATACTTTTCCTAGCTATTATCGTGTCGCTATTGAAGACAGCGATTTTACCCGGTGATATAGACTTGACACATGGACTATCGAGAAATCGGATTAATCCGTGTCGGCGCCGTTGCGCCCGTTGTAAATTTGGCGAATCCTGACGCTAACGCTCGACACATTTTGTCACTTTACGAAAGTCTTGTCGCACGAGGATGTTCGGCTGTAGTCACGCCCGAACTTTCGTTGACGGGATACAGTTGCGAGGACCTGTTCTTTTCCGACGAGTTACTCGTTTCGAGCGATCAGTCCCTTGTGTGGCTGGCAGAACAAACAGGCGACGCGGCATTGCTAGTTGGCGCACCGATTCGTCGCACAAACGGAAAGATGTACAACTGCGCGATTGTTTGTGCCAACGGGAAGGTGATTGGCGCGGTTCCCAAGAGTGCTATCCCCAACCACTACGAGTACTACGAAGATCGATGGTTCGACTCAGGTACTGGTGTCCGAGAATTGGTTTCCATTGGCCAGCACGAGTTCGTATTGGATCGCAACCAAGGATTTCTGCTTGGTGATGTTTCATTTGCGATCGAAGTCTGTGAAGACCTGTGGATTTCCAATCCTCCATCAAGCGACCATTGCCTGAATGGAGCATTGATCGTTTTCAATTTGTCTGCAAGCAACGAACTGATTTCCAAGCTGACATATCGAAGATCTTTAGTCAACATGCAGAGTGCCAAGTGCATTTGTGGGTATGTATACGCAAGTGCCGGCGCACATGAATCGACAAAGGACACGGTGTATGGCGGACATTTGATCGCCTCTGAAAATGGCGTCACGTTGAATGAATCCAGTCGTTTTTCACTGACGGATACAGAAATGCTCGTCGATATTGATGTAGCTAAGATTCAATTCGAACGACGCCGCACCGCAACCTATCGCTCATCTACTTCAAAGTCCGTTTGGAACGAAGTTTCATGCAGCTCAAGACAGGGCTTTGATTCAACAATGCGTCTGTATTCTTCTCGACCATTTGTACCCACCGCAGAGGAAGAATTGTCAACACGTACAAGTGAAGTACTAGAAATCCAAAGCACTGGATTGGTACGAAGGATGATTTCGGCTCACACGGATACTTTGGTAATCGGACTTTCTGGTGGATTGGATTCAACCCTTGCATATTTGGTATGTCTGGATGCACTTAGCAAGTTGGGGCGTCCGATATCAAAGCTCCTTCCGGTAACTATGCCTGGACTAGGAACTTCAGACCACACGCTTCAATCGGTTCTCAGTTTGGCCAGCACTACCGGAACCAAACTAAGTCAGTTGGATATCACGGAGGCTGTAAACCGACACCTTGACCAGATTTGCCACGATGGCGCTGCAGACTTGACAATGGAGAACGCTCAAGCTCGAGAACGGACAAAAATCCTGTTCGATTTGGCGAACATGCACAAGGGTCTGGTAGTTGGTACCGGGGATCTGTCGGAGTTAGCACTGGGTTGGTGTACCTTCAATGGTGACCACATGAGCTCGTACAACGTGAACGCCAGCGTACCGAAAACACTCGTTTCTCATGTTGTGCGGTGGTATTCGGAAAATCGTGCACCACGAAAGCTTGCGGAAGTCCTTAACAGAATCTTGGATACTCCCATTTCGCCGGAACTCGTGCCATCCGAATCCGGAACGGTCGAACAACAAACCGAGTCGATTCTTGGACCATTCGAGGTCCATGATTTCTTCCTTTATCACCTTCTGAGAACTGGGGCTACCGCTCGCAAACTGTTTGTTATAGCGCGCATCGCCTTTGAGAATCGCTATGACGACAAGGAGCTAAAGAAGTTTCTCGTGACTTTTTGGGAACGATTTACAACAAACCAGTTTAAGCGCACTGTCCTACCTGCAGGTCCCAAAGTTGGGACTGTGAGTCTTTCTCCGAGGGGAGATTGGCGAATGCCGGACGAAGTTGATGCGGAACAAATTCTGGAGGCAATTCGTGAGTTTTAAATACATAACGAAGTTCTCAGCGCTCATTTTGGTGACAGGATTCTCGTTTATCTGTTCTATAAGCGCTGCGCAGTCTAAGCCCACAAGGTATTGCGGAGAAGAGGGAATCTGGGTGCAAGTCCTCGGTTCTGGCGATCTTGACCTGCAAAACGATAGAGGCGCGGAGAGCTACTTGGTATGGAAGGACGATCGAGCCATACTGCTAGTCAATGCTAGCGCCGGAACTTCAATTCTGTTTGACAAGAGCAATGCCAATTTCAGCGATTTGCAGGCGATAGTTTTGACACAGACAGCCGTTGAACAAACTTCCGATCTTGCAGCGCTGTTAGTGGCATCACGCCGGTCCTACAGAGAGGAACCGCTCACGATATTGGGTCCAACAGGGGATGAGGAAATACTTTCGACATCGGAATTCGTAACGAAGCTACTCGGTTCCGACGGACCTTATCCCTCTTTGGCTTCGCTGCTCACCGTACGAAGCCCAAACGGCTACACCTTGCGGACAAAGGACATTCAGGCAAAGGGCATTAGGAGATGGGCAGGATTTGGAACCGAGGAGTTCATTCTTTCCGCAATTCCTGTGAATCACGGTGGCAAGCCAGCTTTGGCATGGCGAATCGACATCGACAATTATGCAATCGTTTTTGCCCTAGGTTTCAACAATCAAAAGGACATTGTTACAGAGTTTTCTAAGGATGCAGACGTCATTGTGTTTACTCATGCCTTGCCGGTGGGAACGGTTGGTTCTCCTAGAGAGAAGTTCTTGATTCCTCAGCAGATGGGTCGGATCGCTAATCGTGCAGACGTGAGATTCATTATCTTGGGAGGACGGGGATGGCGTACTCTGGGTCGAGAATCTCGATCGCTGACAGAAATCGAGACGGAGTACGAGGGAACTATAATATTTCCAGATGACTTGGAGTGCTGGGGACTCTAGTACGATTTGTCTTTATGAAGATTGCCTAAAAGGAGCAAGAATTGGGAAAAGGAGATATCCGAACTCGTCGAGGGAAGATTGTTAGAGGAACAAATGGCAATAGCCGACCCAAAAAACGAAGAAAGAAAGACGAAAAGAGGCAGTCCACGGAATTGTAGAAATCACTGATTCTCGTTGATTGAAACGTGCTTCATGAGCTCATTTCAATTGGCTTTTATGGAACTACGCGGTTGCCCATGTTTGCGAAGCTAGCTGATCGGGGTTTCGTTGCGCTGTAGGAA
>JAPOXO010000080.1 GCA_026707045.1 Gammaproteobacteria bacterium | reverse complement strand
CGTTGCATGACAATCGTGTGAATTCAAAGCGTATGCCAAATATGGGCAAATATCAATCGCTTTGAATGCAAGACAGGCAACTCCGTAGGAGTTCTGCCAAGCATCGAGGGTAACGCTGTTTAGGTTTCTCTTAGCATTGAGCAAGATGCAGTCCGAGCATTCAACTTCGAAATCCCACTTGCGTAGCGTATCGACCAACTAACGAATTGAAAAGTATTAATCACTGCAATTGAACTGTGGAAATCCACGCAGCACAACTACTGAGGAAACAAAATGGATGATGTTCAAAGCAATATGAAATGGCAAGGGGGCATGAAAGCAGGTATTGTGCTTGTTTCTGCCGCAATGCTGTTCTTGATAAGCCTGCCTGTACAAGGGCAGGAAACGGCGGACGACGAAGAGATAGAAGAGCTCATCGTAACCGGTTCTCGGGTCATCAGAAATGATATGGAGAGTTCCGGACCGCTGGTGCAAATCGAGAGCGAAGAACTCGAACTTCAAGGCACGGTACGCGTTGAAGACATGCTTCGCAATCTTCCCCAAATTTGGTCAAAGCAAAACACTGGGCAGTCAAACGGAGCGACGGGCACAGCTACTGTCGAACTACGAAATCTAGGTAGCGTTCGAACTTTGGTTCTGTTGAATGGAAGGCGAATGCCAGCGGGCTCCCCGATCGGTACTCCTGTAGATATCAATCAGATTCCAGGTAATCTGATTGATAGAGTGGAGATTTTGACCGGCGGAGCTTCCGCAACTTACGGTTCTGACGCT
Source organism: Gammaproteobacteria bacterium (assembly GCA_026707045.1). GTDB lineage: Bacteria > Pseudomonadota > Gammaproteobacteria > Pseudomonadales > Azotimanducaceae > Bin55. The sequence goes on along the minus strand of JAPOXO010000080.1, from coordinate 15,062 downwards.
GTTGCCGGAGTGATTAACTTCATTATGAAGGATTGGTTCGAAGGCATAGATTTCGATCTGCAACAAAGCGCCTATAGTCACAACAACAGTGATGGAACCATGCAGAAGATAGTTGAAGATAGCGGCTTTGCCTTGCCTTCAGATAATGTCACCGATGGTCAAATGACCCAGGCATCACTCTTAATGGGCGGAAATATTGACGATGGAAGAGGAAACATCACCTTGTATGCAACCTATCGTGATATCAAGGCAGTCCGACAAGCGGATCGCGACTATAGTGCGTGTGCATTAAATAATGATGCAGACGGTTGCTGGGGATCAAGTACGATTCCTCAGGGTCGATTTACAAATTTTGCTGGACCTCCTATCGGATTTGATTACATGGTTGATGGCACAAGTTTTGTTCCCAGAGCAGGAACCCTATTCAACTATGGACCTTTGAATTATTTCCAGCGTCCGGACGAACGCTACGCTTTTGGAGCATTTGGAACGTACTCAGTTGCTGACACTTCGGAAGTCTACATTGAGCTCATGTTCATGGACGACCGCTCGGTTTCTCAAATTGCACCTTCAGGCGCTTTTTTCGTCACGAGTTCACTAAGTTGCTCCAATCCATTTCTGAGTGATCAACAGTACTCGCTGCTTACACAGGATCGGCTCTCGACTGAACAACAAACCGAGCTTCAAGAAAGGCTCGACGGAATGGCGTCGGATGCCCAACGAAACGCGTATCTGGACGGAGCTTTCTGTCAAAACCGTGTAGACGATTTCATCAATGTATATATCGGTCGTCGAAACATTGAAGGCGGTCCGCGAAGACAAGATCTTCGACATACAAACTTCCGTGTGGTAGCAGGTATTCAAGGGGACATCAACGACATATGGCGTTATGACACTTATGTGCAGCGTTCAGTTGTAAGTATGGAGAACACGTACCAAAACGATTTGGGTACAACCAAGATTCGCAGAGCGCTTGACGCTGTCACCGATGCAAATGGGAATACGGTTTGTCGTTCGGTCATTGATGGTACAGACACTAATTGTGTACCGTGGAATATTTTTGATTCGGATGGAGTGGATCAGACAATGATCGACTATTTGGTCCTTCCGTTGTTCGCTCGCGGCACTACCGAACAAGAGGTCTTTATGGCCTACGTCGCCGGAAATCTACTCGAATACGATTGGGTATTGCCCAGTTCAGACCGAGGTGTGGACGTAGTCATTGGCTTTGAGACACGGTCGGAAGGCATGACGTTCGATCCCGATGAAGGTTATCGCAACGGCGAAGGAGCCGGCCAAGGCGGAGCAACCAATCCTGTGGCAGGGGAATACGATGTAACTGAGTTTTTCTTGGAGTCGGTGATTCCCATCACGGAAGGCCGTGATCTTATTGAAGAGCTTGACCTGGAAGCAGGCTATCGGTTCTCGGACTACTCAACTGGCCATACAACTCACACTTGGGGATTGAGGCTGAGCTGGAGTCCCAACATGGACTTGCGGTTTAGAGGTAGCATTCAGCGTGCAGTGAGAGCAGCGAATATAAGAGAGCTATTTACACCTCAAGGGTTCAATTTATTTGACATGGATGAAGACCCATGCGGTGGACCAGTTACCGACGGTCAGACCACAGCTGGAAGAACTTTGGCAGAATGCCAGCGTAGCGGTGTAACACCAGCCCAGTTTGGCAACATCCAACATTCACCAGCCGGACAGTACAACTTTCTTCAGGGTGGAAATCCAGATGTGAGTCCCGAGGAATCCGATACGCTAACTGCAGGAGTAGTTTGGACACCGCCGAATCTAAACAACTTGAGCTTGGCTGTAGACATCTATAACGTCAGGATTGAACAAGGCATCTCCATTCTCACTCCCGAATATATTCTCAATGAGTGTCTCGATGGGGACGACAGTCAATGCAGATTAGTGAAGCGCAGTAGTGCACGAGGAGACTTGTGGATTGGATCGGAAGTTGACTCTAGCGGGCACATCGTTGCTCTGAACGACAATCTCGCGGTTGAGGAAGTAACGGGCTTGGATGCGATCATTGATTACTCCTTCACTATTGACCGTGTTGGAACATTCGACATTCACAACGTATTCGGTCTACTGACACAGTGGGATACTCAAGAATTGGCAGCTGCAGATGTTGTAGATTGTCTCGGTGTATGGGGTGGAGTATGTGGTTACCCCATTCCTAACTTAAGAAACAACTTGAGAGTGACGGTGGACACCGTCTATGAACCTTTAGTCGTCAGTGCGATGTGGCGATTTACGGGCGAAATGGACCACGAAGCCGATGGTCCCGTGACGTTGGATAAAGTTCATTACATTGATTTGGCTGGAATCTACACCATCAATGAAGATACGAGTGTTCGTGCTGGTATGAACAACGTATTCGACGTTGATCCTCCCATTGCGGGGAACGGTGCAGGACCTTCGATTTCCGGTAACGGAAATGTATTCCCCGGTTCTTATGACGCATTGGGTCGGTACTGGTATATCGCGCTAAAAGTGGATATGTAAACTCACAAGCAATCTTTACTAGAAGTAGCGGCGCGGGATTCACAAGAACCCGCGCCGTTTCTATTGTGTCGTTTCGAATGAACACCGAGAAATGTAAACCGGAATAGACTAGGCTTTTTGGCTAATGACGAACTCGGTCGCAATTACTGAGACGATAGCTGACTTGCGTTCAATTGAATACCGCAAGGTGGCTTAGACTGAAAATGGTCATCAGAGTAGAAGTCCTATTGATTATTGACAGACAACGATTCCCTGCGTGACGAATAGAGCGAACCGGTTGGTCTATTAGGCCGGTAAGCTTATTCAGATGGATCCTAGTCCACTTGGGAAAGTCGTCCAGCATGATCGGAATCGGCAATTGGTTAAGCCATTCCAGAGTGTCTACTTGAAAGGCGACACTCAGTTCTAATTTCGGCAACTGAGACTATCGATTCGTAAACTTAGACTTAGAGTTTGAGGGCTGAAGGACTGATTTACGTGTCGGATCGCCATAAGACTACACCTTTGGAGCGAGCTAAGTCTGTCTATCCGGATATCGTGTGTAACGGCGATGCAATCGAACAAGAACGTGAGCTCCCGTCTGATCTAGCCAATCGACTCAAAGAACTCGGTATGTTTCGCCTCTTAGTCCCGAAGTCATTGGGAGGTGAGGAGATGGATTTTCCCGAATATCTCGAAGTTGTGAGATTGATTTCTCATGCGGACGGAAGCACGGGATGGTGCCTAAATCAAGGTGCTGTATTTGCCACGCATGCTGGTCGCGCACAACGACGGCTAGCCGAGGAAGTTTGGGGTGATCCGAGTGGTGTAGTGGGAAATGGTCCACCAAGTGGTGCAAGTTACACCATGACCGACAGTGGCTACCTACTTACAGGACGATGGAGTTTTTCGAGTGGATGCCGGCACGCAAACTGGCTTGCAGCAGCAGCGGGTGGAACGAATCACGAGCCTGCTTTGTTGCACTTCGTTCCAAAACCAGAACTGGACCTCTTGGATGTATGGCAGGTCAATGGGTTACGCGGCACTGGTAGTTTCAGCTTTGAAGCCAAAGACCATTTTGTACCGAATGACCGTAGCATGCGTTTGGATACGCCTCCAGTGGAAGATGGTCCTCTCTATGTAGTTCCCCAGGGCTTGCTGTTTGCTTGCGGCTTCGGGTGTGTTGCATTGGGAGTCGCAAGATCCGCGATTGACTGTGTCATTGAATTGTCGAAGTCCAAGAGAGCCCAGTTTGCTCGAGACACTTTATCGGAAGATCCTGTTGTGCAGAGCAAAATAGGGCAAGCCCAAGCAATTGTGGAAGGAGCGAGAGCACTACTAGACGAGACCGTCCACGACGTTTGGAAAAACGTCGGTCAAGCCCGGCAAATCTCTGTGGATGATCGAATACGTTTGCGCCTTGTGGGAACTCACGCGATTCGCCAGTCAGCGAACGCTGTGGATATTGTCTACAACCTCAGTGGATCTACCTCAATTTTTGCGAACCAGGCGATACAACGAAAATTCCAAGACGCACACGTGATTACACAGCAGGTCCAGGGCAGAGAATCGCACTATCAGACAGTTGGAGCTCATTTGTTGGGTATTAAACCCAAAGGTGGCATCTATTAGATTTAGCGTATGGTTAGATTCTTGGAGCATTATGCAACCTTTCGTTCGCTATTCCTCTCGTTCGTGTTTCTCAACAAGTGCAAGTACCTCCAACATTCCTTCTCTTCTTAACTCATCTGTTTCCCAATGCACAGCAATCTTCAAATATTCAGCCGCTTTCGCGAATTGACCAAGTTGGCGATAGGTCTCTCCCAGATGGCCATTCACCCGAGCGGACCATGGCGCATGTTGATGGCTGACCAGCAAGTAGTCCAGCGCATCGGCCGCTTTTCCTTCGTTAAGGTAGAGAATCCCCAACCCGAACGCCGCATCTACGCGTTTCGGTTCCAATTCCAATGCGCGGCTATACAAACGTTTTGCTTGACTCAAAAGCTGATTGCACGTCGTATCTTGGACTTCAACACATACACGTATAAGGGCGGACGCCAGAGCGACATTCGTCTCCGCTACGTCTGGATTGATCTCGTATGCTTTGGCCGCATACTTCCTAGATAGATCGGTTTTGCGTCGCGTGACATCCGAGAGTACAGCTAATACACGATGGTTGTTCGGATGAAAGCGGTTTAGTCTCGTTAGGATATCTTCCGAGCGTTTTGCGTTGAACTCGGTGACAGAGCTGGCTAACAAAAGATGTTTGTCTATACGATCAAGGCATCCTCGTTCTAAAACAAGCTCGTCGTGCGTATCGAAGCGGAAACGGAGCAATTCCTGATCCTCGGTGAGATATCCGTACAGTGCACTTTCGAGTTCGTCCTCGTCGATCATTGCGATCTTCAGGTACGCTTGGAATGCATCTTCACCTCTGTTTACGCGCTCTAGCAAATCACTAATTTTTAGCAATGAGTCTTTTTGTACTCCACCTGGTGAACCATGAACTAAATAGTGAACCAATCCCCAAGAAACGTCGTACTGAGACTGTAAGTCATTCGCGGGTGTTTTCAAAATATTTACGTCGAGAATCTCGCGCCAATCCTGATGTTTCGTTTCCAGGAATGAAACAAGCAAACGACGACGATTGATTTCTCCAATGTTCGCGATACCTGGGGCTTCTATCTGGAGAGTGGAGAGGTATTGAGCTAACCCCTCTTCAAGCCATCGCGCGACAGGCCGCTTGAGTCGCGAACGGATGATGTAGTGTGCATATTCATGAAACGGAACGTGCATGTATTCCTTTCCTTTCTCACCGGCAGCGAGAAGCAAAAGATGCTTTTGAAAGGAGGGTTGCATTACTCCGACAAATTTAGACAGGTTGAACTCTCTTGAGAATTCCCTTGGATATCGAAAGAGAACAATGCTTAGCGAAGTGCCCTCGAGAGTGTCCGGAGCAAAAAACATGCTGGTCGCATGGTGAAACGACAGCAGTTTTTCCGCTGTGAACAAAGCATCTTGAACCTTGAGATCCGTGTAAACGGAAAAAAATGGAGTCTCATACTCACACCAATCTCTGGATAGCATGGATGCGTTTGCCAGTTGTGAGAAGAGTAGGCAAAGCAAAAGCGTCCACGAATAACAAATTGGCATGGGCATCAGGCGATTTCGATGGTTCTGGCTTGAAAACGGCAAAGCTTTAGGAACGCTTAGAGGAGGAAATCAATTGGTCTCGGCACAATGAATTCGTAAGGGGGGAAACTGTACACGAACTTTTGGGCGACCAGTACTTTCAAAAACTGTGAATTCGAGAGCTGTTGTGTTGGTTAGCCGGACCTACCAATCAACCGGCATCTAACTGTCTGTATTAGAACGCAGGAGGGATCGATTGATGAGGAGGTCGCATGAGTATCCAGAACGACACGAACAACCTATCGCACAACTCAGATCAACCGAAACTATGTTGCTTCTAATCGGTGCAAAAACAAATCACAGCGCCATGCTGAAATCTTGCGAAAGACAAGCTCGCCAAACTGACCTTGACTGGTTCTCGACGATTTCTAGCAAAAGGATATCCCTTTTCGACAGTCCTTGGGTGGTGAGCGAGAATCGATGAATAGGTGTTACTTGGACTCTTTCTGTTTGATCTCGCTCTCGGTGGTTTCAGGCTCTTCCTGATTGATGTCGAGGATGTCGGGACTAAGTTTGGACTTCCCAGTCTGAGACGCTTCTTTAATTGCACTCAGTTTCAAGGGCTTTGACTTCTTAGTATTGGAAGTTTCGTGTTTCTCGATTAATAAGTCAACCAATTCTGAGTCAGAAAGATCCTTAATCAGAATCTGGCCTACTTCCGAATCGTCTTCGACTTCTTTGACTTCCTCGAGTACTTTCAGGACTTCGTTATCTACATTGTCGTCGGCGTCGGCATCAATTTCCTTAGAAGATGTCACGTTGATAGTCTCAATAATTTCAAGCTTGTCACCTGAATACTCAACCTTGGCCACATTTTGGTCAATGGAATCTGTGGCTTTTAGTATTTTCAGAACTTCGGCATCAACTTTGCCTTTCGTTGTCTCGCCGACTTTTTTCTCGGAAGAGACATGAATGGTTTCAATGATCTTCACTTTATCGACTGCTGCTGTACTCTCTGTCGCACACGTTGCGCCTCCAGCAAGAGCGGTGCTGCTAGCAAAAGTAAAAGCACAGGCACATAGTCCTGTTAGAACTGTTTTCATGAGTTACTCCAAACAGTGGTTCCACGGGAATGATAGCACGGAACATCAATCCTAAAGCGACCTGAATAGCACCTGAATGTCATACCGAATGTGTCGGTCAAGTCAGTGTTCTGAGAGGTTTAGTGTAGAAGTCGAGTGACGATTTGCGCGCATCGATTCACCTCCGACTCTGCGAGCAAAAGCAATTCAGCTTCGTCAAGTTTGAACCCTGTAGTCGACAGATGTACTCGACGGGATGCAGCCAGTTTCTCTATTCCACGAAGAAGCTTGTTAGGACGGGCTAGTGACTTGTTTGAAGCTAACATCAATATGCCTACCTTTGCTCGTGTCCCAAGAGCTTCATACAGCATCGTTACGCTGTCGCAGCTCACCCAGGTCGCCGAGCTAACCGAGAGTAGGTTTGTGAGAAATGATTCATCGGTTTCCTGCCAGGGCTTTTTTGCGACGTTGCGTCTATCCGGAATACTTGCTAGACAGCCAATCGGAGTTCGTGGGGAATCACAGACGGTCCATGTCTTAGCTGGATTTCTGCTGGCTATTTCCTGTACCTGTTGAATGACTTCTGAAGTACTCCACTCGAAATGGCGGCTCGTGCCTCCCAGCAAGATTACGCCACAGTTGGGATTGGGTTTCTTGTCGATGCTCGGACTCAGTACGCCCTCTGTAAAGTGAACGTTTCCGAAGCTAGTACACATGTCATGCTGGGGAACAAACACAAGATCGAACAACATTGCGGGCAATGAGGGCTTCATGAGCAATACGGTCTTTCCTCCATACAGCAGTTTGTTTGCCAGCAGCGACAAGTGGGTAGCGTGGCCAGCACCGATCACTAAATCCGGTCGGGGGAGAGTGTTGACATAGCTGTACGGAGATGGGCAAGGTATGGCGAATTCTTCAAATTCGAAGCCGGGTTGTACCTTCAGGCCTTCGATGAGTGCTTGGGTTTGCTTCTCATGCCCTTTTTTGCCGTCCATGACGCGCCAAATTACGGTCCCTTGCGTTGATCTGCTCACGGTGCCGTAATCAAGTGTTGTGAATAATCAAGAAGCACAAAAAGTCTAGATCTTTCGTCGCTGGTTAGAATCGGCGACGAATGTAGAGTAAGTAAACATGAAGTCATCGTTACTAAAGCGCCGCGAAAGCATTTTTGGTCAAGGTTCTCCGCTGTTTTATTCCGACCCGTTACACATTGTTCGTGGCAAAGGGGTGACGCTCTATGATGCCAAAGGAAAACAGTACATCGACATGTACAACAACGTTCCTTGCGTCGGACACTGCCATCCAAGTGTAGTGGAAGCAATTCAATCCCAAGTGGCAAATCTCAATGTTCACAACCGCTACCTGCATTCCTCGATACTTGAATACGGTGAGCGATTGATTGACAAGCACTCTGCGAACTTCGACTGCGTCGTCTTCGGGTGTACAGGTACAGAAGCGAACGAAGTTGCTTTGCAAATGGCGAGACATGCGACGCAGGGAAAAGGCTTTATATGTACCGATGCTGGCTACCACGGAAATAGTTCGGAAGTCCGTAGGCTGAGCCGACCAAGCATCGAAGACAAAATTTATCGCTCTATTCCGTTTCCAGAACTATACAGAAATTCCGAGGGAGATCCGCTCGCTTACTACCTGAATTTACTGGCTGAGGTAATCAGGAGCTTTCAAGAGGATGAAATTCCGTTGGCTGGAATGTTGGTTTGTCCAATTTGCGCAAACGAAGGACTGCCGAACATTCCGAACGGGTTCATGTCTCGAGCCACGCAGATGATTCGAGAAGCAGGCGGACTGGTTATTGCAGATGAAGTTCAATCTGGTCTTTGTAGGACAGGAATGTGGTGGGGTTACGAGAAGGAAGGATTTCTTCCTGACATTGTGACCATGGGGAAACCCTTGGGTGCCGGTGTTCCACTATCCGCTGTGGTTTCAAGTAGACCTATCGTAGAGTTGTTTAGAGAGAAGACTCGCTACTTCAATACCTTTGCTTCGAGCCCATTGCAAGCTGCTGCAGGAAACTCAGTGTTGAACATATTGGAGGACGAGGATCTAGGAAATCGATCGAGATCAGTCGGAGAGTGGCTGCTGCGACGACTAAGTGAGTCTCAGAACAACCACCCCAACGTTGGCGATGTAAGAGGCAAGGGACTTTTTATAGCAATCGAGTGGGTCAAGGATCGGGAAAGCAAAGAACCTGACCGCAACGGAGCGTTACAGGTAGTTGAGACACTCAAAGAAGAGGGTTATCTGATCGGTGCCGCAGGCAAATATGGCAACGTTCTAAAGCTGAGACCTCCTTTAGTCTTCAATGAAGAAAATGCGAGTGGCTTTCTTGCGACGATGGAACGCATTCTCCATAACTAACAATCACTCGTTCGTGAATCAAAAGGCATATCTGCAAAGCGCTATCAAAGCGCTGACAGCTTTTCCGGTAAACGATGCCAAGGTTGAGTTCATATCTCAGTCCGAGAACATTTCCTATCGCGTCCGAACAGCCCATGGTCAGTCGTACGTTCTACGACTCCACCGACCTAGCTATCACAACTTGGCTGAACTGGAATCTGAGCAAATCTGGACCGAAGCATTGTTGGATTCCGATATTGATGTACCGGTTGCGCTGCGAACTCTTGAGGGTAGTCGCTATGCTCGAGTCGAATGTCCGGATGGATGGCGGTTTGTGGGAATGTTGGAATGGGTAGAAGGGAATCTCCTCTGGGACATTCTTCCAAAGTCCGAAACTGCTTCAAGTATTGCGCGTTCGGACACCAATCCTTTTCATCAGCTTGGAAGACTGATTGCAACATTGCATGACCATGCTACTCAGTGGGAGATCCCCGAGGACTTTACTAGACACTCTCTAAACTCCGATGGATTCGTTGGAGAATCTCCGTTTTGGGGTAGGTTCTGGGAAAGTCCTGTTCTGGACAACCCGCGAAAAGACAGTCTGCTGTCGATTCGTAACTACATCAAGGAGATTTTGCTCGAATACGAGAGTTTGTCGCCTCCGTATAGTTTGATCCACGCAGATTTGCACGCTAGCAATGTCGTTACTAACGGTCCTCGACTGCACATCATTGACTTTGACGATTCCGGTTTCGGTTGGCATGCATTTGACTTGGCAGTTGCGCTTCACAATCTGAGGGACTCGACGCACTACGACAAGTTCAAGTCTTTATTACTCGATGGTTACTCGGACGTTCTACCGATATCGGAGAAAGACATCGAAATGATTGAACTGTTTCTGGTTGTCAGAAGTCTGGCGTCAATCGGCTGGGTCACGGCTCGCCCGGACTTGAACCGCGATCGAGCAAAAATCTGTCAGGACCTATATGAAGAGGCAAGACTACGGTTGGGGCGATTCGAGAGCTGATGCGTCTTCTGTGCTAACCAGCCAGGTAAGCTAGCACGGTCCAGCATATTGCTGCGAGCACCGCGGCAAATGTAGCTTGTGGAATCTGTGTCTTTACATGATCCATGAGATCGCAGCCAGTACACATTGAACTTAGTACCGTGGTATCAGAAATTGGAGAGCACTGGTCCCCATAAACACTTCCATCCATGACAGCGGCAAAGCACAGAGTCATGAAGAACCAAGGATGGTCAATGCCTTGACTGTTTGCCACTGCCCATGCCAAGGGCATGGCTAATGGAAACGCCACGCTAATGGAAACGCTACAGCGTACGTACCCCAACTCGTACCAGTCGAGAATGCAATGGTCATTGTCATGATCTGCAGAAGCACAGGTAGCAAGAACCACGGGATGGAGGACTCGAGCAGTTGGACAAGATATGTCCCGCCGCCGGTTTGGGTACTTATTCCGCCGATCGTGATGGCCAGCAAGAGAATTATGGAGCCCCCAACAACACTGCGTACTCCTTGTGAGAACCCATCAACAAGTTCGCGCAATGTCAATCCTTTGACCAACGCCATGCCTCCTGCCAATATCAAAGCAACGCCAAATGCCCAATGTACATTCGGCGATCCAAACGCCACGAATGTTCCGATTGCTACTGAGATGAGCAAGATCAACGGGAGTATGAATTCGAGGGGACTAGCCGTATAGCCGACGGGCGGTTGGCTTTGGGAATCTTCAGGCAATGCTAGTGGAGCGGCGTCCTCGCTATCGAGTTGTCCCGTTGAGCGTGCTCGTTCCATTGCAGCCTTCATCTTCTTTCCCAGAAACAGTGGTTTTTCGACACTCAGTAAGAATGTTCCAAGTACGGCGAAAATCGCATAGAAACAGAAGGGAACACTCGAGAAGAAAAATGCGATTCGATCAGCTTCAGTCGCTAGGAATGTCACTCCTGATACAAAAATGAAAGCTTGAACGTAGCCGGGCCAAGCATTGAACGCAAGTTGGGATGCGATTGGAGATGCCGTCGAGTCCACAATATAGGCCAATTCTTCGTGACTGATGTTCTCCTTGTCAGCGATCGGTCGTACCGTGGTCCCAACCAAGACAGTACTAACTGTTCCACCTTGAAAAAACGTGATGCCAAGAAACCAAGCCACGAGCTTGGCTGTACGCGGACCACGCACAACTACTCGGGTAATCCACTCAGCAAACGCCAATGCCGCTCCCGATTTCGACCAGACGCCAAGCAAACCGCCCAACAGCCACAAATACAAGACAAGTATTCCAGCGACACTCGTCGTGCCTAATGCCGGAATTAAAACTGCCCCTGTGAGGTCGTACTGACCCAGGATCAGGGCGCCAGAGACTATTCCCCCAAGCAAAGCTGAAATGGGCTCTCTCGTTACCCAGCACAACACTACTGCGCACAGAGCTGGAAGCAGAGACCAAAATCCCCAGTGCTTAATTGCTCTGAGTCGATGAATGGATCTTTCACCATTGTCTTCCGTGTCAGATACGTATTCCTCCTCTACGGGAATCTCGCCAATCAAAGAACCTGGCTCGGCACTGAACAGGAAAGAATCTTTTGAAGAAATTGGGTCTATGATCACTGGTTCGCCGCGGGAAGAGTAGTAGAGCTCTCCCTTTTCATTGGTTTGAACATCCAATGTAGTTTGTTCGACACTCCACTTTGGAGGCACGATAAGGCCGATGACGAGAGAAAGCACCATCAGCCCACCAAAAACGGTCAGATTGATGAATGCACGGCGAGAAAATGGAACGCTTCGAAACGGCATAGGAGAGTCGAGGAAATAACAAGCGGTGAATTGCATTGTACGAATCGAAGCAAACTGGTATAAACGGTGTCTAAGTGCTTACCAAACGCCATTTATCACAAGTTTTTGAGCCATGAAAGAGCCGGACGTGACCCCTTCAATTGATGACGTAGTCGAACAATTCAGCGTTGATCAAGACTACGGACAATATTCAGAGGAAGATCAGGATACGTGGCGAATCGCAATGGCCAACCTCGAAAAAGTGCTCGTTAATAACACTGCTGTCGATTACGTTGAGGCTTGCCGGTTATCGGGGATGTCGATGCACCAGATTCCTACGCTTGAGTCGGTCAATGATGCTCTGGGAGAATTTGGTTGGAGTGCAATTGTGGTCGAGGGATTTATTCCTCCCGATGCCTTCATGGCGTTGCAAGCCAATTCGATATTGCCTATAACCCGGTCTATTCGTTCGCGCAACCAATTGGGCTATACGCCGGTTCCAGATATCCTGCACGAAGCAGCTGGTCACTTGCCAATGCTTTCCTGTCCGGAGTATCGGATTTTCCTACAGCGGCTGGGAGAGATCGGAGCCAATACTACTTTGAATGCGCTGGACATGAAGCTCTACACTCGTCAAAAGCAGCATGCGGAACTACTTGCAGAAGACAATGTCTCCTTGGATCTTGTAGCGAGTGCGGAGAGAGCCGTCGAAGAAGCTGCATTGGAAGCAAGAAATTCGGCAGTCTCTCCAGCTCGTAGAGTAGCTCGATTTCACTGGTGGACGGTGGAGTATGGATTAATCGGAGAGACTCATGACATCTACGGCGCAGGGTTGCTCTCCTCGGTCGCTGAGGTCAAGGAATTTAGAAAGGTGCCGCACACGAGGCTTTCCGTTGATTGCTGCAATCAATCTTTCGAAATCGATCATGTTCAGCCGCACTATTTTGTTGCGGAATCGTGGGACCACCTCATGGACGAGGTTTTCGCTCTAGAAATTGCAGTGTCGGACTAAAAAGCTGCAACAATCATGCAGCTGCGCTATTTTGGTACGACTACATGGGTCGACGATTGGCTGAAGACATGCTTTGCAATGATGCCGTGCACGTGTCCACATTGATCGCAGTAGATCACGAAAAACCACGGCTCACGAGTTCTACTTTGCTGCCGGCTCTCTCTACTCGCAAAGTGTTCTATCCCTTCCGCAGAGCAATTGGGGCATTTGGGCTCGACGTCTTCGTTATGTAATTGATCATTCATTTGAAAACCCACATGATTTTGGCTGGGCAGTAGAGAAATATTCCTTCGACTTCGACCAGAGCTAGGTTGTCTAATTCATGCGTCCCATTTGTCTATTAGTACCATTGGTCAACAGAACATTGCACTGAAGGTTATTTCCGGAAGTTGAGCTCTGAAAACAATAGCCATTGAGCTGTCGGCACTAAGTTGAACAACAAAGATTTTAATGTCATCGGCCTCATGGGTCGCCATGACAAACCAATGATCGCGGACTCCCTACAGACCGTACTGGACGTTCTTCGAACCGCAGGACGAACCGTTCGAATTGAACGCCAAACTGCTTCACTCATGCCCAACAACGACAGCGAAGTGATTGATCGTTCGGAACTAGAGAAGTGCGACTTGGTAATAGTGGTTGGAGGTGACGGAAGCATTCTTGGGGTTGCTCGGGAATTAGCACATACAGAAGTACCAGTGCTCGGAGTAAATCGAGGTGGACTTGGTTTTTTGGCTGACATATCTCCTGATCAAATCGAGCCGAGAATCAGCGACGTGCTTGCGGGACAGTTTCGACTCGAGGTTCACTTTCTATTGGAGCACAAAGTTATTCGAGATGGGAAGAGAGTTCATTCATCTCCAGCGTTGAACGACGTTGTAGTTAACTCCGGGTCGATAACTCGCATGATGGACTTTAAGCTGTACATCAATGACGAATTTGTCTACGAGCAAAGATCTGATGGTCTGATCGTCTCTACACCTACAGGTTCCACCGCATATGCTCTATCGGCAGGTGGCCCCATCATGCACCCAACTTTGAATGCACTGGCAATCGTGCCGATGTTTCCTCATACACTGACATCGCGGCCGCTTGTCGTTGGGGGCGACTCCAAAGTGAGTGTTTTGATTAACGCAGAAAATCAATACCCCCTAGTCAGCGCGGATTCACAAGTCTCGTACATTCTTCATCCTCGGGACGAAGTGCATGTGCAGAAGTTTCCTCAGGGCCTAAATATTGCTTACCCCACCACTCACAGCTTCTATGAAGCATGTAGAAGCAAATTGGATTGGGGGTCACGTCTGGGAGGATCGAGTGCTGGCTAGTCAAACATCGTCACAAGGTCAACGTCAACAAATGCTAAGAATCTCATAGTTCTGGATTGTTCTAAGTGAACCTCTCTTTCTTGAAGAGTGAGAAATCAGCTACTTCAATCGGCTTACAATTGAACAACGACATTGAATTCAAGTGCAGCTGCTACAGGTCCTTAGAAATAGACAAAGGGACGTCTAGTTCTAAAAAATATACTGGCAGAATACTTGATGGGCTGAAAACACCCGAAATACTTACCTTGGAAAGCGCAAGCACCAGATCAACATTCACTGACGATCCAAAGTCAAGAATCGCAGGTACAGTAATCGTATATGTCTTGTTTCTTGGGGGTCTTTTAACTGTTATGTTTCCGATTGTAGGTGCGATACTTTCACACTTTATGAGAAAAGACTCGAACGGATTCTTGAAATCACACTTTAGCTATCTAATTCGTACATTTTGGATTTCTGCGAGCCTTTGTTTTGTTATTGGTTTGGTGACCTTTATTGGATTCTTTGTAGTGGTCCTTGGTTCAAGTTCATCGGGAATTAGTGGCTTGCCTTCGATTGCCATCAGTTTCAGTTCACTTGTAATGGATATGTCCGGTAGCAGAAACTTCCGATTCACAATAGAAACTGTGTTATATCTAGCTTTTGTAGCAACTTTGGTACTTGGGTTTGTTATTTGGTACTTAGTGCGACTCGGCAAAGGCGTCAGAGCACTATATCTGGGAAGAGAAGCACCTCTATAGATTGATTCTGTCAACTAGGATTATCGCTAGTACTAATTCTTCGGAGTCCCATAGATCAATCGAATACTCGAGTTGAAACGAAGCGAAGACATAACAGTTTAGTCTTGAAGTTAAGAGTTCTAGGCT
>JAPOXO010000031.1 GCA_026707045.1 Gammaproteobacteria bacterium | reverse complement strand
CGCCGTTGCGTCAGTTTTGGTGTCGCCACTGCGTCAGTTTTGATGTCGCCTGATACGTAGCTCTTGTCGCGGTCCGCCATGGCGTTCCGGATCTTGTCCAGCATCAGCTGCGCCGTCCTCCAGTTCACCCCGATCATCTTGCGGAGCCGCTCGGCGGAGATTCCGCCCTTGTCGGCGGTGGCGAGGTAGATGGCGACGAACCACTTGGTGAGAGGCAGTCGGGTGTTCTCGAACAGGGTGCCCGCCGTCGGAGACGCCTGGAACGCGCAACTGGCGCATTGTCGGATGCAGTGCCGCTTCAATACGTAGGCCTTGTCGTGTCCGCATCGCGGGCAACGAAAGCCTTCGCTCCATCGAACGCGGGCCACGGCCTCGAGACACTCGCGCTCCGTTCCAAAGCGTTTTGTCCAGTCTCGAAAGCTGGTCTTCGGGTACTTCATCATTGCTCTATCTACTATTTCTTTTATCATGTTCAATTATACAGTACTGTCATATCTGCATAGGCGTGTTTATAAATTTTGCAAAGCGGTTTGTCCGATTTGTCTTCTTTCGACCGCATATAAGGGTAGAGCTATAGTAAAGACTGAAGGAGTCGAAGCTGTGACTGATGACAACGTGGAAGGACCTAGACCAATCTCAATCTCGGATCGAGGTTACAAGGTCCAAATCGACAAGGAGTTCTTTGTAGTGCTCGATCCTGTCGTAACAGGACATGAACTCCTCCAACTCGCTGGAAAAGTACCAGTGGAACGATATGCTCTCTACTTAAAAGTGAAGGGCGACCAGCCGGTAAGAGTCAAACCGGATGAGAGGATTGACTTGAGTCGGCAGGAGGTAGAACGATTCGTGACTTTACCTCTAGATCAAACAGAAGGCTTGATTGGGCGTCGCGACTTCTCTCTACCTCAAGAGGACCTCTTGTGGCTTGACCATGGACGATACAGATTTGAGCTAATTAGACAGGAAAACGTACTTCGAGTAGTGTTGTACGACTTCCCAGTTCCAAAGGGTTACCAACAATTACATGTAGAAGTCAATGTCCGCATCGAATCTGGATATCCAGACAGCCAGATTGACATGGTGTACGTCCATCCTGCACTCCGTCGTTTAGACAATACGCCAATTTCTGCAATATCGAGCGAAGAATTCGACGGTAAGCAGTGGCAACGCTGGAGTCGACACCGCACCTCAGAAAATCCTTGGCGCCCCGGGGTCGACAATCTTGCCACACACTTTGCGCTAGTCGAGGATTGGTTTGCAAGAGAGCTTCAAAAGGCCTAAACGTTGGTTCGTGTCTCTCTTTCTCTGACCAAACGACAACACGCTTCATTGAGAGCGCACCTATTTCCAGGTGACGGATGTGAAGCGGTTGCCATCGCCTTGTGCGGTCATCGTCAAGGTTCAGCACGTCACCGATTGGTTGTTCGCAAATTCATTCCAATCCCCTACGATGAATGCGTCGTGAGGAATCCCTCACGCGTAACTTGGTCAACCAAAACGCTCCCTCCAATTCTGGACGAAGCAGGCGACTTGGGATTGTCTGTATTGAAAATTCATGGACACAGCCTTCCTTCGCCTTTCTCGGCCGTGGACAACCGAGCTGACCGAGAGCTCTTTCCTTCAATCCATGCCTGGACAGACAATGCACCTCATGGAAGTGCGATTATGTTTGGTGACGGACGCATGATTGGAAGGACGGTTGACGAAGATGGTAAGTTCGAACCATTTGCCTCAGTGAATGTTGTAGGAGACGACTTGTTCTTTTGGTCCTCGACCAATGGAGCTCATTCTGTCCACAAGTATGGACGAAGGGTTATACAGACATTTGGTGTGGGCACATACGACCGTTTGCGGAAATTGCGCATCGGTGTCGTTGGCTGCTCGGGAACTGGCAGTCCATTAATTGAGCAACTAGCGAGAAACTGTGTAGGCGAACTCGTTCTAGTCGATCCGGGACGTGTTAAAGAGAGAAACCTCAACCGCATCTTGAATGCCACAATGGATGATGCGTGTCAAGCTCGTCTCAAAGTTGATGTCGCAGCTCGATCAGTACGCGCCATGGGCCTTGGCACTTCAGTAGAAACATATCCTCACAACTTATTCCATTGCGATGTTGTACACGCTATTGCGGAATGTGACATTGTTTTTGGCTGTATGGACTCCATCGACGGACGCCATTTGCTAAATAAACTTGCTTCCTTCTATGTAATCCCGTATTTTGACCTTGGTGTGAGGATTGATGCAGACGGACGGGGTGGGGTAGACCAAGTTTGTGGCACAGTCCACTACCTTCAACCGGGAGGGTCGAGTCTCCTAAGTCGTCATGTCTATACTCTGGACCAAGTTCGGGCTGCAGGCTTGGGCCGTACGGACCCAGACAACTATCGTGCCCAAGTTGCGGCAGGCTACATTCGGGGAGTACGAGAAGATCAACCTGCCGTCGTCCAACTAAACTCGCTACTCGCGAGTCTTGCGGTGAATGAATTACTGGCTCGGCTTCATCCTTATAGGCTTGAACCTAACTCTGAGTTTTCGATAGTTAGGGTTAGCGTTAGCCATGGCATTTTCGAGTACGAAGCAGATGGCGAACCGTGTCCTGTTCTTGCTCGTCACGTTGGAAGAGGAGATGTGTATCCGTTACTAGACTGGGCGGAACTCAGCCCACCCTTGGAAGTTACATGAATACGCTTCTTCAATTCTGGTGGCGTACGGTGGAGCGATTCAAAATTCGGTCGGGACAGTCTACAGAATCTGTGGAGGAATTGCCTTTGCAACTCGTTCCAAAGAGAGTATATCTAGTGGGCTCGCAAAACCATCCGTGGTGTATAGCCTTACTCTGTCCGTGCGGATGCGGTGAGACAATACAGCTTAGTTTGATTGTAGGGGATTCACCAACTTGGCAAGCCCAGCGTCATTTTAGTGGATCGGTGTCGCTAAGACCCTCAATCCGGAGGATTCAAGGATGCCGTAGCCACTTCTTTCTGCGACGTGGGCACATCAACTGGTTAGACTGTTGTGACAACAGGTTACGTTTTCGCTCTATTCTTCGAAGCTTTTTCCAAAGACTTTCAAGACATAGGAATAGAACACAATATCGAACTTCGATCACAAACTCTCTGGAGACCGAAAAATGAACTCTGAAGACTGGAATGCACTAACAGAGCTAAAAGTCATACGACAAAACTCTACTCATGCGGTCTGGACTATTGGAATTATGATTCTATGTATGTCGACTGTCATCCTGGTGCAGCGCGGATCGGACTGGGAGCAAATTCCGCACTTTTTGCAAGTTGTTTCGATGCTGGCAATTGCAACCACTTTTCCTACATCCGCATCACTCGGGTATATGTTCGCTTGTAGCACTGATAAAGATACTGTTAACTCCGTATTCCGCGCTTCCGTGCTATCCATAGGTATGGCAAGTATTTGGATTACAATTTTTTACTAACTGGTGTACCTGTTCGAAGGTGTTGAGGTCACGCGGAACCTAATGACCGACGTTTTATTACTACCACTTTCTCTATGCTCTTTCTTGGGCTTCATAGTCCAACGATTGGCAAGAATTCTCACTTAAAAAACACTTGTCTGATTTCGCCCTCATTTATTCTGAATAACTTTCAATCCTTAACAATATCGCACGTTTCGTCATCCATTCTTCACATTTTTGCGAATAATCCTCGTCTTAATCGCTGTCCATATTGACTAATATCATGGCAATAGGTTAAACAAAGAATTGCTCGTTGTCAGCCAGCTATACAAAACGCCCGTGTAGCCGATTAGCAACCAAAATCATAGAGGAATAAACAGTTTCCCGATAGCTGAGATACTTTCTTCCTAGTTACTAAGAAAGAATTTCTTTTTCGAATTGAGGAAATAGGCTTCAAAAAATCCTTTGATTAACACAGAGGTTGTGTACGTTATACACAGATGCGTCAGCCCCGGAATTTGTCAAAAAGGTTAGTATTAGTTTGTGACACAGCTAAAACACGATCCTTTGCCCATTTCGAGACAAAAATAGCTGTCTGGTGCCTTTCAATCTGCGAAGTCGCGACAGCCACTCTCACTTGGGATTGTCAATCCAGACATTGGGCAATTCGATACTTCTTTCCGGGAAATTTTGGTGTCGCCTAACAGAGTTTCGAGGTTCAAGGTTCTGGTGGTCGGCTAGAGCAAAGGCGAACTTTCGGTCGAGGCGCGGGAGGGTCTGTATTGCTATCAACCAATCGTTTATCCACAGGATTGGCGGCTTGCTGATCGTCACAGCGCCAATCTGAACCGAGTAGAGTTAGTTCAAATAAAGCTCTGTAGTATCTCGAGAGTGGGTTATCGGCGAGAGTTAACCCCAACAAAGTTGCGAAAAACAGCTATGTATTAGCATTTGCCTCGATTGGCGGAAAATTCAGCATGTCTAAGAGTATGGATTACTCTGGCACGAAGAGAGTGGGAACTTAACTTGAGCTGTTCGTGCTCAACGTACGGATTCAACCGGTTGTTGTCCAACAATCTAACTGAGGCCGTCTAGACATACTCCGCTATGAGCTGGCCGACCAGAACGGACTAGTAGGATGCATGCTTTGCCAAATGGGGCAATAGACCAGCGAACGGCAAAAGTGCTCCTCGCATTCGCGATTCGATTACAAAGTCTCCAATGCCAGCACAACACCCGACTTTGGAGAAGGCTTATACCTGCCCTCTTCGCTCCTCGAGCTGTGCCCGGACATCGTACGCCTTTTCTTCGGTGATGCTATAGCGGGCTATCAAGCCAATCGCCAGGAGCGAAAGTACAACCGGAACCACGACATCGTAGATTCGCATCAGCAATAGTGTCTGCTCAGATTGATCTCCTCCGAGCGCGACATCAAATCCGGTTGCGTTGAGAAGATAGCCGCTTCCAAGCAACGCCGCAGCCATTCCCAGCTTTACCATGAACCAAAAAATGGAGCCATACATACCTTCGCGACGCTGTCCTGTGTGAAGTTCGTCGACATCGCACACATCGGCAATCATCGAAGCCATCAACGTGAAAAGCGAGCCCAGCCCAAAAGCAATTAACGGAGCGCAAATCAACAGGAGGTATGGATATTCCGGGTTGTAGCAAATCCATTTGAGGCCATAGCCTATGGCCGACACGGTGATGCAAATCCCAAAGGTTTTTCGCTTCCCTATGCGGGACCCCAAGAAAGTTGTCAACGCAATTACCAGAAACGTTGAGACTGAAGAAATGACGCCGAAAATCAGTATCAGATTCGCTGCTGCATCTGTATCTCCCGCATAGAGATAGAAGACGGTGACATAGAACTGAAATGCCGCAATGAGCTGGAATCCATTGAATACAAGAAAAGTCGCGCCCGCGAGCATCAGGAAGTCTCGGTTGGCAATCGTAGTGCCAAATCCCTTTAAAAATCCCAAGACTTGATTGCCATTCGAATCGGAACTCTCGCTCGAGGATTCAGGCGGGTTGCTTTCGCCAAATCGTTCTTTCAGAGCCAGCGCAGGAACAACACCAAATACAACGCAACCGATCGCAACGACTATTGCCAAGATTGCCGCTCCATTTGCCAACCCTCCGAATTGGTCTATTTCCATGAACTTCAGGAAAGCGGGAGAAATGACGTAGGCCAACTGACCGATGATGTTCTGCACACCCATGAGACGAGTTCGTTCGTGATAGTCGGGCGTCAGTTCGTAACCCAGCGCCACCCACGGAGTTGCGAACACCGTGTATGCCAAATAGAAGAAAAGAGAAACAACGAGGAAATAGCTAAAGTAGAAACCTTCCGAACGACCCTCCGGCAGTTGCCAGAGCACGACAAAGAGCAGTCCAGCGGCGAATACGCCACCGAACATGTAGGGCCGACGACGTCCCCAGCGCGATTTCGTATTGTCCGATAGGTAACCCATAATGGGATCGGTCCAAGCATCCATCAGACGCGGGATCCCACTTAACCAACCCACAAGTGCGGGATTCATTCCAAACGCGAGGTTGAGAACCACCATCATGCTTCCGCTGGCGGCGGCAAGCATGTTGTTCGCAAATGCACCGCATCCGTATGCGATCTTCTTCCCGAACGGAATACGATCGGCTGAGCTAGTTATATGGTGGGTTTCGGTCATTGCGGTTCGTTCTCAACGAGCATGGGTGCATTTGCATGAGCTGCATTGCCCTGATCGTCATATGCATAAACGAAGATCCGGTACTTTCCAGAGGAGGATGGTGCCGTGAGTTTCGCGGTTGATTCGAAGCGGTCCGAAATCAAAAGGGGAATGTCGTCGATCGATTCCTCGAAGTCTCCCCCTTCTCCAGTAGAGTCACTTTCGTTCTTTAGCGTCCACAAGAACGTAACTGGATCCCCGTCTGGATCTTGAACTGTGACTTTCGAGTCGTACGTTTTTCCAACTGTCAGGCGTATTCCGTCATAGGCGTTTTTGCCACCCACAGTGATACGGCTAATTGCTGGAGCGCGATTGTCGGGCCACTCGCCGTTCCATATGTAGTACATCACGTCGACGACTTCGGTGGGCTCGCCGCTCTCGAGGAACATGCTGTACCAGGTCGGCGTTCTTTCCTGTTTCTGGCCCCAAAAGAAAATGTTGCTTCCAAGCAGGTTGCGATTGTTGGGAAGAATCAAGTCGTTGTAGGTTTCGGCCACACGCTGAGCCTTCTCCGAGCTTGTGTGTTCGATAGGAGCATTCCACGGCGTCATTGCGATTTCCCAATGTCCGAGCGGGCCCCATTCAGTAATCATGAAAGGCACGTCGCGAAGGGAAGACCTGGCGTACTTGGGCAGATCCGCTATTGCTCCATAGAGCTGAATACTGATGTAATCCAGGTCGGGAGCGTGACGCTTCAAAATCCGCACGATGTTTGAATCCGCGCCTGCAACCGTAGTAGTCGTAGGGTGGAAGGGATCGATTTCGTGTATTCGTTTGGATATGTCGTTCACCGCGTCGTATACACGCGGATTGCGCATGCCGTAGTTCAATTCGTTGCCAACGATCCATGCAAGCAGAGCGGGATGGTCCTTGTAGCGGAGCACGATGGATTCCATCAATTCGAACTGCTCTTGAACACGCTCTGAGTTGTCATAGTCGAATCCAAATCGCTCCGAAACAACAGGCAGGCAGAGCGCAACGGTGAGGCCGTGTCGATGTGCGGCGTCAAGCTTGTCGAGAGCCATATCGACCGCCCAAGTTCGAATCGAGTTTCCTCCGTTCTCTGCAACCGTTCCGTAGTCTGTGCCCGTTGCTCCAGCACCCTTGACAAAATATGGTTTTCCATCGCGCAGCATGTGAAAACCATGCTCAAACTCGACTACCTCAACTTTGATAGGTCCGCCAATTTGCTCATTCGCGGAGGAAAAAGGACTTATTGCGAAAGCGGCGATGGCAATAAGTATTGGAATGTTCACTCTTAAGGCGCATTTACCAAAATTGATGCGTACCCATCGCACTGTATGTGCATTTTCACTCCAAACAGAGGTTGGATGTGCGACGGGCACGACTTTCAAAATTTGTACTAGCAATGAAACAAACATACTTACAAATGCGAATAAACAGTGGACCGTTTCTGCCTGACTTGGACAGGGCTCGTCGAACAATCCGTTTCGTCCAGCTCGCACAGATTTGAATATGGATCCTGGTAGGTCAGCCCGAAGCCATAGGGAAACAAAGGATCGTAGTTCGAATCTCCTCGGTTTGCCTGAGTCTGGTACGGCGTACGTGGCCAGGAAAAAGACAAGCGACCTTGAAAGTCGTGTTGAATCGTACCGTTAGGCTTTCGAAACAGCACGTCCGCGATGCCTCCACCTTCCGTACCGGGTAACCATGCGACCACAAATGCGTCACTGGCGTTCAATTCTGGATTGATCCACCTTGGCCGACCCGTTATGAACACGGCAACTACGGGAATGCCACAAGACTGAAAGTCTCGCATCAAATTGAGAGACTCGGGAGACTCTCTCGAAAAGCTCAGGTGATTGAGGTCTCCATCCCCCTCGGCGTAGGGGTCTTCGCCGAATACGACGATGGCAACATCGAACTCATCAGAAGTCGGAGGTGAATCGACTATGGCTGCTGTTCCTCTGGCTTCATGCACGACACTCGCTATTGCCGAGTAAATCGTCTCTCCCTGCGGAAAGTCTTCATTTGTGTTCTCATGCCCCTGCCACGTGAGAGACCACCCTCCGCACTGCTTTGGGATGTTTGCAGCTCCGTCGCCCGCAATGGCGATACGAGCATTGGGATGAAGCGGAAGCAAATTGTCATTGTTTTTCAGTAGCACGAGCGACTTTCTCACGGCTTCTCTGGCCAAATCGCGATGCTGTCTGCATCCCAGGAGTGGGTTGTTTTGAACTAGTACGCGTTTCCTTGGCTCGGACCTATCCAGCAATCCAGCATGTTCCTTCACCCAAAGAATCCGGGTGACCGCATCGTCGATCCTCTCTTTGGAAATCCTATTGTTGTGTGCTGCGTCCGTCAGATTGCTGAGCACCCCGTGCCAGTCGCTACTGACCATTAGCATGTCGACACCTGCGTTGACAGCCAATTCACATGATTTTGCGGGATCGTCGTCGAGCTGTAGAAACGCATCCCAATCACTTACTACAAACCCGCGAAAACCCAGTTGCTGCTTCAGCACACAATTCAAGAGATAGGAATTGCCGTGCACTTTGCTGCCGCACCAACTGTTGAACGCAGCCATCACGATCAGCGCACCTGCTTCAATACCTTGCAAATGACCCGGAGCATGAATATTCAGTAGCTCACTCTCGGAGCACACTGTATCGCCCTGATCTCGGCCGCCCTCCGTTCCACCTTCTCCTATGAAGTGCTTGCACGTCGCAAGAATCTTTCCGTCAGACATGAAATCGCAATTGCCGGGAATTCCTTGCAAACCTCGAATTGCCCGTGACGCATATATCTCAACAATTTCGGGATCCTCCGAATATCCCTCGTAGGAACGACCCCAGCGATCATTCCTCACCACCGCAAGTGTGGGTGCAAATGTCCAGTCAATGCCTGTTCCGTAAACCTCCAGCGCAGTCGCTTCCGCAATGCGTTCTACGAGATCTGGATCGCGGGCGGCACCGAGTCCAATGTTGTGAGGAAAGATTGTGGCGCCGAAGACGTTGGAGTGTCCGTGCACTGCATCCGTCCCCCAAAGAATCGGGATCCGGTGTTTGCTGAATTGAGTTGTGGCTTCACGAAACGCTTGAGCCTGCTCCGCCCACTCCTCGGGACTGGCGTGCTTATTGCCATTGGGGAAGATACCGCCTCCATTGAGAATCGAACCAATTCCGTAGGTGCCGGCTTCTTGTGGAGTGATCGACGAGAATTCGGCCTGGATCATTTGGGCGACTTTCTCCTCAAGGCTCAGGCTCGACACAATTCGTGCCACCTTCGCCTCCACTCTACAAAACCTCTGAAGGTCTCCTTTGAACGGGTTTTGACACCGCGGCCAATGAACTTCTTCCTTTCGTCTAGCTAAGGTCAATCGCTGGCTCCAACATGCGGACCCAAGGAATCTCGGGTAACGATCTCACATCCAAACTCCAGGTTCATTTCCTCCGGGGTATTTCCGGCCAGCGAATCAATCAATATTGAAGCGGCCATTCTTGCCATCTCAAAAATGGGTTGGCGTACCGTTGTCAAAAAAGGCCAAATTCTCGTCGCGGTAGGCGAGTCGTCAAACCCGACAATAGACACGTCCTCCACAGGCTGCAGCCCCATTTGATTCAGCGCGACAATTGCCCCGGCAGCCATATCGTCGTTGCTCGCAATGATTGCGGTTGGACGGCGGTCTTCCAATTCCAGCAATTTACGTGCAGACGCATTGCCCGAATCGAAATCGAACATTCCCGGAACAATCAGGTCGGGGTCGGAGTCAAGACCAAGATCTCGTACACAACGAACAAAGCCGTTTCTTCTCCGTTCAGTCGCACCATGTTCGGGGTCTCCCTCTATAAAACCTATTCGCTTGTGACCGAAAGAGTGGACATGCTCTGCGAGTTCGTAGGTCGCCCCTTCGTCGTTCGGACGAACGGATATCCAGTCTTCTCGCAAGTGTTTGGGGGACAGCTGAGCGAAAGGCGTGCCGAGTTCCAGAAGCGTGTCTGTTATTTCAGTTCGATCGCCCATTGGAGCTGGAAGAACAATGCCGTCAACGCGACTTTGACGCACAAACTTGGTGACATCCTCATGCGAAACAGTAGCGTCAGCGGGCCTAACCAGCAGCGTGTAATTTGATGCCTCGCAAGCGTCAAACACACCTTCCACGACTCGCTTGAGATAGGCGAATTCCTGAGGATTCTCGAGAATCAGTCCAATGTTGTAGGACCGTCGAGCGGCCAGGCTACGCGCACTTGGATTCGGGACGTAGTCGAGCGACGCAGCAGCGTCGAGCACACGCTCTCGCAAGGCTTCGCGAACGTACTTTTCGTCGTTGAACACGCGCGACACCGTCTTGATGGACACACCGGCGGTGCTTGCGACATCCTTGATTGTTGAACGCTTCAAATTGCCGCCGAACTCGATTCTGCCGCGAAGCTAAAGCACTCTCGCGATCGGTGCATCATTGCTTCTTCCGAAGGCATATGCCACGCATTTTGCTAGTTGAACGACTTGCTGAAACGCAAACCCATCTGGCGTGGAGGAAAGAAGTTCGCGCGCCAGTAGCCCGGTCCAGGATCCGCCCAGGATCTGATTACCTCGTCGGTCATGTTGTAGCCGAACGCCACAACAGCCCACGCCTGACGCTCATTGATGATCTTGAAGTGCATGTTGAGAGTCATGAATCCTTCCTGTCCGGCGTGAAATGGCCCGTCGTCATAGTTGACATCGTTGAAAAACATCTCGGACTGCCAGTTTAGAGTCACAGACGGTCCATACTGGTATCCGTTTCCTGTCCACCAAGAGTGCTCTGCCGTCACAGAGAACGACAACTCCGGAGACCAGGGCAGTTTGTTTCCAGACAGGTCTGTGGGCCGTCGAAATCCACCTCCCTCCAATGGCTGCGAGAAGTCTTCAGCTGGACATGCTTCGAGATTCATATAGGCGCGTTCGAAGCAAAACAGTCCGTCGGCTCCGTCGTCGAGCTTGCCAATCTCCGCATTTAGGTAGGAAGCCCACCCGAACAGATGGCCACCCTGCCAAGGCTCGAGCCAATCGAATTCCAATTCAACTCCAAAAATATCCGCCTCCGCCAAGTTGGTCGTCAACAAAGTGCCAATCTCGCGGTCAGTATGTTGGGATCGTCCGACGATCACCCACGAAGTCCGCTGCATGTCGGAGTAGGTGCTCAGGAACACATTTCCGAGCAAACGCATTTTCCTGTCGAGCACTTCAGCCTTCATTCCCGCCTCGTAGGTTGTGACGTTCTCTGGATCGTAAGGGAATGCCGTAACCTCTCCACACTCGCAGACATCAACCTTGTCTCCAAAGCCGCCAGCTTTGAATCCTGTCGAGACGCTGGCGTAGACGAACAACTCGGGATTAACCAAGTAGTCGGCCCCGATTCTCCACGTACCTTGACTCCAGTCGGCGGAGTAGGTGTTGTCGGTGCCAGGTATTCGATCCGGGAAATTCTCTGCCAAGGAACCCATTTCGGGAGTTAGCTTGTCTGCTTGGTACCAAGCCGGATCGTTATGCCATCCAGGCACAACTCCGATCAGCCCCCAGGATTCATACCAGAACGGCGCGGGGGACGGGTCATAGAGACCTGGATTTACCCAGTAGCCAATGGTGGAGTGGTTGGAACCATTCCTGTCGTACTTTTCATCCCATGTCTGACGGTAGCCAATGGTCAAATTGACGTCTGGATCGACCGAGTAGTCGACCTGCGCGAATATTGCTTGAGTATCCACACCTCGATCAGGCTGGACAAACGACTGCGCAAGCGGAATTCCGCCTCCGCAACAGAATGGAAGCTCGACATCGAACCGAATTTCATTTTCTTCGGACATCACGAAGACGCCCGCAATCCAGCTCAGAGGCGACGACCCCGTAGACTTGAACTGCAATTCGTGGACCATCGATTCGTAGGTCGAATCTCGGGTGGTCAGCTGCAGGTCTTCGAAGGGAAACTTGACCTGAATGGGAAAACCCAACCTTTCGAAAGCGGAGGCATCGCGAACGAGCGGGCCCGCGCCGCAGCAAAAACGCATAATGCCGTACCCGGGGTGTTCTGGATCAGCAAACGCGCCTCCGTCCCCATCGTATTGCTGGAATCGGTCTTGGGTTGAAGCGGCTAAACGATATTCGATTGAGACTTCCTCGAAAAAGTCCGAGACAAATTCCATGCGCAATGTGTTGATGTTGAAATCCAATTCGCCTGGAACGTTGATTCGCGCGTGCCAAAGGCTGTGATCGCATTCAAAAAAAGTGCCTGCGGCCTTTTCGCAATCCTTGAGTGAAATTCCACCTGGACTCGCGTCGCTGTACATGTCATAGGTCAATTTGACGTTGCTGTGGTCCATGACGTCGAATCGCAATGCGGCTCGAATCGCCCATCGATTGACCGCAAAGTAGGCGTCGCTGTCGTCAACAGGCTTGTTTCGACGCTGATCGGTGTTGGGTATTCCATCGGCTGGAATTTCGGGAATGCCATCGCCGTTGACATCCATCTCGAGATCGAATTCGTCGCTCACTTGGTCGATAAAGCTGTCTGATCTTTCGAACATCGACGATACGCGTAGTGCTGCAGTTTCCCCAAGTGGCAAATTGAACCATCCCCGACCGGCAAGCTTGTTGTAGCTGCCCGCGTCAATTTCAAATGACCCATCTGTGGCACTTGTGGATGGGTTCGAAGTCACGATATTGATGCTTCCGGATGTGGAATTGCGGCCAAACAAAGTACCTTGGGGACCTCGCATGATTTCGACTCGTTCCACGTCATGGAGCAGTGCCAATCCAGCTTGAGGTCGAGGAGAGTACATGCCGTCCACATGCATCGACACTGTCGGGTCTCCCAATTCTGTGAAATTGTTCGACGTAATGCCTCGTACCGTAACCTGAACTCCCGAGTCCGACGGCGAAGTACCCACCTGCATGTTGGGGACTAGGTCACCTAAATCCGTGATATCAGATACGTTTTGCTCTGTTAGACGTTCCTGTGAAACCGCAGATACTGCAACAGGTGTCGTCATGAGGTTCGTGGCCCGTTTTGTTGCAGTTACAACAATTTCTTCCATTTCGGTAGATTGTGCCGATTCGCTTTCAGCTGCTTGCTGTTCTTCTTGGCTGCAGACAGTCTGTGTCAAGAGCAAGGACATTCCACAGACGAGCAAAATCTGATTGCTAAGTGAAGAGTTTGTGAGCATATTTTCCCCTATCATTTTCCTATCGAGACGAAGGGTTTCAAGCTGGTTTATATACTTTTATGACAACGCTGTCAATACCCTCTGAGACGGGAGTTCTTAAACAGAATCGGACCTGTCGGACTAGCAATGTCAACCGGACGTATTCGTGAACATCTACAGACAGCAGCTGCCATCTGCGACAGCTGCAGTCGCCGCACCATTGGGGTTAGACTGGGGTACAGATTTGATAAGCAGGTTGTGCAAGCACAACTCTTACAGTGAGCCACACTGGGTCAATGCAGTTTGTGACCTTTACGGAACGTCATTCCGTAATAATTGTCTGATTGACCATTCCCATTTACAAGGGCTATCAAACCTAGGGTCGGAGGAACAATGAAAGGACTTGCTTGGAAAATGTCAGGACTCATCGCTGGATCACTGTTGTTGAGTTCCGGAATGGCTCTCGTTGCTCATGAGCAAAGTAGCGCTGACACACACAAGGCATCGAGCGGGATTCCCTTTGAGGCGCAGATCTTGAAATATGGTTTGAGCAATCTCAATTACCTAAAGCGCGCGCTGCCTGAACTGTATGTAGAAGTCATGTCTCCTGATTGGATGAGCCTGGATGGGTCGGACAAGCTGCGACTCGTCGTCAAGCATATGACGGATGTGTGGGGTACAGACGAGGAAGCAATCGACGACTACCTGTCTCGGATTGACGAATACATGGCAAGGGTTCCCGTTGAGGAAAGAGAAGATGTGAACATGATCTTTGGCATGATCGGAAGGCAACTGCTTACGCATGTTTTCTATATGGAACAGAACAAGGAATCCAAGAAAACAATGATGGAAGTGCAATCAATACTCTGGGAAGACGACGATCCAGGCAAGCTAGTAGAGTACGAACGGTGTCTGGGTCAGACTATAGTGGCATTGGGAGTCAGCACAAAGGAGACCTTCGACGATTGGCTCAATGGTGTTGAAGAGATAGCGGCAGGTACAAACATGTTCAAACCACACGCTAGCCTGCATTCAGATACGGCATCCGAACTTATAGGTGTTTCATCTAAATCCTTTACAGCCCAACTGCAGTGCGATCCAGATTGGGAAGCTGATTCTTGAAGCGACAATTGACGATTCTATTGGATTGAAAATCGCAATGTATCGAAATAGAAGTGTGCCAAGTTGATACAAAGTGCACCTACGATTCACCCATGAAGATCCGGGAAATGTCATTTCCGATCGATAGCTCGGCGACGGCGTAGGTGCCCAAGAGCACAGCAATCATGAAGAGTATATATAGAGACATCGCGGCCACCCAGCCTGCAAAAGTGCGGAACACGCTCATGCCGTAGAAACGCTTCAGCGCAAGAAACAAGTACACACCTAACGGGAGTGTAAACGCCCAATCTATCCACCCAGCATCACCATCCTCCATCCAGGGCATGAAAAGAATGAAAACGAAGAAACCGATCGTTTGGAGGTGTAGGACGAATACGAAGCTCTCGGCGTATGCGCGTCTGCCGATGAAGACAAATTGCAGCAGCAATGCGTACAGTGGCAGCGCGAAAATAACAGCGATCGGCAGATATTCGAGATAAGCACTTACAGCCATCGGGTCTGAAAGAAACGCTGAAGTAGTCGCGACGGCGGCGGCCGATGTCTCTTCGGTTGGCGGCGATGAATCTGAAGGTCCGATAACGAACGACACGACGAGAAAGTACAGAAGGCTCGCAAACAGATACAGCCGGAACGGAGACACGTAGTGTGCCCGTCGGCCACGAGCAAACGCTTGCGCAAGCAGGCCGGGACGAAGAAACAAAGCACGCAAGGTTCGCAACAACCTCGAGTCTGCCTCAAAGATCTCCCCCACCACATTGGTAAGAGTCGTAAGCAGCTTTCGATAATCGCGGTCGTTCTGACCGCAAGCGCTGCAAAATTTACCCAGTCGCTCAGTACCGCAGTTGGGACAGGCATCCGTTTGGCTTACAGTGTAATTGGCGGAAACCTTTTGCTCGATCGCAATTGGTTGCGCGGTAGTAGCGCACCACTCGCAGCCCTCCCCAAATGGGTCCAGCGACTATTGCGAAGAGTGCACCCAGAACTGCGACTAATCCGGAAGCGTTGGCATAGAAATCGAGCTGAGCGCTGTCGGCATTTGCACTTAGCAACGCGACTGGAATTAGCAATATGAAAAGGAGAAGTGCGACGGCGACCATCAGCCCTGCCAGCACTCCGCCAATGACAGCAAGCGACTTAAGGAATCCGGCCATGAACGACTACTGCTGCGTCCGGATCGGTATGGCACCAGAGTGGTTTTAGAGATATTCTACCATAAACTCGTGAAAGAATGGCGAAGATCTTGGATGGAAATCGGTGAAGGATGTCAAAAATTGCATGTATTTCTGAATTCCCGGTGAGATCGGAGAGGAAGAGAGTTTCGAACTTCCGAACCAGACTATGGGTCGGACATTGATGCGGAATTGTCTGGAGGAAAGCGAGGGGCAACTCTGAGAGCCGAACCAAGAGGCAAGAATCTATGTTTTTCTCCGGTCTACCCAATGAGAACAAATCGAGTCGAAAACGAATCAAATGGAACGTACAGATCACTTAATTGCGAATTCCGTAGCCGCTCGCTAGTTTCCTCGGGATTCTCTACGGCCAGGCGTCTCCAAAACGCTCAAACATTATCCGAATCCAGCCCGGCGCGCGAGCAAGCGGATTCCCTCGTAATCGGCTTTATGTTTGAAAATGGGACTAAATGTCTGTACTTCAAGATTGGAGATTAACCCATTGGCAACACCGTTCTCGTCGAAAACCAAAGCTTCTAATACGCTTCCTACTATCCCAAGTTCTCCTAACTTTGCGACATATGACATTGCGTTGTGAGTCAGAACAACTTGTACCTCATGGTCGTTGTACGCCTTTTGAACAATCCCGCTCATATATAAGATGTCCTATACATCGGCAAATACATTTGGAATTAATTCTCGAATCAATTACGCGAACGATAGTCACATCGGCTCTCGTTTCAACACTGAGTCTATATGATTGTGACAATCTGGCCGCATGACACAGATCGTTACCTCCTCTCCCCTACAGTGGGCTTCCTGCAAGACATTGTGAGGCGTCTTTCGAGACCGCAATTTGTCTCCAATGTCTATGTTAGTTAATCCGTGTCTGAACCAGACGCTGAAACCACAGGCTGAACCCATGCTTCCTTCCACCTCGAGCCCCTTAGCGGAAGGCTATGCAGCATTCTGCACTGGCGTAAGGAACCCATTCGCCGCCAAGCTAGTTGTTTGCACTGCCATGTCCGTGTAGCTGACTTGAAGTATGACTTGCTAATTGCAAATGATTGTCTGGAGACGCAGTTTACTCCAATCTCAAAGGAATCGACATAGATTTGGTCATAGGTTACGAACGTGTCCGGAACACCAAATGGTCAGTGTCGAAATTCGCCCGCCTAGTGGCTTCATGTGTTGCGTAGCAACGAAATCAACCACCTTATTTGGCTCTAGAAAATTGTGAGATTCGGACCAGCCGAGGCGTACCAATCCATTCCGGTAAAACCGTCGTTTTCTTGTAAAATTTAAGCGAACAATCGATTCAAGGACCTATCCATGAAACAGCTGATCGCGGTAGTCTCCGGATTGTCACTGCTACTTACATCGGGATGTGCCATGTTGCCGTCATCAACTTCTTCGTCATTCAACGAAGTACCAATGACTGACGAGCTAAACGACGAAGTGCACGCCCAAGTCCTGACCGAAGTAACTCACGACGTGATCGACATGGAAGCAGACCAGCATGAGCAGCAGCAAGAAGGCGCAAATAATGGAACAAAAAAAGAAGGCGGACTGACCCTCACCCACATTCTTTTGGTGCCTGTCTCCTTGCTTAGTTTATATCTCTTGTTGCTCCTCCTTTAAAGTGGGTAATCAATGGCGGCACAAGTAAGTCTCAAATGCTCTCTGAACGACATGCGACACCAGAAGTTTGCTTTTAGACAAACTGATTGATGGCCTGCTTGCGCATTCGATGGGAATGTGTATGTGTGAGTAGGTTGGAGCTACTAAAGGACGAATTGCCTATTGAAGATCGGACAGGTTTGTATCTAGAGTTTTGCCTACGGTTGTACCAAAAGAGTCGTGCTGGTACCTTGCAATCTGCGAACACAAACTGAGAGATAACAGTGTGCGTCGCTTCGGCTTCAGGTCTTTCGAATCGGAGTGGCTTCAAACAAGCTGGGTCACCACGCAATTGTCAGCTCGCTTGCGCCACGAGAGCTCAAGACACCTTCTGTTCGAATTCCTGACTGTAGGCATCTATAGAAGGTGCTCTTAAGTCCTTTCTCGTTGCAATTCCCAACTCAGATTAGTGATCGGGAAAGCTTTCGTTCTGCAAAAGCTGCAGCTTCAAATGCTAGTCATTGGCAATGCGTGCGCATGCAGAGGAGAATCTATGGTGTTTCTGGAGTTATATGGGTAAGGTCTCATTCAGCCAACAATCGAACCACTGTATCTGTTCCCAACACCGCAATGTAGATAACCACAATAAAGACCAAAAGCGCGGGATGTAGCCGTTTCCATTTGTGCAAGATCGCAAAAGAGATGAGGATTGGTGATTCTCGAACTTGGAAAGCACACCCTGAAAAAATATCTTCCTTTCAGGCTCTGAACTGTTAGAGCAAATTAGGACACCCAGCGGATATACAGAATCCCAGAAATGACTCCAAAATCGAGGAAACTACGCCTACGGAGCAAGAGAAGATGCAATTAGTTGCTCTTCTTATAGGGAAACGAACGACGTACGCCCTTGATGACATCTTTTGCAACCGATTGAGCTGAACTGAGCAATCCACCTTTTGCGACATGTTCGTAGTTCCAAAGGAGTCTGCCACTTTCACTCTCATGAATGGACATGGAAATATGTGCTTCGTTAGTCGCAGCGCCTACCCCCAACAATAGCGATGACGCAATCGCCATTCCTTTTCCCATTGGCTTATTGAGGTACATGTCGCCAGAAATAACAGCGTCTACCTTGAGGATCTCGCAAATTTCGGATTTTGTCAACGCAGACAAGACTCTGCGGGTTGGATGAAATTCTAGTTCTCGAGTCAGTAAGGTGTTCGTCTCATCGACATCTTGGAATTGAACCGTGTAATGACCTCGCTGCTGTCCCTGTAGGAACTGCGCATACATCGCTCGCTGCAGCGTTTCACCTTGTTCTTTCTCCAGTGACGCCAATTCCTCTTCCGTGACATCTCCGCCCTGATGCTCGGGATTTATGGATACATTGAATGGGATTATGGCAATGTAGTGGTGCTCGAGTCTTAGCCTGTCAAATTCTGGGTCGGTATATATAGTCGCACAGCCCGACACAAGTAAGATGAGTCCCAAGAGTGTTAGGCGCGAAAGTGCACTCGTTGTTCTTCTCATTTTGAATTTGCTTGCGACCAAGACTATTCGATAATCTTAACACAGCCGAAATTTCCCTCGAGCAGAGTTGGTTTCCTGCAAATTTGGACAACTGACAGTGAAACTAGGTCCTCAATTTCGGGCCCTTTTGAAGCAACTACCCGATTCTGAAGGTTGGAGAATTGCGGTTGGGATCTGGAAGTTTGTTGTATAGAAAACAGAATGAAAAGAGTGCTGTATTAGAAACGTTGGTACTTCGGAGACGAACATATCTCAATAGCATTTCCTCCCTGTCCGAGCCATCACAAGTCTTCTCAGTTTCCACATTTGTCCGACATACCGTTGTCTTGGATCAGACCGTGTCGTCTGCCCTTCAGGCTTCGAAGAACGATTCAGTCAAGGACTCGATTTTGTACTGTGTGGAAAAGCCAACTCTAGGTAATTCGATCCAATACTCAGCAATCCGACCGATGGCGAGTCGTGCTACATAACTGTTATACGACGAACGTACATTAGCAAACATTTCGGCTGAATCACTACTGTTGATCGGTGATTTCAAACAGTGCGTCGAGTGCCAAAAAAGCTCCTTTCCGGCCCGTTGCCAGTTCGATCTCTTGAAGGATACCGGCCTCGCGCAGAGTTCCGATGTATTTGGCAGCACGTACACGATTGATACCCAGCGTTCGGTGCACATCCGGTACATAAAACACCGGTTTCTTGAACAGGTAGTCAAGAAGTGGAATAGCTAGTTCGGACTTGAGGAGAGTAAGGAATTCATTCTTTTTTTGTTCGTATAACTGCCCGATACTTCGCACGAGACCGATATTTCGTTGTGCCTGCTCAACGACCGCCTTCAAAAAGAATTCTATCCACCCCATCCAGTCCCCTTGATTCGATATCGCGCCTAGGCGTTGTAGGTATTCCGCACGATGCATTTCAAAGTAACCGCTTATATAAAAGGATGGTTTGACAAGACTGTCAATCTTGGTGAGGTGGAGCGGTATCAATAGTCTTCCTATCCGTCCATTTCCATCGTCAAACGGATGAATGAGCTCGAATTGCGCATGTAGGAGAGCAGCGCGTACGATAGGGTCGGAAAGCGCACACCAATCTACTGCAGCTTTGTCCCATGTCAAACCCGGAACGAATCTGCGCAGAACACATTTGCGCTAGCTAAAACAAAGTACAAATTGCGCCGTAATTTCGAAAGATGTAACGAGTGTAGGGTTACGAAACTGCTAGACTGAAGTGCATGCGACTACGAGTGGGTGTGCAACACCGCATTCAAAATCCTGGATATGTCAAAAAACCGCATTACACATCAATCATTGATTTTCAATAGTCTGGCGACTAGCTCGTTCACGTCTGTATGGGGTAAATGTTCGCTGCCTTCCCGAAACTCAAGACTATTCAGTCGACCGGCGTTGACTAATGCGTCAGTCACTCGGTCTACCAGCCCATTGAGGTAATCGATTGAATTCTTGCTGTAGTTTGGTATATGTCGCAAAAGTTTATTGGTTACTCCATTACAAGCACTACTTCCTTCGGGCAACGACGCATATGGGCGATCTGTAAACTCGTAATGTAGGAGCAACCACAGTTCGAAGCATGGATTCGACAAGACCATTTCTATGCGAGTAGACGCTCTTCTGTTGTTCAATCGAGCTAGATCCGTTTTAAAGATGTCAATTTCAACAGTTCGTTCGTCATGATCCAGAACACAATAAACTTCGTCCCATCCTGAATCTCTTTTCAGTTCGGATTTCAACCGTTTCAATAGGCCTTGAGGACCCGATTGGCGACCACGCGGCGGGCGTACTACCACGCTAGTCAGTCGGTTTTGAAATTTCAACCAATTGAAATAGTTTGGTTCTGTTTGAGCTCCCTCACAAAGGATGAGAATCCTGGGCTTGCCACTTAAACGCAAACGGCGATGTCCCAACTTTTGCTATTCCATCCAAAACTTAAAAAGTTAAGCGATGGCTTCCATTTCCGCGACGTTCGGAACCGCCCCGTAACGACCACCCAAATAACCCCTCCGTAGAGATTCGTTCTTTCTTGGCTTATAGGTGGCTAGAGGCGTAAGCATCGCCGACTGATCCAAATTTTTCTCAGTGAGCCAAACTTGTCTTCGGTCAAGTGCATCCTCGAGTAGATGCGTGTCGTGTACCGTAGCTATGATTTGCGCGCGATGTTCGGTTGTTGTGTAGCAGTCGTGGATGAATCGTATGAGGAACCAAACCAGATGTGGGTGCAAGCTTCTGTCGAGTTCGTCCACCACTACGACCCTATTGCGATCAACAATATCCAACCACGGTCCTGCAAACGCATAGATTCGTTGCGTGCCATCTGACAGCTGGTCGAGGTCAAGGAATGCGAGGCCCTTTTTCCCCTTTACAGGTAGCCCAAACTCTGGGACGAGCATCGTCTTTCTCTTGCTGTTGTCAAAGTCTTTTAGCATTCTTGGAATGATATGACGACCTGATTCATCGACATAGAGATCCTTTTCCCTCACTCGGATGTCCGAGACGTGGATGTCCAACTGCCTAAAGAATCGAACTAGACGGGCTTTGAACCCTGGATTGTCCTGGAGACTAGTGGATGTGAATGTTGTTGTGAATCCCCCGGATCTAACAACGACCAATCTTCGAAACCAACGAACTATCGGACGCAAAGAAGCGGCGTTCAATTGCACCGCGGTAGACACAAATAGTGCGTTTTCCCGAGTGGCTTTTCTCCAAACACCACGAGAACCACGGAGACCTACACCAAATTTCCATGTGTAAGTGGCAGAATCCGATTCATATTCTCGTGAAAACCAATTCTGTCTACGGCCTCCTGGGGGTCTCACGTCCAACCGTTCCTCCGTGACCCGTTCCGAATCTACAGCGAAACTGTACTCGTAGGCGATTTCATTCTCGATAAATACAAAGCGGAAGCCGCTTGCTTTCATGGATATTTCAGTGTCATAGAGAAATGATTGGACGTCAATGGCATCTCCTTCTTGCGATTGCAGTGCCGAGGACAGTACAAGCTGCTGTGCGAAAGCCAACGCGTCGACGAAACGCGACTTGCCGGATCCGTTGGGTCCGAAAATCACTGATGCGCGGTTCAGTCTCGGATAATGACTCACGCCGGTATCAAATGCAAACTCTTCGGGTGTCCCTTTGGTGGCACGCATGCTGAAATGCTGCTGATCTCGAAAACACGTCCAGTTTTCTACTTCGAATGAAACAAGCACCTATTGCCCCCTACAGGTTGTTCTAAAGCCTTGAATGTCGCAGATACGAGTTCAAACCAATCGAGAATTAAATAATAACTGAAAAGTGCGCAAAACATGCAAAAAATTTGATTTATTTGAATGGGAACCCGTGGGAGTGGAATACCTATTCGACTACACATCGACACAGGTATTGGGCTTTGTGTATCTTTAGCTGTACAACCGAGGACTCAATTTGGTCCGCTTTGAAAAATTGAATCATGAATGACGTTGCTTCGAAGGATTCCACCGTGATTCCTTCAATCTGTTCGCCTTCACAACACTTGACCCGACGATCGAACATCGTGAGGCTGGAATTGCAAATAATCGAATATTCACTGTTCGAATGCTCATATGCTTAAATTCTTGAATAACAACATTAGAAAGAGTGTCTGCATCCTATGCAATGGTGCAAATAAAGTGCTTCGAAAGCTGTCTACGGCACAATTGTTGTGTGGGTCGACCGAGGTTTTTGCTAGCACAAATCGACTCCAGGACTAGCTGAAATTTTGAAAGAAAAATAAATCTACGGATTTGGCCATGGAAGCTAATCCGATTTCACAAGCTCAAATGTCAGCGCTAGAAGCTTTGATCCAAAGCTGCACTAGCAATTTCTTCTAGCATTCGAAGCACTTGGCAGTCTGCAGTTTCGATCGAGTATTCCGCGTTCTTGATAGCCGTTGCGCAATCCTCGGCTTCGTCTTCCGATTCTCGCGTTTGGTCGGTTTGACAAAAGAATTTGGCAGTCTCAGCAACGTCGGCCTCGAATCCTGACTCGTTAATGCCGACCAATCCATGTGCTGCAAGAGCAATCGCCTTGATAGGTGAACTGTCTCTCAGTTTCGATGGTTCTTTCAGTTTTTTCATCCACGGGAACAAAGTTTGTTTGGACTCGCCATATTTGCTATCTTCTTCGAAAACGGAAGGAGGCATACCGTCAAGACCAGCCTTGTGTCTCCCAGACGAGACTGCCAGAATTTGATAGTTTCCCCAATTCGACCGGGCTCGAGCCATTTGGCAAAGGGTGCAATCGGTTGACACCACCTGCTGCCACAGTGCGCCTGTTCACTCATCCCACCAATGTGTTAGTTCCCCGTTGGGGAAACTTTGCCCGAACGAAGTCTACCTACCCTAGGATAGACGGGACGAACAGGCTGACCTGATCCAGAGATCTTTCAACTCCGTCTCTCGCAACACATTCAACATTGGAAAACTGACGTTTAGTTCGTTCCATGCTGCAAACAATTCCATTGTGTGCTAGGAGAGGGTTTGTCCTTGGTCTAAATTCCCTACAACCCAGATACTACTGTCAATTGGCCCGTCACACATTTCGCTGAAATAGGCAAAGCGAAAAAACGAGTAGGAATTGCATTTCTCTTTTAAATCCATGCGAATTGGTCCTTCCACCAATCGACACTCTGCACTCAAGAACGCTTCGATTACGCGTTCGCGGTCTCTCTCGTAATTGCCTGTCATTGCTCCGTAAGTGAAGGAACTCTCCATTGGAATCATGCCAAAGTGATCGACTGTATAGGTGGTTTCCTTGCTGAAATGTTGTTCGACCGCATCCAAGCACTCCGATTTGAGATGAGTGTCTTGGTCTAGCCGCTCGGGGCACTCTTCGCCGAGAAAGAATGTACTGCCTGTCAAACCATCCAGTTCTTCAGGTTGGACCGGCTGGATGTCAGTACTCGAGGTAGACACTGCTTACGTGGAACCCTTTTTGATCGCTGAGTGGAGGGCAGAAGAATGTTTTGTCGAATTTCCATTGATGTTGTTGACAAGTAGCACAATAGGAAATCCCAGAATGACGACCAATAATGGGATTGAGGAGGATTTTTTTGAGTGGACTTATAGCCTCGTGCTCCATGACGCATGGTTACTGGACTACGACCAGGTGATTATTGTCCATCTTTTCTCGCTGAATTCTCTCTCGTAAGCAGGCGAGGCGAGTGAGTACGTAAATCCTCGCTACACATTCCAACGATCCGAAATCTGGCGAAGCACTGTGCTCTCAACCGGATTCAAGCACAATTTGTTGATTACGCAGCCCCTCTTGTCAAAGAAAGAGACAGCAATAAAGTAGCTCAATGATTGATAGTGTGCCGTCCCATTAGGCACGTAGGGAACCCAGACATCATAAACGTAGTCGAAGCATAAGCATCCATGCATTTAGAAAACGCAACTTTCGCTCGAATGGTTCAAAATCGCGTAGACAATTCTCGCTCCAACAGTAATTTCTTCAGGCATATCATTGTGTTATGCCTAGCTATTCTTCTGGCTGCCTGCGGCAAGTCACCCTCTCCTGAACCTCAGACCGTAGTCTTACTCGAGGACACATCGATCGACATCGAACTCTCTTCACGAGGTCCAAAGGTCGCTGCAGATTCGTACGAAGTAACGGACCCTCCGCGAATTGGAGACCTAACTGGCACTCCACCAAAATTGACGTACACCCCTCGCGCCGATGTATACGGCGAAGATTCGTTCTCTTTCGCAATTTTCGATGCCAACGGTTCAAGATCAGAATCCGCATCAATTGAGATATCGATACAGTCAGTAAACGATCCCCCTACATCACAACCTCTTTCATTAGAGATGGATGAAGATGGCAGTGTCGATGCCAAACCTGACTCAAACGACATCGACGGATTTGTCGTCCGGTACGAAATCTCAAGCCCTCCGAGACACGGCAAAGTAGACATTGATTCGACTGCATTCACTTATGTGCCAGATCAAAATTTCAATGGAAAAGACAGCTTTACCTTTGTCGCCGTCGACAATGAAGGGGCGAAATCCGAACCAGCTAGCTTTGAAATCACTGTTGCGGCGACTAACGATCTTCCATCTGCTCACAGCTTAACTGTCTATGGCCGCGAAGATGTTCCTACCGCGATTGAACTGATGGGTGAGGATTCAGACGACGAGAAACTGGAGTATCGAGTGCTCGTACTTCCTAAGCATGGACAGATTTCCGGAAACGGATCCACGCGTACCTACACTCCCAATCCGAACTTCAACGGGAACGATTCATTCGAATATGCCGCTGTCGATGAAGCTGGATCGGTTTCAGCTCCAGCCTCCGTATCGATCAATGTGGAGTCAGTAAACGACGCTCCAACAGCCCTCGACAAGGAGTACCGCGGGTACGAAGACAGTGCTGTTACAGTTGAGCTGGACAGCTCGGACTCGGACGGAACTGTAGCAACTCATGAAATCGTGGCGTTTCCCCAACACGGAACTCTAACCGGTAGCGGGCCAGTTCGAACCTATACACCAAAGGAGAACTTCCACGGAACCGACTCGATTCGGTTCACCGTAACCGACGATCGGGGTCAGAAATCACAGGTGGCAACGATTTCAATAGAAATCGAACCCGAAAATGACCGACCAACGGCAGAGCCGTCCCACTGGGTTACCGCAGAAGACAGCAGGGGTCTGAAAATAACTTTGCAGGGAAATGATTCAGATGGACAAATCGAACGGTTCGAAATCGTGCAATCACCGCGATACGGGACGTTGCGAAGGTATGGGTCCCAGTGGGAATACACTCCATCAGCAGACTTTTGGGGAGACGACTCGTTCGATTTTGTAGCAATTGACGACGAAGGCATGCGCAGTTACGCCGCGACAGCGTCGATTGAGGTCGTTGAGAGTCCTGACCCACCATCAATAAGATCTAGGCGAAGGTCTTACGAGGCGTATGTGGGAGAGACAATCGAACTGGACATCCACGTCTCCGACCCGGATGGAGATGCAAGGTGGTTCACTATACAAGACAGAAGAAGAGGAGCAAATGGCAGATTCTTTCCTTCGTCAGGACGCGTAAGCAGGCTCAAGAATCTTCGATTTGAAGCAACGGAACAAGGTACTCACTCATATCGCATTGAAGTCGAGGATGACAAGGGTCTTGAGGATTGGACGACTGTAACTATTCATGTGCGCAATTCACCTCCGATTTTCGATGAACCCCAACCTAGATACGACAAGAAAAGAGGCGTTGTGGAGTTTACATTGAGAGCTCGAGATCCTGATGGAACAATTCGGCACTTTGTAATTGAAACCATCGATGGACGGGTCGCTGAGAGTATTGTCGTAGAGGAAAACGGTACTCATGAAATCGAAGAGTCTAAGCCGTTTTCGACTGGGGGTGACTGCGAAGAGGAAGACGACACAAGCTGCAGCCTAAGAGTTATCTACACGCCGGACGAGATTGACGGCCATTCTCGTCGCATCCGCTTTTATGCTGTGGATGATGAAGGCGACGTATCAAGGAAAGATTTCATCAGAATCGAGACCCGTGAACTTCGTTGAAGGTATTGTGATTTCAATCTGACAAACCGAATTCCGCGGGCAGATCAAAATTGCAATTTCGAGCGAGTGTTGCTTCAGGAAACTTGGAGTTTTGGACAAAAAAGTTCTGAGAATTTCCAGCTCGAATAAGCAAGTCTCTTATATCAAGAGCAGATTTCACCATATACAGATGCCCCTACTCACTTCCTTTTGTAGCTTAAGTCACTGGATTTCGCCCATTTGTTTTGGCGTTTGCTGCAGTCGATGGCTTTGGAACTGCGTTTGCTATTCGATCCGTTTGCGTGCAGGCTTTCGCGGCACTGGCCAGATGAAATTGGGGGACCGGGTCCTACTCTAAAATCCTGAGTGACACAGAAGAGAAACGAGCATCTAAATGAAGTCTCGCCTCACATACGTTGCAATCGCATTAGCAGTCTTGGCATTCCTGACCGGAGCGATCTCCACAAGTGCGACAACATTGTCTCCCTATTACGTTGTCGGAGGAATTGTTCAGTGGTCCGCGCGTGAATCGACTGAAATCGCATTCCATGGACCCTCTTCAAGCTTTCGTCCTCCTACTGCTACGACATCTAGTACTGAAACAAAGTTCAGATTTGGTGGCGGTTATTCTTTCAACGAGAATTGGTCGATCGAAGCCTCTTATGTTGCAGGACCTACTCAGGAGCTTTCGATAAAAAGACGTTTCTTCGTATACGACGTCAACGAGTTCTTTACACTTGATGGAAACGTCAAATTAGATTTGACATTGTTGCGTGTGGCTGCTGTATATGAGTTGCGGCTTCGGGAACCAATTGCATTCATTGCAAATACTGGTCTTGCATTTCCCGATTTCAAAGAAGAATTTTCGTATCA
This sequence comes from Gammaproteobacteria bacterium, assembly GCA_026707045.1. Taxonomy (GTDB): domain Bacteria; phylum Pseudomonadota; class Gammaproteobacteria; order Pseudomonadales; family Azotimanducaceae; genus Bin55. Next base: position 69,522 of record JAPOXO010000031.1, on the reverse strand, counting down.
GTTGGGAGGAAGTGTTCAAGCTCAAGCGCTCGTTCCCATTCCAGACTCTGTCGCAGTTACAAGCGAGGATACAAAGCTGTTTGCATCCATGGGCGTGCGAGTCGCTCTCAAGGATCGACGAGTATCTGCTTCACTGTCTTTTGTTTATTACGACGATTTCCCCCAAATGGACACCGCCTTTGAATTTGATCTACAGTGGAGATTATGACTGCATTGGCTCTATTGAAAAGCAAAATTTCCTGTGCTGAAAGAGATGTAAGACAAGTACGGAAGATCTGAAAAAATCCTCAGCGCCAGCAACAAAGGCGGCGTTTCGTTGGGTTGGGGATGTACAACATTGCCCTTCTACTGATTCTTGCAAGTTCTTGTGAGGACCTCTAATATTCATTGCCACTGCGCAATCACCACCAGAAGTAACCCATTGGGACAGTTCAGTTGTTGGCCAGCCGTTCTAAATCGTCCTGAGCACTTGTTTCAGGCGATGTAGAATTTCCCGAAACCAGAGACAGCATCATCTGGATGTATGTTTACTTCCTCAATCAATGAAATTTCCTCGTTAGAGCCCAGCTGATTACCACTCTGAAGACGCTAATGACAAAGCATTGCACCACAACGACGGATGGCAAGTATCACATTTCGGCGCGCATAATTCACTGGACAATGGCAGTGTGCTTCGCGTTCATGTGGATCTGCGGCTATTCAATGGCAAATCTTGTTCAGGACGAAACTCTCTTGCGGGAGATTCTTCTCAATTTGCACATTTGGATCGGTGTGACCTTGCTGTTTCTACTGGTTGCGCGGGTAATCACCTGGGTGATGCACCGTCCGCCACCGCTTCCAGAAGCAATTTCAAAATGGGATGCAGTCCCTGCGTATTGGACACACGCTTTGCTCTACGTACTGCCTGCCATAGTCGTGACTTTGGGGTGGGCGAACGTCAATCTTGGCGGAGACGAAGTAACTTGGTTTGGCCTGAATATGCCCAAAGTGTTTCCCACCGTGGAGAATTGGCCAGGCACCAACGGAGAGGAGCTAAGCGAATCGCTTCACATGTGGGCGGCGTACACAATCCTTGCATTGGTTGTTACGCATCTTCTAGGTGTCGCAAAGCACCGCTGGATCGACAAGCATGACGTGCTTAGGAGGATGACACTCTAACTGGTCGTTTCTCGGGCCAGAACGCCATCTCAATGCCACCTGAAATAGATCCGGCAAATCTGACGCCATCTCGGTTGGGCTTCACCGAGTCTACTCGGTCAGATGCCAAGGACTAGAGTTTCAGTCCAATTTCGGTCTTCAACTCAACAGATTCCGAAGCGTGCCGATCCGCTCACTGCTAACTTAGATGGACTATTCGTCTGTCGCTTTCCTCCAAAGTAGTGAGAGATCAACTTCATTGTCCACTGTACCGTCAATACCGTCTAATGCCGGCAAATCTCCTGTCATAATTAGGAATACCGTTGCCTTCGCTCTAGATTCGATAAAGCTGAAGCGAGCCTGCACTATCGACACAGTTAGATCCTCTTCACCATCGCCGTCCCAATCACCCACACACGAAACCTGAAAGCTATCCAGGTCGTCGTTGAGACCGCCGAGACCAATGGACCAAATTCCCGAAGTACCACTTGAAAACGCCTCGGTTACATCCACAAAATTGGTCGAGACGCCTGATTCTTCTTGCCAGTCACGCATTTGGTCCAATGTGAACAAGTAGAAACTTTGTCCGTCGAATGCGTTCGAATATCCAACGACACGGGTGTCGGGATGATCAGTGCCGCTGTTGCATACCTCGAGATCGGATAAACCTTGAAGCATCCATGAGTTGGTGTCCGCTGTTTTGATTCCCGTGATGATGCCGTCCGCTTCTTCGTCCGCGTCGTCGCCCGAGTCCATATGTTTTTCGAGTTCCGATACGTCCAGCAGATAGTGTTCACCACCACCAGTCACCGGCACATAATGAGCCCCACTAGAACTACTTCCCCACGACGTTGTCCGGGTAGATGACAGCGTGGGAGTGAAACCATCGAGTCTGTAGCTATTAGGCCTTTTCACGATGTTCAACACGTCAATCAGTCCATCGTCTTCTCCATCGTCCGAATCCGCCTGCACGATATCGCTCGACGCTAGGAAATAGGTTGCGTCATTGAAAGGAAGTGCAACGATCAAGTCTTCCGCTTCGTCGTTGTCGTAGTCGATTACTTGATGCACTGTGGCGGCAAAAGGAGACGCAAAATCTTCATCAGACTCGGAGTAGATCTGGTAGGTACCATCCCTTTCTTGCAGTCGATTCAGTTCAAGATCGCCGTTTTGCAAATCTTCTACTTCATTCAATATGGCTGTATTGGACAATAGGTGAACTAAGGGTCTGCCCTCCGAGTCTCCTTCCGGCCTTTGGGTGGTAAAGTAGTTCGTGATGGCTAAAACCGATGTGTTCTCGCCAAAAAATCCATTTAAAGATGTTGCGCTGCTTCCAAAGTAACTTTCACTCGAATTGAAGACCGCGGCACAAGTGCCGGGAAATGAACACTGTGTATGGTTGATCCTCCCATCTAATGTTCCATCGATGGAATCTGCATCCACAAGTTGGTTTCCGTAGACTACGAAGATGGCTCCGTGTCCATTCTCCTCGTAGGGGCTTCCGATAATCAAATCGCCGATCGTGTCTCCGTCTACATCGGTCACAGCACCATAGTTCTCGTAGAGTACGTCAGAAGAACGTGGCCCACGGAATTCCCAGCTTTGGGCACCGTCTGCAATTTCCCCAATCTGGATAGTTTGATTCGTTTGTTGATCGACCGCATCGAGCTGACCCAAGTCTGTGCTTGAAAGCAGATGCAGGGCACCTCTCGGATCATTGGGGCTACCACCTTGGATGAGTAACTTTGGACCACCCGTTGAGTCATAGTCCCAAAGATTGTGTGCCGAAGCAGCTTGGATACCAAAGAAAAAACTGAACGCCACCCAGTCCGACTCGATTCGGTGGATGGCGATTCCCGCGGACCCTAGATTGTCGCCAAGTCCGTCATTGTCTTGGTCCTCCCATTCAAACGGATTGTTCGGAAACTGATCGGCATTGTCTCCAATTCCGTCGCCATCGGAGTCCAACCATTCATCCGGATTGAAGGGAAAATAATCTATGTCGTCTTCGTAACCGTCGTTGTCGTCGTCTAGGTCCCCGTTGTCTCCAATACCATCGAGGTCCGAGTCCTGCCACTCGTTCTCATCGTCGGCAAAAAGATCGACATTGTCACCATATCCATCTCCATCCGTGTCGTATTGCTCGTTGGAATCGAGAGGAAAGGCATCGAATTCGTCTTCCAACCCATCGTTGTCGTCGTCCAAGTCTTCGTAGTTGTCCAATCCGTCGTTATCCGTGTCAAATGGAAACTGGTCCTCAAAGTCTTCGATGCCGTCTCCGTCCGTATCGGAGTCACGTCGATCCCCTATTCCGTCTCCATCTAGGTCGGAATCTACACCAGAATCATCGGGAAACGCATCAATAACGTTCGCCGTTCCGTCTCCGTCCGCATCGTAAATCGCATTGCTATGAAGAGGATAAAGGTCGTACTGGTCGATCGCACCGTCATTGTCGTCGTCCAAATCGTGCAAATTCGCAATTCCGTCGCCATCGGTGTCGTTCAGATTGTTGTGCAGCCGCAGAATTCCGTCCTCTTCACCGTCGGCTCGGTCGATCGTCGAGAACGAGGAGGAAAACATGACATTAACAGCACTTGTCGACTGCCTGTCCGCTCGTTGTGATTCGGCCGCAAACACGAAGTCGAGCACTCCGTCGTCGTCAAGATCGCCTAGGGGAGAAATGCCGCTGAGACTTGTACCTGGTCTGAGATCCCGAGGTATTTGTAGCCGAAATACACCAGGTCGGCCCAATAGAGATTGGAAACTGATTTGTCCATCGCGCTGATTGGGATTGGGATCGTCCATTTCTCCAAGATCGTCCACCTCGACCACAAGTAAACCCCTGCTGTACTGAGCGAGAATGTGGCTGCTTGGCTTGTCGAATGTCGAGTTCAGGACGGTTTGAGACGCCTCGCTTCTAGCTTGGACGTCGTAGAAGTACCAAACTCCGGAGTATTCGAACGAAGAGTCGACAATCGAAATTATTCCGTCAGTCGTGCCGTCTCGCTCGTCCAAGTTTTCAAGTCCTTCGGAAGTAAGCAAAACATGAGGTTCAAACCGGCTCCACATCAAGACTTCGGGTCGGTCGTCATCGTCTGAATCAGCCATTGAACTAAGCGAACGACCAAACGAAGACGTTCCGGGCATAGTGATTTTGTACGAACCACTGTCCACACTGGGCAAGTCGTCTAGGTGAACTTCTCCGTCGGTTGAACCATCATTTACGTCGGTTAGAAAAACAACATCTGTATTGACGATATAGACAACGCCGTCGGAGCCCCCTGGAGCACGCTCCAGTCCTATCCCCAATTCATCTGCTTCCAATCCCGTCAAGTTGCCCAAGTTTGTCAAGCTTAGGTTCTGTGGATAAAAAACTGCATGTAAGCGGAAGGTCGTGTCAAACTCCGAGACGAATTGATCGAATGCTCCATCGTCTGCCTCCGATTCAGGCTCGAATGTAACTAGCGCGGCGTGTGTAAGTAGGTACAAGTTGACCTCGAAGGGGTCTTGGCTAGTGCCCAGAACGGCAAAATCGGAGGTTCCGTCGTTGTCGCGGTCCCGCATCGCGACAATTCCCTCCACTTCGAAATTCTCGTTCTCTCCTGCAAACAAGCAACCGAGGCTCTCAGGACAGTACTCGAGATGGAGATGTCGATCTTCTACGCCGTCCAGTGAATCGAATGAGTTCAACGTCGCGTCGTCCAGTTGAATCATGTACAAACTTCGCTCTGACGAAAGCAAGAGGTAGCCACTGGTTCCTGATTCTGCAGGTACGGAAAGGAACGCCATGTGCCTACCAATTTCGCCAATTTCATCCATGCCGTGGATGGCCCACGCATGATCCTCGGCAATCAGATGACCAATCTCGCGTCGGCTGTCCTGAAGTTCGCCATCGAGCGGTTCCTGTGTGAGTCCGTCCGTGGACAACAAGTACACCGCTCCCACTCCCTCCCGGTCGTCGTTTGTGATTTCAGGAGCAGAGATTGCTATGTCGTCCAGCCCGTCGTTGTCCCAATCGCCGGTGAGCAGAATCTCCGTGCCCCACCCATCGTTGATGTGTCCGCTCACGACATTAAGAATCCTCACCGTGGAAACCTCGGAATTGAACGGATCAGCATCATCTTGGTTGAGGACTCCGTCGTCGTCAATGTCGGGATCCGAGTTGTCACCAATTCCGTCTCCATCGGTGTCTGCCCATTCGGACGCAAGACTGGGAAACTGGTCTCCGTTATCACCATGACCGTCTCCGTCCGAATCTAACCACTCGGTCGAATCAAGCGGAAAGACATCGGTATCAGCGGCAAAACCATCGCCGTCGACGTCAAGATCGGAAGGAGGACTCCCCGTTAATGCAACCTGATACTTGGTAACGTTTACCGTCAATGCCGAATCCGAGCTCCTCTCGTGGTTAGTCAGCTCGTGCGAAACTCCACACGGCTTACCGTTGCAGTCCTCTTCGGGATTGGAGAACTTGTCGATGTCAATTCCGTTGTAGGCGGATTCCGCATACGACATCACGGTGCCGAACTCGTCATGTTCACCGTGACCTCGAGACCAATAGTAGGTACCGACCGAGCCTTGAACATAGGAATGACCCAACCCCACAAGATGTCCGATTTCATGGGCCGTGACATTAATCGGGCAAATCGAGGGGTTCAACCACACGTGCGTCAAGATTGCTCGATTCAAGGGGTGAATGAACCCTCGTCCACGCCATCCTCCGATATCCTCCGCAATGCCGCAGAGACCGGTTGAGCCTGGATGAAACACCACAATCAAGTCAGCGCCGTATTGCTCTTGATACTGGTCTCTCAACTCTTCCGGCAGGAAGAAATTCCCGTTTTCGATTTCAGGTACCTCAGTCTCGTCCAATGTACCGACCAGTCGAAAGCTGAGGGGAGATCCGCTCCTTTCGAACAAGAAATTGGTCACTGCAAAAATGTGGCTGATTTGTTGAGCGGTATCATCGCCCGGCAACACTGACTGTATCCCCGATTCGTAGGCGACCAGGACATCTATCTCCGGTTTGCTCGGAAAGTCCTCTGGGTCGCTAGGATCCGTATTCATGAATTCCTCGTTTACATCGCCTATCCCATCCCCATCGGTATCTCTCAGGAAATCCATATCACGTTTGGAGAGAGACGCAAATGGCATTTCCGTCTCACCTTCGAACCAAACTGTATCCAAGAGCGAAGCAAATGTGGGTCTCCGGCCCTCATGAATCATCAACTCGAGATAGACTCGTCCAGCGGGCAATTGACCAAATTCGATCTCATAGCTGTTGGAAGCTACCTCTTCGAGTTCAGACAAGCCAAAGTTCAAGGGGGCTGTTCCGAGAAACAACGATTCCTCCTCGCTGAATTCCTCGTCGTCGAAATAACCCGTCACAGCGATCGTGGCCCACAGGTTTTCGGTGGGGTAGTCCTCGTAATTTTGAAGACCGAATTGGACAGTCGCGGTTGCGCCATCTTCGCTTTCAAGAGTACATGGGCAAACGATGCCCACGCGTGCCCATTCAAGCTGGGCGTTCAGTGCAAACGTGGCGAATCCAAAGATTCCGACGAAAAAGCAGCGAATAATGTTCTGCATGAACCCAACTCCTCTCACAAATTGCTAAAAACTCTCACCGAAACATGTTCCACAGCGGCAGGAAACTCAATCCTCTCTTGGAGGCACGTATTTGGTGTTGGCGTGACGATCGCGTTGCGTTTCCAACACGTCCTTAAGCGAGTAGTCTCTTTTCTTTTGGAGACTGCTTGTCGATGTAATCCATCCTCCTGTCTCCGTGCCAGTCAGTTCATAGCTTCCTGAAGTAGTCGAAACATAAGCAAGTGTCTGCGCACTATTGAAAGTCAGGATCAGGCGCAGAAACTCCTCTTCGTCTGCATCGGGCTTGGCGTGAATGGTCACGTTTCCGAATTCATCAGGGGCAATTCGATCGACGACTGAACGATACCGTTTCCCGATTTGAGGTATAGCAATCTCGACTGGAGTACCAAGCAACCATTGATCATACTCTCCTGTTAGTGTGACATAGCTAGAGTCGCCCGGCAGATCTTGCGGTCGTTCAATCAGTTTCGCATCCTTCCCGCTTGTCTTGTACCAAGCCTGACGCAACTTTCGAGGTGGAAACTGTTGCTCAGGAGTCTCTTTGGTAACTGAGTCATCTAACTGTTTGTCTGGTTCTAGGGACTCGCCGACCGGCGTGTCCCCATTTGGCCAGAAATAATATGTGCCGAACGAACCAATTAGAACAATCGCAACAGCTAGCCCAAACCAGTGCGCTAAGCCCTGAAATTTCGAGCTGCGGCGGTTGCGATTTTCACTACTCACAATTGATTCAACCAATCGCGGAACGTCTGAGAAATTGGATTATCGAGTAGGGCGAAAGTTTCACGAAACTCACGTGGATTCTAAATCGAGCCCCGTTATTCGAGCGCAGCTCAATTTCATCTATATCTCCATACGCCATTTCGTATTCATGTCTCACAACGTCCCGAGAAGCTCCGAACTTGCCAAATGGAAAAGCTAGATTCATGCTTTGTTTGCTTGCGAGGTGTAGGCACGTATAGGACTGACTCAAAAGCAGGCTGAATTGGCCAAGTGTCGGTACTGGACGATATTCGCACCTTTCCAATGGTTAAGTTGAAATCGGACCCTAATATCCAGCTACTCGGTTGGATTTTGAACATCTTTAACGCCGTCTTTGGGTTCCTCCTTGGAGTCTGAATCAACCCGAGAAAACTCAATTACCCTATTGGTTGCTCGAGAGTGAACAACATACACCTCGTAGGGCAATAGAGCGGGCTCCTTCCAACGCGGACTACCCGGTTTACGTGGGGGATCATCCTTGTCCCAGCAACGCATGGAATAGGTATAGAACTCAGGCCCATCACCATGCATATACCAAACCCATTGCCCTCCAGCATCAGCGCATTCCTGTTTGGCTTTTTCATATTCAGCTTCGTGATCCAATTGCGATTCGGCACTTTCTGTTTGTACTGGTAAATCCGACAGTTGTTCGGATTCGGATAGGATCGTGCAAGCTGGAATCAGCATCGTCGCAGTGAATATGGTGAGGCTTGCTTGTAAACTGTTTTCGATGTGTGTACTTTGTCTGCGCACGACTCAATCTCACGCGATGCGACTGTGAGTGGATGCCCATCTCGGCAATAAATTCTATACACGGTCTTCGGTTTTCAGCATAAGTACAAATGCTTCGATTGCCTTAACTCTTGGCCTGGCTTCAGTCTATCGAGCCCCAATTGCAATGTCAGATCCTCAGCGTACGCGTGGTCTTTTGTTCCTCATCAAGATCTCTCTGACATACGTCATTTACAGGTCGTTGAAAGTGCACTCCAAAGCCGAAATTGCTACCCACCACTTCCCGCTGTGAAGGACCCTCGAAACCGATGATCCCTGTTTAGTCTTGCCAGAGTATTCAGTACCATGAACACGACTTTCAATAGCTCCTCGAAGGGATGTCGAATTACCTGCCACCTGGACTCTGCTTGTTGTCGTTGGCGATTCTGACCGGGTGTGTCATGAACAGCGACCTTCTGCCACCTGTAGCTCTGACTCCGCAACAGTTGCAGGAATCGGTTCGGTCGTTTGAAGATTCGAGATTTGCGCAGAAACATGCAGCGTCACTGGCTTCACCCATTCTGATTGCGAATGAAGATCTTTGTGAAGAGAGAACCGTATACAGTCTTGGAATTGGCTGGGTAACCATCAATGATCTACCCATCGAGCATCGGAGAGATGTTGGTCCCGCTCTGGGCTTGGGAGAGATTCCCTCGATTCTTTACGTGGAAACAGGATCGGCCGCCGAAAAGGCGGGATTGCGCCGGGGCGACTTACTTCTAGCCGTGAATGATGTTTCGATCAAGTCAGATCCCTTGCAGACTGGGCAAGATTCGAACGGGAGGAAAGTTCGCCCATATCGTAGGTATTTGACTGAGATTATTGCTCGGACCAATCGGGAGCGTACCCCTGTACGACTCAGTCTTCGACGGGAAGGAATAAACGATGTTGTGGAGTTTCGACCTCAAGAACGCTGCAACGTGCAAGTTAGTGTTGTAGAAGATACCGGCTTGGCGTTGTATTCAAGGGGAGGCACCATCTACCTGTCCAGAGGACTCTACGAGTTTGCTCAGTCGGATGAAGAGCTTCAAGCTCTTATCGCGCATGAATTGGGACACTTCATTGCCGGCCACGGAACGAAAAGCGCGACGGGAAGCGTTGTTGGAGGAGTCGTAGGCGGCCTAGTGGCTCTTGGCGCAATCTCGACCATAGCCATTGCGGATACTGTCAATTCGATCTTTGAAGGCGAACCCGATACAGGGGGAGAGATTACGAAAGCCTCGGCAGTGCTTCTAACAGGTGGTGTAGCCGCTGGAATCGGTATCGGATCATGGATCTCGACTTCCGGACAGGAAAAGGAAGCAGATTACCTATCCACTTATCTGCTTGCTCGCGCCGGAGTCGATATAGAAGACGCGTTGCTAGTCTGGAATCGCCTGCCCACAGAATCGGAAATTGCCAAAAAACACCGTACAAGCAATGAGCGTCTGCAAAACATCAATAACTCAATTGAAGAGGTCAGTGCCAAACGCGATTCGAACGAACGTTTGATCCCCAATTCCAACAGGAAAGTTTCGAAGAGCAAGCGCCAAAATTGAGCAGAATGCTTCGTTGGGAGTTTATGGTTCGACATTAGAAGCACCTGTTAAAGTTGAAAGGGATGTATTCTCGGGGCTGATCGGGTCCTTAACACGCTCATTCGATTACTTTAAAAACCGATACAATTTTCACTATCAGAAATCTATGATTTGGTTTCAAGAATGTCGAGTTTCCTTCAGTTAGGTATATGCATTTCCTCGTTTGCCGCCCTTAGTGGTTGCATGATGAGTAATACTTGGATGCCTCCCACACCTCTTACTCCACAGCAAGTACAGGATTCTGTAGCCTTTTTTGAAGATTCAAGCTCCATGCAGGGACACGTCGCAACTCTGGCTTCTCCCATTCTTGTTATGAACGCGGAACTTTGCAAAGAGAGAACCGTTTACAGTCTAGGACTCGAATGGCTCACCATTAATGATCTCCCAATCGAAGTCCGTAAAGATGTCGGACCCGCTGTGAATGTAGGAGAGATTCCGTCTATTCTCTACGTCGAAAAGGGATCTGCCGCTGATAGGGCGGGATTGCGTCGGAACGACTTGCTCCTTGCTGTCAATGACGTATCCATCAAGGAAGACCCCTTGCAAACGAGGCTGCAATCCCACGTCATGGGAGTTCGCCCATACCGTCGATATTTGACCGAGATCCTTGCACTGGCAAATGAAGAGGGTAATCCAGTCCGGCTAACTTATCGACGAGGAGGAGTGGACATTGTTGCCACGCTTCAGCCTCAGAAGCGCTGCAATGTTCGTGTTATAGTCACAGAAGATGCCGGCAAGTTTTTGGCATCCGATGGAGGAACGATCTATTTATCCAGAGGACTTTGCGACTTTACTCAGTCTGATGCGGAACTTCAAGCACTTGTTGCGCATCAGTTGGGACACTTCATCGGGGGACACGGCACGAAGGACGCAAGCGGGTCTATTGCAGGGGGAGTTGTCGGAGGTGTCGCAACTGCTGCGGTTGTCCTTCCCGTAGCCATCATCGGCACCATCTTTTCTGGCATTGCCGGTGAGTCGGAAGCGGCTGAAGGATTGATGGAGGGATCAGTCGCCCTCATCAAAGGTGGAGCAGCCGCAGGAAGTAAGATCGGATCCTGGGTCGCAACTGCCGGACACGAAATGGAGGCCGACTATGTGTCGACATACTTACTCGCACGGGCCGGCGTAGATCTTGACGAAGCATTGCTAGTCTGGGATCGTCTACCCTCAGAATCGGATGCGGCGCAAAAGCACCATGCCAGCGATGCACGCTTGGAAAACATCGAAAAGGCTATCGAAGAGGTGAGGACCAAACGGGATTCGAACGAACCTTTGATTCCCAATCCTAACAGGGAAATATCGGAGAGCAACGAGTGAATTTCCCGCTATTTCGCACTCCCTCTTAGGTCGCCTCTGTATCACGTACTCTTGATTGAGACTAATCGTCCCCACGCTACTTGAAGAAAGAAGCGAATTGCCTTTGCATTAATGACAGTGAATATGTTGAGATAAGTTTTCCATTTTCTAGCTGTCTCCATCATTTCTCTCTTCAAATTTCTTTAACCATCGATCTCTTGTGCGCTCACCAATAACCAAGCTATAGACTTCGAAGAACCTCTCGTCCTGCTGTTCCTCCGGTATTAGTTCCAACACATCGCGCAGTCGAGGGACAATATAGGCTGCGTCATTGGGAGTGTATGTTTCGAATTCCCATGTTATTGCAAGAGGAGACGGGACTCCTCTCTCTGGACTGATTGGTTCCATTCTCCACTCAAACGGAAACAGGGAAAATCCGTACATCAATTCCTCAGCGAAAATGAGCACAAAATAGGAGACTTCCTCATTGTTGGAGTTCGCATGCTCTATTGCACGTTCAAGAGTACGCAGGCAGTGCTCGGCGAGCCTAAGTCTATGTGCTCTCGGGATGCAAATGAGACGTAGCGAGTCCTCCACATTGTCCGAATCGACAAGCAAACCAGGTGGATTGATTTCTCGCACCACCATATTCCGCCATTGTCTGGCCAATTCCGCCTCGTCTATGCGAAGATATTCCATGTAGCGCTTACCGCCCCATTCCACCTTGTCGCCCTTAGTCTTTGCATGTTGGTAGCCGAGCTCAAGGAGCTTGTTGCGCTCGTCGACCAATACAGCGATTTCTTCAGCGGACCGGTCTTCGTTCCTAGTGATTAGGCGCTCCAAATGAGAAGAGAGCAAAAAAGTATTGGAGTTGCAGTAAGGCGCAAGATGAACCAAATACCGAGCGGTCTCCAAGAAGCTCTCGTCGTCGCTTCGCCTAAATTCGCTTGCTACGGCAAGCACATTGATCGAAACGTCGTGGGGATATTCCTCAAGCAGTTTCCGAGTCGTGCTTTGCAACTTGCTATCCCATACTTCCGCTATCTCTGGATCATGGACCACAAATCGCATTTGAAACAGGGCGTATATCAGGTCGTATCGCTGTTGAGCTGTGAGGGGTTCTGGCTGGCTTTCGATGTCAGCCACCAGTTTCCTACACATTGGAAGCGTGTCTGCTAAGTTTGAGTTGTCACACGTGACCTCGATGGCTTCGGACGGACCAAAATGGCCTTCTTTACGACAATCTTCAAACAATGAGGCAAATGTCGGAAGAGATAGCAGGAAAATGGTGGCCAGAAGCAAGATTCTAGGCAATGGAACATCGGTTGTTCTCATGGGTAGAGAGTCGCCTCGTGAGTTTTGGTTCGGCATTTACTTGGACCTAAATTTGCGCGAATTTCGCCAATTAACCTGGGTCTTTTTGCAGATTGGTCCGCAACGTTTCAATGTTTGATTTCATGGTCCAAGTGCTTGAAGAGTCATAGCCATTGGAACCTTCGTTTGCGGTGCGTGTCCCAAATATTAAGTGCTTTGAGTCGTGATTCGTGATTAACATCTCAAGACAGGCACGAAGTTTGGTTCGATATTAAGGAGTTAGCAACTGTGAATATTCGATACCGATTCTCTAACGAGCTCGAAAATCCGTATTTCAACGACTGTGATGAAATGACAATTACGCTTCCTCCAGAAGAGTTCGATCCTCGATTGAGAGGATTGATCATTGGGATGGAACATGTCAAGGCAGCCAGTCTCTTGCACAAACGCGAAGTTCAAGAACAGTGGAATGTCGTTGCTGAGAAGCCACATACCCATCTTCCTAGCTAAAAAGCGATTAGAACTGAACAGCATGCAGGCGAATGTCTGCGGTAGCGTTTAGTTAGACTGAAAAGCGCAATCCAAAGTTAGCCCGCTCACACATATCCAGACAACTGCTTTCATCTTTAGCAACCTTACTGGTCGATTCGAACAAACTAATCGCAATCTTCTTTGGAAATTTCATCCTGCGTTGTGATTTGCTACGCTTTGCGATTCCGTTTGGAGGGAGGAGCTATAAGACCCTATGTTGGCCACTTGTCACTAGAGTGATATTGAACCCCGTAGACTGAACTTCTTTCTTTAGCCTGTTTTTACAAGGACCAACTTCGGTCATCCTCTAATTTACGCCGATCTTCCTCTCTAGACTCGAGCAGGTCAAGCAATCCGCGCAATCCTGCGCGCATGTTCTTCCATGCCCGATGGAAGTCATGATCGCTAGTAAAGAGACGGGTTTTTGGGCCCTCTACAGAACCTGAAAAACATGATTCGGGATCATCGATGAAGAGAATCAGCTCAAACACGTCCACCCATCGCGACCCAGTCCAAACCAAAGCACTTACCTTTGAAACGTTAGGGCTTCTACTTATCCAATTTCGAATTTGGAGCCTCTGTGTCAAATAGGATTGAGAACGGTTCCCCTTTACCGAGTTGCAGGAAGCACAAAGCAATTGCAAATTGCTCAATTTGTGGGTTCCTCCTTGGTTTCTCGCAACGATGTGATCAATGGCTAAATGACGCAGTTTGAGTAATACTCGACAACCGTTGCATACGCCACGTTGCTTTTCATAAAGGGAACGTTGATTGGTTGGAGAAAAGCAAGGTCGAAGGAGTCGAAACACAAAGTCGAGAAGTGAACAACATGTCGATTCACCAAGTTTATGAAAACTAATCAAGTTTAGCGCGTTCCCTGTAATTCCAAGACTTAGGCGAGAATATAGGCATGTGGAAGGGGCAAAAATGTGCACATCTGCTTCACTTTCGTCTACATTCACAAGTAAGCTATAAAATCCCAAAGTTCGATTTCTGTGACCATTAACTGTAGATAAACATGGACGTCAGCCCCGTGTTCAGCGTTGTTGTGGATTGCATCATGATTATTCTCATGGTGGCGGCCGCTGTCACCATGTTCAGAGTTAGTTTGGGGACAATGGGAACACGAAAGGTCATTGGGTTGAATAACACCGATATCGCAAAGCACTACTTTCTACTATTGCTCGGCCAAGCTGAAGACAAGATGGTAATTTACGATGACGGTGACGCTGTTAACGACAGCTACTACTGGGACGACGAGGTTCTGGGAGCTATCGAGAAGAAGCTTCAAGAACATCCGGAATTCACAATGCGATGTGTGTTCAATTGTCCCGTTCCAGATTCTTTGATTGGGAAGTTCGCAGAAGAAAGACGAATCGACCTCAGAACTGCAGAATCCGGGACCAGCACACCCAGTGATGCTCGCATAAAGGTCATAGACGACGGACGGATGGCATACTCCACACGATTCAATCCAGTGTTTTTGGACTGGCAATACGAACTGATCGACTGCTTAACAGTAATGCGCCGGTCGCTACGAAGAGTAGTGAAAAGAGAACTTGGCGCGAGCCTCGCACTGTTTGAGCAGAAGTTCGGTCAGGCATCGGAGACACAACAGTAATCCATGCAATACGACTTTGTTCCCGCACACATGCATTACGACTTGGCTCCTACACAAATGTATGTATTGCTGGCGATAGTGGGAGCCGTGGGTTTGTTTGTCGCGGCCTACTTGCCGACTCTTCTGCCGCGTAGATTACCTGAAGGCTATGTGATATCACAGAAATCACTTGTAGCAGATCGTCGGGTCATCAAAATGCGTCGACAAGCTGTGATTGCAATTGTCACGCTATTCGTTCTTGTGTGGACAAGCGTTTTCTTGATGATAGATTTTGGGGGAGAGCTGACTCTCTTTCACTTTTTGCACTTCATTATTCTGTTGTTATTTTTGTTTTTTCAGTTAATTTTCTTCAGGTTCCTGACTCATCGGGTGAACGTAGAAATTCTCAATCTATTGCCACGCCCACCGGAGTCTGGCAATCTCGAACCTAAGTCAAGCTAAATTCTGTCGATTTATATTGTTCAGCCGTTGCGTGGCTGCTGCTTGGGCTTTGAGCAAGCTTCTGTCCCCGCTCTGAACATCGAAACCACTGAAAGAATTCCAACCAACGCTATGAAATGCAGAAGGCAAGTTTGAATCCAAAGAGTAGCGAATTCGGTACAAGACATAGTCATAGACCGCCTAGGCCTCTTGGATGTAAGATATGGCAACAAACAACTCTAGATACCCATGCAAGGTAGTACGTTGACTCGTGATGAAGTTCTCGATGCTCTTCGATCCCACAAAAAGGTCCTAACGGATCGTTACGGTGTCGCATACTTAGCAATTTTTGGATCATTTGCGCGTGACGAAGCCACACATGAGAGTGACCTGGATGTCCTAGTCAAATTCGAAGGCCGCTCGACATTCAAAGGATATTTTGGTACACAGTTCTATATTGAAGATCTGCTCGGACTTCAGGTAGATTTGGTAACGGACAAAGCATTGCGGGAAGAATTTCGTCCTTACGTAGACAAGGATCTCATACGTGTCTGAACAGGGCTCCGCACAACGCGAATGGCGTTGTTATGCCCGTGACATGATTGAATTCTCGGAAAAAATTCTGTCGTACACGGAAAAATCGACTTTGAAGAATTCACGACAAATTCACTCATCTACGACGCTACACTTCGAAACCTCGAGCTCATCGGAGAAGCAGCATCGCATATTCCGACTGATGTGCGGGATGCACACCGGTCGATTACCTGGAAAGAGGTTATCGGAATACGAAATCGATTGGCTCACGCATATCTCTTCCTCGACGACGACATCATCTGGGACGTCATTACAACTGAGATTCCGGAACTTTTATGCAATTTACGTAATCTCCTGAGATCCTGATCTATCGATGCATCCTGCCTTGCAAGTTCGATGTCGAACCAACCAAGTCACAATCAGGCATCTTCATTCTTGGAGACGATTGTGGATATTGTCGTTTCGAGTAAGCAAATCATTCCAGAGGTGTTTTCTATCACTCAGAGCAAGCCCATTCGATTCCTTGAAGGCCTGGTTCTTTAGCGCAATCCAACAAGCTCTCTTAAGCTCTCCAGAATTTCGTGGGTTGCCAATGTGTCTCGCTTGCAATATTCTTGGAGATTTTGAAAGAACAATTGTCGTTCGCCAGTGTCGTCCGTTCTCAATGCATGCATATAGACGATAGACGCCAATCCACCTTCGTCGATCGCCAGGTCTGAATAATCTGACTCACCCAACACTGGATAGACATTCTTCAGCGAAAACGATCCGCGAAAATCGGGGTGATAGTAATGGTCTCGAACGAATGGATGGAGATCTACGAGTCGATACAAAATCCTTGTTAAATCCGGTTCGAGGTCTGGAAATTCCTTAGCTAGATTGCCGATTTGCGTCTTCTCGAAGCTCGTGTACACGCAAATCGAACCGCGTTCGCCAACACTATCAATTAAATGTTCCGCGACACACCGTCGAGGATCTGTAGGTTCTTCGTGCAAATAGTCAGTGTGGTAGAGCGAACCCCTCCTAGATTCAGTATGTACCGAAAACATGAATGGAATTGCTTGGTAGGGGCTCGTCCCCTCAAATTGCGGCACTGCAGGGTTGAATGTCTCGAAATCTAAGTGATGAACTGGTGTCGTTAAACCATGTATTCGATACATCAATTCGTCTTGGTTTCTTAACTGAGGCCCGTCTCTAACAATACTCTTTCGAACAACTCTGTTGATCTCGCTGAGTTCAAAATCCTCTGGAACATCTCGAATTTCTACGATTCCTTGATCCATGAGCTCCTGGACTTGAGTCTTGTAAATTCGATAGAACTCGGTGACAGGGTGGTCGAGTTCTGGCATCTTGCTGAAGCAATGATCATAGAACGGACACTTGTAGGGATTCGTGCAATGATCCCCCATGCGAATATCCGGATGACTTGATTCAGAGAGCAGATGCTTCATGTATGCAACGTCTTCGCCGATGGTCTGAACTCGCTCTTGAACTTCCTCCCAAACAGGATGTTCTTTGAAGAGTTCTAGCACGTTTAGTCTTTTGCCGCGTACATAGTCCGAATTAATTGTCAACACGCAAGCATCGCGAACATCGATATTGCTTCCCCTGAGCACCCAAAACTGAAGGGCAACGTCATCGATGTACTCTCCCTTCACTCTTGTGGCCGATTTGACCTCATTGATTCGCCAGCCTCCTCCAGACAGCCGCTGAAGTATGTCAACACGACACCGAACCCGTCGGTATTGGAACGCGGGCTCGAAAAGAGCAGGAATGGAAGTATCGGGAAGGAGCTCTATTGTGTCTCTGTGGGCATCAGGAAAATGTTCGTGGTCGTGACCTATCAGTCGTCCCCCACGATAGCGTTTCTGTGCAAGTTCTCCCACTTCAGTTCCCGTGTCGAATCTGAATCGAGTAATCGAGTCGGGGTCCGGTAGAAGGTCTCGATCAAAGACTTCGTACCACAGTCGCAAGTCACACTGCATACCGGACATGAATCGAGATTTCGACAGATATGGCGGTAGAACCTGTGCAGAATTGTCCAATGCGGCTAGCTCCGTTGATCTAGTCTTGTGGTTTCGCCGTACAGACAGGCGTAACCTTCAAAAAGATTATGGCCACGATCCAAAGAACACCGACATTGTGCGTTGCATTAGGGCTGGTTAGAGGATATTCCGAGGAACTTCAAACCGTAACTTTGTCTAATCGAGCAATCCTAACGCGGCCTAGGCGGATCAATGCTCAACCGGCAAGTGTGTTCACCTGCCAATTGGTTCAAGCGTTAGGATTATTGCTCTTCGTGTAGAAAAACAAGAAAAGAGGAAACTATATGCAGATCAAATTTTCTACGACTGCCTGGACCATCGTCGCAGCGTTAATACTAGCTTTTGGAACAACTGCGCTCAGTGCGGACGAGGAAGCTGAGATGAAGACAAGAGTGACCCATGATGCTCAGATGACGAAATTCAAGATGAAAGACTCCGCCGAGGACGGAGGAGAAGAGTCGGGAGCCCAATACATGCTCGACGAAACCTACGACGAAATTAGACGAGGCGCTCGACTCGTTTTGAAGTATGAACCGAAGAAAGAAGCGTTCATGGGCAAAGTCTCGAATACCACAGAAAAAACCCTTCGCAGAGTTCGCGTAGAAGTACATCTTTCGAATGGTACGGAATTGGGGCCGACGACACCAAAGGATCTTGAGCCCAAGGAATCGATGGAAGTGATGCTTGCTGCTTCGGGCCAGAAATTTAAGACCTGGGGTGCTCATCCAGAAATAGGAGGAGCTGGAGCCGGTGAACATTCAGGCTCGCACGGTGACAGAGAGCACGGCAGCGCCGGGGAACACGGCCGTAAAGTTCCCGAATCAGGTGGTGAACACGGTGCGAAGGGCCGCAAGTCAGATGGCGAGCACAATTAGTTTGTAGAACCAACATGAGAAGCGAATATTTGGGCCAAAGTCTACCGGCCTTAGCCTCGCTCCAAGATGGCTGCTAAAGTCTAACTCCGACTGAGAACCACTAGTCACCAGCAACCTTCCCTCTCGTCGCACTAACAGACTAATCGTCCAGGCATGGAGCCTGAAACTTTGGTTCAAAAAGTGGGACCGCTTTTTC
Organism: Gammaproteobacteria bacterium; assembly: GCA_026707045.1. GTDB lineage: Bacteria > Pseudomonadota > Gammaproteobacteria > Pseudomonadales > Azotimanducaceae > Bin55. The sequence continues at coordinate 50,833 of JAPOXO010000031.1, read as the reverse complement.
GTACTGTCGGTTTTCTTCTACTATTCCTTCGGTTGTGAGCTCATCTCCCTCGTAACTCGACCAATCTACGCATACAAAGTGATTGTCAATGTAGTTCTGGCATTGAGCAGGAAGCTGATCTGTATCGAAGAACAACCGATTCCCACTCCGAATTGAACCATCGATGATCGTAGCGATTACATTCGATACTTCGTAGTCCAATAGATCCTGAAAGAAATCCCCCGACAGGTTCTGAAATATGACGATATCACCGGCCATCCCGAAATTTAGCCTTCCAATTTCATTCTCCAGCCCGAGTGAATAAGCTCCTGCCGAGGTGGACATGACCCAATAGTCCGTGCCCGAGAGCTGGTCCTCCCATTGAAGGTTATCCACACGGTCGGCACACTGAATCTCTTCCAGCATGTTGTAGGACCCTGAGTAAGACCAATCTGATCCCAAAGCGACACGTGCGCCGGTCGCCATTACTTCAATTACCTTAGCTGTCGTATCGTAGAGGGCGACATTGGACCTCGGTGACCAAACCAAGGTGACATCCAAGTCATCAAGTCTGGCAATACTTTCCGGACTTAGTCCAACCCCATGCAGCAACGAGTAGCGACGCCCTGGGTTAGCCGCAACAAAATCAAGAAATGCCTGTCCTTCCAACGCTGCCGCGCAATTTGTTCCCTCTGCAACGTGAGCTAGATAAGGCTGACCTATCAGTTCTTCCGCCTCAGAAAATCTCGGATTAACGTCTTCAAGTTCCTGCGGACAGTCCATGTCGTGAAATTTGGAGACCCACCCATAGGGAAAAATCTCGAAGTCGATGAGGTAACCGTCTGACGTTTCCTGTGTGGTTGCGTTTTTGACCAACCCAGTTACGCCGCCTGACGCGCCTAGGGTTGTGGTTCCCGACAATAGGTGCCTGAGTTCGACCCAAATATCTCTCGCAATTCCTTCTACCGGTTCGAATTCAAGCGCATACTTCTCGCCGAATACCCCTCGCCATTCGTCACGATGATCGTAAATAGGCTCTGTCTTGGGATCGGGGATGCCCCCACTATGCCTGAGATGTTCGTGGGGATTGACGAGTCCCGGCGAGACAAAGGCGTCCTCACAATCTATAACCGTCGCATCGGGAGCTGTTTCCCTAATCTGTTTGGCGAAATCGTCGAGGCCCATCCCAACAATACGTCCTTTGGAGATATGTAGCACCCCGTGGTCGACGTAGTCTGTGCGGAGCACGAGTTTGCCGAGAACAATTAATTCTTCGCTTGAACCGGATGTAATGTCGCAGTTGTTCTGGAATTCAAACTCTCCGTCTTCTTCAACGGTCGATTCTTCAGCCACATAGCTGGCATTCGATCCAAGTAGGAGAAATCCACAAACCACCCAAAATAGTGCTCTTCTCACACCCACGAACTGGTTCATTACAAAATCCATTGAAATCTCCCTCTAGACGCGTCATTTTAGAGATGCCATTTCTATAATCGCCGAATGTCAAAAGTCGCATTTGTAATCGACCCGCTCGACACACTCAACGTCAAGAAAGACTCCACAATTGCGATGATGGCTGCGGCGCAAAGGCGTGATTGGGAGGTCCATTCCATATGCTTGAGGGACCTTTGTTGGCGAGACGGAAAAGCATCCGCCTTTGCTGAAAGAGTGATCTTAAATGAAGCGTTCGCTGAATCTAGGGATCCCGATTCGCTGAAGGAAGGAGAATTCTGGTATCGAGTTGAGAAGGAAGTATTCCGAGACCTCTCGTCCTTCGATGCCATTTTCATGCGAAAGGACCCGCCATTCGACATGAACTATATCTACACCACATACATGCTGAGCCAAGCGCAGCAGGATGGTGTTCTAGTAGTTAATGATCCGCAAGGCCTGAGAGATTGCAATGAGAAGTACTACACCACTGAATTCTCTGATCTGGCACCCCCAATGGTGGTTTCGCAGCGCACTGAAGTCTTGACAGACTTCCACAACGAGCACCGAGATGTCGTCTATAAGAAACTAGATGGAATGGGTGGAACAAGCATTTTTCGAATGCGGGAAGACGACCCCAACCTAAATGTAGTGATCGAAACGCTCACTGGCAACGAATCCAATCCGATCATGGCACAGAAATTTGTGCCGGAAATAGCTGAGGGGGACAAGCGAATTTTGATTGTGGATGGAGAACCTATTCCATACCTGCTTGCCCGTATTCCCAAGCAAGGAGAAACGCGTGGAAACCTTGCTGCAGGAGCACGTGGAGAAGTCAGAGCTCTGTCCGAGCACGAGAATGCCATAGCAAGAGAGCTAGGACTCGATTTTGTAGAACGCGGCTTGTTGTTCGTCGGAATCGACGTCATTGGAGACTACTTGACGGAAGTCAATGTGACCTGTCCGACTTGCATACGTGAAATAGACCACATGTGCGGTCTGGACATTGCTGGCACTCTTATGGATGCAGTCAGCAAACGAATTTAGACTCGCTCAGTCAATTGCTGAATTCTCAGCAAATCTAGCAGGTCCTTTACAGACTGAACTTGCGGCCTGAACGCTAACCTAATACCATTGGTATGATCGAGGATTTGTTACTAGTGATAACTCAGTCCCAGACTAGTTTCGTCTATTCCTCAAGGTGAGCTCAAAGCAAAGGAGTGCCCGAGTTTAAGTGGAAACCCTCACAAACAGTCGTCCCCTTTGGATTGCTCTAGGCGTTTCGTTAACGCTTCACGTGGCACTTCTACTGCTTGTTAAGATTGACTTTGCGCCTATTCCACGAGATCCAATCGTACTCAACATGCGACTGGTCAAACCGGTGGAACAACCCAGGGTTAAAGAAGCGGTCATTGACCAATCTCTGACGGATCACCCAGTCGAAGAGCCGGTTCAGTCGGTTACAGAAGTGATCGAGGATGATTCCAACGTTATATGGGAAATCAACGACATCTTCACTTCTGTATTGCCAGGAATGACGCAAGAATCCGACGAAGAAGAACCACTATTGAATCATACAGAAGAATCGCCTGATTCAAGCCCACTGGATCAACTGTCCGCACAGGACATTGTGCAGTCCATCGCCGATATGGCTGCAGCTAAAGCCGAAGAGGAGGACAAAAAACGGATTCGGCGACTTGCAGGTGAAGGAACTTCTTCCATCGAGGAAACTTTCTATCTCCGATCTTGGCTGAGGAAGGTACGTCGAGTGGGCCAACTCAACTATCCAAGTGAAGCAGTTGAGCAGAAGCTGTACGGTAAGCTGAGTCTGTACGTATCGATCGCGCCGGATGGATCGTTGGTCGAGACTCGGGTGTTAGAGTCGTCCGGCCACGAAGTTCTAGACGAGGCGGCTGTGGAAATTGTCAAGCTTGCTGCACCTTTTGCGCCATTTCCTCCATCAATTGCAAACGACACCGATTTGCTAGAAATTGTGCGTGAGTGGGAGTTTCGAAAAAACGCATACACGACCGACCCGCCCAAGGAAGAGTGACGCGAAGAACAGACACCCAAACGAATTCTTCAGTATCGACCTAGAAAGTGCGATCTTCCCACGATTCACTTGGCACGGAGTTTCCACAAATTGTGCTATCCCGGATTTGAAAGTACACAAACGCAATCAGTCGTTCATACATCAACAGGTACTAAAGCTATCTTTCATCGCGTTCCGGTTGCTTCTGCATATCTTCAAACGGTATTGAATGTCAGCTAAATTCGACCACCTTCCATCCGTGCGACTGTAGACTGAGTGGTACCAAGACGTTCGGCAAGTTCTGCTTGCGTCAGTTTCACTTTCGCTCGAGCACAAATCAATGCCTCGATACTCCTCCTCAATCCTCCCATACCCGTCACGAAACTCCGGGTCTTGCATCAAATGTTCTTACAAGTCCTTGAGTTTGGTCATACCATCACCTGTTTCAAACGTTAAGGTACAGGTCAAAAGGCCAGAATCTCCTTTCTTTCGTTGCGTTCATTTGTTGGTTTTCGAGCAAAGGGGCAGTGCGAAAGGACCTGGAATGCATTAGTTGAAATGGACCTTTGACAGTCGCTACGGAATCACGTCGAGTCAGAGAGGAACAATGGAATCGCGACTAATCAATTGCGCAAATGTTGAACAATCATTGAACGACTGAAATCGCTAGGCACTTTCCACTTAGTTGATAGCCGCAGCGAAAACGACCAAGGATCTAGCAATATACTTGTAAAAGGGGATCGCACTCAACACAGCTCCTCCACTTGGTGGAAATGGAGTCGCGAAGAATTAAAGAAAAACAACGAATAGGCAATCAAGAGTCGCAGCGAGCTAATGGTTTGATTGACCCATAGACATGAATATGGCTGAATAAAACGCAGAATTGGGCGTGAATTAGATGCAAGATGACAAAGAAAGTGGCTTAACAATGACGCCGCAGGAGATGCGGCATTTGGCTACCAAGGCAACAGAAGCCTTGGTTGACCGAATCTCTGGGTTGGACAACGCTAATGCCTGGGACGGAGAATTTCACCAAGTACTTGGGCAACAACTCGGCGGCCAACCTCCTGAAACAGGCCAACCCGCAGACAAAGTCTTAGAGCTAGTACTAAACAAAGTACTTCCAAACGCAGCCCGACTCGATCATCCCCGTTTCTTCGGCTTTGTGCCCTCGTCTCCGACTTGGCCGGGGATCATAGCGGACTTTCTCGCTTCTGGCTTCAACATCAATTCGTGCACTTGGCTTGTCTCGAGTGGAACCAGCCAGTTGGAACTCACCGTTGTGGACTGGCTGCGTGGATGGATTGGCTACCCGGAGACCGCGGGGGGTCTGTTGACTAGCGGCGGTTCAGCTGCGAGCGTTGAAGCTCTGGCAGCGGCTCGCGAGGCTATGGGACATCCTAATAATCCCGTCGTTTACATGAGTGACCAGAGTCACAGCGCATTGAAACGTGCCGCATTGGTAGCGGGCGTACGCCGCGAGCATATTCGACTAGTGCCGTCAGACGACGATTTTCGAATGGATGTGACGAAATTGAGCGAACAGGTTGCCAAAGATAGAGCGACTGGTCTCCATCCGATCGCAGTATGCGCAAATGCAGGGAGTTCCAGCACTGGATCTATCGATCCACTGAAAGCATTGAGCGACTATTGCACGACGGAAAGTATTTGGCTACACGTGGACGCCGCTTATGGAGGGTTTGCCCTTATAACGAACGAAGGCAAGCAACATCTCGAAGGTATCCAGCTCGCGGATTCCATCGGATTGGATGCCCACAAGTGGTTTTTCCAACCATACGAGTCGGGTGCGCTAATGGTGAAAGACCTGCAACACCTCGAAAACGTATTTGCTATGGGGCACGATGTACTTCAGGACACCGTTTGGGGTGCAAACCACCCTAACTTTGCGGATCGAGGCTTGCAATTGAGTCGGGCAGCCCGCGCGCTTAAGATTTGGATGTCTGTTCAGACATTTGGAATGAGTAAGTTCCGATCTGCTGTTCAACAAGGATTGGATTTGGCGCGTCGCGCCGAAGACTACGTTCAAACTAGCGAGATTCTGGAGTTGATGGCACCTGTTGAACTGAGCGTGTTGTGTTTCCGGGTCAAACCAAAGGGAGGAAGATACGACGAATCCTTCTTGGAGAAAATCAACAGAGAGGTCTTGGTTCGCATCTTCTGGAATGAATTGTCGTTCTTTTCATCGACTTCCCTGAAGGGAGTATTCTCGTTGCGAATGTGTATCTTGAATCACCCGACAACCTGGGAGGACGTACGCAGAACGCTTGAACTAGTGACCCAGTTCGGTCGAAAAGCCTTAGCGGAGTCCTAAGTAAGATCGCATAGCAAGGCGACTGCCGTGAAGTGGAAGGTTCCGGAACCACTGGCTATTTGTGAGGCTGTGATGGATGATGGCACAGCCATTCTCCTCCGTCGCTACGGAAATCCTGATGGCATGCGAATTGTGCTCAGCCATGCCAATGGATTAGCGGTTGATTGCTACTATCCGTTTTGGTCGTTGCTTACAGAAAGATTCGATCTTGTGGTATTCGACTTCCGCAATCACGGATGGAACGCCGTCGGCCGTTTGGAATCGCATACCATCCAAACATTCGTGTCCGATATTTCGCAAGTGGCGGACCACATAAAGCACTTTTTCGGCCCTAAACAAATCTTCGGAGTGTTCCACTCCATGTCGGCGCAGACAGCCATGCTCGAAGCTTGCTCCGGCACTAGTTCGTTTGACGGACTAGTGCTATTTGATCCTTTTATATGTCCCCGGGGTTGCGACCCAGACCACAAGAATCGGCTTATGAAGACGATGCGCAGCCTTGTGGAAGCGGCTCGACGACGACGTTCAACATTTGAGTCACTAGAGTCCTTTGCTGAACGTATGCTAAAGGCACCTGCATTCGACCTGCTACGACCAGGAGTCGTCAATCTCATCGCCCAAACTACGACGCGTCCAGCAGGAGATGGTTCAACGTTTGTACTAAGGTGTCCGCCCGAGTACGAAGCACGGATTGGCGAACAGGGCTGTCGTTTTGCGAGTTCGGTTGATGTAGAAGCGCTGTCTTGCCCGGTCAAAGTGATCGGTAGTGATCCAGTCATGCTTCATTCATACATGCCTACTGTAGACTTGGGGGAAATCCTAGCTCTTGACTATGACTTCGTTCCTGATACGACGCATTTCCTACAGCTTGAGCAGCCGGAGGCTTGTATCTCCGCGATGCTGAAACTTAAGGGAAACGATGGAAAATTAGCACTTGCAGCTTAAATGGAAGTCTGAGCAAGGAGAGGGATCGACTCGAGCATAACCATCTCCCCGCTAGGTCGACCATCTTTGCGTTTGGAGAATCTTGACCAAGGCGGACTTTCAAAGATGCTTGTTTGTATGTGTTCAAATTACCATAAGATCGCTTGTATAAGTTGAAAATGCTCTTCAGAGAACACAGAAAATTTTTTGAAGAGTTGGCATAAAGTGGTTTAGTCGCTCAAGCTATCAATAAGAGTGCAATTCTCGTCGAGTATTTTCTGTGAGAAACCAACGAACTTCGATCTTTAGAGAAGTTAAGCAGTGCTTATTGTGCTTTACAGAATTGGTGCAGCGATGAATATTCTCGCAGGGCTAGTTCTACTATCTGTCGCACTGATATTGACGTCTTGCGCTACCTTTTCCGATAAGCAATTGAACTATCCCGAACTAGAGGAGAATGTCGATTTTGAGTGGGAGTTTCCTCCGAAATTGAGTCTTGAATACCCTGAGGATCTCAAGACAGGTGAAATGCTGCTGGAGTCCTTAGGACAATACGCAGAACAGTACAAGACAGCCAAGCAAGAGTGTGCGGACGAAAGTGGCAAATGGGTGTTAGTGGCGCACTCTCATTCAACGCTCACAGATCGCTGGACCTATCATTGCAGAAATTGCGACCCACCCTCTATGTCAGATTGCGAGCAATCATCGAAGCGGAGCTCATTGTTACCTTACAACTTAGCTGTCGATTTCATTCGCAAGACCCAACGGGTAGTGAACTTTTCTCGAATTTACCCAAATTCGGACCAAAATCAACACGATATTCAGGAAAGGAACTAGAGATTTATGTATTCACTCAATAGAGCGAGAGCACTCGTTCGTTGCTGGTTTTCGTGTGCGCCTTGAATAGACTTCGGAACTGGATCGGTCCCGCAGGTTTAAGAAAATTCGATCTGTATTGAACAACCATCTGATTGCTCGCAAAATTGTTTTGAATTCACCAGTTCAGTCAAGATGATCCCGCTACAAACCTAATGCAGAGATGCGAATCGGAACTGAAGGCATCCGGTTAGTTACCGTCACAAAGGACGGCACTAACATAAACTAATGTATTGTTTAAGCGTGTGATTCCAAATCAATGTCACGTCTAACTTTCAATGTGATATGACCGAAATTCAATCACCAAAACAACGATCTGAGCTAATTGCGCCATACCGAATAGGCGCTCCAGTGAACACACTCTCAAGTCTTGCTCTTATAGCTGCCACGTTGCTACTGACATCCTGCGCGTCCCTGCCCGAACGGCAATTGGTTTATCCGGAGCTATACGGGAACGACGAATTCGAGTTTGTGTTTCCTCCGAAATTCGAAAGGGGGAAAGTCAATCGCGCAGAGCAGTCTGACATAGCAAAACAGAAAGCGCTAGAGCAGTATGAGCTAGCTGTTCAGGAATGTGAAGAAGCAGATGGCAATTGGGACAGCTATTTACACGGTGACTCAAGAGACTCGTACAGCAATTTTTATCGTTGCGAGAGTAAGAATGAGCCCCTACCGCCGGTTGATAGTGTGGTGCCCGAAGAAACTGGACGGCTACCGTACGTCATCGTCCTCACTTATTCGAGAGGAGAAAGTGAATTCTCCAGTTTCCGGCGGATATACCCTAAACCAAAACAGAAAAGCGACCAAAACAAGAACTAGGATATAGATGTATTTGCGCTCCTATAGGAGTGTCAGTACATTTCTGGGTACGTATTGAATGCAGCTCCGAATGAATCGGGCTGTGTCAAATCCATCGAATGGCGGTCACTGCAGTTGTCTGCTGGCGGGCTGCGTGTCCCATGTATGCGAGTATGAAAAGTTCGTTTAGAATGAACCCGTAACTGATTCACGGATAGAAATTCGACCGTCTTGACATCATTTGTTTTCTCGAGTCGACCCATTCTCCCCTCGATCAGCAATTGGCTAGGAAAATAGCAATGAATTCGAATACAAGAAAAATTGTCTTTGCAGTTTTAGGTGCGGTTCTTGCGGTTGCGACCGTGTGGATTCACTACGAAGTCAAGACAAAGGTGTGGGGGTTGGGGGGCTTTGGCATGGGAGGTTCGATCGGTGCTCCCAGCAAATTCAATATTGGGGACGCGATTCCGGACTTTTCGGGCACTCGGCTTAGTGGCGAAGTCATTTCTCTTGCTGAGTTTCGCGATGAACAGGTGGTTGTGCTGGACTTCTGGGCTACCTGGTGCCAGCCATGCGTGCAAGGTATGCCCACCTTGCAAGAACTGCATGAGGAACTAGGCGAACTCGGCGTGCAAGTCTTGGCTATAAACGTGGGCGAGGACATCGACACTGTCCGCGAATTCATCGAGACTGAGGGATACAGCTTTCCTGTAGTCTTGGACCAAGACAGCCAGACCAAGAGCGAATTCGGTGTGCAAGGAATTCCACAACTGTTCGTAGTCGGAAAGGACGGGAGCCTTAGACACCACTCTGTGGGCAGTCCTGTGGGCGAGGATCAAATGAAGCTCAAAGCTAAACAATTGAAGCAACTGATAGTGGAGTTGCTTCAAGAACCCAAGACTCTATCGACCCAAGTTTGAAGGCACGTCAGTGAGCGTCATTTTCACCGAGAATCTCTCCAAGAGATATAAAGGTGGAACGCTTGCTCTGAAGAACCTCAATCTCGAGGTTCGTGAATCCGAAGTCTTCGGTTTTATTGGTCCCAATGGCTCTGGGAAATCTACAACCATTCACTTGCTACTGAACTTCATCCGACCCAGTGGCGGTAGTGCTCAGCTCTTTGGCGAGCCAGTGATAGGGGCAAGGCATCGAAAGCGTTTGGGTTATGTACCGGAAACCATTAGCTTGCACACCTACCACAACGGACGAGGTCTACTGAATTTCTACGGTCAGCTGTCTGGTCTGAAGTCTCTCCGGTTGAAGCGCCGCATCGAAGAGGTGCTTCAGTTTGTGGGTCTTCAAAACGATGCCAAACGTAGGGTGAGCAAGTATTCGAAGGGCATGTTGCAGCGGTTGGGTTTGGCACAAGCTCTACTCCATGACCCTGAGCTTCTCATTTTCGATGAGCCAACCTCGAACATGGACCCGGTAGGTCGCCGCGAATTTCGCGAACTGGTCCTCGACTTGAAAAAGCAAGGCAGGACCGTGTTCATATCTTCCCACATCCTATCTGAACTCGGTGCAGTATGCGATCGTGTAGCAATAATGCAGTCGGGCGAATTGAAACGGCTTGAAGATCTTCGCACTTGGAATGACGTAGATGACTCTTCGCTAGAAAAGCTCTTCTTTGACACCATAGAGCAGGAAAGAACCGATCAAGCTTCCAGCCATCAATCAGAAAGTAGCGACCAATGAATTCATTGCTCTTCATAACGGGAGATTACTTGCGAACGCTGATGCATCGCCGTTTTCTGCTCGCTTTTCTGATCAGCATGTTCATTATCACGTTGCTCTTTTACTTCATTATTGAGCAGTTTGTCGATGACCCGCAGATTAGACCTCAGTTGTTCATTGCATTAGCAATCTTCTATGCGTTCAGTTCTTTCATTGGAACTATTGCGGCCATCTATGTCGGAGCGAGCGCAATTTCCGGTGAGATTTCCCGAGGAACCATCGCCATGCTCCTCTGTCGCCCAGTAGTTCGCTGGCAGTTCCTGCTCGGAAAGTTGGTCGGTGCACTCATTGTGATGCTTGGATATTCTCTGATCATGGGAGGTGTAATGGTGTTCTATTGCTTTGTGCACGATCTCGACATGCTCCCAGTAATGCGCTTCGCCCCGTGGCTCACTTTCTGCCAATTCCTCATGATGTGTTCCTTGGCCTTGGCACTGTCTACAGTAATGCATCCTGCAGTGGCGGGTGTCTTAACCTTTTTCAGCGATCTCAGTTGGGTGTTCGAACTATTTGTTAGGGATGGCCCCTTCTACTACGTGTCGTACGTCCTTCCTAGTTATGGGCCTTTTAACGCCTGGATGGACTTCCTAGGGACATCTTCAATCTATAGTTGGGGCGACTTGAGTTTGCTAACCCTTTACGCGTTTGATGTCGCTCTTATTCTTGTGCTGCTTGCGATGTTGCGCTTAAGGTACAAGGAGGTCACTTGATCAAAACAGATCACTGATCTCGCAATCCATTGCCCCTCAAAATCTTCGGTATGCTGTTCTAGCCTCCTCTTGTCCGGGTGGCTTCTTTTCTTTCTGCGGAAAAGTACAAGTTGTAGTCTCGCTGAGACCCGGGGCCAGAGCTTCAACGGCGACACTGAAGAACACTAGGGAAATGAACACCTCCATCTCGCGCAGAATGACAGTGTTCCTGCCGTTGTGAGTGAAACAGGGCTTGCCCTTTCAAAGTCCTCAGCCAAGCTAGATAGGTCGGATTTTGCTGAATTCATTGGCCATTTATCGGATTTCTCGATGTAGTCACCCGCTTTGGGTTCTTCATCGTTTCAAACAATTCAGTTGCCCAATTCGACTTGCCAAAGTGTATTGCTTACGTTTGACTGAAGGAGAGTTGCTCCATAAGGTGCTTGAAGCCAGCCCAATCCACAGATGCCGTAAAGAACAAATAAAGGATTCCAGAGTACCGATCAGCGGGAGCTGTTCCGACACTCGAGATGCGATCTGAGTACTTGTGAAGAGCGCATCATGTCTGTCAGTTCAGCATTGCGGATCAATTGACCATGAAATCTCAAAGAAATAATATGCAGGCAATCCACCTCTAGCGCTACATTATGAAATCATCCATAACGCAACGCACCCTTCACTTGATGCTCGCAACCGGTTTCGTCCTTGGCATCGGCGTAACCAGTGTCGTGTATTGGCTGATCATGGTTCCGAATAGCAGCGATCAAGGTGTGGAGGTCATCGCACCGGTACCGCAATCAACTAGCGAGCAGCTCGCTCGAGAGCACAGTGAACCCGCTGACGTATCGGGTTCGAGACAATCTCCGGTGGCCGCAATAAGCAGCCTTCACGATCTTGCAAATATTGACAGCGCTTTTGAGCGAGGACTTGCTCTTTGGATCTTTCTAGCCGATTCAAATGAATCGCAGGCGGCAAGGCTGCTTTCGCAATCTCAGGAAATTTCCTCGTACATAGTTCGAAACGACATACAAAGGACAATCGTTAAAAGACTTGCTCAACTCAATCCCAAACGAGCATTTTCCGAACTACGTGAACTGGGATCACAATCCCACCCTGGACAATTCGTATCGATCATTTTCCAGGATTGGTCACGATCCAACCTCGACGAAGCTGTGGCTTATGCACAAACGTCGAGCATAGATTGGAAGGATACTGCTTTAAGAGCAATCCTAGAAGAACGAAAAGATCTTTCAGAACAGGTTCTCCGTTCAATTGCTCGTGACCTGGGCAATGAGCAAGTTGTAGACGAGGCCATAACACAGAGAAAATTCGATGATGCAATCGAAAATCCGGGGATAGCGTGGAACGAACTGATAGCCGACCTGCAAAACGATCCTCAACATCGATACAACATCTTGCAAGTCGCATCTGCATGGGTTGAGAAAAGCGGATTGAGTGTGTTGGACCAAATCTCCCAATCACTAACCAATCTGGAAACTCGGCAACACGTAATACGACAGATCCTTTTCGATGTTGCCTATACCAATCCCCGAGGTGCCCTTCAATATGCGTTGACAATCCAAAACGACACTCACAATTCAATCATTACCGGCGTGATAAGGAATTGGGCACGCACTGATCCGCAATCTGCTTTTGCCGCTGCATCTGAAGTTGAAGAGAACTCCATCCGCAGAGCGCTTGAGAAGCAAGTTGCCCAGACTTGGGCGCACAACGAACCACGTGAAGTTTTGAAGGGTATCGGCGCGTTGCCCGAACATGCTCGGGAAAGTGCGATCATATCCGCCCTAGGCACGATTGCTGCAGAATCTCCGAAAGAAGCCGCCCTATTGGTTGCCCGATTGGAAAATGGCTCGGCTAAGACAAATGCCGCAACTAACGTAGTGCGCAACTGGGCAAATCAAGACCATAAGGCAGCACTTGACTGGATTTTGAACGAGCCCGGTGTCGAAGATATTAGGTCGCAGATTCTCGGTCCAATTATGCACACGCTGGTGGAGGTAGACCCGCAACTTGCAATGGATACAGCTCTTTCGCAACCCATCGCCAAAGGCGAGGGCGGACAGTGGAGAGGCATGGGCATCGGGCTGGAATTCAATGTGATTTCTTCCCTTGCATACGCGGATATGGACAGGGCGATTGAAATGCTTCCTAAAGTTCGTGAAGGAATTACAAAAACACAGGCTTACTCTGTAGTCAGTGGAGCTTTAATCCAAAATGGCGAAGTCGACAAAGCGCTGGATATAGTCCAGAAAGCACCGGAATCTGAAAGGACCAACCTGTATGGGATAGTGACAACATCATGGGCGGCAAACGATCCTGAAGGGTTACTTGGTTCGATGGATCGTCTTCCATCAAAGGAGATCAAGTCTCAAGCGGCCTTGGTGCTTGTGTCTTTCAGCCAATTCAACCAGTTCGATAGCGGATTGTCCGACGAACAAATCGAACAAGCCAAGAAATTCCTCACCGACGAAGATGCTAAATCGCTTGAGAAAAGAGAGGCAAACATGCTCGAATTCTTCCAAGGCGGAAATTGAACTGCAAACCGAAAATCACGGTACACAATACCACCCCACAAACCAAGTACTACTGAAATAGGTCGCCCATCATCGTAAGGCTACCGTTTAAGATTCAGGGCTACGAGCCGTCCCGCACCAATCCATGTGCGGTGGTTTGCGCTACTAAGATTCATTATTTTTCAGTAACTTATTAGAGCTTGCAATAGAGAAAACTACTACGTGCAAAAGAACACTTGTGCATTTGTTTGAGGCTCTCGTGTCGCTTCGAACGCACATGTAAATTCTACAACGCATGCTCGAGGTTTAGTGGTTGACCGTAGACTCTCAAAACCATAACATTCGAATGACTCAACGAGTTTCCTGAGTTTATGAACCTTCCCCAAACGCCCGCTGTTTTCTTTTCGTTGATCGCAATAGTTTTTCTCCTTGGAGTCGGTGCCTCGAGTGCTGTCTATTGGCTCATCGTATTACCTGACAATCAAATCCAAATTGCAAGTGCTGACGCACCAATTCTGCCTCACGCTGAAGAGCCTCCCGCACATGAAGTAGCCGACACCAACGAAGTAGCCAGTTCCATTCAATCGTCCATTTCTGACGTACGGAACCTTGACGATCTTAAGAGAATTGAGAGCGCATTTGAGCAAGGTTTAGCGCTTCGAATTCTCTTAGCCGATTCAAGTGAGGCCCAAACAGCTGAATTTTTGGCTCAATCGGAAAACATGCCCTCGAACTCGTTCAGATTGAGCCTGCAAACAGCTATTGTGCAACGGCTTGCTCAGTTCAACCCCAAACGGGCAGTAGCTCATCTAAGAGAATTAGGCTCCCAGTCCTATCCTGGCCGGTACATACCGAGCATATTCCATGAGTGGTCGCGTTCCAATCTGGACGAAGCCATTGCCCACGCGCGGACAATGAGCAACGACTGGAAGGAGTCTGCATTGCGTGCAATCGTCCAGGAACGAACAGACCTCTCGGAGGAAGTTCTCCTTTCAATTGCGCGAGACCTCGGTCATGAACAGATTGCGGTTGCGGCCATAACGCAACAAAAAATAGAAGATGCAATCGGAAACCCGGAAAAGGCGTGGAACGAATTGGTTGTCGACATGCAAAACGACCCCCAGCAAAGGTGGAGTATCTCGCGGGTCGCTTCTGCGTGGGTTGAGCAGGATGGGTTGAGCGTCTTGGATCAAATCTCCCAGTCCCTAACCAATGCCGAACTTCGGCAGACCGTGGTTCGAAACGTTCTCTACGAAGTTGTCCGCCACGACCCCGAGGGCGCGTTTCGGTATGCACTGACTCTTGAAAGCGACCCATACAATTCGACTATTAAGAGCATGATGAGCACTTGGGCAAGATTGGACCCGCGGTCTGCTCTTGTGGCAGCGTCTGAAGTTGAGAAAAGTTCCTTGCGCCGGGAATTAGAGAAAGAAGCAGCAGAGTCTTGGGCGCAAAAAGAACCACGCAAAGTATTGGAAGGCATTAATGTCTTGCCCGAACACGCCCAGGAGAATGCGGTCGCATCGGCCATAGGGAGAATAGCTAACAATTCTCCAAAAGAAGCGGCAGTTTTAGTAGCAGGAATGGACAATGGCCCTGCAAAACTCTCGGCCGCAAGCCTTGTTGCCAGCACTTGGACATATCAAGATCACGAAGCGGCGCTTGATTGGATTCTGAACGAACCCGCTATCGAAGCGTTAAGAGCACAGATGCTCAGATCAGTAATGTTTCGACTTGTGCAGATTGACCCACAACTAGCCATGGATACGGCTCTTTCGCAACCCATCGAGAAGGGCGAGGGTGGTATGTGGCCGGGAATGGGAGAAGTAGGAATGGAGCTGAATGTCATAACTTCGTTGGCCTTTTCGGATCTGGACAAGGCGATTGAGCTACTTCCACAGGTTCGTGAGGGTCCCACCAAAGTGCAAGCATTCTCCATGGTAAGCGGAGCGATGATACGAAATGGAGATGTGGACGCAGCGCTCAATATGGTTCAGCAATTTTCCGAGTCTGAAAGAGCAGGTTTATACACCGCCATTGCCGGTGCTTGGACAGCACACGACCCTGAAGGAATGCTCAATTCGATGGACCGTTTTCCTTCCAAGGAAGTTAAGTCGAAAGCTGCCGCGATGCTTGTGTCTATGAATCGCTTCCAAAAAAATCTGACCGACGAGCAAGTCGAAAAAGCCAAGAAATTCCTCCTCGAAGAAGATGCGGAAGCACTTGAAAAAGGCCAAGAAGGCATGATTGAATTGTTCCGGGGTTTTTGATGGTTGCTGTTTCTCGTCTTGCAATCAAGAGCTGGAGCTCGTATTAGCCTAACTGTAACCTGCACGGATTGAAAGTATGAAGTTTTCACAATCGCCAAGCACGATTTTTTGGCTCATTTCTACAGGCATTGTTCTTGGTATCGGACTTTCTAGTGTCGTTTATTGGCTAGTGATAGCGCCTGAAAACACCGAACACCTAGCGAATACCATCCCGCCAATCCCATCTGAACCTCTTCAACCGATCACGGAATCGCAAAGTACGTCCGATGAAGACACGAGTGCCCCCGTATCACCGCTGGCATCCATCAGCCGTCTCGATGAACTCAACGACATCAGCAACGCATTCGAGCAAGGACTGGCACTAAGGCTTCTCCTGTCTAATTCGGATGAATCGGAGACTGCTGCACTCTTAGAGCAATCAGAGGCAACCCCCTTGATGGCTGACAGGTCCGACGTGCAAATGGCTATTGTTCAACGACTTGCGCACCTCAACCCCAAACGAGCCTTATCACAACTACGGAAGTTAGACTCCCAGTCCTATCCCGTTCGATATGTGCCGAACATCTTTCGGGAGTGGTCACAGTCCAATCTAGATGAGGCCGTTGCACATGCAGCGACGATGAGAGACGACTGGAAAGGAGCTGCTGTGCAAGCAATCGTGCATCGGCGAATGGATCTCTCCGATGATGTTCTCTTGTCAATCGCTCGAGAACTAGGCGATGAACAGATTGCAAGTTCGGTCATAGTCCAGCGAAAGATACAAAAGGCAATTGGAGACCCGGAAAAAGCATGGCATGAAATAGCTCTTGAATTGCAAAACGATCAGCGGCATATGCAGGACATTTCACGAATCGCCTCGGCTTGGGTCGAGAAAAGTGGATTGCCTGTCCTAGATCAGATAGCCCAGACCCTAACCAATGGGCAAGTTCGACAGAATGTGATTCGCAACATCCTTTTCGACGTCGTGAACAGCGATCCCGAAGGCGCATTCAAGTATGCGTTGACAATTGACCGTGATATTCACAATTCGATACTTAGATCCGTGGCGAGCACTTGGGCACGATCGGACCCGCAGTCAGCTTTGGTGGCAGCAGCTGAAGTTGAGAAGAAGTCCTTAAGAAGAGAGTTGGTGGAGCAAGTTGTAGAGTCTTGGGCACGAGACAAGCCACGGGAAGTCTTGAAAGTAATCGACTCACTACCAAAAAATGCTCAAGAGCCGGCGACCGCGGCGGCTGTAGCCAAGATCGCTAGAAATTCTCCTAAGGAAGCTGCCACTCTCATATCAGCAATGGAAAATAGTTCGGCTAAGACTATGGCAGCCATCAGCGTTGCTAACACCTGGGCGACTCAAGATCATGAGGCGGCACTAGCTTGGATTCTCGACGAGCCCGCTATCGAACAAGATAGGCAGCAGATGCTGAGTTCAATTATGTATAGCCTCGTTCAGATTGATCCTCAGCTTGCAATGGACACGGCACTCTCGCAACCCATCGAAGAGGGTGCTGTCGGGATGTTCTTGGGAATGGGGATGGAGTTGAATGTAATCGCTTCGCTTGCCTATTCGGACTTGGACAAGGCCATTGAGCTACTTCCTCAGGTTCGCGAAGGTCCTACGAAAATGCAAGCATTCGCGATGATAAGCGGAGCTTTGATCCAAAATGGCGAGATTGATGAAGCATTCAATATGGCTCGACAAGCTCCCGAATCCGAAAGGAACCAGGTGTACATGGGAGTGGCCGCGGCTTGGGCGGGGTCCGATCCAGAAGGAGTGCTCAATTCGATGGACCGTTTTCCCTCGGACGAGATCAAGTCGAGAGCGGCATTGGTGATTGTGTCCTACAACCAATTTCAGAAAAATCTGACCGACGAGCAAATCGAAGAGGCTAAGACGTTTCTCACAGAAGAAGATGCCAAGACCCTTGAGAAAGGTCCAGCCGGTATGTTCGAATTGTTGCAAGGGTGGTGATGGCCACTCGCTTGGCTCTATGCATTGCAACAATTGAAGCTTGCTCCCGCTGTACTGTCGGGCAGAAGTAGGTCGAATCCATGAATCGCGCAAACTCGAAAACCATTATTGTGGGGCTGATCGCCATTGGGTTCATCCTTGGAATTGGAACTTCGAGCGGAGTGTATTGGCTCATCGTTGCACCTCAAGTGTCTGAAGCTGACACGCCCATCCTTGCGGATACTGGCAAACCGATGCCTCAAGAGCTAAACGCATCCAAAAGAATTTCTGTCACCGTCGATCCGTCGCTGGAGACAGTTCGCAATCTAGACGATCTCGAAGAAATAAAGAGCTCGTTCCATAGAGATTTGGCGTTGCGTAGCCTTCTGGCCGACTCGGATGAATCCCGAGTAGCCGAACTACTAAAGCAAACACAAAAACTTTCCCCGTACGGCACAATCGACACACAATCAGCCATCGTTCAGAGACTAGCCAACATCAACCCCCAACTGGCACTGACGCAAGTGCTTGAGATGAGTACGGACCCATATTGGCCTTACTCGTTTGTAGCAAGCATCTTTCGAGAGTGGGCAAATTCCAATCTTGACGAGGCCGTAGCACAAGCACGTACATTGGAAGAACACTTGAAGGAACCCGCAGTACGTTCAATAGTGCGGGAAAGAACTGATCTCTCAGAGGATGTATTGCGGTCAATCGCTCGGGAACTCGGCCACGAACAGTTAGCTATTGTGGCCATTGCAGAGCAAAAGATTGAAGAGGCGATTGCAGATCCAGAAAAAGCCTGGAACGAGCTGGCGATCGATTTACAGAGCAACTCACAACACCTGTGGAGCATTGCACGAGTGGCATCCGCTTGGGTTGAGCAAAGCGGATTGAGCGTTTTAGATCAGATCTCCAATTCGCTGACCAATTTGGCAACTCGTCAATTCGTGGTTCGCAGTGTCCTGACTGATGCTGCCAATACTAATCCAGAGGGGGCGTTCAGGTATGCCTTGACTCTTGAGAACGACCAATACAACTCGACTATTAGAGGCGTTGCTGACTCTTGGGCTCGATCAGATCCGCATTCGGCCTTCGCTGCCGCTTCCGACATTGAGAAAAAATCGTTGCGAAGCACGTTAGAGGACTCCATCATTAGGACTTGGGCGTATTACAAACCACGCGAGGTACTGGATGGCATCGACGGACTGCCCGAGCATGTTAAGGCAACGGCGTTAGCAGAAGCTTTATCAACAATCGTTCAAGATTCGCCCCAAGAAGCTGTTCAGCTAGTTGCAGGAATAGAAGACAGTGAAGCCAAGAAGCAGGTCGCGACCAGCGTTGCGCGCAATTGGTCGTATGGTGACCATAACGCAGCACTAGACTGGGTTTTGAATGACCCAAGTGTCGATGAAATAAGAACTGACTTGCTGCAAGACATTTTGCATCGAGTTGTACAGGCAGACCCCCAACTTGCCATGGATACAGCACTGTCACAACCTATAGACGAAGAAGCGAATGGAGTGGGGATGGAGCTACAAGTTATAGCCTCGCTAACCTATTCAAACTTGGACAAAGCCATTGAGCTGCTCCCTCAAGTGCGTAAAGGCCCGACAACTGTTCAAGCGGTCCAAAGGGTAAGCCAATATTTAATTCGAAACGAGGAGGTCGACGAAGCTCTAGACTTGGTACAGCAGGTTGATGAACCTGATAGACTTGGGGTCTACTCCGCTGTGGCTTCGTCTTGGGCCTATTCTGACCCGACTGGTCTTCTCAATTCGATGAACCGTCTGCCATCACGAGAAGTACGATCGAAAGCGGCCATGGCGATTTTGTCCCACAATCTTCACCAAAAAAACTTAACGGACGAACAAATCGAAGAAGCAAAGAAATTTCTCACGGAAGAGGACCTCAAGACGCATGAGGAAGAAGAAGCTGTAGTTAGTCAACACTAGTGATCGCTTCTTGAAAAGTGTTTGGATTTGGGACAAGAAGCGCGATTGAGCTCAGTTGTACCGGCTGCAATTTTCTGAATTCATGAAACATTCCAGATCGAAACTTCAGTTAATCTCGTTTCTTTCAATCGGTTTCATTCTTGGCATTGGGATAGCTAGTGCCATTTACTTGCTCCCTATGCGTCAGGGAAACAGCGATCCCAAGGCAGATGCGACCAGTGAAATCTCCGGGGATGCAAGTACACCAGTCGGAATTGAGGGGACAGCAGGCGATGTAGCCCCTATTTCATCTTGGCTGCCCATTGTTGCGGTACGCAATCTCGACGAGCTTAACAGACTCAACAGCTTCTTCGACCAAGAATTAGCTCTACGGATTCTCCTCGCCGATTCAAATGAAGTGCAAGTAGCTGAACTTCTGCAGCAATCTCAGGACCTACCCTCGACCAACAGAAAGTACCACGTTCAGCGGGCTGTAATTCAGAGATTTACCCAATTAAGCCCAACCCAAGCGTTGTCACAAGTTCTTGAAATGAGCAAGGATTCCGTGCCACTCCAGCTTGTAGTTCAAATATTTCGAGAATGGTCACATACCGACTTGGACGAAGCCGTCGCACATGCACGAACGCTTCAGGAAAGACTAAGGGAATCCGTCTTGCGGACAATCATCGACGAAAGGAAGGATCTTTCTGCAGACACTCTCAGATCAATAGCTCAAGAGCTTGGAGACGAGCAAGTTGCCGTGACGTTTATAGCCGAGAGAAGGATAGAGGAGGCAAAAGAGAATCCAGAAACTTTGTGGAACGAGCTGGTCATCGATATGCAGGACGACTCACGACACATTTGGAGCCTTGCGCGAGTGGCATCTGCCTGGGTTGAGAAAAGCGGATTGGGCGTAATGGATCAAATCGCCGATTCGCTAACCAATTCGCAGGCTCGCAAGACAGTAGTTCTCACAGTTCTAAATGATGCTGCCTACTATGATCCTGCCGGCGCATTCAGCTATGCGATGACTATTGAGAACGACCATTCCAACGCGACTATTGGAAGTGTCACAAGAGTCTGGGCAAGCTCTGATCCCCAATCTGCCCTATCGGCGGTTACTGAAGTTCAACATGGACCCTTGCGCAGAGAATTGCAGGAAACGATTGTTAGAACCTGGGCTAGAGAGAAACCGAGGGAACTGATGATCAGCATCGATGGATTGCCTGACCTTGTTCGATCAACAGCACTGTCCTCGGTTCTCTCGGAAATTGCCGGAGACTATCCGAAGGAAGCCGCATCTTTGGTAGTAAAGATGGAAGCTGGTGCTGCAAAAGCGGAAGCAGCATCGGGTGTGGTCAGCAGTTGGTCGTATCGAGACCCAAAAGGAGCCCTTGACTGGGTTCTTAACGAGCCCGCCATCCAGGAGTTTAGACCGGTTCTACTGGAGACTGTCTTGGATAGTCTTGTGGAGGCAGACCCGGAACTCGCCATGGACACTGCGGTTGCACAGCCCATCAGTGATAAGAGAGGGCCAATTGGAATGGAATATATCGTAATTTCAAATCTCTCTCGTCAGGACTTGAACAAGGCGATTGAGCTGTTTCCTCAGGTTCGTGCAGGTTTTACCAAACAGCTAGCGTTACAGACGATAAACGGAGCGTTGATCCGAATTGGCAAAATCGACGATGCGTTCGCCATGGTCGAAGGACTTCCTGAATCGGAGAGACAGAAACCCTATATGGATCTGGCCTCATCTTGGGCAGGATCCGATCCTGAAGAAATGCTCAATTCAATGAATCGATTTCCTTCAGAGGATGTTAGGTCGAAAGCGGCAATGGAGCTTTTGACCATCAATCAGTTTCAAAAAAGCTTGACCGACGAGCAAGTCGCAATGGCCAAGAAATTTCTCTCAGATGAAGATACGAAATCGTTTGAGAAAGGTGGAGTTCGCACTATTGAAGGGTGGTGATTCTTCACTGAATATCGTCTTTAAACAAAGTAATCAAAGCTTGAAATCTTGCTCCGCAACCTGAATACGTGAAGCTCTCAAAATCACAAGGTATCCATATTGCGCTGCTTTCAGTTGGTTTCATTCTTGGAATTGGAATCGCTAGTGCTGTTTACTGGCTCCCTCTCGTCCCGGAAGACAAAGATCACTCGTCCGATGCGACCACCACATCAGACCCCACCAATACAAATGAACTGGTCGCAATTCAATCTACAGCAAATGGTGTAGCACCTAGTTCATCCAATTTACCGAATACACCGATACGAAATCTCGATGACCTCGACAAATTCAAGAGTTCCTTCGAGAAAGGTTTAGCCCTGCGTATTCTCCTGGACGATTTGACTGAAGTTCAAGTAGCTGATCTTCTGAAACACTCGCAGGAAATTCCTTCGAGTTTCAGTGTGTACGACTTTCAAAGAGCTGTCGTTCAAAAACTTGCTCAAATCGACCCTCACAGAGCATTGTCGCGCGTGCTTGTCATGGACGCACTCGGCTATCGTCGACAATTCGCAGAGAGTATCTTCCGAGACTGGGCACACTCCGATTTGGATGCTGCAGTTGCACATGCTCGAACACTCAACAATGAATGGAAGACATCCGCTTTACACACAATAGTGCGAGCACGCACGGACCTGTCCGATGGCACTCTCCGAGCAATTGGTCGAAAACTTGGTAACGAACCGTTCACCATTGCGACTGTAGCGAGGCGAAAGATCGAACAGTCGATCGGAAACCCGGAAGAATCATGGCACGAGTTGGTTACCAATATGCAGATCGAGTCTCAGAACATGAACTACATTGGAGACGTCGCGCTCGCTTGGGCTGAAAAGAATGGCGTGAACGTACTCGATCAGGTACTACTGTCGCTGTCCAATTCACAAGACAGGCACCACGTGCTTCGTCGCGTACTCTCAAATGTTGTCTTGTCTGATCCAGTCGGCACATTCAGGTATGCCTTAACTATCAAGGATGACCCAAACCATTCGACCATTCAACGTGTATCAATCATTTGGGCAAGCTCAGATCCACAATCTGCTTTGACAGCAGCGTCCGAAGTTCAGAATTGGTCTTTGCGCAAAGAGCTAGAGTCGGTCGTTGCGGATGTGTGGGCGAATCACAAGCCAAAGGAAGTTGTAGCAAACATCGATGTATTTCCGGCACACGTTCAATCAACAGCGATTTCAGAAGCTTTGAGGAGAATTGCAAGAGATTCCCCAAAGGAAGCTGCGCGCTTGGTAAGTAGCATCGATTCGGGAGATGCACGAGCTCGAGCTGCACTTAGTGTCGCCTTCACTTGGATTCGCAAGGACCAGGAAGCGGCACTCGATTGGATCTTGAACGAGCCCGCTATGGAAGAGCTGAAACGTCACGTGCTGCAACATATCCTGCCAGACCTCGCACCGGGGTATCCTGAGATTGCTATGGAAATAGCGCTCGCACAACCGGTGAAGGAAGGAGATCATGTGTCAAGAACAGGATTGGAGCTCTCTGTCATTGCTACTCTTGCAAATTTAAACTTGCAAAAAGCGCTTGAGTTGCTTCCTCAGGTGAGACAAGGAACTCGGACCGCTGCGTTGATTGAGGTAAGTGATGCTCTGATTCAAAATGGCGATGTCGACGAAGTGTTCCGCTTAATCCAGCAAGCCCCTACATCTATACGAGCAAGTTCTTATGCTGCAGTTGCACTGCGTTGGGCAAAATTGGACCCCGATGCATTGCTCAATTCAATGAACCGTTTTCCTACTCGAGAGCTCAGGTCACAAATTGCCACTATATTGCTGTCCAAAAATCAACTCGAAGAGTATTTCACCCACAAACAAGTGGACGCGGCAAAGAAATTTCTCACAGACGAAGATGCGAATTCTTTGGAGGAAGGCTAAGCTAAAGCTTGTCCAAGATGGTGATTGACCTGTAAATCAATCAGTGAAATCACAGATTTATTTGTACGTGCCTTCAATGAGAGAAGGACAAATTAGGCTCATTCGGATCGGAGCGGGTGTGTTCATTTTCTTTGGGATATTCTCTGTGGCTGGGAGTGTGGTGGCATATAAATTTTGGGATGGGATGCGGCATTACCGAACTCTTCGTGTCGATGGCAGCAATTGCCACCGTGAGACTGAGTGATAAGACAAGTAGAAGCACTCAAGGTTGGTTCTTGGTCGTCTGTCCATTGTTGGGGATTTGCGCATTGGCTGTGTTGGCATATGTAGACAACACCTACACTTACTCTAACGATTGGCTTTTCGAGGGACTGCTGCAGTTGACGGGAATCCTATTTGGTCTGTGGATTGCCCTGTTGTTCGTTGCTGGACTCATTAGTTTGGTAGATGCCCGACGAGAGAGCCGCTGAGCTCCTCAACCTGTGAAAAAGAATTTTCTACCTCATTTGGGAATTTGCAAGGAGAGGATCGGTTGCGGTTGGCGTGTAGCCGGCTCTGTCGCTCGAGCTTCCGCCGAGAATACTTGCGTGGCGTTCGGAGATTTGGGCACAGACTGACCCGCCAAGCCTCGTCGGATCCACTCGACTTCTTCAGACTGCGTTCGAATCTCACTCTAGATTGATTCGACTGGCATGAATTGTTCGGTAACGAGTACGAATCCATGCATCAGTTCAAATCTAATGTAAATGCTCTTCGATTCAAATTTCGGTAACGCAAGCAATTTGATCCTTTGATTTTGTAATCAGTAGAAGTGCGAGACCTAATTGTTGCTTTCCGAAGCATTGAGTCGTATCGGGACTTCTCCGATCAACACAAGAGCAAAAAATAGAAAAACAAACTCACCGCTCAAGTAGACCGCTCGGACGAATACGTCAGCATTCCCGTCGATAGGAATAGCTACCGCTAATAAAGCATCACCAATAGACTCAACGTGGCTGCAACCGAACAAAGGATAATTAGTACATTGCCACTGGCCCCGCTGCTCCTATTGGCTTTAAATGCGAGAATCACAACAAATAACGACGAGAACTCCGTCGCACACAAATCTATTGCTAATACTTGTTTCGCGATCTGCTTTCCTGACAGCAAATCACCCACGTCGTCAACCTCGGTCTATACGCCACAAACTATCCCTAATATTGCGCCAGCTATAGCAAGAGTGACACCAGCTCCCTTCAGCTTCAAAGCACTCTCCACAGGACATTGCTTGCTACAGAGCAGTAATATGTTGAGCTTTCAATGCTGTGGAGCATGAAGAAACTGGTCATTCAATTCCACAAAAAGGAGAGTTCTACTCGGCCTCCTCATCACCGTCCTAGCCACAGTAAACTCACTGATCGAGTGTTACAACTACTACGGCCACATGTGATGCTCATATGCGCCGGTAGCTCTGCATTGTTGCTTGTCAGTTGCATTGGTCTTGCAACCCTCGAGTTTGAACAATTTGACATAGACGAAAACGTAGCTCAAGTGGGACACATGAATTTCGAGAGTCCTCACTCGAATCCAATCGACTACAACAGTCACACCAATTTGGTCTATGTGACAAATACACCTGCGGACACGGTAGATGTCATCAATGCAGAAACCAGAACTATTGTTGCTCGAATCAACGTAGGCATTGATCCTGTCGGAATCACCATTCGTCCAGACGGAAAGGAGGTATGGGTCGCGAACCACGTCTCGGATTCGGTCAGTGTCATCGACTCCAATCAAGAGAGCCCTACATACCATCAGGTGTTGCACACCATCCAAGTCTTTGACTTGGATGATTACCACACGTTGTTTGACGAGCCCGTTGGAATTGTCTTTGCCCATAACGATACGGCCTACGTTGCACTTTCTTCTTCGAACCGAATTGCCAAAATCGACGTTGCAACACGTGGAATTTCCGACATCCTGAATGTCACAGCACAGGACCCACGAGCTTTGGCTGTACGAGACGACCGGCTGTATGTAATTCCTTTTGAATCCAACAATCAAACACAGATTTCCGGCTGCTACCCCGAAAATCTGGATTCTGATCCAAATTGCACTTTTGACGCACTCGCGCACGTTGTAAATGCAATGGATGGCGCAGATCAGAGTACCTCAGGGGGTTACGTAGCCGATATCGTGCGCGACGACCGGATTCCCGATCGAGATCTCTATGTATTCGATACAAATGCACCACCATTTCGCAATGAGCCTCTGCAAATTGTCGATACGGTGGGTACGTTGCTCTACGGCATTGCAGTGGACTCTCGGCATCGAGTGTACGTCGCACAAGCTGAGGCACGAAACGATGCCAACGGCAAGGCCGGAACTGAAGGGCACGGTTTGGCAGAGATGGAGAATCGTGCATTTTTGAATCAGATTACGAAGATCGACTGTAGCGGAACGGAATGCACAGATCCAATATTTTTTGAGCTTGAACCCCTGCCTCCGGACGATCCAGCGGAGGGCATGGCCCTCGCCACTCCGTTTGCTATTCAGATTAGCGAAGACGACGCAACACTGGTAGTAACAGCTGCTGCTTCCAACAGGGTCTTCACGATGGACGCAACTTCCGGCGCTGTACTGGGAAGGGTTGAAGTTGGAGCAATACCACGTGGCCTTTCGCTCTTATCAAACTCTGACGGTTCACCCTCCAAAGCTTGGGTTTTGAACGCCTTGCAAAATTCCGTTTCGTTAGTGGATTTGGAAGACTTGGCAAATCCAAGTCTCGTTGCGACGATCCAGCTAGAAGATCCCTCGGATCCAATGCTGAAACTTGGAAGAATCCTTTTCAATGATGCGAGTGTCTCAAGTACTGAAACATTTGCATGCGCCAGCTGCCATCCCGACGGGCATACCGATCAGCTCTTGTGGGTGTTGGAGACCCCACTGTGCAGCAATGGATGCGATCAAATTCAACCTCGACTGGTTCAGGACATTCGAGGGTTGCGTGGTTCCGCACCGTATCACTGGGACGGGACGGTTGGCGATCCTTTCGGAGGAGTCAATACCGCTAGTCACAATGTCCTCTTGGATCCCAACTGCAATATCGAAAACGAGGAAAGCTGCACTCTGCATCTCATCGACGGTTCGCTTGCAACGACGATGTGTGATCAGGAAGACTGTGAAACGAACGACGAGGGAAAGCCTGGAAAGCTCTCAGGAGAAGAACGCGCAGCTCTAGCCAAATATCTGCTAAGCGTTCCCTACCCTCCCTCAGTAGAACGACCTTTTACCAATGAGCTTTCCGCACAGGCACTTCAGGGAATACACGAATTCCACTACGAACAACAATGTGGAAATTGCCATCGGCTACCTTTCTGGGTAAATACAAACATCGGTGGCAGCGGAATGGACATTCCGTCTTGGCGAGGAGCCAACGATCGTTGGAAGAATGCTCCTCAAAATCGATTTTTCTTTGCCGATCTGGTTGAAAACGACACCCAAGGATTTCCTGAACGTACCGGTTTCACGAGTGATCCTGACTTGTTTCAGATGATCTTGGAGGGATCTGTTGGATTCTCCGGTTCATTCGCCCGGCAAGTCACTCTGAACAGCACCACCAGCGCAGAAACAACTTCTTCAAACCTTCTTGAAGCCCTAGAAACCTCTGATCGCGAAGAAGGAGTCGTACTGCAGGGCGAAGGAATACTGTTCGATGACGCCGAGAGTGAAGGAAATGACATAGAGTTTGACTACCGTGATGGAGCCTATGTTGTAGTGGGTGAACCTAGCAATTCGTACTCGCGCAGCCAATTGTTGGATCTCGCAGAACAGGAGCTGTTGCTAGCAACCTTCACTGCTCGTTTGGGAGATGGGGTCACCTACGAACATCCGCAACCCGGAATCTGGGATGTAGGCCTTCCGGTAGTGCCTCTGTTTGGTGGTGGAAGACCCGCGGAATTTCCAGAACTCGTCGAAAACGAGCCTTTGCGACTGCGTGGGTCGCACATATATCCAGGCTCAAACATTTTGGTGAACGGACGAAGGGTCGACGGTTCCGTGCGCTGCGAGACAGGCGAATTACCCAATTGCAGAGACAACATCGTGCTGGTGCAGCTGGATGAATTACCAGAAGCAAATGCGATGCATATGCTTCAAGTGCAGAATACGCACGGTTTGTTCAGCAATGACCTACCTTTCTTCGTGCTCGAAAGCGAATTTCAAGCAGAAAGTGAAAACCTAATTTCCAGCGGAGGAACTTTTAACGGTCAGGGCGATTGGAACGTAAACCTGAGCAACGGAATGGCAGATGTTTCGTGGACTGGCGAAGCCAACTTTGCCATCCACGAGACAGCTCCGATGCAGACTTGGCGGGTGAGCTTAACTCACACTGTATCAGTTGACAAGAACAAGGATTACAGTCTTTGCTACAAAGCGAAGAGCGAAGCTAGCAGGTACGTTACAGTAAACGTAGACACCGGACCAGAAACGGAGGATCTGCCTGGCTACATGTCGTTGATGGGTACGGCGTTTGTTCCGGAAGTTGGAGGCGCAGCCCGAGGAAGCGGAGCGAGTACTAACGAGCAATATCGCGAATTTCATCACAGATTTGTTCCGACCCAGACGGACACTACCGCCCGTATTGCTTTCAATCTTGCACAGAGCGAATTGGACGTTCAAATCGACGATGTGGGGCTGTATGAGGGCAAAGGGTGCGGTACACCTTAATAGTTCTTGCGAAATATGAGGACTGGGCCTTGTGCACACTATATTGGGAAAACTAAACTTTGGGACTGCAGTCTGGAGATACGATCTAGAACGAACTACGCTCTATGAAAGGATTGTCCTAGCTTGAGGGCAATTTCCATTTCGGAATGCTCAAACGCAGGAGAATATCTTTCGTAATCTCGACTGAGCATTCCTGCCTCCCTGCACCAATGTTTCCATCTATTCTTGATCGTCCGTGCCATCTCAAATGCCAGTGCCGCAGCCTCGGATTTGCCAATCTGAAAGTAAGCAGAGGACTCAATGGCAGCCTCAATTGATGCGGTAAAACCACTTGACTCGGAAATGCCAGTCTTCAGTTGAGAGTGGCGAAACGGCTGAGGATTGATATCAAAAGCAGGAGAGAGTTGCCATCTTCCATTGCCCGCGTACAGAAAGCCATGATTCTTCAAATGGTCGTCATTGTTCGATACAAGAATAGAAAAAAGAATGCGCCGGTACAGTTCGTTCAATTCAACAATTGTCTGCTCGCCATTGCCACAATGCCTTCTCATTCCATCAGACAGGTCCGTGTAGTAAGCCGTGGCATGGTCTTCGTGCAATCCTAAGAAGCTTCTCGCGGATATATAGTGGACACGCCCGTTTTCGCGTCGGTCAAATCTTTGCAGGATCGCAAGTGGGTACGACGAATCAGAGCCTTCTAGTCGTGCCAAAGATGCCCGTATACCGACTTCTCTAGCCATGTTGAGGGTTGCAACCTCCATACGCTCCACCGGCATTGTGTCTCTCTCCGATGTGTACTTGGCAATCGCCAAGTATTCACCATCAAAAAGAGCTGACTTCGGTCTAGCGCCGCCGAGGCTATCTCCCGTTCCTCGAAGCTGAAGTGCTAGAGATGCAAGGTCACCCTCACCTTTTTCGAACTCCACAATCAATTGTCTCAAGTTAGCGAGATTGTTCAGGCGTGGCACAGCATTAGTCGAAGTGGACATGATGTTCCCGTTTTCGTCAATGAACCGCAACGCTCCCATCCTAGTTTGGTCATTAACCGAAAGGACTACTTCCATTTCGTTCAGTCGAAGACCAGCTGCGGTCTGAAGTATTGTTCTGCCCCAGCTGTCCGGACCTGCATCGGCCACTGGTCCCGGTAGAGACTCGCTCCCGCTACCGCTAAAGTAGTGCCATTCGTCGGTCAGTTCGATATTTGGCGCAATGGCGAATGAAAGGGGGTTTTCGAGCCATTCGCTCACGTAGCGGAAAGCAGAGCTTTGACGATTTCTTCTTTCTTCAAAAATGAGCTCGCCAACGATCTGTTGCGATACACCGAGAACGACATTGGTCCTTCGTTTTTGATCCATTAAAAAGCAATCACATCCTCTTGTGTATCGTTAGGATCCAAGGAAGGAGAAATCCTGGGATCTGTTCGACGTGCGGAACGAATACGTTGGGGCAGACGGAGAAAATCCGCGACTAGTCCCGTTTCGTCTTTTGAAGGATCTAGGGCATCTTCAAGTTGCTTCTGACAACCGAAGATATAGAAGAGCATGATTATTGTTCCCATACAAACTCCTGGATCCCCCGACTCAGTTCGTTGAATTGTCCCGATTGACACACCAGCTTTCGTTGCAACATCCTTTTGAGACCAACGTCTTCTGAGACGTGCGGTTCGCAAATCTTCTCCAAGCTTTGCAGCTACACGTTTGACACTAGGACTAGTCATGCTACCTGCGTTCAACTTTTACACATTAAATATTTTATGTTAATTGATTTTAAAATACTAGATATATAGTGTTAAAGACTGGTTTGACCTTCTCTTACGGACTCGTCAATGTGAGGGATTTGATGTGAAGAGTTAGAGTATGGGCAGGCAGGAGTCGGCCAAGATGAAGAGTCCTCGACTAGTCTCACCACCGAGAGCACTAGAGAGATTCTCTTCAAGAAACTCTATGGACGAATTGTTCGATTTTTAACTTACATCGGACGCGACTTGTGTGATTTCATTGTCGCCTATATGGTTGATCCCATGTCGCTGAATCAAGCCCTAAAC
This sequence comes from Gammaproteobacteria bacterium, assembly GCA_026707045.1. Taxonomy (GTDB): domain Bacteria; phylum Pseudomonadota; class Gammaproteobacteria; order Pseudomonadales; family Azotimanducaceae; genus Bin55. The sequence goes on along the minus strand of JAPOXO010000031.1, from coordinate 20,713 downwards.
AAGATAGACACGTTTAACGTACTCCAATACCTACGGCAAGACGCAGAAGCTGGAGATATAATAGCACTAGAATTTGATCGTGTTCTAGAACCAAGATTCCCTCAACTAATGTCAAACATTAATGAATTCAATGAGTTAGCTTCAGCAATATTGAGTCAGCAATTATTGGACCAATGGAAGAGCGGTTACGGTCCATTCGACAATCAGCGCTTTCTGATTGAAGGAGTGGTCTGTTTAAACACAATTGAATTTCGGACCAATTGTCCTGCCATCGGTCGACCTATAGATAGCTTCACATTCACCTCGAATGGCCTGATCCAATTGCTACAAAAAATTTTTGATCGGTACGAAAACGCGCTTACCCGTTGAGCAATATTGGTAGTAATCCTTTACCTTTGCGAATACTACGATTCTCCGTTAGATTACGAGCTACAAAGTCTATTTGAGGACCATCGAGCCCGTGCCAATCACTAAAAATGTAAACGTAAAATCTGACGAGGTTTCACGCTTATTCCGCAGTTAAGTATTGGCAGGGCCGCAAATGGATAGTGTTGGACAATGGATACGACAGACAAGAATCACCAAAGGATTCTCCTTGCAGCGGCTAGCCGAATCTGTGGAACCCAAAGTTACGGTTGAAGAATTAAGAAATTTCGAAAACGGTCGCGTGATTCCGTCGCGGTCAGCACTCGTGGAATTCGGAAGAGCACTCGATGTTTCAATCGAAGTGTTCATGCGGTCGCCCGTTGTCGATCTGCATCTGCTGGAATATAGAAAACCTCCACAAATAACTGAAAGACAGTGCATGCAGGCAGAATCTGCCTTTCAAGACATGCTGGAGCGCTACCTTACGATCGAGCAGATCCTTGAACTCGACCCTCAAGTTTCTTGGAGAAAGAAACTTGGCCACGCCAAACTAATGAACTGGGAAGATGTAGAAGCTAAAGCAGAAGCGCTTCGTTCGATTTGGAAGCTCGGGGCAAAACCCATTCCAAGCATGTGTGAATTGCTTGAAGAAAACGGCTTCAAGATCTTGGAACAGGATGTTCCAAAGCACATTGACGGCTTGGCTTGTCAGGCAGAAGTCCTAAACAACGGTTGGCGAGTCGTCGACATCGTCCTAGTGTCAAGCAGAGTCAATATTGAGCAAAAGCGTTTCACACTTGCCCACGAGCTCGCACACCAGATCATTCCTTCAACCGGCAACCCAGAATTTCCATCGACCAAAGCAAGGGAACGGTTTGCGGGCGCGTTCCTCGTACCCAAACCAGCCCTTCTCAATGTAACAGGTACTTCCAATCGTCTCTCGACATCAGATGAGATCTTGAGTCTAAAGCGAAAGTACGGTGTCCCTGCATCATGCATTCTGATGCGGCTTGGACATGTTGGAATTTTCGCTATTTCGGCCGTTGAAACAGCATTTCAAACCTATGCTCGCTCCTGGCTTGAATCAGAACCGGAACCACTTGATTCAAGTGACAAATGGGCAACGCTGGAAAAACCGTCTCGATTCAAACGACTTGTGTCGCAAGCTCTGACCGAAAAGCTTATTTCTTCCGACCGTGCCAAGTCGCTTCTTTCTAAACTGCGCTGGCACGGGAGTTAACAAACCAAGAGAACAATCCTTGACTGAACCTTTATTCATTTACGATACTCCGCGTGCGATTCACATGAATTCGAATCACTCTCTGATTCGCTGCCATCGAGGAACGTCGGACTTTCATTGACAAAGGTTTTGAACCGCTTGATAATTGGCGTTGCGAAGTCGATTCTTGCGAGATGCACTTATATTTCAAGAACTTTGCTGAATTCGAATATGAGAGAGGTATCCCGTTTATGACTTATGCAATATGTGCAAGAGTGACTAGCAATGTGTAAATCGTCCTTAGCCAACCACTTTCTTCTGGCACTTCCAAGCCAGAACAATACCTATTTCGAAGACACTCTGACCTACATGGTGCGTCACGGGGACGATGGGTCCATGGGGTTCGTGGTTAATCGCCCACTCCCGCTTAAATTGGCTGAAATTATGAAAGAGGCCAAGCTCGACCCGACGCGAGGAAAGCAAGTGTCCATACTAGAGGGAGGTCCAGTCAACCCTTCGCACCCTTCCATTCTTCACTCGGACGATTTTGAAACCGATAGCTCTCTTCACGTTTCCGATGGGGTAGCGTTGATCACAGATTCTTCAGGAGAAGGTATTTACAACACCATGAGAGCAATTGCTGAAGGGAACGGACCAGAACATTTTTTGTTCGTGCTTGGCTATGCCGGTTGGGGACCAAAGCAATTGGACAACGAACTTGGCGAGAACGCATGGGTTATATGTCCCGCAGATCACAGGACATTATTTGATGAACCTTTTGAATCACGCATAGCCAAAGTTACATCTGCAATAGGTATTGACTTTAGCAAGTTTTCACCGCAAAGCGGGTCCGCCTAAGAAATAGAAAACATGAGTGCGATGTCGTTCGATTTTGGGAAGTCGCACATCGGTGTTGCGACAATTGAATTGACCACATGCACGGTCAATCCAAGAGGAATACTCGCTGCCAAGAACGGAAAGCCAAACAACCAACAGTTGGATGACTTGCTCAAAGAATGGAGGCCAACGGAACTAATCGTTGGACTTCCTCTGAATATGGACAACTCCGAGTCTGCGATGTCCAAAGCTTCACGCAAATTTGGAAAGTTCTTACAACGAAGATTTTCATTGCCCGTTCACTTTGTCGATGAACGATTGACAACGGTTGAATCCAGATCACGAACGAATGATGGTCGACAGGACCACGCAATTGCTGCATGCATGATCGCGGAGAGCTGGCTACACGAACGTGTTGCCACAAAGCATCGAGGCAACAGCAACTCTTGACTCAATCTATCGCTTCGCCGAACGATCGTTCGTCCCTGATTGAAGATCGCTACTCTTCGGTATTGGAGGCGTTAAAGAGATGCGCGGTTAGAGCACGGCGAAATCCCAACGACATCGGTTTACTGGCTGTCAGCAAGACACGAACAATTGATGAAATACGAACGCTTGCCAGTTTCGGGCAAGTAGACTTTGGCGAAAACTACGTTGTTGATGCACTTCCAAAGATTCGTGAACTCGTGCCACTAGGATTGACTTGGCACTTTGTCGGAACAGTTCAGTCAAACAAAACAAAATTGATTGCACAGCATTTTGATTGGGTCCATTCCATTGACCGAACCAGCGTTGCCCGTCGATTGAACGAATCACGGCACAACGAACCACTGAATGTGTGCATTCAAGTCAATGTGGACGACGAACCTCAAAAGTCTGGCATTCGCAAGGCAGAAGCGGCCGACTTGGTCGAGAACATTCAAGAATTGCCACGTTTGCGACTAAGAGGACTCATGTCGATACCAAAAGTGGATTCCGATCCAGAGGTTTCCAGAACCGCATTTAGTACTCTTTACGAACTTTTTCATGAGCTAAGACCGTCTGTGTCGGAATACTGGGATACGTTGTCGATGGGAATGACCAGTGACTACGAAGTTGCAATACAGGAAGGTGCAACACTTGTGCGATTGGGTACCGCCTTATTTGGACCTAGAGCGTGACCTGTCGTATCGCCGTTGTAGGCAGCGGACACATGGGACGCGCACTTGCTGTAGGCATTTCAGGCACCAAACGTCTTGAAGCTTCAGTCTTCGTCTCCGACCCAAAATCAGCGCAATTAGTTGGCTATACAAGCCCAAATGTACGCACGACTACCAACAATCGTGAGGCAATCGAAGAGTCGGACATTGTCATTCTTGCTGTAAAACCTCAAGTCATCAAGTCGGTCGTCACCACGCACGCTGCAGATATTGGCACTAGGTTGGTTATCTCGATTGCAGCAGGTGTTCCCCTTTCGCAACTCGAGTTGTGGCTAGGGGAATCTACGCCAATCGTACATTGCATGCCAAATCTTGCAGTATCGTTGAACAAGGGTGTGACGGGCATGTTTGCCAATACTCGCGTGAATAAAGCGCAGAAATCGGTAGTTCAAGGAATCTTTCAGTCGGTCGGAGAAGCAGAGTGGCTTAACGAGGACGAACAAATCGACATCGTCACCTCTGTATCAGGCACGGGACTTGCATACTTTTTCTACCTTATGGATGCTACGATTCAAGCAGCTAAGGAACTTGGTATGGATGAGAGCATTGCCAAACGATTCGTGACTCGAACCGCACTTGGAGCGGCTGCCATTGCGGTAGACTCTGGTACTGATCCCTCAGTTCTTCGAGATCAGGTTGCATCTCCCGGTGGAACTACCGAACGTGCACTTTCGGTTCTGGACACAAATCGTGTGCGAGAGTCCATCATAGATGCTGTAAAAGCCGCATTTGCACGATCGGCTGAATTGACCGCTAGTTTGTAATTGCCGTGGCTGGACCTCTACTCTTCATTGTCGATTTCGCAGTTCTTGTTTTCGCGCTGTTCTGCCTCCTACGCTTCTTATTGCATCTCGCGGGAGCCAACTTCTACAGCCCGATCGTCAATTCGATTATGCGAATTACCGATCCAGTGCTGCAACCCATTCGCAAAATGCTTCCAGTGTCTCAGCGTTTGGATCTTGCATCCCTGTTGGCAACTTTGGTCTTGGAGACTATCAGTGTGTGCATTCGCGTGATGCACGCTGGCATAGTTGACATTTTTCCGCTTTGGGCATATGTGTGGAACGGAGCCATTTCGGCAGTACAAATGGCTATTTGGGTGTACCTTGTAGCAATTCTCGCGTCGGTGATTATGAGTTGGGTTGCTCCAAACGTGTATTCGCCGCTAGCGGAAATCGCAAAGCAACTAGCTGATCCGTTTTTGGCTCCGATCAGAAAATTCCTACCGCCCATGGCGGGATTCGACTTTTCGCCAATGCTCGGTATGCTTGTCTTACTCATGGCGAATTCGTACATAATTCCACTAATTCGATTCACGCCGCAACTCGCCACATAATGCTCGGCAAAGATGAAAGCAAGCGTGCCCGACACTCGCGATTCCGTCGGCATCGTAGAGCCACAACTATTACGCTTTGAACAAGGCGTAACGCTTCAGTGCGGTGAGGTGCTCCCAAACTTCGAACTGATCTACGAAACTTACGGTCAGTTGAATGCCGATCGTTCCAACGCGATTTTGATTTGCCACGCATTGTCCGGACACCACCATGCGGCTGGCTATCACCATGAAAACGAGACCCGACCAGGATGGTGGGACAACTGCATCGGACCTGGTAAACCTATAGATACGAGCAAGTTTCATGTGGTCTCGCTCAACAACCTCGGTGGATGTCACGGTTCGACTGGGCCCCGATCCACCAATCCAAGTACGGGAGAACCATACGGCGAAACATTTCCTACGGTAACCGTCAGAGACTGGGTCAATACACAAGCCATATTGGCCGATGCGTTGAACATCGAGAAATTCGCGGCTGTAGTCGGCGGAAGCCTAGGTGGAATGCAAGCTCTTCAGTGGGCTATCGATTTTCCGGATCGAATCGGACACGCCGTACTAATCGCATGTGCTCCTAAACTATCCGCTCAAAATATCGCATTCAACGAAATCGCACGACTGGCGATCAAGATGGATTCAGTCGATGGATCGTCAGACGGAGCATTGCCGGGTCTTGGACTCGCTCGAATGATTGGACATGTCACCTATCTCTCAGACGACTCAATGGGCACAAAATTTGGGCGCGAGGTAAAGTCGGGAGATATTGAGCAAGGCAAAGATGTTCAGTTCCAAGTAGAAAGCTATTTGCACTATCAAGGATCAAGGTTTGCTCAGACGTTCGATCCCAATACGTATGTGCTTGTAACACGAGCCTTGGATTATTTTGATCCCGCTATGGAACACAACGATAATCTAGAGAACACACTGCGGCGGGTTAAGGCAAAGTTTTTGGTGATTTCCTTTTCGAGCGATTGGCGATTCTCCCCTGAACGATCCGACGAGATTGTCGACGCGCTTGTCGCGGCCGGAAAACCTACCGTCAGTGCAAACATTACTAGCAGTTTTGGACACGACTCCTTTCTCATGGATATTCCCCGGTATTTCAACGTGCTCAAGAAGTACTTGGCAAGCGTTGCGGAAGAATTAGACGCATGAGAGTAGACCTGAAACACGCTGCTGCATTTGTCGAAGACAACGCACGAGTGCTGGATTTGGGATGTGGAGACGGAGAGCTACTTCAGTACCTTCAAGAATCCAAGAGCATTCGTGGATATGGTGTCGAACGAGATCAGGATGCAATTGAGAGTTGCATCCAACGCGGTGTGAATGTTATTGAGCATGACTTGAACTCTGGACTAGATCGATTTCCCGACGACAGTTTCGACATCGTCGTCATGACCGAAACACTCCAAGCACTTGAGTCCCCACGAACCTTGTTAAGAGAACTGCTTCGAATCGCAAATCGATGCATTGTTTCGTTTCCCAACTTTGGGCATTGGAGGTGTCGTTTTCAATTGTTGTTTCGAGGGCGCATGCCAGTGGCAGAACACCTGCCACATGCTTGGTACAACACTCCCAATATACACCTATGCACTTTTAGAGATTTTGACGAATTGTGTCAATTGGAAGGTCTTGAAGTAGTTGAACGTAGCGTGATCGATCCGAACTATCGCAAAGTGAAGTCAAAAAGCACTTTTTCGAATCTATTTGGCACAACGGGGTTCTATGTATTGGGGAGAGGCAGGTGAGACCGTTTCTTTTCGCAGTCTTCCTCATGTGGGGATCTTTCACGCTATGTGATCAGTCGGTTGAAATGGGCGACTTCACAGCCCACTACAGCGTCATTCCTTCTACTCTTATTCCAAAGGAAACAGCCGAGAGACACAACATCGTTCGCGGAAAGAATCGAGCTCTGTGCAATATCACCGTGATTGATTCCGAGGGAAATCCCTACGAGGCGGAGATCACAGGAGAGTTCAAGAATCTGATGGGGCAGACACAAAAGCTTAAATTCAAGACCATTAAAGAATCTGATGCCATTTACTCATTGGCAAGTTTCAAGTACACGGATGGGGAGAACCTGAAGTTCGAAATCACTGCGAAACTTCCAGACGGAAAGGAAACTTTCAAATTTGAACAGAAGGTTTATTCCGATCTGGAAGGCGACTCTAAAAAATAGCCCTACCTGGATGGCCCCGCAATAGCACGAGCCAGAAAGTGAGCAGACTTAAACAAACTGTCCTTGCAAGCAACAACCAGCATAAGCTCCGAGAACTGAAGAGTCTGCTCAGAGATCTTCCCCTGGAATTGATACCTCAATCTGATTGGAACATTGCTTCGGTTGCAGAAACTGGCAACTCCTTTATTGAAAATGCGCTGATCAAAGCGCGTCACGCTTGTCAACAAACCGGCCTTCCATCCATCGCCGACGATTCGGGTTTAGTTGTACCAAGCTTGAATGGCGAACCTGGGATTCGGTCAGCACGGTTTGCTGGAGAAGATGCAGATTCCACCCAAAACAACAACCTGCTCCTGCAACGTTTGTATGGAGAGTTAGACACTGGCATAGATTCGAGAGCTTACTTTTGTGCAGTACTTATCTATATTGACAGTGCAAACGATCCGATGCCTGAAGTTTCACTCGGCACGTGGCATGGCCAAATCATCAGGAATCCAAGAGGTACGAATGGATTTGGCTACGATCCCATCTTCCTACCCGATGAAATGACTCTCACTGCGGCAGAGCTTGATCCTGAAACGAAGAATCGACTGAGCCACAGAGCGAAAGCATCCCGAGATTTTGTCGGACGGCTCAAATTCCGTCTAACTATCTAATGGCTGGGCTCTACGTTCACATTCCGTGGTGTGTGCGCAAGTGTCCCTATTGTGATTTCAATTCTCATGAGATACGAACCAAATTTGAAGAAGCCAAATACGTCGAACGAGTCGTAGCCGACATATACGATGAACTCCAAACCCACCCCCTCGAACTAAAAACCGTTTATTTTGGCGGCGGTACACCCAGCCTGTTTTCGCCAGACTCATTCAGACGAATACTTGCCACTCTTGGAGACTCACAACCGACCGAAGTCACGATGGAAGCAAATCCGGGAACTACCGAGCATGCGGATTTCGAACGATACAGGAAAGCAGGAATCACCCGAGTGTCGGTCGGTGCTCAGTCTTTTAACGAATTACACCTCAAGACGCTTGGACGTATTCACGGCCCGCGAGAAGCTAAGCAAGCAATCAAGAGAGCATTGACAGCCGGATTTGACTCGGTAAATGTAGATTTGATGTACGGATTACCCGACCAAACTATTGCCCAGGCCCGTGAAGACCTTAACACGGCTACTGCTCTTGGGCCACACCACATCTCCTGGTACGAACTCACTATCGAACCCAACACGGTGTTTGCGAAGAATCCGCCGAAATTGGCTTCGACAGACTATCGCTCAGAGATGGAAGATGCAGGAGTGAGATTACTGGAGGAAAACGGTTACACACGTTACGAAGTCTCAGCATACGCTCGCAACGGATTAATCTGCGAGCACAACCTCAACTACTGGACTTTCGGCGACTACATTGGAGTTGGTGCAGGTGCTCACGGCAAGCGAACTACAAAGAATGGGATTATTCGAACCGCCAAAGCACGAATGCCAGAATCGTACATGAATGGCATTGGGGGAACGTGTTCCCAGATCACAGACTCCGACTTGCCGGTGGAATTCATGATGAATGTGCTGCGATTAAGCAGAGGAGTCGATGAATGTTTGTTCAACCGGCGGACAGAGCTGCCCTTCGATACAATCCAAGCCACCGTTGATCGGCTTCGGTCGTGGGACCTGATGCATCCAAATCGACTTCAACTCACTACCAGAGGACTCCGACAATTGAACGGTGTAGTCGCTGAGTTTTTGAGTAGCTCTGAGATATCCAACCAATGAGCGAATTCGACTCCCTTTCTAGCCAGTCGGCAGCTCAGCTAGCAAATGGTTTTGAAGTTAAGAAGTCTATGTTGTCGGATCGCAATACCATCCGACTTCGTCGAGCTTTGAGTTGGTTGGAAAAAGCACAAACTCTGCATTCACACGAAGACTTCGATGGGGCGTTCATCTTTTTCTGGATTGCGTTCAATTCAATGTACTCCATTCAGTCTTCCGTGAACAATCCTCCGTCCGACACCAGCCAGTTCAGACAATTCTTCAAGAATCTCCTGCAATTCGACACCGAGGGAACGATCTACAACGCGCTTTGGAAAGGGTTCCCCGGTGCCATTCGAACATTGGTACAGAACAAGTACGTGTATTCGCTGTTTTGGGAATTTCAGATGACTGGGAACGAATCCGACTGGGAAACCCAATTGAAGAAAAGCGAAGTTAGAGCACTTGCTGCATTGAGAAGCACACGTCGAGAGAAGACTCTTGAATTGCTCTTAATCGTCTTCGACCGTCTGTACACCTTGCGCAACCAGCTCATACACGGATCGGCAACCTACCAGGGATCAATAAATCGAGACCAAGTCAAGGACGGAGCGAGCATATTGGCCTACCTGGTACCCAGTTTCGTCGCAATATTGCTCGAAAATTCGGATCACGACTGGGGTGAAGTCACCTATCCTGCGATCTCTCGCCAAATTCAATCTGATTGAGAACGTAGCTGCGAGGAATCTCAACTCGAACTCGCTGCACTGGTCCATAGTCCTAAAATTCGTCGCCGCAATCTCTCCGCTAAGCTAGGTTCCCCGTTCGTACCAATAATTGTTCAATGCTTGCTTTGCATGTCTCTGATCGCGGTCGTCGTAAAAATCGTCACAACGCACGACGTACTCCAAGTATGCAATGATTGCTTGAACTTCCACAAATGTAAAAAGAGAGCATCTGTTCAATTCCCAATTTAGCATCCATCTGTCTTGCTCGTCAGTCGAGAAGATCTGCCCATCGGTGAAAGAGTGAGTCAGTTGGAACAAAACGTTAACGCGATCCAACAGTTGTTGAACGTCGGCGATCAGATATGCAGGCAAATAGAATCTAAATGCCGCTTTCGAGAAAAACGAGAGCGCAGAGGCCCATCCTTGGGGAGCTTGATCTAGGAAACTTGGTTCAAGCTTGGTCCAGTCATTCTTGTCTCCAAACTCTATGGTCACTGCCAAGGGCTCCTCGGTAAGGTTGCTATTTCTCAAGTTTTCGATTCCAGGGAATTTTGCCTCAGTGAAGGAGTCGTTAATGAGTCCAATGAGTTGGTCTGGTGCAAGTGGAGTAACCACGACAGAATCCTTGAGAATTGGTTCAAGTAAGACTGGATTGGTCAAGTATTGTTCCAAACTCTGAAGTTGCAATCTCCTAAGCTATTGAAAAGCAAAGATAAACTCAGTGAAATTAACGATTAGTTTGGACTAACGATATTGTCTGTTCTCGGCTTTACCCACTTCCGGCCGCCTACCCCGAATAGTTGACACTCTCAGTACTTCCACTTCCTTCTTTGATAGTTGATCTATTTTCTTGTTGCGAGTAAACGATTGAAATCGTGTAGACAGCGACAGTTCTCGCGGGATGGCTATCCTTACAATGACAACCACCTGCCACATTGGAGTTTCTATGACCAAGTATTCAACGATTCTGGTTGACAAATCCGACGGTGTTGCCACTATTACCCTGAATCGCCCTGAACGACTTAACGCATGGACACACGAAATGAACGTGGAACTGCAAGACGCAATTGGGTCAATCAATGACGATGCGGATGTTGGCGCAATGGTTTTTACTGGTGCTGGAAGAGGATTCTGTTCCGGTGCGGACATTCGAGACAACTTCAAGGCACGTATTGATGGGAAGCGTCAAGGTGGAGGAGGAGATTGGATAGATCTGGTTCGTTCGTCGAAGCCCATGATTGCGGCCGTAAATGGTGCTTGTGTGGGCATCGGAGCCACGATGATCCTGCCTATGGATGTGATCATTGCGTCTACAGAGGCCAAATTCGGCATGCTGTTCGTCAAAATGGGAGTTACGCCTGAACTTGCAAGTTCCCACTTTCTGACTCAGAGAGTTGGGTTTGGGGCCGCAAATGAAATGTGTCTTACGGGTCGCTTGTACTCGGGCGAGGAAGCGTATGCCAAGCGTCTAGCCGATCACGTAGTAGCCCCGGATGAGTTGCTTCCGACCGCACTGGGACTGGCTCGAGAGATGGCAGAGAATCCTTCACGTCAATTGCGTTGGGTCAAGCAGTTAATCACACAGAATGGCTCCGAGACAGACATAAAGAAGGTGCATGAACGTGAGGGACAAGTGCTCACTCAGGCGTACGATTCAGCAGAGCACCACGAAGCGGTTTCTGCATTTCTAGAAAAACGAAAACCTGTTTTCAAGAACTAATTCCTGCCCCCGTAAGAACTGCGATTCGTCCTGACCGCTGAGGAAATCGACGATATCCATGCTATAGACATTGACTCTACCGACTGCACATATCAGCGGTCTCTGTACGGATATCTATTCCCCGAAACCATTGACTGCTTGGCCTGAGAACAAACAACCCACGCTTTGCCCTAGAACTCCATTAACACTTAGCTTGCGTATGTCGAAGTCTTTGGCAGACAAAGACAATACTCCTTACTTGACGGATTTCGGGGCATGAATTTTAGTCTGTCAAATAGCGTGTCAAATAAACTGTCAATTAACTGCTAATACACACTAATCTTACATCTTAAATTATTGTTTTAAAATAGTAACTACTTGCAAAGTAATTTGTCAAATAAGCTGTCAAATAGCGTGTCAATTATGGAGACTTCTTGTATGGACTGGACTGCGTTCGCTTTCAAGTACACTTTGGGAAAAAACTTTAGCGAGCAATTGATCAGCATCGATGGGTATCGTCGGGCAGTAGAAAGGATTGTCATACCAAACGCATGGAAGACCAAACTCAATCGCCTCAATCGAATTCGAGCAATTCATGGAACTACTGCGATTGAAGGAAACCTCATGTCTGAAAATCAAGTACGGGACTTTCTGGAAGGTGCTAGCTCAGCGTCAGACAGTGATAAAACGTTATCGATGGATCAGTTACAAGTTCAAAACGCAAAACGTGCACAAGAGTGGATTCGTGAACGGTCACAATCAAGACACGGAACAGCGCTGAGACTTGAGGACTTGCTTCATCTGCACAAGCTAGTCACGGAAGGAGAACGCATTCTCGAAAATGTACCGGGAAAACTACGGACCCGTTCAGTTATTGTCGGAAGCGAGGAATTGGGAGGGGTTCATCGAGGAGCACCCCACGACCAACTTCCTAACTTACTCAAGGGATTTCTTGAGTGGTTGTACTCTCGTAAGGCTCATAATGAGCTGCACCCCGTTGAGCGAGCGTTGCTAGCACACTTCTTCCTAGTGACCATACATCCATTCCGCGATGGAAACGGGCGAGTCTCAAGACTGATTGAAGCGTACTTGCTGCTAATCGGGGGATACAACATACATGGATTCTATGGATTGAGCAACTTCTTCTACAAAAACGCCAATCGCTACAAGATGCTTCTTCAACATAGCAGAAAATCGATTCCATTTGATCTCACAGAATTTGTTGAATTTGGATTGGGAGGATTTGAAGACGAGCTTAAAGGGATTAACTCATTCATTCAGGGGAGACAGAATCGACTGACGTATATGGACACTCTGAGCAGATGTCATGCGACCAAAAGGAGTGCGAGGCGATACGTATTGAGCGACAGAGAATACACGTTTCTTACACAGTTCGTAGACAAAACCAATCCCATTGATCCTTTTGCACTAGATGTCGAAAATCGTATGTCTCTCTCAAAGGTCTTGTCCGATCCAGCTTTTCAATTCATTTACAGGGGTGTTTCACCTCGTACGTTTCTGAGAGACATTGAAAAACTTCGAGACAAGAGATTTGTGAAACTTCAACAAGAGAACAACGAGACATACGTATCAATAGACTTAGGAGCAATAGAGCAATACTAGAAACGGTTCCAATCGCTTCTCGACTAGTGAGGATGGCAGTTCTCAAAGAATGGCTGTTTCTGTCCGCGCGCTCGTATACTAGCCCCTTTTATACGCTTCCATTCATCCACGGAACAAAAGCTCGCAATAGGCTAGCTCTAAATGATGCAGACTTCACAGAACGCGGATCACAAGCCCCATTCAGCAACTGTGTATGGAGAAGAAATCGTCGTACCGGGACTCGACGATGCGTTGCGGCAAATCGACGAGACCGGATTCTCGGTATTTCCCCAATGGCTTTCGAAGGAACGAGTCGGAAAACTGGGGTCCGACTTACAAAACGAAATCCATCCAATCCGAGAACTCATGCCGCCAGACCGAACCACCGTGAGGGCTCACAATCTTCTTGGAAAGACTCGCTGTGTGGACGATCTAGCGTGCGATCCAAGATTGGTCGCAGTAGTTCAGGGGATGCTAGGCTTGAATATTCAGATATCAGTAGTTGCGTATTTCGATCTACTGCCGGGAGCCAAGGCACAGGGACTTCATCAAGACGACGGTCTTTGGCCCATTCCCCGTCCTCATCCTCCATTTGTAGCCAACGCCGTAATCGCCATAGACGACTTCACTTTGGAAAATGGGGCGACTCATGTCGTACCCAACTCACACAAATGGCATGATCAAGCAGTTCGACAACCGCCCAATGTAGCAACCACTCAAATTGAAATGAAAGCTGGGGCTATGTTGATTTGGACTGGTGCCCTTTGGCACGGTGGAGGTGAAAATAGGACAAGTCGCAGTCGCCGAGCAATCGACATAAATTTCAATCTTTCCTATCTTCGCCAGCAGGAAAACCAGTTCATTGGAATCCCTCGTGACCAATTGCCCAAAATGCCCGAGCGATTGCGAAAGCTGGTTGGGTACCAACACGGTCTCAACTTTGTTGGTCCAGGAATGGTGGACCTGCGAGATCCATTGCGAATGGTTGAAGAAATTGATTTCGGATACAACGTCAACGACAAGCGGTTCCCACCAATAGGTTGATTAGCACTAAACCCTTAAGTGGATTGAGTTCCTGTATGTTGGGATTTCACTCGTCGATATTGAAAATCCCAAATTCCGTGCCCGAGCTTCTCTCCCCGGTGTTCAAACCGCGTCTTGGGTCGCAATTCGTACCGTTCAGACGGACCACCTTCAAGTATCGAATGGTTTTTGAAGACTGTATCCATTTGCTGAGCGTAGTGTTCCCAGTCCGTAGCAAGGCAAACAAGTCCTCCGACTTTTAGCTTGTGACTGGTCAAATCTACAAATTCTTCAGTGACTAGTCGCCTTCTGTGGTGTCTGGTCTTGGGCCACGGATCGGGAAAGAAGACAAACACCAGGCTAACGGATGAATCGGGTAGTGCCTCCAATAAAGTGAGTCCGTCCGTTTCAGCTATACGGATATTGACGAGATTGCCCTGCTGGCATCGCCGAATCAAGGCCCCTATACCGGGACGAAAGACTTCGACTCCGATGCAATTCCAAGTAGGATTACTTGCTGCAAATTCTGCCAGCACTTCGCCGTTTCCAAAACCTATTTCGACCAGAAGATCGGATTCGTTCTTGATAAAGCCGGGGTGGATGTCCAAGTCGTGGGGATCGATTCGATAGTCGTCCAGAAGCGAATATGCTTTGGCTTGCGCATCCGTCATGCGTGATCCTCGACGGACGTATAACTGTCGCATTTTGGTATGCATCGAATTGGAGCGAACCCCTGCTGGGGCAGGTGATTTAGACCAAGATATTGTGGAACCCTGCTTCGAGACTATGCAGGTGCCAAATGTTCCCTAATTTTGTCCATAGCCGCATTTTCGATCTGTCGAATTCGTTCAGCAGATAGACTGAATTGTGCAGCAAGTTCCTGTAGTGTAGATTTTTCAGCAGCAAGCCAGCGCGAACTGAGGATAACCCTGCTTCGTTCGTCAAGCGACTGCATCGCATCATATAGCAGCTGTTGGCGGTGGGTCTCCCATTCTTCCTCTTCCAACTGCTCCGCGGGAGTGGGACTGTCGTCTGCAATCAATTGCGCGGGAACCCAATTCGTGCTTTCTTCATCGTCGTCATCGGACAAATCGAACGCCACATCGTTCGATGACAGACGACCTTCCATATGAGTTACGTCTTGAGGACGCACTCCAAGATCTTTAGCTATCTCTTGCGTTTCGCTTTGCGTTAGCCAACCGAAGTTTTTCTTGCGTTCGCGCAATTTGAAGAACAGCTTGCGCTGCGCTTTGGTGGTTGCGATCTTGACAATTCGCCAGTTACGAATAATGAATTCGTGGATTTCAGCACGGATCCAATGGACGGCAAATGAGACGAGCCGAACACCAACGTTGGGGTCAAATCTCTTAACAGCTTTCATCAGTCCGACATTGCCTTCCTGGATAATGTCCGCCTCCTGTAAGCCGTAGCCCCGATAGGTACGGGCCAAATAAACCACAAATCTGAGGTTGCTAACAATAAGTTCACGAGCTGCATCCAAGTCGCCCTCGTCGTAGAAACGGTGGGCAAGATCCTTTTCTTCCTCGGCCGTGAGTACTGGACACGCGTTGACCGTATTGATATAAGACGTTAGGTCGCCTCCTGGCGACAGATTTGAAATCGGAATGACACTCGTTGTCAAGTTCGGTCTCCTAGACCCGCACGGGCACTATTATTTTAGCACTCGATGGGTTAGAGTGCTAGTGGTGGGAAATAGTTCCCAATAGTCGCTACTTCAATAGGTCTGCAATCTCTATTTGGACTAATTGAGATACTTTTTTGGTGTCTGCGGATTGTTTGCAGGATTTGAGTCGTACTTCGACAATTTTTCGATTACGGGTCCGCCGACCATAGGTTTGAGCTCCGATTCCAGCTTTTCCGCAATTGCTTGGTCGTATACCTCTTGACCCTCAACATATATTGTGAAGATCTTGACGTACTTTGCCTCTTTTTCCGGATTCTCTATCGTCGCCTTTGTCCATTTGTACAGGGGCAAGTCCTCATTTCCATTTAATTCCGCCTGTTTACAGAAGCCGGCAAAGGCATCGAATTGACAAACTAGCTCAGCCTTGTAGCGTGCAATTAGTTCGTATAGAGGTTGCAGCGTCGAAAAATTTTCTGCGTTCCGCACTCTTTTTGCCATACCGTCTGCAAGCTGGATGCGGAGCTGAAACTTCCATACTTCCTCAGTACTGTCTGTTGTTGTATGTGATGTCTCGGTCAAAATCTTGTGCTCTATGGTTGCATGTTCAGTGATTCACTCTCAAGAGCAAACGTTGAATACCTAAAAGGTGATCGGAATCATGAAGGAAATTAGGTGACGTGAATGATATATCACCTTGTGGGCACGCCCGTGAACGGTCAACGCTCCTAATCGATCTACGTGGGTCGATCAATCAGTAATTGCCTGCAACACTGCAACTTTCAGATTTGTCCCCAGCCTGAGAATGCCGCCGCCCATGAGTTGGATTAGGCCTACAACAACCAGCTCTTCCTCAGGATCCACCCAAAAAACAGTGCCGGCAGCTCCGCCCCAGTTGAATTCTCCCCGAGAGGAGAGATTCCCATCTGCCATAGGATTTGTGTTAATCCCAAAGCCCAATCCAAAGCCAAAGCTACTTTGTTGGGCACGGGTGGCCGCCGCTGTTGGATTGTCTCCGGTTCCTGCTCCAGGCAAAGTCGCAGGCAAGTGATTCTGTGTCATGTATTCGATTGTTTTGCGGCCTATGATTCGACTTCCTTCGAGTTCACCTCCTCTCCGAAGAGCTTCGGCAAACCGCAAGTAGTCCATGCCTGTGGAAATCAGACCCCCACCGCCTGAAAACATTGTTACGTTTCTGTAGTCAGTGGGTTGGTTCGGCCGCATCACAATTGCTCCACTCTCCTGACGACTCCAATTGTGAACAGGCAGCAGCCGATCATGCTTGTCTTCCGGGATTTCAAAGAACGTGTCATCCATTCGTAAAGGCGCAAAAATGTGCTCCTCGAGGTACTCATTGAACGATTGGCCACTTAATCGTTGAACGACCAACCCAGTTACGTCGACCGCTGCACTATAGTCCCATCGATCTCCTGGTTGGAATTTGAGTGGTATTTCCTTCATCTTCCCAATCATTTCATCCAAGTCTGTTGATCCCAGGACTCGATTCTGACGAAACAAACGATCCACTGGATGCCTATTCCCAAGGCCATAGCCAAGACCCGCTGTATGTGTAAGGAGGTGTCGCATGTTCATTGGGCGGTTCACAGGTACAGGCTCTTCATCTCCCGCATGAACCTTGAGCTCTCCAAATTCGGAAATAAACTCTGCCACCGGACTGTCCAATTTGAACTTGCCTTGTTCGTATAACTGCATTGCTGCAACAGCCGTAATCGGTTTGGTCATTGAGTAGATTCGATAGAGTGCATCTTTTTCCAAAGGACGGTCATCATCCTTGCCTCTAGTTCCAATCGCGTTGTCGTAAACAATTACACCCCTACGAGCGACTAGCACATGTATGCCAGGCACGTATCCTCTGTCGATGTAGGATTGCATTACATCCGTAACGCGTTCCAGTCGTTCACTAGACATCCCCGCACTTTCGGGAGTGCCGTGCTTGAATTCATCTGCAATCGCACTTACTGACCAGATGAATGCCACTATAGCGACAAGAAATCGTCTCATATTTTTGTCCTCAGATTCGGATGCTTTTCGCTGATCCATCGTGTCCGCTAGATCTGGCACACCCTCCTGACCAGATCTCGGATGAAAGATTGTAAGACACTGAGATTGGAGCGAATACGGACTAGCGAGCACGCTTCTAACCAGGAGTTACACATTAATTGAGATCTACGGTCTAGAATCCTAGTCCAACGATAGGTCTATATCCGCAAATAGAGCAACTCTTCTGATCAATTCCTGAGTATCGACTGGTCCATCTCGATTAGTCTGAACTGCGATAGTAGTGTTCGAAGAAAGATAGTGCAGAACATCCGTCCGATATCCAGGCCATAAGCCAGCGTGACCGATTGTCTTCTGTTCATCGTTTACAAAAAGTCCGAGCCCATAGTGCTCACCGGGCGAATCAGGATCGCGCCATCCCATATCTAGCATTTTCTTGAAACTATCGGAGTTGACCACCCTCAATTCTGCGAGTGCTCCAAGAAACTCAACCAACATGGTTGGATTGAAAGCAAGACCTCCCCCGGTCCATTCTGAAGACGGATCGAACTTCATTCTGCCATCCTCTCGCAGATTGGGAGCCCCGCGCGTATAGCCCGTTACCACACCCGGCAAAATCGACTTATCCTGCGGCAATATCTGATCCAAACTTAAGGGAATGAAAATCTTCTCCTGCAATAAATCGTAGTACTGTCGATCAGACGCAGCTTCAATTAGCTTTCCAAGTACCAAAAATCCGATATCGGTATAACCAAACCCCTGTCCAACCGGAAACAACGGTCTCTTTCTCAACGTGAAGCGAATCAGTTCTTCGGGTTCGAATTGAACTGATCCACGTCGAATTGCCCGCCAAATGGACTGAAACTGATAGGACCTGCTGTCTGGATAGTCGGACATCCCCGACGTGTGCGATAGGAGATGCCAGACACGAATGTCGTGAGCGTTCGGCAACCTATCGAACCAAGGAAGATCCTCCAGCCACTTCGATGCGAGGTCGTCGAGCGAGAGCGTTCCTTCTTCTTCAAGCAACATAGTCAATGCGGCGACGAATATTTTTCCAGTGCTACCACCCGGCATCGGCGCTACGTTGTCCAAATGAGATTCCGTGGCAACATCAGCCCATCCTACAGCACCTTGAATTACCGTTCCATCGCTAAGTCTGATAGCCGCGCGCAGCCCTGGAAGATCCATTTCACTGCGTGTTGTTTCGAGTGCTTTGGTAAATTTCTCGTATTTCATGACAACAGTGTCGCTGGCATTCGAGCTGATGGTAAACATTGCACTTGCTAGAGCAACTACAAGAATAGAGACACAAGCTGCATATTTCGGTCTATAGTCCAATGTTTTTGAACGTTCAGTTTCAATCATGGAATGTACCTAGCAGTTCCATCAAATTGGTGACTACAGTTTGATTTAAGAACAAAACCGATGGTTTGCGTAAACGAATTCAATTGATTATGTTAAGAAGTTCAGAAACTCCGATTTAGTTCAATCCATGAGCGTCGTGATGAAAATAACACCAGCGATGCGAACACCTTCTCTTCTTTAAAGTGTTAACAATTGGCTAAAATTCCGAGGACGCACTCCCACCATTGAAGTCAAGCACAGTGAATATCGCAAATCTCTTGTCCCGCAAATCTCACACAAACCAACCATCAGAATTCAGCGAAGGACGAACGTCTCCACATTGGCGCAAACGCTGCATTTTCTTTGGTGCCGCCGTGCTTTGCGTGGCGGCTGTTCCAGTTCTTGCCGCAATAGACTCGGAAACGAAGTTCGTACTCGATTCCCTGTCATTTTTGATCTGGGGAGCACTTGTTCTTTGGATGTGCGCCGGCTTCACGATGTTGGAGTCAGGATCGGTTCGTACAAAGAATGCGTCTGTGATTTGCCTCAAGAACATCGGCCTGTTCTCCATCGCATGTATCACTTATTACCTTCTTGGTTATGACTTGATGTACAAGGACGTGAACTGGGTTATCGGCGTGCCGGATTTTCTCGCGTTTGGTGAAACCCCAAGTCCCGCTGAAACGGCAATGCTCAATCTTGCGGAAGGCGCAGATGCCGGTGCAGCTACTGGAGAAGTCGTCAAACAAGGATTTTCCGGAATGTCAAACTGGTTCTTCCAGATGGTGTTCGTCGCGACAACCGCATCAATTGTGTCCGGTGCGCTTGCCGAACGCGTTCGACTCTGGTCGTTCTTCGTGTTTATCTTTTTCCTTACTTGCATCATTTATCCCATGGTTGGAGCTATGACTTGGGGTGGTGGATTTCTGTCCGAAAAACTTGGATTCTATGACTTCGCAGGGTCGACGATCGTTCACTCTACAGGAGGTTGGGCAGCGCTCATGGGCGTACTCATTGTGGGTCCCAGATTAGGCAAATTTAAGAGCGATGGAAGCATTCATCCCACTCCCCCATCCAATGTTCCCATCGTCACGTTGGGTGTGTTGATTCTTTGGCTTGGTTGGCTCGGATTCAATGGCGGATCAGTGCTCGCTCTAGGCAGCGCAGAAAGCGCCGTCATTATGAGCAACGTCATAGCCAATACGTGCTTGTCAGCGGCAGCTGGAGTCATCGCAGCACTTGTACTGTCCGGACTAGTGTTTCACCGAATGAATTTGCTCGTAGTGCTCAATGGTGCAATTGCCGGCTTGGTTTCGATAACTGCGGCTCCTGACTTTCACGAGCACACATATCTGGCACTGATAATCGGCTTCATCGGCGGAGCTCTTTGCACTTACTCAATTCGAGTATTCGAGATTTGGAAAATCGACGATGTTGTTGCCGCTATTCCCGCTCACTTGGTGGCAGGCGTGTGGGGGACATTGGCAGTTTGCATCACGAAACCCGATGATTCCACGTTCTTCGGGCAGCTGGGTGGAATCGTTATCGTGGGCGTCTTCGTTTGTGCGACATCCTTCATTGTCTGGTTCGCCGTGGACAAACTGCTGGGTCTACGAATTTCCGCACGCACTGAAGAGCTCGGTCAAGACACTGCCGAATTAGGAATCGAGGCCTATCCGGAATTTGTCCTTATGCCGGATGCGGAAATGTATATCCGAGAGCCTGAAGATTCAGAGGAAGCGACTTCATAGGCACGAATCAAGGGCGGTCGTGCGGAGG
>JAPOXO010000090.1:88399-96966 GCA_026707045.1 Gammaproteobacteria bacterium | reverse complement strand
GGAGAGGTGATTCGGTATGTTTCGGAGTTGTACGGCAGCGGGTCCGTAGGGCAGATTGTCACGTTTGGAACTATGGCCGCGAAAGCAGTCATCCGAGATGTAGCTCGAGTTCACGGAAAGCCTTTTGCGTTAGGTGAGAGGATCGTTCGAGAGATTCCCGATCGATTGCATGTCACATTGACCGATGCGTTGCGTGAAAGACAGAATCTCGGTCGTGACATGCAAACCAACGAGGACATTCGTGAAATCGTTGACAGAGCTCTGAAACTTGAAGGGTTAGTGCGGAATATCAGTAGACATCCAGGTGGTACGGTCATTACTCCAAACAGGCTAGATGCCGTCGTGCCGGTTTATACGGAAGGTGAATCAAGCGATTTGATCTCGCAGTTTGACAAGCAAGACATTGAAGACATTGGAGTTGTCAAGTTTGATTTTCTTGGTCTCAAGACTGTAACCGCCATATCGAATGCATGTGCTACGGCAAACTCAGAACGCGAGAAGAACAACCAACCTCCCCTGCATCCAAGCGAATTTCCACTCGATGACGAAATGGTTTTCGAGATGTTGCGGGAAGCGAAGACCGTTGGCATATTCCAACTTGAATCCAGAGGAATGCGTCGCGTATTGAAGGACTTGCGCCCCGACTCGCTCGAAGATTTGACGGCGTTGCTTGCACTGTTTCGCCCTGGTCCCATTCAGTCCGGAGTGGTGGACCTCTTCGTTCGACGCAAACACGGAAAGGAAATGGTCGATTACTTGCATCCGTTGCTTGAGTCAGTGCTGAAGAAATCGTACGGAGTGATGGTCTACCAGGAAGACGTTATGACTGTTGCTCGCGAACTAGCTGGGTTTTCGCTGGGTGAAGCGGATGAGCTTCGCAGGGCAATGGCGAAAAAAATCCGATCTGAAATGGTTAGCTTTCGAAATCAGTTCGTCAATGGTTGCATCGAGAATAACGTCGAAGAGTCTATTGCCAGTTCGATTTTTGACGACATAGAGAAGTTTGCAGAGTATGCCTTCAACCGCGCACACTCGGTGGGTTATGCAGTTGTGGCATACCAAACGGCGTATCTCAAAGCGCACTATCCTGCCGAATATTTGGCAGCGCTGGCTACGTGCGATATCGGTGATCGTGAAACAGTAAGGGAAATAGTTGATGAGGCCAGACGAATGGGATTGAAATTGGAGGGTCCCTGTGTCAACTTGAGCAAGTATGAATTCACGGGAACCCGGGGACGATTTGTCATTGGCCTGGGGGCGATAAAGGGATTGCCGACAAATCACGCCCGTTCAATTGAAGAGGCTCGAGAGGAAGGACCTTTCGAGTCGTTGATAGATCTCTGCATTCGATCGGGATTTGGAATGCGCCAGAGAAAGATCCTGGAGTCATTGATCAGGTGTGGGTGTCTTGATAGTGTGATTGACGAGACCGCCATTACTAGGGGGAGACCAAAGCTGGAAGCACAACTTGAGGATGCTTTGGAGACCGCCGAAGTTCGAGCATCTCAAGCATCGCAACCGTTCGACGATTTATTTGGAATCTCTGAAGATTCTGAAGTTGTGATTGAATCACGAGAATTCAAGCCCAAGAGCATGAGGAAGGCGTTGGCAGAGGAACAAGATCGGCTCGGTTTCTACGTAAGCGGACATCCCATGAGTACCTATCGAGAAGAGTTGGACAAAGTCTGCACTCATAAGGACTTGGGATCACTATTGCAGGCAAAAAATCGACAGATCGTCGCAGGTATGGTGAAGAGCTGTCGGGTTAGAGACACAAGAAGTGGTAGGCGAATGCTAGATGTCTTGCTAGAGGACGAGGAAGGTTCCGTAGAACTCGGAGTATTTGATTCCGACACATCGCAGTTTGATGATGGATTGAAAGAAGGAGATCTTGTCGTGGTTGAATGTTCGGTTGTGCACGACAAGGACAGAAAGGATTCAGCGATACGGGTCAGAGCGCTTCATCCCATTGCCGATTTTCGAATACAACGAAATGCAAGGATCGAGATCGATGTCTCGCAGGACGGCCAAACAGACGGCGTACTCAATCTACTGCACAACGAGGTCAACGATCTTCACAGAAATGGTTGCAGGGTGATCATCAATTACTGGAACGAACAGTATTCAACATCCATTGAGTTGGACGGAAAGTTGCAATTGATTCCTACTGAAGAGTTGCTGGATCGACTGGGTAACCACTTGGGCACGGAATCGATTCGAGTCAGCTTTCCATGAGGAACATCGGCCATTTGTGCAACCTACCCATACCGTAATTGATTCAATTCGGTCCCTCCCGAGAGACGCGGACTCCTTAATCTGGATCGCATTTAGCGGCGGACTTGATTCAACTGTGCTACTTCATGCTTGCGTTGCCGAGATAGGTGCTACGTGCTGCAGAGCCATTCACATAAATCATGGGATCGACTCCAAATCCAATGATTGGGCACAACATTGCCTCGAAGTGTGTGACAAATGGGGGATATCACTCGAAGTGGAGGAAGTCCAACTCTCTCGCGGAAATGTCGAACTTCAAGCTCGATTGGCGCGATATCGGCAGTTCGAGAATAGATTAAGACTAAACGATATTGTTGTCACGGCGCATCATGCTGATGATGTTGCGGAAACTAGGCTGTGGCAATTGCTGACCGGACGGGCAGTGGTTGGAATTGCAGAACGGAAGGTTGTGGGGAAAGGACGCGCAATTCGTCCGTTCCTTCATTTGGACAAGCAACAGCTTCGTAGCTACGCCGAGACTCACTTACTGTGCTGGATTGAAGATCCAAGCAATGCCGAAACAACTCTTGACCGGAACTGGATTCGGCACAAGCTGTTGCCCGAGATTAAGCAACGGTTTCCCGATGTCAGTACGAAATTGGCTGAACTGGCACCACCCGCTCTCCCTCAGATCGAAAAGGGTCCTTTGGATATATCAAACACTGGAATCGATGAAGCTCTTGTGCGGGCATGGCTATTGGCATATGGGGTAAATCCACCGAGTTCTGTGGTAAAAGAAATTGTCCGCCAGTCTGATGCGCGATTGGATTCATCTCCGGTGATAGGAGTCTCACCAGACGAGACCGTTCGTCGCTATCGAGATTTCTTGTACTTGGTAACCAAATTTCCAGTCGCTGATCCGCAAATCATTGTTTCCGGAGAAGACATCGAATTTAGCAACGGCTACTTGACTTGGGATACGTGTGAGCGAGGATTCATGTCAAATCTGTCTCTTCAGATGCTTAACAGAACACAAGCAGGTTCACGTAAAGTTTCCATTAGAGTCAATGGCATATCGAAATCACTCACCTCGTTGTTTCAAGAAAACGGTGTTGCGCCTTGGTTGCGTGATGATTGGCCTATTCTCATGAATGAGGAAAGAGTTGCTTGCGTCCCGGGAATAGCAGTAGCTGACGAGGTTTGGAACACAACAATGGATGGACCTATGTATATTCCAAACTGGAAGTTTAAGGAAAACTAGCACATTTCGACCATCCAAATCGATGTGCAATTGCTCTGACTTTGACCGTTTTCTTAAACGAAATCCATCCTGTTAGTACAATTTCAGCTGCAAACGCTTCCGTGCTGGATGGAACCAGCCGTTGCCAACCCAAATTCACCACTTTATCGATATGGCGTTCATGGTTCTTTATGTCCAGAACATCGCCACGAGCGATAGCGTGCTACAAGTCTCTCTAATCAAATGACTCGCTATATATTCGTCACAGGCGGAGTCGTCTCGTCGGTCGGGAAGGGAATCCTGACTGCATCGTTGGCAGCCACGCTTGAAGCACGTGGATTATCTGTGAATATTGTCAAAATGGACCCCTACATCAACGTAGATCCCGGGACTATGAATCCAATCCAGCATGGAGAAGTCTACGTGACTGATGATGGCGCAGAGACCGATCTCGACCTGGGGCACTACGAGCGGTTTGTACGAAACCGAATGTCGCAAAAGAACAATTTCACGACCGGAAGCGTCTATGAGGAAGTGATTCGACGAGAACGACGCGGAGACTATCTCGGTAGCACGGTGCAGGTCATTCCTCACATAACCGATGAAATCCAGCGCAGAATTAGAGCCGTTAGTGAAGACGGAAAGTTTGATGTAGTAATCGCCGAGACTGGAGGAACCGTCGGAGACATTGAGTCGCAACCCTTTCTAGAGGCGATCCGCCAGATGCGACTATCCGAAGGCATTCAAAACACACTCAACATTCACCTAACGCTGGTTCCCTATGTGAAATCCTCTGGCGAAACCAAGACGAAACCGACTCAACACTCAGTGAAGGAATTGCGTTCGATTGGTCTACAACCGGATATTTTGGTTTGCCGGTGCGAGAATTTTGAGCTTCCATCAGAAGCTCGCAAGAAGATTGCACTGTTCACAAACGTCGAGGAATATGGTGTCATTTCGCTCAAAGATGTGCAGAGTATCTACCAAGTTCCACTAATTCTCCACGAGCAGGGCCTAGACCAAATTGTGGTGTCCAAGCTGCAACTGAAATGCAAACGAGCTGATCTGTCCGAGTGGCAGCATGTCGAGAAAGCACTTGCAGAACCCAGTAAGACCATCAAACTCGCAATGATCGGCAAGTATTTCGATTTGTTGGACTCATATAAGTCATTGATCGAGGCAATCACGCACGCTGGAATCCGCACCCGTACCAAGGTTGAGATTTCATATGTCGACGCTGAAGAGATCGAGAATAACGGTACTGAACTGCTGGATGCCGTGCACGCTATTCTTGTTCCGGGAGGTTTCGGACAACGAGGATTTGAAGGTAAGATCAGAGCCGCCGGCTACGCGCGCACCCGCAACGTACCGTACTTGGGAATTTGCTATGGACTGCACGCTGCAGTTATTGAGTTCGCTCGAAACAAAGTCGGGCTTGCTGGAGCACACTCTACGGAAGTTGATCCTGAAACCAAGCATCCAGTTATAGGTCTGGTCACCGAATGGCGAGATGTCGATGGTTCAATCAATGAACAGGATCCGGTCAACGGAGACCTTGGAGGCACGATGCGACTTGGAGCGCAAGAGTGCCTCTTGAACCAAGAGTCGCTTGCTTTCAAAATGTACAAAGAACCTGTCGTATTTGAACGACATCGGCATCGTTATGAAGTGAATGGCAGGTACCGCGAACGAATGGAAAAATTTGGGATGGTTGTGAGCGGGGTGAATAGCTCGGATGATCTTGTGGAGATGATTGAGATACCTTCTGCGGACTGGTTTGTCGCATGTCAGTTCCATCCAGAGTTTCGCTCTTCGCCACGTGATGGACATCCCTTGTTCACGGGCTTTATCGAAGCTGCAAAAAGATACGCAAACGCTCTCTAGCAATGAAACTGTGTGACTTTGAAATTGGAAACGGCCATCCAATCTTCTTAATTGCTGGTCCTTGCGTCATCGAAGACGAAGAGCTTGCGCTGACCACAGCCGAAAAGCTTCGGGAAATTACCAAGTCCATTGGCCTTCCACTAGTTTTTAAGAGTTCGTTCGACAAGGCTAATCGATCCTCACATGAGAGTTATCGAGGCCTTGGGCTGGAGCGAGGTCTCGCCATACTTCAGAAGGTTAAGGATGAGATCGAAGTTCCAGTGATAACGGACGTACACGAATACACTCCGTTGGATGAGGTCAGTGAAGTTGTCTCTGTATTGCAGACCCCGGCTTTTTTGTGTCGTCAGACCGATTTCATTCAGAACGTGTGTTCACAGGGGCTTCCTGTGAACATCAAGAAGGGGCAATTCTTGGCACCCAGCGACATGATTCACGTTGTCGAAAAAGCGAAGCAAACTGGAAACCAGCAAGTCATGGTATGCGAGCGAGGCGTTAGTTTCGGCTACAACAACCTTGTCTCAGACATGCGATCGCTGGCGATTCTTCGCGAGACCGAGTGTCCGGTTGTATTTGACGCCACTCACTCAGTGCAGATGCCAGGAGGTTTGGGGTCGGTGTCGGGAGGCCAGCGCAACATGGTTCCCGTTCTTGCGCGTTCAGCCATTGCTGCGGGTGTCGATGGACTCTTCATGGAAACACATCCACGGCCTGAGGAAGCAAAGTCCGATGGGCCAAACTCATGGCCTCTTCACATGGTTGAACCTCTGTTAAACGAACTTTGCGAGATTGATCGAGTCGTGAAGTCCCATCCGTTTCTGGAACACGAAATCGCGTGAGTCGAATTGACGGAATTCGAGCCCTAGAGGTCTTGGATTCGCGCGGTTCCCCCACTCTTGAAGTTGAGGTTTCATTAGCAAACGGATCCACGGGTCGTGCAATGGTTCCGTCCGGAGCGTCGGTTGGCAGCAACGAAGCACTCGAATTGAGGGACGGAAACTCTGACCGGTTTTTCGGCAAGGGTGTACTCGATGCCATTTGCCATGTACACAACGAAATTCAATCAGCACTCGTTTGCGAATCGTCTTTCAATCAAAGTGAACTGGATTCCACATTGCAGGAGATCGATGGAACCCAAAACAAAACGAAGCTGGGAGCGAACGCTACTTTGGGTGTTTCGTTGGCATTCGCACGTGCTGAAGCCCAGTCGACGAAAGTACCACTTTACGAACACATCGCAAGTCTGAATCGGACGGACGACATGCGTCTTCCTGTACCTATGATGAATGTATTGAATGGAGGAGCTCACGCTAACAACCGTATCGACTTGCAGGAATTCATGATCGTTCCCACCGGAATGAACGACTTCTCCTCAGCGATCCGATGCGGAGCGGAAGTGTTTCATTGCCTAAAGAACGCTTTAAGCGCAGATGGACACAGTACCGCGGTTGGAGATGAAGGAGGCTTCGCTCCCGATCTCGACTCCGACGAATCCGCACTTGCATATTTGGCGGACGCGATAGAACGAGCCGGCTACAAGCTTGGTTCGGACGTTCACCTTGCTCTAGACTGCGCCGCGACAGAATTTCATTCTGATGGCGATTATTTTCTTCAAGGACAGAGCAAGTCCTATACCTCTAGACAGTATTGTGACTATTTGGCTGAGTTAGTGGTTCAGTTTCCCATCGTTTCTATCGAAGATGGACTCGCTGAAGAAGATTGGAATGCATGGCGGCAGCTAACTGCCCGACTGGGGTCGCGTGTTCAACTGGTTGGCGACGACATTTTTGTGACGAATCCGAAATTCCTGCAAAAGGGTATTGAGCTAAAAGTCGCAAATTCGATTTTGATCAAGGTAAACCAAATTGGAACGCTTACAGAAACGCTAGAAGTAATCCAATTGGCAAAGTCCTTCGGATACAACACCGTCATATCACATAGGTCTGGAGATACGGAAGATACCTTTATCGCAGACCTAGCTGTCGGAACAGGTGCGGGTCAAATTAAGTCGGGATCCCTGTGTAGATCTGAGCGAACTTCCAAGTACAATCGTCTCATACGCATTGAAGCGGACGCGAGTCACTTGGATTACCGAGGACTTCGAGAGATCATTTAGAACACAAGGAGGTGTTAGAAGGTGCGTGTCCTTTGCTTGGTCGCACTGCTAGTGTTGGTCGCGTTCCAATGTACGTATTGGTTCGGACCTAGCGGCTACTTCGCCACAAGACAGCTTGACGCAGAACTCAAGCATCAGCAAGAGTTCAACCTGGAAGTCATGCGACGCAATCAAGAACTGCGCGAGGAAATCCGGCGACTACGAACAAGCCCCGATCGCATTGAGGAGATTGCTCGTACTCAACTAGGCATGATCGCCGAAGGAGAAACGTTCTACCTTGTGGTCGACACTGGAAGGCATTAGGTGGCCGACAGCCATGCAATCACACCGCCCCTGCGGAGTTATCCGAGAACGGATTGAAGACTTCCAAGTCAGCGAGGAGCTGGATTGCGACTTTACCGACGACGGGGAGCATCTCTACCTCCACGTAGAAAAAACCGATTTAAATACCCGAGATGTCCAAGAAATCCTAGCAGAACACTACCGTGTGCCCAGCATCGACGTTTCCTATGCCGGACTAAAAGACAAGCGTTCGATTGCACAGCAGTGGTTTTCTGTTCGGCTGCCCAAGACTTCGACACCTCCCATACATCCTTGTCTGAAGATCTTGACGGAACGCACTCACTCTCGCAAGCTTCGAATTGGCTCTCATCTAGGGAATCACTTCAAAATCGTAATTCGCCAAATGAGTGACTATGACATAAACGAAATGGCCACGAACCTAGGAGCTCCGGTTCCCAATTATTTTGGACCTCAACGATTTGGTCGAGAATTCAAGAACATTGGCCGAGCTATCAAATGGATTGAACGAGGCAGACCTCGCATTGAGCGAAGCCTGCGATACCGCCATCTCACAACGATGCGTTCCTTTTTGTTCAACGAAGTGCTTGCTGAACGCGTGAGAGTTGGAACGTGGAACAAGATGCTCGATGGTGATGTGCCTATCAATGGATATCCGAGTGGTCCACTTTGGGGTCGTGGCCGGCTGCCCACTCTAGGTAGTCCGGAAGAGATTGAGGGTTCTTTGCGTGCAAGACACAAGAAAGTGTGTGAAGCACTGGAATGGGTAGGGTTGCATCAGGATCGGCGCGCATTGAGCGTGCAACCTGAGGC
>JAPOXO010000090.1:0-88382 GCA_026707045.1 Gammaproteobacteria bacterium | reverse complement strand
GTCAGAGCAACGAATGATGCCTTGACGTTTGAGTTTTTCTTACCTCGCGGTTGCTTTGCTACGGTGGTTTTGAACGAATGTGTAGACACAGACGGGGTCCCTCAGTGAGAGGTCTCTTGTCGAAGGGAGTTGGAATGACATCCGATCGAAGCCGAGGGAGGCTTATTGAGAACTTGATTGCGGAGGGGATCAAGGACGAATCGGTTCTCGGTGCCCTCGAAGAGGTGCCGCGACACTTCTTTGTTGAAGAGTCTATAGCTCACTTAGCCTATGAAAATCGTGCATTGCCGATTGGCAAACGGCAGACTATTTCCCAGCCATTCGTTGTGGCACTCATGACCGAGGCAATAATGAAGAAGCCCAACGTCTCAAAAGTCTTGGAAATCGGTACAGGGTGTGGATATCAAACCGCAATTTTGGCCCAATTGGTGGAGCACGTGTTTTCAGTTGAACGTATCGAGTCGCTGTCGCTGGCGGCAAGAAGCAGGATCAGGAGACTGGGACTCGAAAATGTGCGCATTCGATTCGGAGATGGTCTCGAAGGGTGGGAAGAACATGCTCCCTACGACGCTGTCATTGTGACAGCCGCCACTTCTTCAGTGCCCGAAGCACTGAAGTCGCAAGTGGGAGAAGACGGTCGAATTGTCGTTCCATTAGGGAGAGCTGGATTTCAAAAACTCGTATGTCTCGACCAAACTGTGGACGGATGGAAGGAAACCTACTTGGAGTCCGTGACATTTGTTCCATTGCTCGCGGGTACCACACAGTAAACGCAATGGCTGGCGCAATCCCTGTTTCACGTGACTTTACCGGACTTTTGACCCGAGGATTTGCCATGGGTCTGGTCGAAGTCTTGCCGGGTGTTTCTGGTGGAACTATTGCGTTGCTGACCGGAATTTATGATCGTTTAGTTTCGGCATTAGCCGATCTCACAATATGGACTAAGAATTTGTTGCAGAAGAGGGATCTCGATCTTCCCAACCTATTTCAATCTCTAGTTGTGATCGTCCCTGTAGTGCTGGGAATGGTGGTTGGTTTCGGCACATCGGTCGTATTTGTTTCTCGCATTTTGGACTCCCAGCCTATGTTGGTTTGGGGTGGCGTTTTTGGTCTTGTGGCCGGCGCAGTGATATTTACCGGCGTTTCGTCGAAAGGGAAGAGTTTGGTGTTGTTCACACCGATTGGATTGTTATTTGCCGTCCTGTTGAATTTAATACCTGTGAGCGATGTGGAGGCACCGCTTATCGTGGTGTTTGCCGGAGCCGTACTTGCTTTTGGCGCATGGATATTGCCTGGAATCTCTGGTTCGTTCGTCCTTCTGCTTCTGGGAGTTTGGACGACAATGGTACATGCAATTGCGTCGTTAGATTTACTAGTACTTGCCGTTTTCGGAATTGGACTCAAGATCGGGTTCCTAGTTTTCTCACATCCAGTTCGAGTGTTGCTTGTGAAATATCGAGACAATCTAATGGCAGTGTTTTGCGGTTTGCTCGCCGGTTCGCTGTGGCGGATATGGCCGTGGAACTCGTCTTACGTTCAGGAGTCCTCAGTGCTCATTGTGGTGCTCGTGATGTTTTCGGCATTTCTTGTTATTTGTGTGTTGACCTATGCAAAAAACCATAGAGAAACTTAGCACTTGCATATTGGTAGTTGCGCTGTGTTCTCTGCTGCCAAGTTGCAGTACTCTCAATCCAGCAC
Source organism: Gammaproteobacteria bacterium (assembly GCA_026707045.1). Taxonomy (GTDB): domain Bacteria; phylum Pseudomonadota; class Gammaproteobacteria; order Pseudomonadales; family Azotimanducaceae; genus Bin55. The sequence goes on along the minus strand of JAPOXO010000090.1, from coordinate 86,684 downwards.
CAATCGAAGACCGTTCGCTTGGCATTTCGGACCAGCTATCTGGAAGTGTTCGTACATATCGATATGTCGTGAAGTCCGGAGATACGTTGTATGCAATCTCGAAGTTGCACGGACTAACGGTGGATCAGATTGCCGAAATGAACGGGCTTAAGCCTCCATACACCATTGTTCCGAACCAAATACTTGTCGTAACTCCGTCTCGCGTTCTGTGGCACGAAAACGTAGTCGAGGCTGAAGAAGGCCGTACGAGTGTGGTTTCAGCGAGTCGACAAGGAACTCAATCTTCTCAGCCTTTCCAAGAGACTACACCTAAAGCAAGCCAGTCAACGGCAAAAAGTCCACAGTCAAGGTCGACTACGCCGAACAGAAGTTCGATTCAGACAACTCAAACGAAACCGGTAGCAACGAAGAATGCGCAAAACAAATCGCCAACCGCTACCACGGTTTCGACGGGAGAGACGGAAATTTCTTCAACGTCGTCCACAGTTCAGCCGATGGAATCCTCTGACAGTCTTGCGGTCGCTGAAACGGCGACCCGTAACCTGGGTTCACTGCCTAAAGGTTGGGAATGGCCAGTCAACACCAGACCGACCAAGCCCAAGGGCAGTGATGACGGTTTGACCTATTTCTTGAACAGAGGCACAAACGTAGTTGCCGCCGCGTCAGGAAGAGTCAGTTATGCGGGAGTTGCTCTAAGCGACTACAGATATATGGTTCTTGTCAAAACCAGCGACAACTATGTGATTCAGTACGACTTCAATTCCGAATTGACCGTCAAGGAAAACGACATCGTTTCGAAAGGACAACCGCTCATACGAATATCGTCCAAAGGCGTGCCGAAGAGCGAAGACGAAGAACGGTATAGAAGACTATATTTCGCCATATGGCACAAGGCTGTCCCGCAGGATCCCAATAAGCTAATTGGGCGATAGCGATCTGTGGGCAATAAAGATATTGCCGACACGGGATTCCTAAGTATTGCTTGATGAGCCAAAAAGCGGATCAATCGTCGACTATGTGCAATCACCAAAGACTTATTCGGAACTCGTCAACAATTCTCTAAATCTATAACGCCAGAGACTTTCTCAAGCTGGTTGCTACCACCTGTGCTAACGGTGGCGGAACCGCGTTGGCGACTTGACGATGCTGGTCCAAATCACTAACCCATCCGAACAGACGCCGAATGGGGCCTCGGAATTCGTAATGATCATCGAATCCTTGAAGGCGAGCAGTTTCTCTCGGAGTCAAATAGCGGTTTTTGACGGGATGGTAGAGAATTTCTCCTCTACGTAGCGTAGGTGAAGGTAGCTCTCGGTCAAGGCGTCGATACTTGGCGGAGTCCTTGCGCGTTAGTTTTCGGATAACCTCAGGTGGAGCATTGGATTTCGCCAGCCATTCTCCTTCCTTGACGTATGCGATTCGATCGCTGTCTCGAGCTGGAGTAACGTCGACATGATTTGGAACTTTTGGCTCACCCCCATTTTTTGCGGGCGGAGGTAGGTCTTTGATGGCTTCACCTGCATTGACCGGTTCGGGAAGCAGCACTTTGAACGGAAATTCGTACTCCTGTCCTTGCGGTACACAAATGATGAAGACCTGCCTACGACGCTGAGGGATGCTGTAGTCGACGGCATCAAGCACCGCTTCGTGCATGTCGTAACCAATTTCTCGAAACCTTTCGGCCAATACGTCTTTGAGAAGCGAATCTGGCGAATGTGACAGCTTGAGGAAATTTGGGCCTTGCACAATCATTACCGCCGTCGGTTGTAAAGCTCGCGCGAAACGCACCATTTCAAACGCCAACGCTTCGCGCAACTGAGGGGTGTTTGGTTCGTGGCTGATGCGAGCAGCGGTTTCCCAAGGAGGATCGCCGTGAAGAAGAACCAGGTCTTTACGACGAATATTGAGGATTGAGGCCACTCGAGAAGTGTCAAGCACGCGGACATCCACTTGCCAGATAGTTTTTGCTCTGGCGTTTTGCTGAAGAGTAGCAGCGCAATGTGGATCGAGCTCAACCGAACACAGCGTTTTGAAACCCGCTTTGTTCACTCCGAGATCCAATCCTCCAGCTCCCGAAAACAGACTCACTGCTGGCAGCTTCATGATGGGACGTGGCGACCTGGCTCTTTTGCTCTTACGACAATCCTATCGTATGAATTGCGTGAATCCAGTCCAAAAGAATTTTGGTGTTGCTCAAGTGCAGCCTACAGCGGAAGACGAAAAGATGAAGACACCACGGCAATTCATACCACAATGTCTCACGAGAGCAATCAACTTCGTCAATCTGAGCCTGGCTCCTTGACTCTATAGTTCCAAGTACTTCTTCTTATTAGGCACTTCTCGCCATTCGGCTTCGTCTGGTAGAGGATCCTTTGCTTCTGTGATGTTAGGCCAAATTTCCGCCTGTTCCGCATTAATTTCTAGAAATTCAATCTGATCCTCAGGAAGTTCGTCTTCAGGATATATGGCGTTGACGGGACACTCCGGTTCGCATAAGGCACAATCTATGCACTCATCCGGATGAATAACTAGCATGTTTGGACCTTCATAGAAGCAGTCCACTGGACAAACTTCCACACAGTCGGTCAATTTGCACTTTATGCATTCCTGACCAATCACGAAAGTCATAGAGCTACGAGAGAATGGGGAAAATCGGGCACATTTTACGAATAGGATGGTGCAAAATTACCTTGGAAGACGTCTTGAATAATGGTCTGATTATGTGTGACGGTCTTCGCGCGCAATAATTTCGATAAGCTCATAGAGCAGGTCATGAGCGGACTTAGGCGAGAGCTCGTCAATATTCACTCGACGCAATCTCTCTACTGCAGGATGATCATAGTCCTCCTGTGCGAGATGATCTTCAAACAAGTCCATGTAGTTGCTCTCACCATTCTTTATTGCGAGTTGCTCGAGTCTACGCAGTTGGTTGCTTGCTTGCTGCAGCACTTTCCCGGGTACTCCAGCTAGACGAGCTACTTGGATTCCGTAACTTTGAGATGCAGCTCCCTCCTGAACGGAATGCAGAAAGACGACCTTTCGATTGTGTTCAACCGCACTCAGGTGAACATTGTGGACAGTCTTCAGATTGTCCGCCAAAGCAGTTAGTTCAAAGTAGTGAGTGGAAAACAACGTGTAAGCTCTCACTCCCTGTGCCATTGCCTGTGCAACAGCCAACGCCAATGCCAGACCATCGTAAGTGCTGGTTCCTCGACCTATTTCATCCAATAGAACGAGACTTGAGGAACTGGCGTTGTGAAGAATGTTGGCAGTCTCGGTCATTTCCACCATAAATGTGGACTGACCGGCGGCCAGATCGTCGGATGCACCGATACGAGTGAAGATTCCGTCTATCGGTCCGATGACCGCTTGCTTGGCTGGAACGAAACTTCCGGCGTACGCAAGAATGACTATTAGTGCCGTTTGGCGCATATAGGTTGACTTGCCTCCCATATTTGGTCCTGTAACAACCAACATCCTCCGAAATTCGTTAAGTTCAATCGAGTTTGGAACGAAATCCATCTCAGGGTTCGCTGCCAAAACGGGATGTTTACCTTCTTCGACTGACAATTTAGGTTCTTCCGTGAATTCTGGACGAGAGTAACCGCGTTCCCGTGCGCCGATTGCAAATCCGTTGAGCACATCGAGCCTGGCAAGAGCTTCGGAAACCAATCGCAATTCGTTGGATGATTCCGACAGTTGTGTCAGTAGTTCGGCATAGATTTCCTTTTCTCGTGCGAGTGCGTCTGTTTCGCTGCGCACATATTTTTCTTCAAACTCCCAAAGCTCTGCAGTCACGAAGCGTTCGGTGTTTTTAAGAGTTTGGCGACGAACGTAGTCGTCGGGCATTTGGGCGGATTGAGTTCGTGTGACTTCGATGTAGTAGCCGTGAACTCGATTGTGACCGACCCGAAGAGTAGACAAGCCAGTACGTTCTCTCTCGCGGCGTTCCAAGTCTTGTAGAAACTCGGATGCACGGGATCGAATTAAGCGTAATTCGTCCAAACGTTCATCGTATCCCTGAGCGATCATTCCTCCGTCACGCGAAGTGGCAGGAGGTTCTTCAACAATAGCGCGGCCTATGAGTTTGGAGATATGTCCAAGGTTGGGAAGTCTCTCGAATCGTTCGGCTTCACATTCGACTCCAAGCCCAAGAACCAGTTCGCTGATCTCGCCGTGGCTCTGTAGAGCGACTTTGATTCGCATCAGGTCTCGCGGTGAGGCTGACTTCATTGCAACTCGAGTCACTGTACGATGCATGTCTCCAACTGGTCGCAGCGCTTTCTTGAGAGATTCATAGGACCGAGACGCGAGTATGGCTTCAACCACAGCATGGCGATCCTGTACTTGCTCGACTAGGGTGCAGGGTTCATTGAGCCAGTGACGCAGAAGTCTCGAACCCATTGGAGTAGCAGTAAAGTCGAGCACATCGAACAATGTGCCGCTGGACTCTGAGCTGTTGATTTTCCGGTCGATTTCAAGATTTCGTCGCGTCTGTGCATCCATGTGCAAAGTGTTGGTGTTTGCGTGAATTCGGATGCCATTGATAAATTCCAATGATTGACGACACGCATCTTGGGCATAGGACAAGACAGCGGCGGCAGCTCCAACGGCGTGTGCCATTTCCGACAAACCAAATCCGTTGAGGTCTTTCGTACCAAAGTGTCGAGTAAGTGTGGATATTCCGAGAGAATGATCGAATCTCAATGGATCGAGCTCACGATGTGCGGCTTGGCTCCAGTCTTCTTTGTATCCCTCGGGAACCAAGATTTCTGAAGGATTGATAGATTCCACTAGTGCAACAATTTGAGCGGGAGAATTAGCCTCGGTTGCGACAAATGAACCTGTTGAGAGATTTAACCACGCTATTCCAGCTGTTCGAAAGCGAGTTCCTGCTACAGAAATAGCCATGAGTACGCTTTCCCGTTCTGAGTCGAGCAGGGCGTCTTCCGTAAGTGTACCGGGCGTGACAATACGCTGAACTTTTCGTTCTACAGGACCTCTTGATGCGCTGGGATCGCCCACTTGCTCACAGATCACAACCGATCTACCCATTGAAACTAACCGGTTCAAATAGCCGTCGACCGCATGAAACGGAACACCGCACATGGGAATCGGATTTCCAGTTGTTCGTCCGCGGGATGTCAATGTGATTTCCAAGAGCTCGGCTGCAACTATGGCATCGTCGAAGAAGAGCTCGTAGAAGTCGCCCATCCGATAGAAGAGCAGATCGTCCGGATGCTGCGCCTTGATAGCCAGATACTGCTGGATCATTGGAGGAAAGTCGGTTGAGCTCATTGGTAGGCGGGTGACGAATTTGCGATCAGCAGGTTGTTTCTGCAACGTGTTGTGCGGCGGACATGGGATTCAAGACTGCAACGGAGAATCGAGAGACCTTTGTGCATTCTAATTGGAGGTGCTTATATTGGCTTTTCAGAATTCTCGACCTGGTTAGAAGAAGTGTCACAAAGGCAGTCGAAAGAAATAAGTCAAGATTGGGGTCAAAAGTTCAACTATTTTGCAGTAGAGTATTGCAATTAATACTGATTTTATATACAGTAATCCCACAATAAAGGTTTGGAGTAGTTAGTATGTCGAAAGACAATAGAGATAGAGCTCTAAAGGTCGCACTCTCCCAGATTGAGAAGCAATTCGGCAAAGGTTCGATGATGCGACTTGGCGACCATGAGCAGCAGGCTGTTCCTGTTATATCGACAGGTTCGCTGACGCTTGATATCGCGTTGGGCGTGGGAGGAATGCCACGTGGTCGAGTCGTTGAAATTTACGGTCCTGAATCTTCGGGCAAGACGTCGCTCACGTTGCACGTGATAGCGCAAGCCCAGCGTGCAGGGGGAACCTGTGCATTTGTAGATGCCGAGCATGCGATGGATCCCATATATGCAAAAACACTTGGAGTCAACACGGACGACCTTTTGGTTTCACAACCAGACACCGGGGAACAAGCACTAGAAATTTGTGACATGATCGTTCGTTCAGGTGCTGTGGACGTTGTGGTAATTGACTCTGTTGCAGCTTTAACGCCTAAGGCAGAAATCGAAGGTGAAATGGGCGACTCTCACGTCGGATTGCAAGCAAGACTAATGAGTCAGGCACTGCGAAAGATGACATCAAGTATTAAGAACTCGAACACACTCGTCATATTCATCAATCAGATTCGATCAAAGATAGGCGTCATGTTTGGATCACCGGAAACCACCACCGGTGGTAATGCTTTAAAGTTCTATTCAACTGTTCGATTGGACATTCGGCGCATTGGAGCTATTAAGGATGGTGACGAAGTTGTCGGGAATCAAACACGGGTTCGCGTTCAAAAGAACAAGGTTGCACCTCCATTCAAACAAGCTGAATTCCAGATTCTCTACGCTACCGGGATCAATCGTATGGGTGAAGTCTTGGATCTTGGTGTCGAGCAGGGGTTCATAGACAAGTCTGGATCTTGGTACTCAATAGAAAGCGAACGTATTGGACAGGGACGAAGACAAGCCGAGTCATGGTTGGCAGAGAATCCAGAAACTGCACAAAAGATCGAATCCGCGATTCGAGGTGTTCTACTGCCTGAAAGCAAGGTGGTAGACGAAGAAGAGATAGAGGACGGTAGCACCATTGTCGACGGATAATGCATGTCCTCGACCATAAAAGCTGAAATCGGTGGATTCGAACGCCAAGGAAGCGTACGAAATTGCCGTGCGCCTGCTGGCACGAAGAGAACATTCTCGCCACGAACTGCGAGGAAAGCTGAGGCTGCGCGGTGTCCATAGTCGCGAAATCGAAACCGTTATTGAGAAACTGTCTGAAAGTGGCCTGCAATCGGATGATCGCTTCATCGAGAATAGCATTCGATCGCAACTGCGAAAAGGCCATGGACCACTCAAGATTCGTGCGTACTTGCTGAATCGCGGAATTCAGTATTCAAAGATTTCGAAGCATCTGTCTAACAGTGACGACTACTGGTTCAAGCGAGCTCTAGAGTCTGATGCGAAATGTCGCGTACGCAATCAGATGTCTGAAGATAATGCTTCCAATCATGAATCACTTCAAGTGCGTGCGAGATATTTAACGAACAGAGGCTATCCTGCTAATGTGATTTCTCTCGTGTTGAGCTCGCCGATTAATCGAACAAACAACTGAATTTCCTGTCAAACTGCTCTCTTTTGATTTCTATAATTCGGAACGATTTTGTCCACCTCAACGACGAAAGTCATGCGTACCGACGAATTGCGGCGTACATATCTCGAGTTTTTTCGTGAACTTGATCACAAGATCTATGCTTCCGCACCATTAGTTCCTGCAAACGACCCAAGCCTGTTGTTCACCGTTGCAGGCATGGTGCAGTTCAAGGATGCACTTCTAGGGGTGACTACACCGGAAGTTTCACGTGCCGCTTCATGCCAATTGTGCATGCGTGCCGGAGGAAAGCACAACGACCTGGACAACGTTGGTTACACGGCGAGACACCACACTCTGTTCGAGATGTTGGGAAATTTCAGCTTTGGAGACTATTTCAAGGAAGAAGCGATCGATTGGGCGTGGGACTTTATCACTAGAGTCCTCAGCTTCGATAAAGGGCGAATTTGGATCACCGTTCACCCATCCGACGAGGAGGCACGCAGGCTTTGGGTTCAGAAGATTGGCATTCGACCTGAACGAGTTGTAGCGCACGAGGAGAATTTCTGGGAAATGGGGAATACAGGTCCTTGTGGTCCCAATACAGAGATTTTCTACGACCAGGGAGATAGCTTTCAAGGCGGTCCACCCGGATCTGATGATGAGGATGGAGACCGATTTCTTGAGTTTTGGAATCTGGTTTTCCCGCAGTTTGATCGACAGTCAGACGGGGAGCTGGTCGCGCTGGCAGCACCTGGAGTTGATACCGGATTGGGTCTGGAACGTACCGCAGCACTAGTGCAAGGTGTTGGAAGCAACTACGAAATTGATTTGTTCCAAGGTCTTGTGCAAGCAATTAGTCGTTTCGCCCAGGGTGGGACCAAGTCTCAGACTTTGAATACTCCTTCGACCCGAGTAATAGCCGATCACATTCGATCTTGCGCTTTCCTCATTGGAGATGGGGTCTTGCCTTCGAATGAGGGACGCGGCTACGTGTTGCGACGAGTGATACGTCGCGCACTGAGACATGGACACAAACTTGGGATTGAAGAAGCCTTCTTTCATCGTCTTGTTAGACCATTGGTTGAATCTATGGGGGAAGCCTACCCGAGTTTTGCCAATTCGCAATCTCGCATCGAAGAAGTCCTCCTGCATGAGGAGGAAAAGTTCGAAAACACATTGCGTTTTGGGATGTCCATGCTCGAACGAGAGATTGAGAATTTGTCGCAACCCGTACTTCGAGGGGAATTGGTTTTCAAACTGTACGACACCTATGGGTTTCCGGTAGACCTCACGCAAGATATAGCTCGCGAACGTGGTCTTAAGGTAGATGAAGCAGGTTTCGTGTCTCTCATGGACGAGCAAAGAGAACGCGCTCGTAGCTCAGGTCAGTTTGAAGTCCAGCATGGCCAATCGCTGAGATTTGATTCTGAAGTTGAATTCGACGGCTATCAAAGTCTCCGGGGTTCGTCAGTAGTGATTGAGCTTTTCAAGACTGAAGTGGACGAAAGTCGTCCTGTCGGCAGTCTCGAAACCGGTGAAGAAGGATTGTTGGTTCTTGACCGCACAGGATTCTACGGAGAGGCGGGGGGTCAAGTGGGTGACACAGGATCGATTGAAAAGGATACAGCACTCTTCGTGGTGAAAGACACGCAGCGTACTGACAGGCAGTTTGTACACATTGGGACTTTAGAGCAAGGTCGGTTGTGCAAAGGAGATCAAGTTTCTACGAGCGTCGATTATGTGCGTCGACAAGACATCGCGCGCAACCATACAGGTACGCACATCCTTCATGCTGCATTGAGGAAAGTACTTGGTTCGCACGTGAGTCAACGGGGTTCTCTAGTGGCTCCGGATCGATTGAGATTCGATTTCTCACATGATCAACCATTGACGCAAGTCGAGATCGAGAGAATTGAAGACTCAGTGAACGAGCAAATTGCTCTCAATACACCAGTTGAAACCGATGTTGTTCCTTACGATGAAGCAATAGAAATGGGGGCGGTTGCTCTATTCGGTGAAAAGTATGGAGAAATCGTTCGCGTGTTGAATGTCGGCAACGGATATTCCGTAGAGTTTTGTGGTGGAACCCATGTCGCGTTTACGGGAGAGATCGGTTCGCTTCGCATTTTTTCACAATCAGGAATAGCAGCAGGGGTTCGTAGGATCGAAGCTGTAACCGGTAGAGCTGTACAGCAACAGATGCGACAAGATGACCTCGTTTTGAAAAGACTCGAGGACATGCTGAATACCGGCCGGACCACTCTTACCGATCGACTTGCCGCCTTGCTGGATGAGAAACTCGCCCTTGTTCAAAGCTTGGAGGAATCTAAGAAAGCGAAAGCTTTAAATTTGGGTGAATCGCTCGCAAATGCCTCTGCCTCCGTAGATGGAGTTCAAGTGATCGCAACTCAAGTAGAGGGCGACGCCCAGTCCCTGATGACCGTGTACGACGACATTCGATCGCGATTAACGAGTTATGTAATTGTTCTTGCTGTAGTGGTCGACGAGAAAATTCATTTGGTGGGTGGGATTTCAAAGGATCTTGTCCATGAAATGAAGGCGGGCGAACTCATTGCATATGTTGGTTCTCAGGTAGGTGCCCGAGGCGGTGGCAAGCCAGAAATGGCCCGTGCCGGTGGTGGGACGAATGTTACAGAGTTACCGAAGGCGTTGGATTCTGTAGCGGAATGGGTAAGAGAACGAGGATCTGTCGAGACACGATGAGTCTTGTTGTAGCTAAGTTTGGTGGTACTTCTCTTGCCGATCTAGAGCGAATTCGCGTTGTAGCGGGGCACATTGCATCCTGCAGGGACGAAGGACACGACGTTGTGGTAGTTGTATCAGCTATGGCTGGGGATACTGACCGCCTGATAGGGTTGGGTACTAGCGTCGTCAATCGACCCGATCCAAGGGAAATGGATGTATTACTCGCTGCCGGTGAGCAAGTGTCGGTCGCGTTGGTGGCTATGGCCGTTCAAGAGCGAGGCATGAAGGCACGCTCGTTTCTGGCTAGTCAGATAAGAGTGCGAACTGTCGGCAAGCACATGAAGGCCAAGATTCAGAGCGTTGAGGTCAAGGGACTTCAAGAAGATATCGCTTCCGGTGTGATTCCTGTAATAGCAGGCTTTCAAGGCATTGGAGCTGACGGGGATCTTACGACCATTGGACGAGGAGGCTCTGATACTACAGCCGTTGCTGTAGCGGCTGCGTTGGAGGCTGACGAGTGTCGAATCTACACTGATGTTGAAGGCGTGCATACCGCTGATCCTCGTATTGTGGAGCATGCACAAAAACTTGATCGAGTCGTATGTGAAGAGATGCTGGAAATGGCGGCCTTAGGAGCCAAAGTGCTTCACACACGATGTGTAGAGTATGCACACAGGTACTCGGTACCTCTTCGTGTATTGTCCAGCTTTCAGAAGGGATCGGGAACTCTGATTTGTGAGGAGGGAGAAAACGACGAGATGGAACGACCAGTCGTATCCGCTGTCACACACGACAGAAACGAAGCCAAGCTAACAGTTACTAGGGTTCCTGACAAACCAGGCTTGGCCTACAGGTTACTAGGACCTATAGGTGAAGCTGGAATCTCTGTTGACATGATTGTGCAAAACGTGGGAGTTGAATCTCTTACAGATATGACTTTCACCGTGAAAAGAGAGGACTATCAACAGAGTCAAGAGATACTTCGTGCGAGCATTGCAGAGTTGTCCGACGAATTGTCAGAGGATCAAGTCAAGCATATGAACGTAGTTGGAGACGATTCGATTGCGAAAGTAACGGTCGTGGGAGTGGGAATGAGGTCGCATGCTGGTGTCGCAACGACGATGTTTGAGACACTGGCTCATTATGGAATCAACATCCAAATGATCTCCACGTCAGAAATCAAGATTTCTGTGATAATTCACGAAGACTTCTGCGAATTGGCAGTTCGAGCGCTGCACTCAGCGTTTGAGTTGGATGTGGCGAATCCTTTAGCTAACTAGAAAAGGTGTGTTATGATTTTTTACGCTTCTTTACAGAGTTGGCGGAATCCGTTGCACGAAGCCGGATTCCAATCAAGACAAGGAGGTTACGGTGCTCATTCTCACGCGTCGCGTAAACGAGACATTGATTATCGACGATAAAATCGAAATCACTGTTTTGCAGACTCGCGGAAATCAAGTTCGCATAGGAATTCAAGCACCACGTGAGGTTCTCATACACCGCAAGGAAGTCATACAAGACAAGAAACCTCCAGACCGAGAAAGCGGGAACTCGGAAACTTAGAGTTTCCTTGCCAACTCGTAGAATAGCCTTCGGCTTAATCAGACTTAACTTCTTGCGCCTGTGGCCAAACTGGACAAGGCACCAGTCTACGAAACTGGCGATTACAGGTTCGAATCCTGTCAGGCGCGCCAACGAGTGAGTAGCCGACTAGAAAAATTGGAGAGGTGGCCGAGCGGCTGAAGGCGCTCCCCTGCTAAGGGAGTATGGGGTGAAACCCATCGAGGGTTCGAATCCCTCCCTCTCCGCCATTCAGCAGAAGATTCGAACGATATCTCGTAACTAGAGATTATCGCATCTTTACCTTGAGGGAAGCAATCGGATTGAGAACGAGAGAAAAGTCAGCTCCGCAGCTTCGTGCTCAGATCTATTGGGACGAATCGCAATCGTTGCGGATGTGAGCAATTTGTACCCCAGAACCCACTTGTTTCTCTTTTCTGGTCACTTCAATGAGTGTCTTTGCCATTTGAACACACGAACCGCAGCACATGCCAACTCCGAGTTCTACAGACACGGAATCCAAGTCCTCGTTCCCGTTGCGAACTGACGAGACAATCTCAGACTCCTTCACCGCGTTGCAAAGACAGACGTACATAATGCAATTGTAAATGATAATTAGTTGCAATTGCAAGTCATTATCATTCTCGCTCAGAAAGTCCCCAGAGGGCCAGGGTTTGAGTTCGGTTGAGCCTCTCTAGTCCGTGCGCATGTTCTCCGTTTTCTCACATATTGAAAGAGGTCGGATGTTATGCCGAGATATGAATCGCCTACAGCGAAACTTGTGAAATTTTGCGACTTTCAACAGGAAGATTCTGAATAAAATTTTGTCCAGTCATTTGGCGTACGAATATGAACCCCCAAGATGCCCAGGTAATAGTCGAACTAAATCGAATATTGAAGAATGAATTGACCGCGATCAATCAGTATTTTCTTCACTCAAGAATGCTCAAGAACTTTGGATTCAACCGGCTGGCCGAATACGAGCATAGTGAGTCGATAGATGAAATGAAGCATGCCGACGATCTTGTAGAGCGCATCATTTTGCTGGACGGATTGCCCAACATGCAGGATCTAGGTAAACTCCGTATTGGAGAAGACCCGGTCGACATGCTGAAGTGCGATCTTGCATTGGAAGAGGCGGCCATTCCCGACTTGCGGCAAGCCATAGCATTCTGCGAGACAGTGAGCGACTACGTATCGCGAGAGATTTTGGAGCGAATCTTAGAGTCGGAGGAAAATCACGTTGACTGGCTGGAAACGCAACTGGATCTAGTGGATCGTATTGGGGTAAACAACTACTTGGAGCAACAGATGCATGCCTGAATTGGGGTGTTCAGGCGAATGATAGTGTTGCGAACCGCTCAGTTATGGACTGAGTTGGACTGCATAGAGCACTCCAGTCACATATTGAAGATTGGTGTCGTGCTGCTGGTCAGAGTGGTGGGTCTCCGACCAGCAGGCTCTGAGTTTAAATTTGAGGCCTAGGCTTCGGCTCCGTCGCCTTCATCTGCTTCATCGGCATCTTCATCTTCATCGGACTCCTCTTCCTTGAGTTTTCCTGAAAAAGACATCTCGCCCCAGTCAGATGTCATAGTTCCGGTCAGTTCACCGTCTTCAACGGTACCGGAGTAAGACATCGACATGTCTCCTCGAGGAGTTTCGAAGGTGACCGAAAACGAGAACTCGTTCCCATCGACCTCAACGTCCGTTCCTTCCGTGGATTCTCCCCTTCCACCGGACATTGTGGCGGAGTATTTTCCTTCGTCATCGACGGCCAGAGTCAAAGTAGGTTCTCCTCCTTGACCTCCTCCGCCTCCGCCCATTCCCTCAAATTCAATTACGTAAGTACCGGTTATCTTTGCAAAGACGGTAGCGGACGCAAACAGCGCAATCAATGCCGCTGCAATTTTGAGCTTTTGCATATTGACTCTCCTGTGGTCTCTATTTGTATGGTCCTATGGAAATGCAGTCGGTAAAGCGAGCCGCTGACCGACCAATCCAAGGACACGCAGCCTCTCAATGATTTTACACACTAGTTCAACTGGTTTGGGCAATACTTCATCGTACTGTCGGGTTCACTTTCGATGTCAGCTGCTTGATTGGATTGGTAATAGTCTCGATAACAACCAAAGGTGGTCTTCGATCGGCATCACGTCTTAGATCGAATAGACACGGGTCGCGGTATCATGGAATAAGTCCGCTTTCTCCCCTTCGGTGAAGTTCTTGGTCAATCTCTTGAACGAATTCCACAGAACGTTGTAGGAGCAACTCGCCTTGTCAACTGGAAAATTACTCTCAAACATGCAACGATCGACTCCGAAATGTTCGATCATGTACATGTAGTACGAACTGGTCGCCTCGACTAGCTCTTTCGAGGTAGGCGGGACCTCGCGTTTATGAAAACCAAACCCATTGATTGGCATCACCAAACCACCAAGTTTTGCAACTACATTTGGGCATGTAGCCAACTCAGCGACAGCACCTTTCCAGTACTCGAAGATTTCGCTTCTCTTTCCTGCATACGAATGAATTCCAAGCGGACCGCCAAAATGATCAAACACTATGACCTGATTGGGAAATGCCTGTGCAAGCTGGGTCAGATCTTCAATCTGAGGGTGATATAACCATGCATCAAAGGTTAATCCTCGTTTTCCCAGTTCCGCAAACCCCTCTTGAAACGTCTGATCCAAATAGAGATACTGGATTGGATTTGTGTGCGAATTTCGCACCGCCTCACTAGAGTCCCATCCAGCAGCATGGCGAATGCCTCGAAATCGCTCACTCGCTGCCGTATGTCTATCTAGTACATCACCTACCGCTGTGCCAAGCGTCAGGTCCGCATAGCCGACGATTCCCGCACATGCTTTGGTAGTACCGTATTGTCCGCTGTCGCTCATAGCAGCAATTCCGTTGACAAACTCAGTCTCACCGACAGGTTGTAATGACTCTAAACCGCTCGCCCGATACATAGAACCGCACTCCATGAATATAGTGGAGACAACGTTGTGTCCACTTGAGGTATCTTCAAGCAGTTCGTCGAGCAAGTAGCGATTTTCGGGGTAGTCCCACAAATGATGGTGGGGGTCGCAGATTTCGAGATCAGGTTCTAAAGTCTCCTCGGTGACCTGACTCAGCCATTCGTTACGGTTCATCGACTGCCTCACAGGTGAACAAAACGGGCTGCGCGGCCTAATGTGATCGCACAGCCCGTATTACAGGACTATTAGCCGACGCTAAGCCCTACTTTGATTTGACTAGTTTAAGGACCACGTTGCGGAGGCATGGGACGACCTTGCCGCTGACCTCCTTGACGTTGTCCACCTCCTCGCTGTTCTCGAGCACGATCCATTCGTTCGCGAAGAGCTTTGTCTTGAGCGTCAAGATACTCATCTTTGGATAGTTTGCCATCCTCATTTTCGTCCAATTTATCAAACCGTGCATCCAGTTCCTTTTCTCGCTCCTTTTGTTCGGCTTCGTCCATCAGTTTTCTGCGCTGGGCGTCACTTTCGTCTTGCGTGTTTGTGGTGCGACCAGAAGTCGCTGGCGACCGGCTTTCAGAAGAGGTTCGGGAACGTTGAAAATTTGGCGTTCGCGAAGAAGTTCGATCCTGAGACATCAACTTTTTGAACTCTTCTTTCGTCAAGGAACCATCTTCATCTTCATCTATTGCGTCAAACCGTTCCTCCATGCTCTGTTTCAAGAGTTCAATCGTGGCATCAGGAGAATTCCTTTGCACCCCAACCTGCCTTGCTTGTTGCGAAAAGCCGGGAATTGCGAGCGCAAAGACAACGGTAACTGACAAGAAAGCAGTAAAAAATTTTTTCATTTTGCTCCTCCAAATCGTGCGCCAGGGCACAGAATGTAGCTTACCTTATGCAATCCATTATCTCCGAAACTTGAATGACGTGATCGACCTTGGGTCGAGGCTTGAAAGCCCCCGACTCGTTAAAACGTTACAACCGAGCGAATCGAGTCGCCTGAGTGCATCAGTTCGAATGCATTGTTGATTTCGTCGAGTGGCATGGTATGAGTGATTAGATCGTCGATGTTGATCTTGCCGTCCATGTACCAGTCAACAATTTTGGGTACATCGGTTCGACCTTTCGCACCGCCGAATGCGGTTCCACGCCACACTCTGCCAGTTACCAGTTGAAACGGTCTGGTACTTATTTCCTGTCCAGCACCGGCAACGCCGATGATCACGCTCTCCCCCCAACCTTTGTGACAACACTCCAGTGCTTGACGCATGACATCGACATTGCCGATACATTCGAAGGAATAGTCGACACCTCCGTCAGTCATGTCGACTATCTCGGCCACAACATCCGACGAGTCATTGGGGTTGATAAAGTCGGTCATGCCGAATTTTTCGGCTAGAGGTTTCTTGGCTTCGTTGATATCGACACCGATTATTCGATCCGCACCGACTATTCTTGCGCCTTGAATGACATTAAGGCCTATTCCACCCAATCCAAACACTGCGACATCGGATCCAGGTTCAACTTTGGCGGTGTTCATGACCGCGCCAAGTCCTGTGGTCACACCACAACCGATGTAGCAGACCTTGTCGAAAGGTGCGTCTTCGCGTATTTTGGCAACCGCTATTTCTGGCAGGACTGTGTAGTTGGAGAATGTGGACGTACCCATGTAGTGATATAGCGTCTCTCCGCCAGAAGAAAATCGCGAAGTTCCATCTGGCATGAGTCCTTGGCCCTGTGTCTCCCGGATTGCCTGACACAGATTTGTCTTTCCGGAGCGACAAAACTTGCACTGACGACATTCGGGAGTGTAAAGAGGTATTACGTGATCACCTACATCGACACTTCGAACGCCAGGTCCGATTTCTGCGACTACGCCAGCACCTTCATGGCCAAGTATCGAGGGAAAGAGACCTTCAGGGTCGCTTCCAGACAATGTGTAGGCATCGGTGTGGCAAACGCCTGTAGCGTGCACCTCTACGAGAACTTCCCCTTCTTGAGGTCCATTGAGTTGAACGTTTGCTATTTCAAGTGGTTCGTCAGCGCGATACGCGACAGCCGCTCGTGTTTCCATGCCGGACCTCTGGTCGTAGTATTGAAAGAGTCTATCTTAAGACCAAATTGTTCGATGGAAACAGGCAGTCCGCGAATAGGGTGCAATGCTGTTGAAGCATTGGTCGTGTTCGTTTCCGTTTTTCTCTCTAAATGCCGACAACCACCACGCTACGTATTCGTTTAAAGCGAGGCCGCGTCTGAGTTTCAAGGACTAGAAGCGATAATCCTTGGACTTGAAGGGTCCATCCCGATTGACAGAGATGTAATCGGCTTGCTTTTGGGTGAGACGAGTAATAGTTCCTCCGAATCCTTCAACCATGAGTTGCGCGACTTCCTCATCTTGTTTTCTAGGCATTACTTCTATGCTCACGGGAGCTCTTTGGTTTTCAGGTTGATCCGCCCAGCGCTGCTCAAAGAGGTACATTTGGGCTAATACCTGATTCGCAAAAGATCCATCCATCACTCGAGAAGGATGGCCCATTGCATTGCCCAAATTTACAAGACGACCTTCGGACAACAGAATCAAGTAATCGCCATGTTTGTCGCTTCTGTAGATTTGGTGCACTTGGTCTTTAACCTCTATCCAACGCCAATTCTCTCGCATGTAGTGGGTATCAATCTCGTTATCAAAATGTCCGATATTGCAAACGATGCACCCCGGTTTAAGACACTGAAGCATCGCGCTATCGCAAACATTTGTGTTTCCGGTGCAAGTGACGAGCAGGTCGGTTTCCGCCAGAACCTTTTCATCAATGTCCTCTACTCGACCAGTATTGACTCCTTTCTTGTAAGGCGAAACGACTTCATATCCATCCATGCAAGCTTGCATTGCGCATATTGGGTCGACTTCGACGACACGAACGATCATTGACTCGGCTCGCAGGCTGGCTGTCGATCCTTTTCCAACGTCGCCATATCCGATAACGAGTGCCTTTTTTCCCGAAAGTAAGACGTCTGTTGCGCGTTTTACAGCATCGTTGAGGCTGTGTCGACATCCGTAGCGATTATCGTTCTTGCTCTTAGTTATGGATGCGTTGACGTCAATTGCGGGAACTCTAAGCGATCCATCCTCCAACATCTCCTTAAGGCGGAGTACGCCGGTGGTGGTTTCCTCACTGATGCCGTGAATTCGATCCAGCATTCGTGGGTAGCGATCGTGAATGAGTTGGGTCAGGTCTCCACCATCATCAAGAAGTATGTTGGCATCCCAAGGCTCACCGTTATACAAAATGGTTTGTTCGATGCACCATTCATATTCTTCCTCAGTTTCCCCTTTCCAAGCGTATACGGGCACTCCGTCAGCTGCCATGGCGGCGGCAGCGTGATCTTGGGTGGAGAAGATGTTGCATGACGACCATCGGACCTCCGCACCGAGTGCTCGCAGCGTGCGGATGAGTACCGCAGTTTGGATCGTCATGTGAATGCAACCAATAATTTTTGCACCTTCCAATGGTTGCTGAGTTGCATATTTACTTCGGAGAGCCATGAGGGCGGGCATTTCGGCTTCGGCTAGGTCGATCTCACGATTACCAAAGTCAGCTAAGGACAGGTCTGCTACACGATAGTCAGGCATGGGACGCTATGGTTGACATTAAGGTTCTTACTGAATTGGAAACTGCTTAGTTTGAGCCGGGGATCACTTTCAATTCACTTGCCAGGATCCAATTTCAAAGGTGCATATCGTAGCAACCAGAGGAAAAGGTGTTTTGATGTCGCTCCAAGTTCGATTCAATTCTGTCACCTGAGGCAGTGACCTCTACCTTCGCAGGTCGGCAATTCAACACTAGCAAAAGTTAGGAATTGGAGGATTGCCTTCAGTAGGGCCGAATTCCAAGCCCCAGTTTTTTCCCCTTTTGCGTCAGTAAGTGCTGGACCATCAGATCTAGAGGCAAAGCTTTCGATTCACTGTCAGGTGCTGGCTACTAAAATTCAAGCTCTACGTATTTGGTACACGATTTTAGATTTGAGGTCTACACGAGTGAACATGCACGGTTTAAGTCTTTTCATCGTGTTGAGTTTTTTCTTGACGGGATGTGGAGGTGGTGCGCAGACCGAAGAGCATCCGGGAAAGAACACCTATCGCAAGTACTGCAGAAGTTGTCATCAGGGAGGACTTGCTGGCTCGCCAATCTATGGTGACAAGGAGGACTGGCAACCTCGAATTGTGAAAGGAAGAGAAGTCCTCTTGGAAAACACGATTAAAGGGATGCCGCCGGGCATGCCGATCAAGGGATTGTGCAGCGGATGTACCGACGAAGAATTGGAGGAAGCAATCGATTACATGCTTGAAGCGGTCGAAGATGCTCCAGTCGAGGGTGAACCTGAGTGAAGTTGCACTGTCGAAACGGAAAAGGGGACAATTGTTTCCTTTTTGTGCTAAATTGGCGGAAAGGGATTGATTCAATCTCTTAAGTAGGTCCGTACACGAGGTTTAAATGGAAGCTAGACCAGGCGATATTGTTTCGCGCCGCAAAGGCCTTGTAATGCACCGAGGCATTGTGCTCGAAGATGGCCAAGTGTTCCACAATACTCCGTTTCAAGGTGAGCATGTGTCCTCGCTGCATGAGTTTCGAAAAAACAAACGCATGTTTGTACACGAAATGGATGCGGTGGAACGCTTAGAAGCACTGCGTGCATGTGGAGGAAACTCGGATCGGAACTACAACCTTTTCACGAACAACTGTGAACATACCATTTCCCGTGCAAGTACAGGAAAAGGACGAAGTCCACAGTTGGTTTCGTTTCTGATTAGTGGAGGTGTTGCGGCAGCCACGCTTGCCCTGACACGATCTCCCGGATTGGCATTAGCTGGATTTGCTCTAACTCGAAAATTGACTTCGGGCAAAGACCCTCTCTAGACTCTAAAGCTAACCTTGGTTAGGGCCTAGCCCTTTACCGCTTCTCGAAATTCTTTAGGGAGCTTACTGCTGAACGTGTAGTTGGAGGCTAGGCACACTCGGGTGTTATGCAGTAGCAATCTTGGCCATGCCTGCTCTAAGGACTTTGGTGTTCCGTAGAGAGAGTCTCCAACGATAGCGTGTCCAATCCAAGCCATGTGTACGCGGAGTTGATGAGTACGACCAGTTATAGGCTGAAGTACCACTGCTGTCCGAATTCGACCAGTGTCAAAGACACGTGCCCGTGTGATACTGGGATGTCCGCTATTGGATTCGATAGACCAGCCTTGCCTTCGAGTTCGAATTTCCTCTCTTAATCCCGCAACTCTAAACCGCCCCTTGCGCCCAGGATTCAATGGCAGGTCCACGGTCAGAGTTCTACCTGAAGCAATGTGGCCTGAGATCACGGCCACGTAGAATTTTCTAACTTCCCTCCTGGCAAATTGGCGTGACGCAAACGCCTGAAACTGCTTTGTGCGGGCGAGAATGAGTACCCCGCTTGTGCCTTTGTCCAATCTGTGAACGAGCTTGGACTCCGGATGCTGCAGCCGTATGATGTCGAAGACATTCGGTGATCCGTCTCGATCTCTTAGCACGCTAATGCCGCTGGGCTTATCAATGACCAGACAATCCTCGTCTTGAAACAGGATGTCAAACACTTGAAGACCATGCTTGAACGCACTCAATGAAAGCCGAATTGATCCTGAGTAGTCTTGGCAAGTCGACGTTTACTGCGAAGCGATCGTCTTGGTGGTGGAATAATCGATTCGAACCAAGGATTGAGACATATTCTCCTCCGCCATCGAAAATGTTGCGGGCTTCTCCGCTTGGCCTTGTGCCAGATTTGACTTCGCTGGCAATGGTTATCCCGTGCTTTTCGAGTCGAGAGCGCAATGTCCGCAAATGGCTGGGTAGAGACGACTGAATACGGATGTTGGAGTCCGTCGCCCCAAAATTAGCTCCAAAGTGAACCCACAAGAAAGCGCTCGTGGTCAAACATGGATTGGATGCTAAAAATCGATCTAATCCAACATGACCCAGTTCATGCCCGGTATTGGCCGTGAAGACGACGTCGCGCATGGGCTGATGATCGACGAAATGGCGTATGCACTCTAACCAGCAAACTATTCCTCCAATCCTTTCAGCTGTGCTTGTATACCAAGAACTCTTGGGTGTCATCACGACAAGAGGCGCAAGTTCTGGTTTGCTACCGACGATCTTCGTTTCGACGTTACTTGCAGTCGTATGTTGGTCGTCAAAGACAACCGAAAGAGTGCCGGATTTATTTGAACCTGCAGCGTCAAGTAGGTCCAGTCTGAACTGGGACGAGACTTGCAGTACGGGAGGACCAAATGGATTCTCGAAACTGTCGGCATTGAGTAGAGCGAGTCCAGGAGCTGGCAAGTTGGAGACGACCACTATGCCCTTTAGATCTTGGGTACGACGGACTTGATTGAGCGAGTCGCCAGTGGCATCCGTCAGGATCAGAATAGAGTCTTTTTTCGGTGTGGTGCTAAGGCAACCCATATGTCCCCGACTTGATGTAAATCCTCCATCGAACATGGGAACACCGCTGAACTGCTTTTGTCCTACTTTCAATTGCGCCTTTCGAATACTCTTTCTGACGAACGGAAAACTGGAGAGCTCCGCTCTTGCGCCAAAAGTAGAGATTTCCTGAAACAACCACTCGGATGTTTGCCAGTCTCCAGGTGTACCGGTGCGATGCTGGTCCGATGCGTCCCATCGTTCTATCCATGTGCGTACCTGATCGATGAAAGTCATTTGGATTTTGTGACGGCAAACGAGACGGAGTTGGAAATCATAACGCCTGGAGTCTCGTTCAACGATGCGGGATTCCGCAACGAGACAGCGCTTAGTTCGGTTCGAATCTTGCCAATCGCACACTGATTGTTCGGGTGACTTAGGCGTAGCCCCCGTCGATTCCGCTGGGTTGTGTGAAGATGTTTCGTAGTTTCAGGGATTTCGAATCTGTGGATGGATCACGAGCAATTCATCGAAAGGGACTCTTGCCATTCCGCTTTCAATGGTCGTATACTCGTGCGCTTCGCTTGCAATTGGTGAAACGCAAGAGCGCAGATTTCTTCCTCGAAGTCAGCTTGGCTGCTGACATGGTTGGTTTCGCCTAGGCAGCGGACGGGATTGCATCGGCGAACGTGTTCTTGTCAATCGGTAAGGATTGGTTCTAGCTGCGGTTCAAGATTGCAAGTTCTGCAACGATGGTCGTGTGGCTCACACTTCTTCGGTTACGAGACAGTCCGAAGCAGGTTGAAACTTCGTCGCGA
Source organism: Gammaproteobacteria bacterium (assembly GCA_026707045.1). Classification (GTDB taxonomy): domain Bacteria; phylum Pseudomonadota; class Gammaproteobacteria; order Pseudomonadales; family Azotimanducaceae; genus Bin55. The sequence continues at coordinate 65,057 of JAPOXO010000090.1, read as the reverse complement.
TCTTAGAGCGAACAAGTGGTAGTCCTTATTTTTTATGAACCCTTGGATATTGCTTTTAATTTCTAGGAGAGGTTGTTGAAGCGCACGGCATTCGTCTACCTCAGGGAAGCTAGGTTTCTGTCTGTACTTGCCGCTCCCCTCATGGTAGCTCAAGTTTCCCAAATGGGCATGTCAGTGATCGATGTTGTCATGGCTGGTCGCTACGGTGCAGTGGATCTTGCTGGTGTAGGTCTAGGCGCGAGCGTTTATTGGCCGACAATGCTGCTTCTTACTGGCACGTTGCTTGCCTTAACTCCGACGGTTGCACAACTCTACGGCGCTGGACGCACAGAAGAGACCGGAGCGGTTGCGAGACAAGCGATGATGCTTGGTCTCTTGCTTGGATCCATTGTATTTTGGGTACTTCAAAACATGGAGCCCGTGTATCGATGGCTTGAAGTTGATCCGCAAGCAATCCCTATTTCGGTCGAGTTTCTTCGAGCACAAAGCTTTGGAGTATTTGGAATGCTTGGCTATCTCGTCCTGAGAAACCTCACCGAAGGATTAGGACTGACAGTTCCTACGATGGTCATTGTGCTTTGCGCCTTCGTATTGAAGATCCCTCTTACATATTTTTTGTGTTTGGCTTTGGAGAATTCGAAGGATTGGGGGGAGTTGGTTGCGGATGGTCTACGGCCGTCACCATGTGGCTACAACTTTTTGGCGCAATTGTCGCAGTTAAAGTGACTCGAGCGTCAAAGTCTGGAATTTTTAGCGGAATCGAATGGCCAAACCTTTCGGTTTTGAGTCGTCTAATTCGACTTGGATTGCCAATGGGTGGAACCATATTTATTGAAGTTGCATTCTTTTCAGGAGTTACGTTGTTTATTGGCCGACTGGGTGTGGAGGCTATCGCTGCCCATCAGATTGCAATGAGTGTAGGTAGCATTGGATTCATGATCCCATTGGCCTTGAGCTTAGCTACGACTATACGTGTTGGAGCTTCAGTAGGAGCTGCAAATTTTCGTGTCGCCAGTCGAACCGTCATCGTATCTATTGGAATTTCACTGTTGGTTGGCATATGTATTGCCTTGATACTGTTTGTTGGACGTGACTACATCGTAGCGCTGTACAGCGACGATGTCGGGGTGCTCGAGTTGGCATCGCTCTTGCTGCTCATGTGTGCATTTTTTCAACTGTTTGATGCAAGCCAAGTAACTGCTATCGGGTCTCTGAGGGGATTCAAAGATGCGATGGTGCCGATGTGCCTTGTGACACTTTCGTATTGGTTGATAGGTATGCCCTTAGGCGCATCTCTTGCGTATGGAATCGGTCCCTTTGAGGGTGTGGGTGTAGTCGGCTTTTGGTGGGGACTAGTAGTTGGACTGGCTTGTGCATCCACTATGCTGCTAGTGCGTGTGCGCTGGATTGCCAAGAATGCTTCCCGCAAGCAGTTCCAAGAAACGTGAGCTTTTTTGAGAATTCATCTGGTTGCAGGCTAATTGACTGTAATAACACACGAATACTGTTCATATGTATAATATTTTTGTAACCGGTCGGCGTTGAGGTGATGATTCGTGGAATTTAGTAGGTCTCCAGCGAGACCGAACAAGCAAGGTGTTAGCGTGCAGAGATACAAGGCGAACTCTTGGCTATTGGCGGCTGAGAAGCGTATACAATCTTTTGGTCATGCAGGAACTTTCGGTTAGCACGTTGTTTCCTAGGCGTTACAGATTTGACCTTTTGGCGCATCTTGCGGAATGCGATGCGAACTACATGCGTTTGTGTAGACTGATGCAAGATCTGCGATCTGGAGAGTTTCGCGAAATTTCGGTCTTGGTAAGTTCCGTGAGCGAGGCAATTCGGTTCGCTGTTTCTGAAAGTTCCCGCTACACCACAACGATTACGATCGCGCAAGGAATGCCTTCAGGTATACGGGACTTGATGCTTGTTGTGAGGGCTTACCATGATGTCCAATGTGCAGAGGTGATTAGCTTCCAGGGACATAGGCAGTTCGCCGTAAAGTGGACCTATCCTAAGCAAAAGATGCGAGCACCTGACGAAAAAGCTCAAGTCAATCGATTCTTGGGAGAACTGTTGACTCTTTGTCTTAAGAAGGGTCGAACCGCTAAATCGAAGCACGACCAAGAAGAATTGCCGTTCATCAACTGAACGGCGTATCGCTTAGAGCCATGGATTCGGCATCAATTTCAAAAGGACATCATGAGTAGTTTGCATTTGCTGCAGATTACCGACACCCATTTGTTTGCGGATCCCCTAGCTGTGAAAAACGGTGTGGCTCCCACCAGCACTCTGACATCGGTGCTTGATGAAGCGTTGTGCGAAAGATCCCCCGATTTGATTCTCGCAACGGGAGATTTAGCTCAAGAGCCGATTCTGAATACCTACATGGCATTTGTTAGACTGATTCGTGACCGCTTCAACGGCCCAATTTTGGGGGTTCCGGGAAACCACGACGTTGGAGAAACTATGAAAAAGGTGATCTCAACTTCCAGCGTTTCGATGGGGGATTGGAGAATCATAACGCTAGACACGCATGTGGATCATGAAGTTGCAGGACATGTCGGATCGGAAGAATTGGACCGCCTTTCCACAGAGTTAAAGAAGCCGTCCAAATATTTCCTAGTTGTTGGCCACCATCCACTAACTGACATTGGCTGTGGGTGGCTCGATGCTCATCGCGTGGATAACGGCGAAACGGTGGTAGAGCTGCTTGAAGCAAATCCTGCTTCTACTGCTTACTTATGCGGACACATTCACCAAGTGTATGACCAAGTTCACAATGGAATTCGTTACTTGGCGACACCTTCAACGTGTTGGCAATTCGCTCCAAATGTGGATTCGTTTGGTTTCGACAATGCGCCTCCTGGTTGGAGATGGCTCAAATTGCTTGACGACGGATCCATTCACACGGAAGTGCGCAGGCTCGGAGGAGCTTGGAACTAGAGGACATTGGATTGAAGAAAAAGTACACAACCGAATCGATTGTTGTTCTGGAAGGACTGGATCCGGTTCGTCGACGTCCTGGAATGTATACGGACTTGACGAGGCCAAATCACTTGATTCAGGAGGTGGTAGACAACAGTGTCGACGAAGTGTTGGAGGGCTTCGGTTCGGAAATTGAAGTTGAACTGAGGCCTGATGGATCCGTATCAGTTGCTGATCGTGGACGAGGCATGCCAGTGGACATTCATCCGGTGCACGAGATTAGTGGTGTTGAACTGATCATGACTACCTTGCATGCGGGAGCGAAGTTTGACAACGACTCGTATCGGTTTGCCGGAGGATTGCATGGTGTTGGCGTATCTGTCGTCAATGCACTTTCGCTCTGGCTTGAGGTAGAAGTCCGACAGAACGGAAATGTTTACGGCCAGCGATTCGAAAGCGGTGTCAGCCAAGGTTCGCTTGCTGTCAAATCAACCGTAGGCAAGAAGACAACAGGAACTACCATCACGTTTCTTCCGGATGCGAGTTTCTTTGACTCGGGGCTCGTGTCGGTTCGCAGACTACGCCATGTCCTACGTGCGAAGGCAATTCTGTGTAGTGGCTTGACGGTGAGATTAATCACATTTGATGACGATGGAAGCAAACAGGAAGAGAGCTGGTTATATGAAAATGGACTAGCTGGTTATTTGTCTGAAAACATCAAAGGCGAGCACACACCAGTTGAACCTTTTACTCACCAAGCCTCTGGACAGCATGAATCCGTCGAATGGGCCGCTACATGGACGCGCGAACCGAATGAGCAAGTCGTGGAGAGCTATGTCAATCTCATTCCGACGGCTCAAGGCGGCACACATGTAAACGGACTTCGAGCCGGTCTCACTGACGCAATGCGAGAGTTCTGTGAGTTTAGAAAGTTACTACCGCGCGGACTCAAACTCACAGCCGACGATGTATTGGAGAATTGTTCGTTCATCTTGTCAGCGAAACTTGAAGAACCACACTTTAGCGGACAGACCAAGGAACGGCTGTCTTCCCGCGAAGCCACGCCATTCATTGGGGGCGTTGCGAAAGCGTCGTTCAGTCTGTGGCTAAACGAACATCCGCACGAAGGCGAAGCAATCGCAGATCTGGCGATCGACAGTGCTCAAAAACGATCCCAGGCCAGCAAGAAAGTCAAGCGAAAGACGCTTCTATCCGGTCCGGCATTACCAGGGAAACTAGCAGACTGCACCTCCCAGGAGGCTGAACGATCAGAACTGTTTCTAGTAGAAGGGGATTCGGCCGGAGGCTCAGCGAAGCAAGCTCGGGATCGAGACTTTCAAGCTGTATTGCCTTTGAGAGGAAAAATACTGAACACATGGGAAGTCGAGACGGGATCGGTTTTGGCATCCCAAACAGTGATGGATATTGCCCACGCTATAGCAGTCGAACCCGGAAGTAGCAACATTGACAACTTGCGCTACCACAAGATTTGCATCCTAGCCGATGCCGACTCAGATGGAGCGCATATCGCAACCCTTCTATGTGCTTTGTTTCTTCGACATTTCAGGGTCTTGGTCGAGGGAGGATTTGTATATGTAGCGTTGCCACCGCTCTATCGAATAGATGTCGGGAAGAAGGTCTATTACGCGATTGACGATGCCGAAAAGCAAGGAGTTTTGGATCGGTTAGTCGCTGAGAACGCTAGGTCGACACCTGTTGTTCAAAGATTCAAAGGGCTTGGTGAGATGGATCCATTGCAGTTGCGCGAAACTACGATGGCGCCTGCAACCAGAAAGCTCGTCCGTCTCTATATTCAAGGACAGGACAAGACCGACAAAGTGATGGACATGATGCTCGCAAAGAAACGTGCAGCTGACCGCAGACGTTGGCTTGAAGACAAAGGAGATCAGGCCCAAATACTTAAGAATGTCTCTACGACTGAATCGGAGACAGAAATGACTACTGCTAGTTTGATAAACGGGACCTAGGGTGGCGCTAGACTTGTTTGGCGACGAGTCGATCGCTCTCGACGAATACACGGAGAAGGCGTATCTCGACTACTCGATGTACGTCATTAATGATCGCGCTTTGCCGTTTGTAGGTGACGGTCTCAAACCGGTTCAACGACGCATCATTTACGCCATGCAGCAACTTGGCATCACCCACCAGGCCAAGCACACGAAGTCAGCTAGAACTGTTGGTGATGTGATCGGCAAATTTCATCCCCATGGCGAGGCTGCTTGTTATGAGTCGATGGTGCTAATGGCGCAACCGTTTTCTTTTAGATACCCATTGGTGGATGGTCAGGGAAATTGGGGTGCGCCTGATGAACCTAAATCGTTTGCAGCCCAACGCTATACGGAGGCTCGCCTGACACGTGAGGCCTCGCTGTTGTATGAGGAACTCGGACAGGGCACAGTTGACTTCGTTCCTAATTTTGATGGTGCGCTTGAGGAACCTGTCTTCCTGCCAGCCAAGGTTCCTTTCTTACTACTAAACGGGAGTACAGGAATTGCAGTGGGCATGGCCACAGATGTGTTGCCCCATAATTTGAGCGAAATTGCCCAAGCATGCATACAGCTACTTCGTGCACCGCGAACATCAGTTGAAGATCTTTTGTCAATTGTTGTGGGACCCGATTTTCCGACAGGCGGAGAAATAATTTCGTCACAAGAAGAGCTTTTGAACGCGTATGAAAGTGGCCGTGGAGTAGTTCGTTGCAGAGCTCGATATGAACGAGAGAACGGAGATATTGTCGTTTCTGAATTGCCATTTCAAAGCTCTCCGTCTCGGGTACTTGAGCAGATTGCAATACAAATGTCCTCCAAGCGATTACCCATGCTGATAGATCTGCGAGATGAGTCAGATCACGAAAACCCTATCCGACTAGTTCTAGTTCCGCGTTCGTCCCGAGTAGATGTCGAACGCCTGATGAGTCACCTGTATGCCACGACAGATTTGGAAAGGGGCTACCGAGTCAATTTCAACGTGATTGGTTTGGACCGTCGTCCCAAGGTCATGTCTCTTGCCGAATTGCTGGGTCAGTGGCTTCGATTCAGAAAACTCACCGTTCGTCGAAGGATTGAACATCGAATCAGTCAAATCGACAGGCGATTGGAAATCATTGAAGGTCTGCTGGTCGCCCATTTGAACATCGATGAAGTTATTCGAATGGTGCGGGAGGAAGATAATCCTAAGCCCGCCATTATGAATAGGTTTGGGCTAACCGAGTTGCAAGCAACCTCAATTTTGGATCTTCGTGTACGCCAACTGACACGGCTGGAGCACGAGAAACTCGAGGCCGAGCGCAAAACGTTGACCACGGAACGGGTCGAATTAGACAAGATTCTGAATTCAAATCAACGAATGAATACATTGATTCGAAAGGAGCTTGAGTCGGTTGTCGAGGAATTTGGGGACTCAAGACGGACAGTAATCACAGTAGAGGCCGCGGAAGCTTCGGCTTTCACTGAAAACGAGCTTGTACCGAACGAACCGGTCTCAATCGTCCTTTCTCAAAAAGGTTGGATTCGGTCGGCCAAAGGACATGAGATCGATCCTCATACATTGAGCTATCGAGAGGGCGATGAGTTTCTTTGCAAAGTAAATGCAAGAACCAACGATCAGTGCATGTTGTTCGATTCCACAGGACGGATGTACTCATTGCCAGTGCTCGGTTTGCCATCAGCTCGCGGACAAGGAGAGCCATTGACAAGTGTTCTGGCTCCTCCCCCCAATTCCAAATTTGTTGGACTGGCGAGCTCTACCGATGCAAATTTGATTGTGGCCAGCAACTTCGGTAAAGGATTCACGATGTCAGTGCCAAAGAATCCAGTCAAAGTGAAGGGTGGAAAGATTGTAGTCGTGCTGCAGGAAGGAAGCGAGCTACTGTCCCCCTCAAGGGTCCCGGATGATGGACACGTGGTCTTAATATCAAATCAGGGCAGAATGCTCGTTGTTGACGCAGATTCAATTCCTTCTCGAACTCGAGGTATGGGAGTGAGTTTGATTGGTTTATCAAGTCGGGGACAGGATGAGCCAGACAGATTGATTCACATTTTGGGAATTGGCCCCAACGATTCGGTGGAAGTTACGGCAGGCAAGAGAACTATGACCTTGTCCCCCAAAAAGCTTCTTGAATACGCGGGACGTCGTGGAAATCGAGGTCGCAAACTTCCGAGAGGTTACACAAACGTATCTGGTCTGCGTATTGCGTGAATCTAGAAAGGCCGTTGCTTCTGAATGCGACCATCACCTGTAAATCTGAGTCCAGCCTGGTAAATGTCGTCTGTGAACTCTAGCTATATTCCGACAATAGCTGAACCAAGAGCTCTGGTGCTCCGAATAGTCGGTCGCTACAACGGCTTGCGTGCCAGAAAGCAGTAGAGTGGTGTGAAAATACCAGTTTCGCCGCCTGCAACGTAGGCAAATGCGGTATCGTTCATGAGACGAACCACATCTGCTGATCCTTTTGGAAAAAAACGAAATATCTCAGCAATTCTTAGTCCTGCTACTACCGCCGATCGCCCAGCAGGGATCCTTAACAGGAAGTTTCCCACCGTTCCGTGTTGATTCGCCATTGGGTAGTACCAGGGTGTAGACGGTCCTTCTTGGATGTCGCGGTCCATGCCTTCCAGTACCTGAAATCCTGCCGACTCGAGTGCTTGATTGACTTCCCGAAAACTAGCGATCTCATTCAATGCTATACCCTTCATGAGTGCGCGCTTGATTTCTGCGTGCCGATTGTCATTCTGATCAAACTTCTCGGTCATGCACATTTCCTGACCCCACAGTAAAGCACCCGGTTTTAAAATTCGAAATATCTCCTTGAAAGCTCTAAGCTTGTCCGGTGCATGACATGTGGACTCGATTGCATATCCGCGATCGAAAGTTTCATCTTCAATAGAGCTCATGTCCATGAAATCGCACGATTCGTAATCGACTCGGTCGTCCAGGCCTGCCTCTGAGTTCAGTTTCTTGGCTTTATTCAGCTGCAGCTCATTTATGTTAATACCGACCACTCGGACATCGCCTTCACGAACTACTCGGCGCATTGGACCGCCAATGCCGCAACCTATGTCTACTACTGTCATTCCTTTTTCCAACTCCAGCTTCGAAATCATCAGACGTTGGTGCCGGATTTTGGATTCCTCCAAACTCTCATGTGGAGACAATGGAGCAAAGTGCAAGGATTCGCCCCATCCAAATACCATGATCTCGGTACATAGTTCGTAGTAGCTCTTGACAGTTTGCGCATGGTCATACTGATCCGAATCGCCAGACTGCAGCAATGCTTGTGTGCTTCGTTCCTCGAAGTCTTGCATTCGATGGATAGAGTTGCCCTCTTGAAAAACAGCCTTGAGTCTTTTCGTAGTTTTGACTATGCCCATTTCGGTGTTTTGGCCCTAGTTGGATCGCAGGTTAGCGGGTTCTATGAGATTTTTTCTAGCAGCACTTTCATTTGGATGGAATCGAAACGGCTGCAATCTTACAAAACACACTTGTATGGAAAGTATCCAAACCACTTTGGTCGTTGCCGTCTACTCGAGGATCTCTATCGAAAGAGCTTGACTTTAAAACGGCTAGCCTAAATCTTTCGCATTTCCTGTCTCCGACGGATTGTTCCATAGATAGGCATGCGGGTCGAAGTCTCTGCACTGTCTCCAAAACTCAATAAGCGTTCCAGGCCAGCATTGCGTCACACGTCCATTTGCATTCTTGTACCAGCTGTTGACGTCTGAGGCACCCCATGACATTCCAAGATTCTCTCGATCAATTCGCTCGTTATACGAATCGTGGAAGGCTGGGTCGCAATCCATCGAGGCGTACTCGTTAACCAGCAAATGGCGAATGCTCTGCATGATATAGAGCATTTCGCATTCTGAAAAGAAAATAATGCTGCCATTGACCACAATGTTGGTATTTGGTCCGTACATGGTGTACATGTTTGGGTAATTGGGAATTGTTATTCCTAGATAGGCTCGTGGATCATCTCCCCAACTCGAACGCAGTTCCTGGCCGTCGGAACCATAAATCTTCATCGGATAGAGAATCTGGTTGGCATGAAATCCAGTGCCGTAAAGAATGATGTCGTAATCGAATCTCGATCCATCGACAAGCTGAATCCCCGTTTCATTGATAGATTCGATCTTCGTGTCTACGACTCGTACGTTCCGACTCTTGAGAGCACGATACCATTCACCATCGTCGATTAGCATGCGTTTGGCGGCTGGCGGGTAAGTAGGAGTCAGTTTGCTGATTAGGTCTGGTCGGTCGTCGAGTTGCGTCTCTATGCCGCGTGTAAGCATTTCACGCAGCCTGTCGTTCGCTTCACTTATGGAGTTTCGGGTTCGATCCCAATTGGGGTCGCACCGGGCCATCGATAGAAGCCCTTCGCCTGACGTCCAAAACATCGAGAATCGAAACCAAGTTGCATAGAACGGGACATTATTTAGTAGCCAGTGCTGCTGGTCAGTAATGTGGGCTTGATATAGAGGATTGATAGCAACCCAAGGAGGAGTCCTCAAGAAAACGTCGACTGACTTCGCTTGTTTGACAATATGAGGGGTAAATTGGAACGCGGAAGCACCTGTTCCGATGACGGCAACGGTTTTTTCCGCGAATTCGACCGAAGTATCCCATTCTGCCGAGTGAAAGCTCGGTCCACGAAACTTGTCTCTTCCTTCAATCTCGGGCAGCTTTGGACGATTAAGCTGGCCTACAGCAACGATGACGGCGTTAACCGTCAATTGCTCCTCACGTGCCTCGGTTGAGATATTCAGAGTCCATAGCGCAGTATCGTTGCAATAACGCATCTCGGTGACTTCGGTTTGAAATCGAATACTCGTCCTGAGGTCATGCTCTTTAGCTACACTTTGAAAATAGTCGAGTAGGACGGTTTGGTCCGAGAAGTGTTGTGGCCAATCTTTGGGTGCAAAAGAATAAGAATAAACATGGTTCGGACTATCTACGCGACATCCGGGATATCGATTTTCGAACCACGTTCCCCCTACATCAGAGTTCTTCTCGAGAACGACAAACGGGATTCCAGCTTGTTTCAGACGAATTGCTGCCAGAATTCCGGACATGCCTGCTCCAATTATTGCAACCTTGAACTTTTCTCGCTGATCCAGAGGTATAGATGTCAAACCGGAAACGTTGTAAGCGCTAGATCCGTCGATTGCGAGCTCTGCTACGGCAAATTGGGAATATTCCTCCGATAACTTCTCTCCAGTAATGAAATTAGTCATTTCTGGTACATGTGTTGAAACATCGGATTCGACAGCTATTTGTCCGTCTCGAAAATTTGAGACAACTTCCAAAGCAAGATTGACGATCTTCGACTTCGCTTCTTCAGAGATGGATTGGTTGGGATTGCCCATAGGTACGACGTATGGCCGAATGTCTCCACGAAGTAACTCAATATCACCGGTCAAATGGACTAGCGAGCACATGAGAGCAGGTACGTGAGCGTGCTCGAGGCAGTCTCTAATTTTTTCATTGGTTGAGGATTGAAGAACTTTGCTTGGATTCATCAACACTTCGTAGTTTGGTTTGTATTTGACATATGTTGCACTAAGTCAGCTGGAGCTTCTCCTAGTGTCAGTTGTGTCCAGTTTACTTACTGAGCATCTGTAAGACTTGCGAGGAGACTATTCGCAGGAGCACGAATAACGAACCAAAAATTGCGTTCTATAATCGAAGAGAAAATTTTTAGAGTCGTCGAGTGTGACTAGGGTCTGTGCTTGTGCAATTCCGAATGCACTTTCGACGGAACTACGACGTTGGGAGCAGCCCGACTCGTAAACGAAGAGGGAACCTTGGATGAACAGGACCAGAATTCTGACAGTTACTGTCGTGATTGTGGCAGTCGTCGTTTGGCTTCTATCAGGAATACTCACTGAATCTCCGTCCGACCCGATAGTTTCACTCGCCGAGGCGAAAGAGATTCGAGACACCGAGTCGACATCAGGCAAAGCAGTTCTAGTACGAGCCAAAAGAAGCACGGCTATTCCCCAAGACGACACCATTGTCCTGCGCGGACACATTGTGGATCGAAATCAGGCTACTGTTCCGGCACAAACCAGAGGCCAGCTAACTGCTCGGCACGTCCAAATCGGTGACACTGTATCGAAGGGCGATGTACTTTGCGAATTGGATTTAAAAGATCGACAAGCTCTAGTAGATGTTGCAAAGGATGCGCTAGACCTCGCAGAGAAGGAGTACGAAAGTGTTATCACTCTGACAGAACGTGGTTTCGAGCAGGAGCTGGACACTGCGCGGAAGAAAGCACAGTTAAGCGCATCCAAACAGGCGTTGCTCGCTGCAGAAATCGAACTTCAGAATACCAAGATTAGAGCTCCAATAGATGGAGTCGTGGACATGGTTCATGCGAACGTTGGGGACTTCATGAGTCTTGGCTCGCCGTGTGCGACCCTACTAGTTCTAAATCCCGTATACGCCCAGGGATTCGTAACTGAAGAATACATTTCCAATCTTGAGCTGGGAAGTGGTGCAGCTGTAACACTACCCGACGGGAAGACTCGTCAAGGCCAATTGACGTTTGTGAGCAAAAAGGCTGAAGTAAATTCCAGAACGTTCCGAGTAGAAATCGAATTGTCGAATGATGACTTTGCAATCAGTTCTGGAATGAGTGCAACCCTCGAAATCGTCGTCGACTCAACACTTGCTCACCAAGTCCCTACTTCAGTTGCAATGCTGGATCAGGAAGGAAGCCTTGGAGTCAAAATTGTGACCGCAAATGAAGTTGTCGAATTTCGAAAAGTCAACATTGTCCGAGAAGACCCAGATGGCATTTGGGTTGCTGGACTGCCAGAAAGGGCATCAATTATCACTGTAGGGCAAGGGCTTGTTGTCGAAGGCGAACGCGTATCTGTTGACTTCGAATAACTTTCTAGTTCACTACAAATTCAATTACTAGATGGAAACCGGTCGTACATGAGAAGAATTGTCGAGTTTGCAATAAGCCATACGCGAACGACACTTCTGGTCATGTTCACGATTTTGATATTTGGAATCGTCGCCAGATTGGCCATTCCAGTCGAGAACGAACCAAAGGTTGACATTCCTACGTTCCAAGTCACCATTCCCAACGAGGGAATTTCTCCTGACGATGCTTTGCGGCTTCTTGTTGCACCCATGGAGGTCGAACTCAAGGCCGTCGACGGGATCAAGGAAGTCAGTGGCACTGGGGCTGAACACATGGCAGTCCTTGGTGTCGTGTTCAAGTCTCACGTGGACATCGACATAGCCAGAGCAGACCTGCGTGAAGCAGTCAATCGAGCTCGGCAAGAATTTCCTACAACCACTGATGAACCAATAATCACGGAAACAGGTGGACACAACAGTCGAGTGCTGCAAGTCAATCTTGTCGGACGTGGCGCGCCGGAACTGCTTCTCTATCGAACAGCTCTAGGATTGAAGGACCGGATTGAGACAATTGTTAGCGTCCAACGGGTCAGCGTTCAAGGTGCTCGAGAAGAGTTTCTCGAGATCGCCATCGACCCAACTCAGATGCACGCCTACCAGCTGTCGGCGGAACAATTGATCGGTGCAATAAATAGGAACAATCGATTGATCCCTGCCGGGTCGTTGCTCTCGGGTCGAGGCAGCTTGTCGATAAATATTCCGAGCGTCGTCGAGGAGCCAGACGACTTGCTGGACATACCTATCTTTGCCGACTCGGACAAAGTGGTCACGCTCGGTGACATTGCATCGATTCGTCGTACTTTCAAGGATCGGGTCAGCTACTCGCACGCTAATGGCGAGCAGTCGATAACGCTTTTCGTCTATCGTCGCCCCGAGGCTTTCCTGATTGATACCGCAAAAGAGGTCAAAGCACTTGTAGCAGATTTTCAATCCGAAGTTCCCAACAGCATGAGAGTGTTTGTTTCTTCGAACCTCGCTTCGTTCGCTGAGCGACTGGTCACTGAGTTGCAGGGGAACATGATCACCGCTCTGGTTCTAGTGATGATTGTGGTGCTTGCCACCATGGGCTTTCGTACGAGCATTGTGGTTGGAACTGCCATTCCAGTTGCCTTTCTCTTTGCCCTGATTTTCCTATGGCTTGTCGGGCAGTCTTTCAACTTCATGGTTATGTTTGGAATGCTGCTTGGATTGGGCATGTTGATTGATGGAGTGATCGTTGTTACGGAGGATGCCGACCGGCGGCTCGCCGACGGAGTTTCAAGCGCCGATTCGTATTCCTCAGCGGCAACTCGGATGGCACGTCCGGTCATCACATCTACGTCCACCACATTGGCGGTGTTCTTTCCATTGCTGTTTTGGCCGGGAACAGCTGGTGCCTTCATGTCCTATCTTCCCAAGACAGTGTTCTTAGTCATGGTTGGTGCTCTCTTCTATGCCCTACTGTTCGCTCCTGCTTTTGGCAATCTCTTGATGGGCAACAAGGCAGGCACGGTGGATTCCAAGAAATCTGTTGATCTCATGTGGAATGTTGACCTTTCTGCATTGAAGGGATTCAAGAATCTTTACGCAAAGGTTCTTTCCTTCGCTGTGAAACACGCGGTGCTAACGGTAGTCGTAGCACTGGCCGCGGTCTACGGAATTTTCTGGCTATATGGGTCCAACAATTCCGGTGTCATTTTCTTTAACGAGAACGATCCGCAGTGGGCGAATCTCTTCGTACGCGCGCAGGGAAATTTGAGTGCGGACGAAGCGTACAGCCTAGTCTCCGAAGTGGAAAGTGAACTGATCCAGGTTGTTGGATTAAAGGACATCAACATGATGTCCACAGCGGGTGTCGGACAAACCGAGGGGACTCGAACTGAGTTCTCGGGCGGGGCAAGTGCCGATGTGGTCGGAATTTTCTTCACTGAATTGGTTCCCAGCGACGAACGGGAACGTTCAGGAGAAGACATCCTCGAAGAAATTCGAGATCGGACCTCAAGAATTAGCGGGATCATCGTTGAGGTCGTTCCGTTTCACGGAACTCTCACGCCCGGCAAGCCCATTGCCCTCCAATTCACTGCGGAGGATCGATCTGTTCTCGAACCCGTCGTGAGATCCGTGCGAGACTATATGAAGAACCAACTCGAAGGATTGCGCGATCTGGAGGACACTTTGCCACTCGGCGCGCTCGAGTGGGAACTCTCAGTTGATCGAGCCCAAGCCGCTTTCTATGGGGCCGATGTAACGACGGTAGGACTTGCAACGCAACTACTGACAACTGGTGTCAAACTGGGTGAGTACAGACCCGACGATGCAGAGGACGCATTGGACATTCGAGTACGTTTCCCGGCTTCCTCTCGCGGGTTGGACTCTCTGGACGACCTCGAGGTCATGACCAACAAGGGAGCAGTACCAATTTCTCAATTTGTGGAGCGAAAACCGCGCATCAAATCGGATGCATTGCAACGCCGAGACCAATCCAATATGCACATGGTTCGGGCTGCTGTTGCACCAGGAGTTCTAGCAGACACCAAAGTCAACGAAATCCAAGACTGGATAGACGCGCAAGGATTCGATCCTAGAGTGACCATTCGGTTTCGAGGAACCGACGAAGAACAACAAGAATCGCAAGCCTACCTATCCAAAGCGTTTTCCTTCGCACTATTGCTAATGTTCGTTTTGCTTGTGCTGCATTACAACAATTTCTACCATCCGTTCCTCACGATGCTTGCCATTGTTCTCTCCACTGCTGGCGTGTTCTTGGGGCTACTTTTGACGAGTCAGCCATTTAGCGTCATTCTTAGTGGAATTGGAGTTCTCACCTTGGCAGGAATAGTGGTGAACAACAACATTGTCTTAATCGATACTTTCAACGCCGGTATTCGTGAGAATCCAGATCGTGACATCCGGGATGTCATCGTATTGACGGGTCTGCAACGACTTCGTCCCGTTCTTATTACAACTGGAACAACGATTATTGGAATTCTGCCACTTGCTACAGATAACTCGATTGACTTTATTAATAGACAGTGGATATTTGGAGGACCTGTATCTGCATACTGGGTACCGTTGTCTCAGGCAATATTGTTCGGGCTTAGCTTTGCGACTGTACTCACGTTGATCGTGACCCCGGCGTTACTCGTTCTGCCCACGCAACTCAAGAACTGGTCGAAACATATTGGCCAGAGACTGCCGTCCGTCAGTGGACTCATGCCTACCCGACTAACTCAATCTTCACGAGCGTTGGACCGCAGTTCGTAGGTAATCTATTGGTGGCAGTCCGGAACTCACGTCATAGATCTTCAAATGAGTCCAAGTAAAACTGCTGGCAATAACGGCGATATCGAACTATTGAACTTTCGTCAGGACTTAGCCGAGGATATGTAAGGTATTTCTTGTTTTCCCAGATTTCAAAGTCTTGAGAAATGTCTTTCTGGTAGACACCGAAGAATATTCGTAAGAACCAAGCATTTAGGACTCTCTTAGGAATCAAGCCCAATCCGGGAGCAAGTACATTGGGACGTCCAATGTCTTTCATCTGAAGGGCCATGACAAAGTTCACTTTTGTTCCGTCAATGGGTGTACACAATGCAAACTGCCGGACGTACAAGCCCGCCTCTTCAAACGATGGTTCAATGGTGGAAACACCGAGTCCCCACATCTTCACGACAGCCGACACTTTGAGAGTAATGCAGAGCTTATCGGTGGGCCCTAGACGTCGAGTCAAAGTGAACTCATTCTTGAGAACCGGTCCTTCGATTTCCAAAGGTCCCAGGCTTTGAACGTCTGAATAACTGTGAACGTGCGGCAAGTGAGTGAGATCGACTCCGTTTTCTGCGGTCTCTTGGGGATGGGTTTGTATCTCTTGAGAAGAGTAGATAAGACGTGACCACTCTCCATCGTCGAAGTTCGGAATCATCCAATCTGGCTCCATGCGATTCGGATGCCACCATGCATAGATTACACCGCCTGTTTCTCGGGTGCGGTAGGTATTTAGGGAGAGTCTTTGTGTGGGAGGCCCGGTGTGCGTTCTGACACAAGCTCCCGTCGCATCGTAGCTGAAGCCGTGGAACGGACAAACTAACAATCCGTTTTTAAGCCGTCCTCCTCGTTTTGGAGACAGGTTGGCGCCAAGATGAGGGCAGGTCGCATCGGCGACACACACTTGATCGTTGGTGTCGCGCCAATATACGATGGTTTCTCCCAACCACTGCTTGGAATACAACTGCCCTCTCTTTACATTTTCGCTGAATTCCACCCAAAACCATCCAATGGGGAAAGGCGAAAAGGGATAGCGGTCGTTTGTAACTGAGTTCACAGGAACTTTCAGGAATTCTTTTGCTTGCACAGGAGTTTTAATCAACTAAGACAGTTGGCTGACAAGGGTTGAAGGAGTACTTGACATCAATTTGGATCAATGCTGGTCACTTGTAATTCAGTCATCCGATGTCCACTAGGTTTTACTTGCTGCATCCGGTCAGCGCGCGACTGCAGCAAGTCACCACATCCAATTCGAAGCAGGGCCTCCATTCGAATTGCACTTACACACACATTAGACTTGACAAGCCTAGATGTGAAATAGTGGTTTGCTAGAACCAATTATTTAAGATAATACCGAATGCTTGAACTCTCGGTCATGAAAATTAGGCACATTTCCAAATGAGATTGGAACTATTCAGACAGGAGTCCACATGTCGCCATTGACATTCCTTGAGGAAGTTACCATGGTGTTGCTCAACGAAGACACCGGTAGCTTTGAGCCTTTATCTCACTGGCGTATGTCGTGTGTTGCAGCTGGTGCTGTACTCATGGACTTGGCTCTCGCCAATCGAATCGATACAGATCTTGAGTCGTTGATTCTTCTTGATCCTACTCCGCTTGATGATGACATATTGGACCCTCCGCTAGCAGAAATAGCTGCGGAGTCGGAATCTGGTCACAAGATAAAGTACTGGGTGGAACGGGTTGGCGTCAACGCCGAGGACCTTGTCCACAAATCCCTTGAACGATTGGCATCTCGAGGCATTATTCGTTCTGATGAGGGTGGTTTCTGGGTTCGTACTGAAAAGGTACGTCGAAAGACAGGCGGAGAAGCCGAAGGTGAAGACTACGTTGCAGACATTCGTCGTCGAATATTCACGATCATCAATAGTGATGAGATACCGGATCCTCGCGAAATTTCGATCATTTCGCTTTTGAATGCATGCGAAGTCTTTACCACAAGGCTTGACTCATTGGAATACGCAGAAGTTAAAGAGAGAATCGAACTCCTGTCGCGGATGGACTTGATTGGTCAGTCGCTTGCCGTTGCGGTTCAAGCGACATTCAAGACTCCTGTGACTTCTACTGTAGTGCCTCGGCGAAACCCTCCCCGGATCGGATGGAAAGACTGTCTGTTCTCCCGAACCCTTTGGAGTGGAAATATTCCTGAGTTCTTTGCTGAGCAACATCGAAAGCATGGACCAGTAGCTCTACTAAAGCCAGCAAGAAATCCCACCTACGTCATTAGTGGTGCTGAAGCCAATGTTATCGTTCATCGCCGCGGGAGGCTGTTTCTGAGGAGCAAGGAATATATCGAGGAGTTCCAGAGAGACTGGGGAGTCAGTCGGTCAGTGGCCAGTATGGACGGTGCGGAACACTTCCGCATGCGTAAAGTCATGCGGGATGGCACAGCGCGAACCGTGGTGGAGGATAGAGTCCAAGAACTCTATCAGATATTTGGCAGGCATGTTTCGAGTTGGTCAGTCGGCAAGACGCATATGGGGGAGTATGCTTGCCAGGCCATGGTTGGAGAACAAATCAGTCAACTTTCAACGAGTAGCGACATAACCGGGTATTTTGACGATCTCTTCATTTTGGAAACTCGAATGCTTCTGGCAAATGTATTCGGTCTCTTGCCAAAGTTTATGACCCGAACGCCGAGCATGAACAAGAAACGACAAAGACTTCTGGATCTTTACGCCGCGATCCACAGTGCTCACTCTCCCGCTCTTCGAGAAGGGAAACGTCGCGATTTTGTAGACGATATCTTTGAACTTCATGCTGAAGATCCTCAATTCTTGCCCGAAACTGACATTGGTTTCGCGCTTATTGCGGCGTTGATTGCGGGTCACTATGCAGGTAGCGTGCTCAGTTTCTCTCTTTATAGTTTGCTGACTGAACCGGAGATATTCGAACAATTGAGGCGGGAAGCAGATCAATTGTTCGCAAATGGTTACGCTTCACATGATGAAATCAAGAATGCGGACATCGACACAGCTTTGCGATTCGTCATGGAAGTGATGAGGCTGTACTGCGTAATACCTGTTCATATGCGACACGTTATGAATGCAGAAGTAATCGGAGGGTATGAAGTCCCACCAAACGTAGACTGTCTCGTTGCATATACCGCGTCGCACTACTTAGAAGAAAACTTCAAAGACCCGTTGAAGTTTGACATTGAAAGGTATCTTCCTCCTCGTGATGAACACAAGAAGCCAGGTGCGTTTAGGCCGTTTGGCGTTGGAACTCACACATGCCTCGGCCAAAGATTTGTCGAATTGCAAATGAGCTTGAATGTATTGCTGTTAGTTCACCATTTGGAGCTTGAAATGGTGCCGAAGAACTACAAGCTCAAGATTACGCCGTTTCCTAAGTTGCACCCCAACAAGAGGTTCAAGTTTCGTATAAAAAGCATTCGAAACCCTCTACCCTCGGAGAATTGATAACTCTCCAGATTGCAACCACCAGTGCGATCTGCACACTGGCTAATTCAAGGTTAATGCTCGCCGATGAAAGAAGGCTATTGATCACGAGACGGTGCCAGCGTTGACAAGAGTCTTTGAGCCCCGACCAGGAATTTCACGGACTAAACGAGGAGCTAGATAGCCCGGCACACTGGACTGCAGTGTCCGAAAGATGGATAGCGCTTGTTCTTCAGGCAGGTCAAAGTGCGAAGTGCCGGTAACTTTGTCCAAAAGATGAAGGTAGTAGGGAAGAACTCCAATCCTGAAGAGCTTCCACGAGAGTTGCTTCAAGACAGTCGCTGAGTCATTGACTCCTTTAAGAAGCACACTTTGATTCAGTAGTGTTACGTCCGTCGATTTGAACGCTTTGATTGCCAATTCTACGTTCATGTCCAGTTCATTAGGGTGATTCGCGTGAATAACCACAACAATGTTGAGTCGTTCGTCTCGAAGAGCTTCCAAAAGCTGGGTTGTAACTCTTTGCGGTAGGACTACCGCAAAGCGCGTATGAATCCTGATAGTTCGAACATGTGGAACAGCACTGATTTCCGAGACCAGCTTTTTCAAGCTGCAATCAGAGAGTAGTAGGGGATCCCCGCCGGAGAGAATCACTTCGAAAATTGACTTGTCCTTGCTCAAGGCAGCGAGCAAAGACTCCACGGAAGCGGATTCATGATCGTCGTACGGAAAATGGCGACGAAAGCAATAGCGGCAGTGAATCGGACATGCGGATGCAGCAATGTAGAGAAGACGTCCAGAGTATTTTTGTAGCACTCTAGATGCGGCTGAATTCCTTTCGCCTAAAGGATCCGTCGAATAGCCATCCACCTCTTGTTGTTCGAGAACAGATGGTGCGACTTGAAGGAGGAGGGGATCTGCCGGGTTTCCGGGTTCAATTCTTGAAAGGTAGGGTAACGGGACAAAGACGCTGAAGTTTGAATGATCAAGCCATGCTGTTTGCTCGGGCCTTAGATCAAGTTTGGTTCTGAGAGTGTCTGCATCTCTTACGGATCTTCGGAGAATTTCCTTCCACTCGTTCTCATCCCACGGCACGCGTTCGGAAAGTATCATTTAGCCCTCAAAAAGGACTCTCGAACATGTCAAGTTATTCTACGAACGAGTTTCGCAACGGGCTCAAAGTCATGCTTGAAGGCGAACCGTGCGTCATCCTCGAAGCTGAATTTGTTAAACCTGGAAAAGGGCAGGCTTTCACCAGAGCAAAATTTCGCAACTTGATCTCAGGGCGAGTTTGGGATCGTACGTTGCGAAGCGGTGAAACCATGGAGTCAGCGAATGTAGTCGAATTGGACATGGAATATTTGTATACCGATGGTACAGAATGGCATTTCATGCGAATGGACGATACCTTCGAGCAAGTCAGCGCGAGCGCAGCAGTGGTTGGGGATGCAAAGCAATGGTTGACCGAGCAAGACAGGTGTACAGTGACTCTATGGGAAGGAGACCCCATATCCGTAGTTCCTCCAAATTTCGTCGAGCTTGAAATCAAAGATACTGATCCAGGAGTCCGAGGCGACACCGTCGCAGGTGGGAGCAAGCCCGCCACTCTCGCGACGGGAACTACCATTCGTGTACCGCTGTTTATTGATGTAGGAGAAGTGGTGCGCGTCGATACTCGGACTGGTGAATACGTAGGGCGCAGCAAACAATCTTGAATTCAGACTGGCGGCCTGTCGCTTCCGCACAGACGCTTAGTGATCGTTCTTCTTTAGTCTGGAACATTCGGGAGTTCTTCCAGAGTAAAGGAGTTATTGAAGTGCATACTCCTGTAGTTGGCTCTCAGACGGTTACCGATATCCAAATCGACTCGATTCCAGTACAAAGAGGATTTCTGCAGACATCTCCTGAGTTCTTTATGAAGCGACTGTTGGCCAGCGGTGTGCCTTCTTGCTATCAAATCGGTCCGGTTTTCCGAGACGGAGAGGTGGGTAAATGGCACAACCCAGAATTTATGATGTTGGAATGGTATCGGATCGGATTTGACTCGCGGCAGCTGAGAGAAGAGGTCGAGGGGTTAGTAGATTTGGTTCTGGGTACAGGCACGTATCGCACTGTCACCTATAAAGATTTGATTGGAGAAGAAATTGGAATCGATGTATTCGACACAAGCCCTCGTGAGATTCATCGTGTCGCAGTTCATCTTGGTTATTCGGGAAGCGAAGATTTCACCGAGGTGTGTGACTTTCTCTATTCCCAAGCGATGAATTCATGCGATTGTTCACGGTATTTTGTTGTTGATTTTCCCGAAGAATCAGCTGCTCTAGCCGAAACAAAAATATCTGAATCCGGTATGGTTGCAGATCGGTTCGAACTAATTGCTTCTCGAATCGAGCTGGCCAATGGTTACAACGAGCTGTTGGACCCTGACGAACTCAAACGCCGAATGGCGTTAGACAACAAGATACGTTGCGACAAGTCGAAGAGTGCAGTCGATCCAGACGAGAGACTGTTGGACGCAATGCGCCATGGATTGCCACAGTGTTCAGGCGTGGCGATCGGATTGGATCGACTGGTGGCTCTTGCATTGGGTTTCGAAAGTTTGGGCCAAGTCATGACCTTCCCAGTGAATCGGATATAGGTCGTCTTCAGGGTGCTAAGCACAATCCGGAAATTGGGACTCGACGAAACTAGACTCAAAATTGTTTACCAGGCAAGTTGGAGTGCTACATGCATTCAAATTTGATTTGGATCGACCTGGAAATGACGGGACTCGATCCGGAAAGAGACGAAATTCTTGAAATCGCCACGATTGTTACCGACTCCAGTCTGACTGTAATTGACGAAGGGTTCTCCATCGCAGTCAGTCAGTCCGAGGATGTACTTGCTCGCATGGATGATTGGAATTTGACCCAACACACGTCATCGGGTCTCCTCGATCGGGTTAGGTCTTCGGAAAGCAGTTTGGTAGAAGCCGAAGCTGTGACATTCGATCTCGTTTCACGGCATACACAAAAAGGCGAGTCGCCTTTATGCGGGAATTCGGTTTGGCAGGATCGAAGGTTTCTCAAGCGTTACATGCCGACTCTAGAAGGCTTTTTGCACTACAGGAATATCGATGTCAGTTCCGTTAAGGAACTGGTTCGAAGATGGGCTCCAAGGGTTTACAAGGAACTCCAGAAGTCCGAGCAGCATCGAGCTTTAGACGACATAAGGGAATCTATCGCTGAGTTGCGACTATATAGAAGCAAGTTTATAGCTAGTGAGTTTCGTTGAGGCGGCAAAGCGCCCAATCGATGTGTTCGACGCACATCTCATCTTCTCGGTCAAGCATTTCCTTGCGTTTGCAGACGAGCGCTTCAATTAGTTGGTTGTTTGGAGGTGCGTTGCCCGCCGCCACAGAAAGGTTCCGAGTCCACTGACTGTAATTGATGCGCCGCAGCGCCATGCCTGCCGTCTTTTGTAGGAACTGCTCCTCGTTCCAAGACAATAGATCCACAATGGATTTGCGATCGAGTTCATGTCGCACATTGAAATCTCGTTCTCCAGTCACGGGAGCAAAGCGATTCCATGGGCAAATCAGCTGACAGTCATCGCAGCCAAACACGCGATTTCCCATTAGCGATCGGAGAGCTTCTGGGATGGATCCCTTGAGCTCTATGGTGAGGTATGAGATGCACTTTCTGGCGTCCAGCTGACCCGGTCCGACGATCGCATTTGTAGGACAGACGTTAATGCACGCTTTGCAAGATCCACATTGGGCTTCGACCTTGCGATCCGTAATCGGTAGTGGCAAGTCAGTGAAGATCTCGCCCAAGAAGAAATATGAACCAACTTCAGGATGCATAGCCAAGGTGTGCTTGCCAATCCATCCGAGTCCTGCTTTTTCTGCGATTGGTTTTTCCAGCACTGGAGCGGAATCGACGAAAGCGCGATGGGATCCACCTGCGGCGTTTCTAATTTTCGTCGCAATTTTGGCGAGCTTGCGTCTGAGAACCTTATGGTAGTCGCGACCGGTCGCATAACGTGAGATGTAGGCAAGCGACGGTTGATTTAGTGCACGAGGAGGAGAAGGTGGGGAGTAGTTCATACGTGCACTGATAATTCGGACAGTTCCTGGCATTAGTTGCGCGGGAGCCAGTCGCTTTTCGATATTTCGCTCCATATAACCCATTTCTCCATGGAATCGTTGAACAATCCATTCGCGATACTCACGTGTTGCGGAACCGAGGTCGGCATCTGTGATTCCGATCTCATCGAAGCCCAATTCCAATGCCCAGGTTCGGATATCTTTTGCTAGAGCATGAAAGTCCATTTATAGAATTGGACGCATGAATCCTATAGAACGAGTGTACACCGTAACCGAGTGTCGCGAGTTGGATCGGATTGCCGTTGAGGAGCTTGGGATTCCAGGATTCGAGCTCATGAAGCGAGCAGGACAATTTGCGTACGAAAGGTTGCAAGCAAATTTTCCGAGCACGGAACGGATAAAAGTCTATTCTGGATCGGGAAACAATGCTGGTGATAGTTATGTGTTAGCAGGATTGGCACACAGGGAAGGTGTAGAAGTGACAATCGTTCAAATTACGGATCCAATCCAATTGCAAGGCGATGCGAGAGCGGCATGGGATTGGATGGTGGATCAAGGAGTGGATGTAGGCCGAACCTCACGCAATACTCCGGACGTAATTGTGGATGGCCTACTTGGCACGGGCGCTAAAGGATCGGTGAGAGACAACTATCAAGCAGCAATTGCGGACATTAACAGCGAACGCAGCAAGACACTTGCCTTGGACCTACCAAGTGGGCTCAATTCCAGTACAGGCTCGCTTCTTTGCCGAGAACCAGTACATGCGGACTTGACATGTACATTTGTTGGTGCAAAAGTTGGGCTCTTCACGGGCTCGGGTCCCGATTTTGCAGGACGGGTGGAATTCTCGAACCTAAGTCTCCCGAGCGAATTGTATGCTCGAGTCGGGGGATTGAGACTATTGAACCCACGAGAACCGGGACACTATCTTCCGCCTCGCAAGGCCACTTCACACAAGGGACAAGCTGGTCGCGTTCTTGTCGTTGGCGGAGATCTTGGAAGTGGCGGAGCTGCCATCCTGACTGCCGAGGCTGCTCTTCGAACCGGTGCAGGGCTTGTTACAGCTGTTTCTCGGCCAGAACACGTAGGCGCATTCTTGGCTAGATGTCCAGAAGTCATGGTGCATGGATTGAGCAATGGAGACGATGTATTAGAACTGATGAGCAATGCGGATGTCGTTGCATTGGGTCCAGGACTCTCGTCTACAGATTGGAGTCAGTCCATGGTTGCAACAGTCTTGAATGAAAACCCACGAAAGTTGATAGTCGATGCGGGAGCGCTTCGTCTATTGGCAAATCGCAGGTTGCCTGAAGGTTGCATCATCACTCCACATCCAGGGGAGGCAGGTGGCTTGCTAGGTGTTGCCACAAAACAGGTGCAGGAAGATAGAGTCTCCGCAATCAGTAATCTCACCCAATCCCTTCAATGTACCGCCATTCTCAAAGGGGCGGGAAGCCTGATCGCATCTAAGGGAGAACCCATCGCTCTCCTTCGATGCGCCAATCCTGCACTAGCAACCGCCGGAAGCGGAGATGTTTTAACAGGGATTGCAGCAGCAGCATATGCAGTGCTTGAAAGATCTGTCGATGCAGCTGAAACTGCTGTGATATTGCACAGTCGAGCCGGACTTGCCGCTTTAGAAAGCGATCGCAAACTATCTATAGTCGCTAGCGATCTCGTCAACAATATCCGTCCAAGGGAAGACTCTGAGTGAACTGCCAGTTAGTCGAGTTGGCAACCGAGACGGACACTCTTGCGCTTGGAGCTTCCCTCGCTAAACGAATTGAAAGTGGTCTGGTTTTTCTGGAAGGTGAGCTGGGGTCTGGAAAAACAACCCTTGTTCGAGGATGGTTGAGAGCTCTGGGGAGAAAGGGACCTGTTACGAGTCCAACCTATACGTTGATCGAACCCTACAGCTTGAACGGAGTCCACATACTGCATATTGACCTTTATCGTATTGAAAAAATAGAGGAATTGAACTATATTGGTTTACTGGAACAGCTGGAGTTGAGCCACTTGCAACTTGTCGAGTGGCCTGAACAGGGAAGTGAAGTGCTCCCATCTCCCGATTTGGTTGTCAAGTTGACAAGAAAGGGAGAAGGGCGCACAGCGAACATAGGCTTTTTCAATGATTAGATTGCATCCTAGAAACGTTGCTTTGCGCATCGTTGGGTTCTCCATTCTGACTTTGGCGATCGCCGGACAGGTTCAAGCCAACGAGTTACTTGGAATACGTTGGAACGAGAGTCCTCACAATACTCGAATAGTTCTTGATCTTACCCAACAAGCAGACTACAAGTATGGAGTACTTGACAACCCCACCCGTGTATACATCGATCTCAAGAATACGACGCCTCGGGGAACTATCACAATCCGTGAGATCGACAGTCGAATACTAAAGTCCATTCGCCACGCTGTAGGAACCAATGGTATGTACCGAGTAGTGTTAGATCTTGCGGACAAGGTTGAGCCGACAGTATTCAAACTAGACCCCTACAACCCTTTTGGCCACCGGCTAGTCATTGACTTGCCAAGCGAAGTGCTACTTGAAGACTGCTCCACCGACAACGAACCCCACAAAGATGTTGTAGTTGTAGTTGACGCTGGACACGGTGGCGAAGATCCTGGTGCGGAAGCAATAACCGGGATTTATGAGAAAGATGTCAATCTGGCGATTTCTAGAGTCGTGAAGGGTGTGCTTGAGGCTGCGCCTGGATTCAAAGTCATTATGACTCGAGAAGGAGACTACGAAGTTCCTCTCAATACGCGGAGGAACATCGCGATGAAAGAAAGGGCTCATGTATTCGTTTCGGTGCATGCGGATTCTGTGAACCGACCTGGTCCAAGAGGCGGAAGTGTCTGGGTACTGGACAACGGCAAAGCAACGACGGAAATCAACAAATGGAACGTCCAGAATGAGAATCGATCAGATTGGATTGGAGGAGTGGCTTCCTGGGTAAATTCACGCTGTTTCGATGAGCCCAACCAATACCGATTTCTGAATGAGATGCCCCGTGATTTCGTGTTGGATAGTTCTGTGGCCATCGGGAAAAGCGTGCTTCAAGAGATGTCCTCTGTTGCCGGATTGCATCCCCGTGCATTGAATAAGAGTCGAACCGATTTTCAGGTCACTGATGCTGGATTTCTCGTACTCAAATCGACCCATGTACCTTCCATTCTGGTTGAAACGGGTTATTTGTCCAACCCAACGGAAGCTCGCTTGCTTGAACAACCCTCTCACCAGCATGCGATAGGAGAAGCAATTGCTTTAGGCATCTTGAGCCATTTTTGCGATAACCCTCCCTGGCACACGGACTTGAGCCGTGGTGAGGTCGAATGTTCGTACAGCCGAGCTTTTAAGAAGTATCGCGTGAAGAGAGGGGACACACTCGGCGAAATCGCGTTGGCAAACAACGTTTCGATTTCTTCGATTTTGCAGTTGAACAATTTAAACAGCGACAGAATTTACGCTAACCAGCTATTGACAATACCTGTCCGTCCACGTCGGAACTGATGACAGCATCGCGTATTCATCGACTCGACGAACGCGTTGCCAACCAAATAGCCGCAGGCGAAGTCGTCGAGCGCCCCGCTTCCATAGTCAAAGAGTTAATAGAAAATAGCCTCGACGCCAATGCATCGAACATTCTCGTCCAAGTCGAAGCAGGTGCTCTTCGTCGAATTCGAGTCTCTGACGATGGAATGGGGATCGAACCAGACGACATGCGACTGTCAGTTCAACGTCACGCCACCAGCAAAATTAGTTCAGCTGACGATCTAATCGCTGTTTCAACCATGGGATTTCGTGGCGAAGCCTTGGCAAGTATTGCGGCTGTGTCTAAATTGGAAATCACTTCACGCACTGATGGGTCCGATGCTGCATGGTCGTTGCGAATGGATGGAGGCTCGGAAGTGGCATTCGAGCCCGCGGCGGGAACGCGGGGCACGCAGGTCGAAGTTACCGATCTCTTTTACAACACCCCAGTTCGAAGGAAATTTCTCAAGCGATCGCGAACCGAAATGAACCATGTTGCCGATTGCGTGCGCATTTTGGCGATTGCCCATCCGCATTGTGCATTCACGCTTATCAATGACGACCGCGTAGTCGAAAAAATGGAAGTAGAGGACTCGGCATTCGAACGAATTTCGCGTGTTCTTGGAACCGCTTTCGCCGACCAATGCATCGAGGTTGACTTGCGACGCGAAGACTTGCATCTAAGAGGGTGGGTTGGACTACCAACTTTTACTCGAAGCTCTGCGAATCGACAGTACTTCTTTGTAAACGGTCGATACGTCAATGATCGATTAATCGCACATGGAGTTAAGCAAGGTTACAGAGACGTGATTTTCCACGGCAGACATCCCGTGTTTGTTCTGAATTTATCAATGAGTCCTCGAGATGTCGATGTGAATGTCCACCCGACGAAGAGAGACGTTCGTTTTCGAGACGCGCGACGTGTCCACGACTTTTTGATGTCTGGTCTTTATCACGAACTAAGTGGTGTTGGTACCAAGAATCCGGCCCAAATCGAAATTGATCCTCATCAGGACCAACCAGCCAATCCATTTCAACTGACCGTCGACTCCTATGTGGAGAGCCCATTGCCACTTGGATCGCCCGAATCGTTGCCCCACCCAAATAGGTCTACGAGCGGATCATCCTTTACTTCGAGCGACGACCGTCAATCTGCGATCGCAAGACAAGGAGAGATTCCACCGATGGGCTACGCATTGGCTCAATTGCATGGCGCATACATACTTGCGGAAAACTCTGAAGGTCTCGTTATTGTTGATATGCACGCAGCTCACGAGAGAGTTGTCTACGAGAAGATGAAGAAAGCTCGTGATGCGCGAAAACTTGCCTCGCAGCGACTGCTAGTGCCAGTGGAAATAAGTGCAAGCGAAAGCGAGGCTGAAACTGCACGCGTAGCCCAGGACTTGCTTGAAGATTTAGGCTTGAAATTGGACGTTTCTGATTCAAAAACGATATCCGTACGCGAGGTGCCCGCAATGTTGCAATCCATTGACATAAGCCAGCTCGTCCTCGATGTACTTGATGAATTGGCTGAGCATGGCACTACTGAAACTATTCGAGACCGCGAAAACCAGCTACTCGCTTCCTTTGCCTGTCATGACGCCATTCGATTCAATCGTCGCTTGTCCATTGAGGAAATGAATGCGCTTTTGCGAGATATGGAAGTCACAGAGAATGCGGGCCAGTGCAATCACGGGCGTCCAACCTATCGCGTTCAAAGCATGAAATCACTGGATAGCGTCTTCTTACGCGGACGCTAGCAATTGCCGCTAAGACCCTAGGATGAACCAGCAACCGCCGCGGACGGTGTTTGCATTGATGGGACCAACTGCGAGTGGAAAAACGGAGTTGGTCATTCAGCTAGCTGACCGATTCAATCTGGCACCTATAAGCGTCGACTCCGCAATGGTCTATCGAGGAATGGACATTGGCACTGCCAAACCGGACGCGAATGTATTGCATAAGTGTCCCCACGCTTTGATCAACATTTTGGATCCAGAGGAAGACTTCTCGGTGGGTGACTTTGTCCAACAAGCGGATGCTGCCGTCGTGGAGGCACTGAATCTAGGGAAAACGCCATTGCTTGTTGGAGGCACGATGCTCTACTTCAAGAGATTTCGAGACGGAATCGCAAAGCTTCCGGGACGTGATCCGGAAATTAGATCGGAACTTCGCCAACAAGCGGAAGACAAGGGAACCAGGCACCTTCATAGCGAGTTAAAACAGGTAGATCCCACAACTGCCGGTCGCATCCACCCTAACAACTACTCAAGGATTGAGAGAGCTCTGGAGGTGTATAAACTGTCGGGAAGAACTATGTCTGAGTATCTAAAAGCTCAACCGCAAGCATCCGTTTCCCATCGCGTTCGATGCAACTATATTGAAATCTCAATAGCGAACTTGTCCCGTCCAGAACTACACAATCGAATCGAAAGTCGTGTGCACAACATGCTGGCTTTGGGTTTCGTCGATGAAGTCAAGACTCTCATGCAACGTCCAAGGCTATCTTTGAAAGCAATGTCAATGCGAGCTGTAGGCTATAGACAGGTTTGGAAACACTTGACGATGAGTTCTGATGCATTGATTGACACTCCTACCCTGGATTTAATTGTTGCCGGAACGAGACAATTGGCACGAAGACAGCTCACTTGGTTGCGAAACTGGCAGTCTGATGCACAACATGTTTCAGTACAAACTCCTGATGCATTTGACGTTGTCGCACGCCTACTTCAAAATTACGACGTGCCACAAAGATCTGTAAGTTGAGTGGCTGAGTGGTAATTTGTGGTGAGACGGTTCTGAGTCGGTAATACAATGAGTCTTTGAGGGACTCACGCACTTAAGACTCTTCAACTCTAATAATGTTTTTTGATCGACCGGAGGAGGGGCTAAAGACGCTTCTCCTATCTATACGCTTCAAGTCACTCGATTACCCTCGATACGAAGTCGGAGAAACAGGGGATCTTGCACGGTCAGCTGGCTTGGGGGTTGAGCATACGCGGATCGTTGAGAGACAATCGCCACATCCAGCAACTTGCATAGGACAAGGAAAGGTCGAAGAACTCGTATCAGACATTGCTGATCACGGATTGGATCTGCTGTTAGTGGATCAGGAATTAACAGCCACGCAGCAAAAGAACATGGAAGCTCGGTTGAAAGTTCGAGTGATGACTCGAACGGAACTAATCCTTCGTATTTTTGAAGATAGAGCCCGATCCTATGAAGGCAAATTGCAGGTTGAACTGGCTACACTTTCTCATGCGCAGTCTCACCTCGTTCGGGGCTGGACTCACCTTGACCGACAAAGAGGCGGAGTCAATTTGCGCGGTGTAGGGGAAAAGCAGATAGATATCGATAAGTATCTTTTGCAGAGACGCATTCATACGACGAGAGGCCGACTCGACAAGGTAAAACGGCAACGGTCGCTACAGCGTCGCAAGCGCTTGCGATCTCGGGTTCCCCTTGTAGCTCTCGTGGGTTATACAAATGCGGGAAAGTCAACTTTGTTCAACGCGCTGACCCAATCGGAAATATATTCGGATGACAGACTATTCGCCACGCTGGACCCGACAATAAGGAGTATGTGTTTGGACGGGGACTTCAAGGTTCTTTTGGCGGACACGGTTGGCTTTATCAAGCACCTTCCAGTAGATCTTGTCGCCGCATTCAAGGCCACGCTCGAAGAAGTAGCCAACGCCGATTTACTGCTCCATGTAATGGACGCATCTGCACCCAATTTGGAAGAAATTCAAGAGTCTGTCAGGGAAACGCTAGGCGACATTGGAGCAGATTCCATTCCTACTATTTCGGTTTTCAACAAGATCGATGTCACTGAGACCGAAGCAGGCACCCGCAACGAGGCCGCCTACGTCAGTGCCACAGTTGGACGGGGATTGAGCGAGCTCAAGCAACATATCACGCGACGGCTGCGGGGCCTCTCGAAACCATATAGCATTGAATTGGAATCAAAAGATGGAAAAGTTCGATCGTTGCTGTATCAGATGCAAGTGGTCGATGAAGAAACTCACACAATCGATGGCCGAGCAATATTCAGGGTCAGCCTGGCACGCGATCAAGCGCACGAACTTGAAGCTAGGCATGGCATTAGCTTGCACGGCTAATCAACACAATCTACAATCACAAAGCTTGCGCAAATGGAGTGAAAATGGCTTGGAGCGACAATGACGGTCGAAACCGGGATCCTTGGGGAAACCGAGGTGGCGAACAAGGTCCACCTGACCTAGACGATGCATTCCGGAAGTTGCATGGTCAACTTCGAGGGATGTTTGGAGGAGGAGGCGGCAGCGGATCTGGGTCCGGCTCTTCCGGAAAGAAAGGATTCCGCATATCTCCCAAATTGATTGGACTGGTTGTCATTATCTTGGGTGTCATCTGGTTCGCACTGGGCTGGTACCAAGTTGACGCACAGGAACGTGGTGTTGTTTTGCGATTTGGCAAAGTGCAGGATAACTTTACGGAACCTGGTTTGAGGTGGAATCCAAAGTTCATCGACGAGGTAATCAAGGTCAATACGACCAGAATCAATTCGAGCGAACACAGCCAGCAGATGCTCACCGAGGACGAAAACATTGTAAAGGTCGACCTAGTGGTTCAGTATCGGATCGACGGTGTCATAAAGTATGTTGTGGACATACGTGAACCTGAAGAAAGTCTTAAGCATGCAACAGAAAGTGCGCTTCGTCATGTGGTAGGTAGTTCAACGATGGCTGCAGTGATTACCACGGGTCGCGAAGTCTTAGGCGATGACGTAAAGGAACGATTGCAGACCTATTTGGATCGCTATGAAACGGGTATCGAAGTTGTAGGTGTGAATATTGAGGCCGTGGAACCACCGCAAGAAGTACAGGCGGCTTTCGACGATGTACAAAAGGCAAAAGAAGATCAGGTCAAGTTCATCAACGAAGCCAGCGCAGATGCTGAACAGCTCGTACCGGAAGCGCGAGGAGAAGCGTCGCGAATCATAGAAGCAGCCAATGCGTATCGCGACCAGGTAGTTGCGCTAGCTCAGGGCGAAGCAGAGCGCTTCACCAAGTTGTTGACGGAATATCAAGCGGCAAAAGAGGTCACCAGAGATCGTTTGTACATAACTGCAATCGAAACGGTATTGCAGTCGACTTCAATCGTAATGGTCGATGTTTCCGGAGGCAACAACCTATTGTTGCTGCCGCTTGATCAGCTGCTTAGAGGTGGCAACGTATCGAATTCCGCCACCGAGTCCAACTACCCGACTACTTCGCTACCCGGTAGCACTCGGTCGGTCAATTTGGGGAACTGAGGATGAGCGTTAAAAACATTGTTATTGTGGTTGTGGTGCTCCTCATTGGCGCACTGCTTCTAGATACCTTTTACATTGTCGATGAACGTCAACGAGCTATTCTGCTTCGCTTTGGGGATGTTATGTCACCAGAAGAAGGCGAGCTCCCAGGACTTCACTTGAAGTTTCCAATTGCGGATCAGGTCAAGTACTTCGATGGCCGCGTCTTGACGAGAGATGCCACTCCTGAACGATATTTGACGATTGAACAGAAGCCGCTGATTGTAGATTGGTTCGCCAAATGGCGGATCGCCAATCCACGTAGCTACTACACTGCAACATCAGGTATTGAAGAAAGTGCCAATGCGCGTCTCCAAGCCAAGGTAAGCCAAGGGCTGCGGGACCAAATAGGCAAGCGTGACATGCACGAAGTTATTTCCGGTGAACGCGATCAGTTGATGCAAGAACTCACCAATGAAATGAATGTCACCATGATGGATGAGTTTGGAATTACGGTAATCGATGTTCGAGTCAAGAGGATCGATCTACCCGACGAGGTGTCCAGCGCAGTATTCGAACGAATGAACTCGGAACGAGAAGTCGAGGCGCGACAATATCGTGCAACCGGAAGAGAACAAGCAATTGGGATTGAAGCCGATGCGCAACGGCAAGTGACAGTCATTGGAGCGGAAGCACAGCGAGATGCCGAGAGAATTCGAGGCGATGGCGATGCCCAAGCGACAAAGATCTATGCCGATGCTTACGGTCAAGACAAGGAGTTCTACGAGTTCTATCGAAGTATCAATGCATATGTCAATGTATTTCAGGATGGTCGTTCGCTACTTGTTCTGGATCCAAGCAGCGAGTTCTTCAAGTATCTGAAGAGAGACATTGCTGAATAAGTAAGATTTCAGCGCCGATTTTCGGATTGAATTGATGTGCTAGAGCATCGCACCCACTCACGGTGCGATGCCAGCTTGTGTGCCTGTCCCTGCCTAGTCAAAATCTGATCGTGTGGGATGCCTAAGAACACAGTGTCAGCCTCCCCAACATAGGAAACACTAGCTCCAGCATGGCTCGAACGATTGTTGTTGTCGGCGCCCAGTGGGGAGACGAGGGCAAAGGGAAAATAGTTGATCTACTGGCACGAGACGCGCTGGCAGTTGTGAGATTTCAGGGCGGACACAATGCGGGACACACTTTGGTCGTCAAAGGCGAAAAGACTGTCCTGCATCTCATTCCATCCGGAATACTTCGTCAAGACACGCTGAGCATTATTGGGCACGGTGTTGTCGTTTCTCCCGAAGCATTGATGTCAGAGTGTCAAGTTCTGGAGCGAAGTAGTATCCCTGTTGTTGATCGGCTACGTGTAAGTACAGAGTGTCCGTTGGTACTTCCATGCCATGCTGCACTCGACGCCGCGCGCGAGCATCGCCAAGGGGCTGGAAGAATTGGTACGACTTTGCGAGGGATCGGTCCGGCTTACGAGGACAAAGTCGCGCGACGAAGCGTTCGACTCGCTGATGTTTTTGATTCCGATCGATGCGGACAAAAGATTCGCGAGCTCTACGATTTTCATAACTTTGTGCTAACTCGATACTACGGAGCAAAAGCATCAAACGCGGAAGAAACCAAAGATCTGCTGGAAAAGTTTGCCAACTTCGTCCGACCAGTTGCATGTGACACCGTTGAATTGATTCATCAGCTCAAGAAAAAGGCAGGAACAATTATTTGCGAAGGAGCCCAAGGGGCAATGCTCGATGTGGACATGGGTAGCTATCCTTATGTCACCTCTTCAAATACTGTTGCGGGTGGGGTTGCGACTGGAACTGGTCTTGGTCCAAATTCCATTGATCAGGTAATTGGCGTCGTCAAGGCGTATACAACTCGAGTCGGGGAGGGTCCGTTCCCCACTGAACTCAACGATGGTTTAGGAAAAGCATTGGCGCGCTCGGGAGACGAATTTGGTTCAACCACTGGTCGACCGAGACGATGCGGCTGGTTGGACGCAGTGGCGTTGAAGCATGCGCTCCGTATCAATGGCATTTCAAGTATGTTCCTGACCAAATTCGATGTCTTGGACAAATTCGACACTGTGAGAGTGTGTGTAGACTATGATGATCGCCATTGCAATCGTGAATTGGACAGATCACACGATGCCGAGTATTTGTCTCAGGTACGTCCGGTATATGAAGAGTTTTCGGGATGGGGAGAATCTACAGTGAAAGCTCGCACTCTCAATGACCTCCCTCAAAACGCGCGCAAGTATGTGAAAAATTTGGAAAAAATGTTAGAAATTCCCATTGTCGGAGTCTCAACCGGGGCAGAACGTAGTTCAATAGTGAGCGTCAACAGCGAACTAATCGGCTGAATGGGTACGCTTGAATCGTAAAATGTTCACATGATCGACCCAAAACTTCTCGATCTGTTGGTTTGTCCGTTAACTAAGGCGAAACTGACCTACAACGAATCCACCAACGAACTTTGGTCGGAAGAGGCGGGTCTGGCGTATGCCGTCCGAGATGGAATTCCCGTAATGGTTGTAGCGGAAGCTCGCGAGCTTTCCGAGTCGGAGAAGGCAAGTTTAGGTGATTAGAAAAACCAATGTGTCTTGCGTTCCGAGCGGCATCCTGGAACGATCGCGTGTAGGCCAAAAGTAAATCGATATATTGCAGTTAAAGTGAAAAATCTATATTCGGTGTCGGATCAAGTCATGCCCGATGTGGCGATGAGAGTTCTGAAAGACGAACAAGATCCTCTCGATTGGGTAGGAATGAGGGATATTCGACTTCCGATGAAGTTCTGCGACGGAGAGGAAGTTCGATCTGCACCGAGCACCGTTCAGCTGTACGTCAATCTTCGTGACCCTCGAGCGAAAGGAATACATATGTCGCGGCTGTATGTATTGTTGGATCAGAAAGCGGCAGATCGACCACTTTCCCCACAGTCCATTGCCAGTTTCTTACAGCAAATGCTCGACTCCCATCAAGACTTCTCTTCACAAGCTTTAGTTGAGTTTTCCTCGGAACAACATCTGCGCCGAAACGCACTGGTGTCTGACCACTCAGGATGGAACAACTATCCCGTGTCGGTCCGAGGCGAACACGTCAATGAGGTAACTCATGTCGACATGCAGTTCACAGTTCATTACTCGAGCACGTGCCCCGCATCCGCCGCGCTGGCTCGACAATCCATCCAACATCAGTTTGATCAAGACTTTGGATCTGTTGGAACTGTAAGTGCATCCCGGGTAAGACATTGGCTG
Source organism: Gammaproteobacteria bacterium (assembly GCA_026707045.1). Taxonomy (GTDB): domain Bacteria; phylum Pseudomonadota; class Gammaproteobacteria; order Pseudomonadales; family Azotimanducaceae; genus Bin55. Next base: position 30,353 of record JAPOXO010000090.1, on the reverse strand, counting down.
GGTACTGATGAAGGAATCGTCGCCACTCCGCACGGACAGAGAAGTTCTGCCTGCATAGTTGTTCGTCTGAATCCAGACTTGAACGAATTCCCCTTAACTCACCTTATCGACAAGGTTGAAGAAGCGCTAGCAACTCCCGTACAGACTGCTGTGAAGCGGGTGGACGAGCAAGAGTTTGCACTCCTAAACGGTCAAAACACGATGTTTTGTGAAGATGCGGGACGTCGGCTGAAGTCCTGCTTGAACGAAGAGTCCGAGGTCATGGATTTCTTGGTTCGGGTGGAACACTATGAGAGTTTGCATGCTCACAATGCAGTGTGCATGGTTACCAAGGGAGTATCGGACGGATTTAGGGCTTCGCCCTAGATTGGTGCCGAGAAGAGGACTCGAACCTCCACGGGGTTGCCCCCACCAGCACCTGAAGCTGGCGTGTCTACCAATTTCACCATCTCGGCATATTGATCATGCTTGTCGTTTTGGAAGAACTTTGACTAAGGTTTTCGCAGTTGGACAAACGTTGAGGAACCGTAGGCAACAGCTCCTAATCGAGCCCGTTCTTACTTTTCAACGTGAAGCAATGATGGGAGATTCGCTCCAAGTTGGTTCAAAGTCTTCGAAACGTGCTCGTACGGTCAATGCATTGTAGCCAGACGGGTCCCATTACAGCCTCTCAACGCTGAAATAAGAGAGTGTGAATTGAGACCAATATCCAAGTCTCGAATTAAGAGAGTGCTGATGAAGACCGGTCCTGTATCGTACGGCAAATTAGTAGGTTTGTTGCGTAATTCGCCAGGACTTTCGAAATTACTCCAATCAATGGAACGACAAGGTGAAGTGTTAAAGGATTCCAACGGTCGTTATCAAATCGGGAATTTCGGGATCGGTGTAAATTCCGAAAAGAAAAGCGTTACCGGTATTGCAATAACTGAGTCTAGTCGCTGGTTTCTGCTACCGCTAGTGCAAACAGAATCGGCGAGAATTCCGATAAGTCCCGAACCAGGAATGCGAACGGGAGACATTGTCACGGTGGACCTACCCCAACTAAACTACAAAAAGCGCAGTGCAACAGTCCGAAGCGTCTTCGACGCCACTAATGAATCCGATCGTGCGGTTTTTGCGTTGCTCCAAGCCTATGAAGTGCCGCATGACGAAAGCCCGAATGCAGACGAGCGTTCCTTTCCTGAGAGTATTGATCCGCAATCTGTTTCGGATCGCATGGATCTGCGTAGTCTTCCTTTCGTAACGATTGATGGAGAATCGGCCAAAGATTTCGATGATGCAGTTTTTGCTTGTAGGGAGAAGGAAAATACCTGGCGTTTGTGTGTCGCAATCGCTGATGTTGCCCACTACGTCAACCCTGGAGACACCATTGATACAAGGGCTCGGATTCGCGGTAATTCGGTTTACTTTCCCGACCGAGTCGTTCCCATGCTTCCAGAAGGATTGTCGAACGGTATATGTTCGCTCAGACCAAACGAAGATCGACTAGCTGTAGTTTGTGACATGATGCTAGGAAATGATGGATTGGTGAGTTCTTACTCTTTCTACGAGGCGGTAATCCGTTCGACAGCCAGACTCACCTACACGGAAGCGTTCCACATCTGCAATGGAGGATCTACCTCGAATCCAAAAACTGTCATTCGTTCGCTACGAGAACTGTACGAGGTTGCCAAGGCATTGAGGAAAGCTCGTGAGATACGGGGTGCATTGGACTTTACAACGCGGGAATCTACGGTGAAGACGAAAAATGGAAACCCTGTAGATTTAGAGCTTCACTCGCGCAACGATGCTCACAACATGATTGAAGAGGCAATGATTGCAGCAAATGTGTGTGCCGCTCGATTCTTGCACAAACATGGCTGTCGCGCATTGTTTCGCGTACACGAAGGTCCGGATGCGAAATCAATTAGTGAATTGCGTTGGAATTTACAGGGCAGCTCGCTCATAAAAGGAGGATTAGACGAAGAAAAACCTCTATTCATCAAGAAGTTACTAGATAGGATCAGATCAAATAGTCGAACTCCATGGATTTGGGAACTGTTAGTGTTGCGGTCAATGAAACAGGCTGTGTATTCGTTTGAAAACGTAGGCCACTTTGGACTTGCGCTGGAAGAATACTTGCACTTTACATCTCCTATTCGACGGTACGCTGACTTGTTTGTACATCGATTGATAAAGGGACTGTTGAAAGGAGACTCAGTGAGTGAATTGAATAGCCGAATAAACAGCGAATTAGGAGACGACCTGTCGGTCTGCGAGCGTCGATCAGTGGAAGTCACCAGAAGAGTGGACGCATGGTTGAAATGCGCCCTGTTAAAGAAATCTGTTGGTAAAACTTTTCTTGGACACATAGTCAAGGTTGAAGATTTTGGTCTTTTCGTCGAGCTTGATCGATATTTCATTTCTGGGCTTGTCCATGTTTCCGAACTAGTTGGTGACTTCTACGAAAATAAACATACGGAGCTAGTCGGTGAGGCAACAGGTACAACCTACAGGATGGGCGATCCCATAGAGGTTCGCCTCGTTGCCGTCGATGTGGAACTACAACGCCTGGATCTAGTTGAAGCCAACACAAGTGAAGTTGGTCACGAATTTCGAAAAGGAAAACTCAGCTTTCGTCGCGAGCGAAGGAATAGACGATGAACCAATCCCAGTCAACTGATCGCCGCGTCTATGGCATACACAGTGCAATGTCCATGCTTCAGCAATCGCCTCGTCAAATTCATAGAGTTCTTCTGGCCGAGGGTTTTCACGGAAATAGGCTCAAGCGAATTCGTGAAGAAGCGTTGCGGTTGGGTATTAGAGTTAGCACTGTTCCCCGTTCAACACTTGATAGGTTGGCAAGAGGAGCGACGCATCAAGGAGTTTTGCTGGAAACCGTTGTAGCACAGGCAAAATCGGAGCAAGAATTCGAGCAAGAATTTGAACAGTGGAAAAATCCATTTATTCTTGTGATGGACGGAGTCCTAGACCCAAGGAATCTCGGAGCTTGCCTGCGTGTTGCTGCGGCTGCGGGTGTGGATGCAGTACTCATAGGCAAGAATCGCAGTGCTCCTCTGACCGAAGTTGTTCACCGAACGTCCACTGGTGCACTAGACTCAGTTTTTCTCGTTCAGGTTTCTAATTTGGCAAGGCGGTTGGATTGGTTGAAAGACCATGGTTGCTGGGTAGTAGGAACCCAGTTGAACGCATCAAACAACTACCTCAAGGCGGACTTCGTCTCGCCCACAGTGGTAGTCGTGGGCGGCGAGGAGAAGGGACTTCGCCAGTTGACGCGGGCTAAGTGCGATCACTTGGTCTCCATTCCTATGTTTGGAAACGTAGAGAGTCTGAATGTTTCTGTCGCGACCGGGATTCTGCTGTATGAAGTTCAACGTCAACGGGCAGGTGAACTCGGGAGGACGGAGTCTGCGAAATGAAGGGTCATCTCCCCAGGGAATAGTCCTTTTTTCTTCCAAAATCTGCTTACGCGTCAGTATTCTCCCGTTAGACATGGTTGTTCCTTTACCGGGTCTGTCAGGTTCCGCGGAGATTGGTCAAGAGTAAGGTTCAGCTGGTAAAATACCAGCCGTGGGTTCGCCCACAATTAGTTTTTACTCCTTGTTTTTGGGTTCCCTATGGAAGCTGAGGACGTTCACCAAAGGGAGACTTTATGCGTCATTACGAAATAGTTTTCATTGTGCATCCCGATCAGTCGGAGCAAGTTCCGGGAATGATTGATCGATATCGTGCAATGATCGAACGCGAAGGCGGAGCGATACACCGATGTGAGGATTGGGGTCGTCGTCAACTTGCATACCCCATCGCGAAGATACACAAGGGCCACTACGTCCTCATGAACATCGAAGTGCCGACAAGCGTTCTTGAAGAGCTTGAGAGTGCATTTCGTTTCAACGATGCTGTGTTGCGCAACATGATTCTCAAACGCAAAGCGGCGGAAACTGAAACTTCAAAAATCTACGAAGAGGAACTTCGTGAACAAGAACGTGAACGCGAGAAGGAACGAAGGCGCGAAGAAGAGATGGAGGCGAGGCGCAAGGCACGCGAGGAATCAAGGGCTCGAGCTGACCACGACTTCGACTCGACAGAAGATGAGGCTGACGAGGGTAGCATCGAAGAGTCGGTGGAAGATCAAGCCCAAGAGTCATCGGAAGTGGAGGCTCTCGAGTCGACTGCCGATGATGCGAATGAGGAGCAATAGAAATGGCACGTACATTCAGACGAAGTAGGACTTGCCGATTTACAGAGCAGGGCATCAAAGAAATTGACTACAAGGACTTGGAGACTCTGCGACAGTACATAACTGAGACCGGCAAGATTGTTCCCGCACGAATGATGGGAACCAGTTCAAAATACCAAAGGCAGTTGGCTCGCGCCATAAAGCGTGCGCGATACTTGGCACTGCTCCCATATACCGACCAACATCGATCTTAGAGACAGAGTTAGATGAACGTATTGCTGCTTGATAGAGTCACCAATCTCGGAGACCTCGGTGACGAAGTGCGTGTAAAACCCGGATTTGCACGAAATTACTTAATTCCGCGGGGATTAGCGTTAAAGGCTACCGACGAAAACCGAAAGGTCTTTGCCGAAAGAGAGCAGGAATTGAAGGCGATGGCCGTAGAGCGATTAGAAGGCGCGGAGAAACGAGCTGCATTGCTGGATGACTTGGAAATTACCATACTGGCGCGTGCTGTCGATGCGAGCCGTTTATATGGTTCCGTGGGACCCGTTGAAATCGCTCGAGAAATATCGGATCTCGGAATTGAGGTTAACAAGAGCGAAGTTAAATTGACAACCGGGGCCATTCGAGAACTGGGCGAATTCGAGGTCGAGATTCGCGTGCATGCAGACGTGTCTCGCATAGTGCGTGTCATCGTAGACGCTGAATAAGTCCTCCAAACGCTAAACACCACTTTTCCACAGAGTTTTTCAACCCAGTTCCTCACTCCGTGGGCTAAGTGCCCAAAATGGTCCTGTCAAGTACAAAAAATGGATTTGTGCTATTGACTAGTTGTCTACTAACATGGACATTAAGGGTGTCAGGGATGAACTCATACTCACCTCTATGTCAGAAGACTACGATACCGAATTACAAGAGTATTTAGCAAACGATACGCCAAACCATACTGCACAGCGCATGCCGCACAGCATGGAAGCGGAACGGGCTGTACTTGCGAGTGTGATGGGAGACACGTCGGCATGGGACCGTCTAACTGGTCTTCTCGAGTTCAGTGAATTCTTCGAGCCGAAGAATCGAAAAATTTTTCAAACGATCAGATCGCTTGCAAATCAAGGTAGTCCCCTTGACCACCTCACAGTTTGCGATGCGTTGCGTAGGGCCGGATTGCTGGACGAAGTCGGCGGATACCCCTACCTCTACGAGATCCAAGACACCGTACATGATTCGCGCAACGTTGAAACGTACGCCAAAATGGTTCGCGGGGCAGCTTTAAGGCGAGAGTTGATCGGCGCCTCGACCTTCATCAAGAACTTGGCTTTCACCCCTGAAGACCGAACATCAGAACAGGTACTCTCGGAGTCCGAGGAACGGATTCTCGGAATAGCAAAAGATACCGCAGGAGAGCAATATCAGCACTTTCTTGGCAACATCGTCGAATTGGCCGAACGTCGCATCGACCAACTTCGCTCAGCTGAAGGAGTTCTGCCCGGACTCCCATCCGGATATTGGGATTTGGATGACTTGACGGGAGGGTTTCACAACAACGATCTCATCATAATTGCCGGTCGACCCTCGATGGGGAAAACTGCATTTGCGCTTAACGTTTGTGAGCAGGTCATCCTTTCCAAGACCCCGCGCCCTGTACTTTTCTTTTCTTTGGAACAAGATCACAGTCAGTTAGTCATTAGGCTGCTTGCTGCGCAATCAGCTGTTCCATACAAAAATTTGGTGACGGGAAATCTGACTGCACAGCAGATGAGACAACTTAGGAGTGCGACTGCTCTTTTGTCGGACAGCCCGCTATATTTGGTTGATCGGCCAAACTTGTCTGTGGAGGAAATGAGATCGTACGCCAGAAGGGTCAATCGCGAAGTCAAATCAATGAAAAACAGCCAGACGGGTGAAGCGCACAACGGCCTTGCGTTAGTTGTAGTGGACTACATTCAATTGATGAGACCCTCTCGAAGATACGACAGTCGAGTACTTGAAATGGGAGACATCACGCGTTCTCTGAAAGGAATGGCCAAGGAATTTGGAGTGCCCGTCGTAGCACTTTCACAGCTGAATCGAAGGCTAGAGGATCGACACGACAAGAGGCCGAAAATGTCTGACCTTCGTGATAGTGGTGAAATCGAACAGGATGCGGATTTGATCATCTTCATCTACCGTGATGAGGTATACGACAAAGAGTCCTCGGAAAAAGGAAAAGCGGAGATCATTCTTGCCAAACATAGAAATGGGCCGAGAGGAGCAATCAAGCTCAACTTCATTGAACCATTGATGAAATTTGAAGCAACGGGAGAAGAGCGTGAAGAAATGTCACGTTCGATCAGCAGTACAGAACGAAGTCCTAACAGGCCCGTTGATCCTCCGTTCACTGTAGATGCGGCGGGCAAGCCGACTACGGAAGACGATGAGGAGCCCTTCTAGCAATAGTCGTGCGGAGTGCGTGCAGTGATTGCGTGCGACGGTTTTTGTATGATTGTGATAGGGAGTTTACCGTAGGCTTGGCGTGAAAGCACAACTCAAAGATTCTGACATCCACACGGACTACCAAATAAACCGTGTAAGCGTAGCTTTAGGAGCAAGGGTCGAAGGAATTGACGTAAGCGAAGATTCCTCACGTGAAACTATTGATTTATTGCGAGATTTGATGCTGAAGCACCACTTGCTTGTTCTTCCCGATCAACAGCTCAATGCTCTGGAATTGGAATCCTTCGGAAGGCGTTGGGGAGAATTGCTTACGCATCCCGCCACTAAACATAGAGATACCCAATTTGTTCAGTGGATAGGTAGTTCTGGAGAGGGAAGAAAGTTCAGATTCTTTCCGGGCAGCCATCCAGCCGGTGGTGGATGGCACTCGGATATGACCTGGCATTCTACGCCACCCAAGTACACGGGTCTACTTGCTAAGAGACTTCCGAGTACCGGTGGAGACACAATATTCTCCAATCAACATCTCGCGTACGACACCCTACCGGGAGAACTCAAAGAGAACATTGAGGAAAAGAAGGCGTTTCATACCGGGAAAGTATTTGGACCTGATGTAGAAGATTCAATTCATCCCGTCGTTAGAAGACACGACGAGACAGGAGAGAAAGCACTCTATGTGAATCCAAACTTCACCAAATACGTTGTCGGAATGCCGGCTGATGAGAGTGAATCGCTACTGTTCCGGATTTTCTCGCACCACGTTCGACCAGAGTTTACATATCGTCATAGATGGAACGTCAATGACTTGGTGCTTTGGGACAACCGTTCAGTAATGCACTACGCAATTGCGGATTACAGCGAGCAACGAATCATGCATCGAATAGTTGTTCAAGGAAACGTTCCACACTAGGCCACATGACGTGATCTTTCACGTCGAGTCGCTACCAGGATCGGCAATACTGCAATCCTAACTCTAAAGAACCTTTCTAGTCTTGCGAAGATCCTGTCGCATCAATTTGCAGATTGATCACTCTGTGCTGCAAAGTGTGTCGGTTGTTCGTGGGGATCGGTGGGAGCGAATTCCGAAGTGTCGCCGGATATTCTTGTATGTCGCATGACGCGTGGTTTGGAATAGTCATAGGGTTTGACTCTGTGCAAAACGCATCGATTGTCCCAGAGGACCATGTCTCCAACTGACCATGAATGCTCGAACACGAAGCAAGGTTGACAAGCAAATTCATTAAGTTCCTTCAAGAGTTCTTGTGCAGCATTGTCTTCCATCCCGGGAATTCGATACGCATGGCGCCCGATGTACAAGGCTTTCCTGCCTGTCTCGGAATGGTCCTTGACAAGAGGTCTAAGCGGTGCACCGGATCGGTGAAATCCGTAGCGAGAGCCAATCTCAACTTCTTGGCCCAATTCCTCTTGTGATCGATAAAAGGAATGGTAGGCCGCAAGTCCGGATATTTGACTCTTCGTTGCTGAATCTAGGGCATCGTACGCAGCACGCATGTCTGCCCAGCTCGTTTCGCCTCCTTCTGCAGGAATAGTGACTGCACTCAGGCAGGATGCTTTGGCAGATACAGGCATGTAGGAGCTGTCTGTATGCCAATATTCATTTCCGCGTATGATGCGAAAGTTGTCATCATCCAATGGCAAAATGTCTCCATTGGTGTCCAAATTGCTGACCCAAAGAGTCTTTATCAGAGGGTTGCCGGTAAGTGTTTCGAGCTTACCGAAACGTTTACTAAACCGGACTTGCTGTGGATCGGTCAAGTTCGCTTTCGGAAACACGAGAACTGCGTACTCTAAGAACGCTTTGTTGATTTCTTTCCACTCCGATTCACTCAGATTTGATAGGTCCACTTCACAGATATATGCGCCGAGTATTGAGGAAGTTGCTTGAATATGCATATGGGAACAAGTGAAGTAGTGCTCTTGCACAATCATTCTAGTTCCGCAATAAACTCTGCTTTCCTGAAGAAGCTATGAATTTATCGCTAGATTTCGCTGATATCAACGGCATCAAACTGGCGTACTTCAAGAGTGAGGTAGTTTCTCAAGCGGATCAGACAATTTTGTGTGTACATGGGCTAGGCTGTCACGGTCGAATGTGGGACACGTCGCTAAAAGATCTCTCCGCATCCATCCCTTCATTTTGTATTGAACTACGTGGACATGGAAGATCGGAAAAACGTGGTCCCTATAGTTGGAGCCAGTTCGGGAGGGACATCTGTTCGTTCATTCAGAAGCTCGACCTCAAATCAATAGTTGGTGTGGGGCACTCCATGGGCGGACATCTATTACTACAAGCTGCAGCTACTCTGTCCGATCGATTCGATGGACTAGTGCTATTAGATCCAGTAGTGTTCCAACCTCGAGCCTACTTAAATCCACGACACACGAAAATCTTCCACTCCCCCGATGAGCATCCTTATGCCCGAAGAAAGTACCTATGGAATTCCGCGGACGAGTGGTTTGACGCCATCAAAAATAGAGATCCTTTCAAACTATGGAACTCGGAGGTATTGCGGAATCATTGCGATTTCGGACTCGAACCAGTACTAAAGAATCAGTACCAATTGTGTTGTCCACCATTGGTGGAAGCTGAAGCGTCTCTCAACTCCAACGACACCAACATTCATCCAATGCTGGGGATGGTGAATGTCCCCGTTACGGTCCTGCGGGCAAAGACAGCACCAGGATTTAGACATCCTCTGGATAACCTTCACTCAACCACTTGGCCACGGCTTGCAGAGCGTCTTCCGCAAGGCATCGACAAACATATGCCGGACCTCACACACTTCATTCCAATGCAGCGTCCGGACATTGTTGGGCAAGAAGTTCGAGCACATCTGAGTGACTAATGCGAGGATTCGCAATTGCAGGTCAGGTTTCGATCTTCTTAGCGAAACTTTAGCCTGCTAAACAGCACCTATTGAAGCCTTAGTCGAGAGCTTCCGCTTGATGCGGACCCTGGATTTCCTAGTATGTACATAACAACAGGTATTTTGATATGCTATAGGTGGGTTTGACGGGATCAGCTTCGAAACTCGAATGACGACGAGTTCCAATTAAGAGTCTAGATTTTCATGAAGACTAAGACCATCTTTGTTTGTACCAAGTGCGGTGCAACGCACCCCAAATGGCAGGGACAGTGTGCCGGCTGCGAAGAATGGAACAGTCTTGAAGAGGCTAGTGTTCCTCGAAAGGGCACGCAATTCACATCCGGATATGGCGAAGGATACAGCGGCGCACTCACGGCAATTACACGCCTCTCTGAAGTCAAGGCACAAGCCAGTCAGCGAACGTCGACTGGAATGGCGGAGTTTGATCGAGTATTGGGTGGAGGACTTGTTCCCGGATCGGTGGTACTTATGGGTGGCGATCCAGGCGCTGGAAAGTCCACATTGCTTCTTCAAATGGCAGGAAAACTCGCAAGTCGCGAACCGTGTCTCTATGTCAGCGGAGAGGAATCGATCCAGCAAATAGCGGGTCGAGCGGTTCGACTAGGGATGGCCGATAGCCAGATCAACCTTGCATCACTGACTTCAGTGGGCCAAATCGCTGAAGTCGTCCAACGGGAACGTCCTGAAATCGTCGTTATAGATTCAATTCAGGTAGTGCATGCGGATGATGTCGAAAGCGTGCCTGGAAGTGTGACACAGGTCCGAGAGTGTGCAGCGCGACTCACTCGATTGGCGAAGCAACAGGATTGCACCTTTGTTTTGGTCGGACACGTAACGAAAGAAGGGAATCTTGCTGGGCCCAAGGTACTTGAACACATCATCGATTGCTTTGTCATGCTTGATTCTCCGCCGGGAAGTCGCTATCGGACTCTGCGAGGTGTCAAGAATCGATTTGGGGCGGTCAACGAACTGGGTGTGTTCGCCATGACCGATAAGGGATTGCGAGAAGTGCTCAATCCGTCAGCTATATTTTTGGAGCGATCAGGCGAACCGGCCGCCGGCAGCGTAGTAACCGTGACATGGGAGGGTACTCGTCCACTACTCGTGGAAATACAGGCTTTGGTAGATGATGTACAGGGTGGCTATCCGCGTAGAGTAGCGGTAGGTCTGGACGCCCAGAGATTGGCCATGCATCTTGCGATCATGCATCGACATTGTGGTGTATCGCTCGCCGATCAGGATGTCTTCGCAAATGTAACCGGCGGCGTTCGCGTCGGCGAAACGGCCGTTGACCTAGCTCTACTGGTTGCTGTCTACTCAAGCTTTCGCAACCGACCGTTGCCGCGCGATCTCGTCGTTTTTGGCGAACTGGGATTAACTGGAGAGATCCGGCCAGTACCCAATGGTCAGGAGCGAATCCATGAAGTGCAAAAGCATGGATTTACAAGAGTCTTGGCTCCGACTGCAAACAGGGCTAAACGTCCAATCGCAGGCATCGAAGTAGCTTTTGTCAAGACACTAAGCGACGCACTTGACACTCTCAGCAACATGCTCGGATAATCGGTGAATTCCGGACTAGTGCTGCTGTAGATGTCTAGAACCTCGACAGACAGGTTGGATGGAGCAAATTTAGGCTAATAGGCAGATCAAAAAATAGAATATGCGCTCTTAGATTAATAGTCCCAACCGACACCATGTTCAAAGGTTTTGACCGATTGCGTGAAACGGACGCTTCTGTCTGGAATGCCATTTCGTCTGAAACCGCTCGTCAAGAAGAGCACATTGAACTAATTGCGTCTGAGAATTACGCCTCTCCAGCGGTCTTGGAAGCACAAGGTTGCATCATGACGAACAAGTACGCTGAAGGGTATCCCGGAAAGCGTTACTACGGAGGCTGCAACCATGTGGACGAAGTCGAGACGCTCGCTATCGAACGAGTAAAGAAGTTATTCGGCGCGGACTATGCAAATGTGCAACCTCATTCTGGAAGTCAGGCCAACGCGGCGGCTTACCTTGCCCTCTTGAGCCCAGGAGATGTAGTACTTGGAATGGGCCTTTCGGATGGTGGGCACCTGACTCACGGATCTCCAGTGAATTTCTCAGGAAAACTCTATCAAGCAGTTCAATACGGCGTTGATCCCGAGAGTGGGCAAATAGATTTCGACGTGGTACAGGATCTTGCAAATCAACATAAGCCAAAACTCGTAATTGCGGGATTTTCGGCGTATAGCCGTCAGATTGATTGGTCGAAATTTCGCGACGTAGCGGACTCAGTTGGCGCGTACTTGCTCGTAGACATGGCGCATGTCGCAGGATTGGTGGCAGCGGGACTTTACCCAAATCCGGTTTCAATTGCGGATGTGACCACATCAACAACACACAAGACGCTTGCCGGACCTCGTGGAGGCGTGATCCTTGCACGTTCCAATCCCGACATAGAGAAGAAGCTAAATTCTTCTCTTTTCCCAGGTTCCCAAGGCGGGCCATTGATGCACATCATCGCCGCAAAGGCTGTGTGCTTTCTTGAAGCATTGACACCAGAGTTTGTCGAGTACCAGAAGTACGTGGTTTCAAATGCCCAGACGATGGCAGATACCTTTCAGGAGCGAGGCTATAAGGTAGTTTCAGGTGGAACGGACAACCACTTGTTTCTTCTCGACCTCATTGATAAAGGAATGACTGGCAAAGATGCCGATGCGGCACTGGACAGTGCCAATATCACTGTAAATAAGAACACCGTCCCCAATGATCCACGTTCTCCTTTTGTAACCAGTGGTTTGCGGATTGGTACGCCCGCAGTCACGCGTCGGGGCTTTGGCGAAGGCGAATGCCGGACATTGTCCCATTGGATGTGCGACATCCTTGACGATCTAGGAAACGAAAACATGATCGCGACGGTGCGTCTGAAAGTGCTTGAGCTTTGTAGACGATTTCCAGTTTATGCTTCATGAATGCCTCTTAGCGTGAATCAACGCTACATGAAATGCGAGTCTTATTCATGCGGCTCGAGAAAGCAGTGCAACTATTTCAGTCATGGTGCTTGTTCTCGTGTGTGTCAAATTTTCTTTAGAGACAACCGGTGAACAAACGAACTGAAAGTCAGACGGGAACTTCACATCGACACCGACGACAGAGTCGTAGAGTCTTGCTACAAGCCATTTACCAATGGGACATGGCTGGTTCCACTGAGAAAGACATGGTTCAGTTTTTCACAGACGAAGGATCGTTGGACAAGGCCGATAAACGTTATTTCAACGAGTGCCTGCACGGTGTTATGCGGGGAGTCAAGGACCTCGATCGAGCTTTTGAGCCCTATTTGGATAGAACTCTTTCTGAGTTAAACCCAGTGGAACGCTCCTGCTTGCGAGCAGGGTGCTACGAACTCATCGAGCGAGAAGACGTTCCATTCAAGGTGATCATTAACGAGTGGGTCGACCTGGCGAAGCTATTTGGGGCACAGGACAGCTATCGCTACATTAACGCAGTTCTAGACGCAGTCGCGCGTACAGCTCGAGAACGCGAAGAGTGAACGAATTTGAGGCGATCAATCTGATCGTCAATCGCCTTGGGTCTGTCGCTACAGGTGAAGGAGTGACTATTGGTCCCGGCGACGACGGTGCAGTTGTTCGATTCGAACCCGAAGAAGAAACGGTCGTGACATCGGACGTACTCGTGGAGCAACAGCACTTTCCCGCTGGGTCTCCAGCAGGCCTAGTTGGTTACCGAAGCGTTGCTGCAAACATTTCCGACTTGTCCGGTATGGGCGCGCGGCCACGTTACCTGACGATTGCTCTCACCACAGAATCAATTGACAAGTCATGGCTATTGGCATTTGCAGATGGTGTTAGAGCATGTTGCGAGGAAACAGGAACCATCGTCGTTGGAGGGAATTTGGCGAAGGGTCCAAAATCCATTGCAATTACGGCTCTCGGAAGCGTGTTGAGTGGCAGATCTATTGCGCGCTCCGGAGCGGACGTTGGTGATGACATCTGGTTGACCGGAGCTGTTGGTGCATCGGTTGTTGCGTTAAAGAGACTTCGATTGCCGATAGACGGCACTTTGGAAGAATTTATGAAAATAAGAGACGTAGATGCGATTGCAAGGTATTTCCTGCCGATTCCTCGAGTAGATTTCGCCTCACTTCTCATTGAGTTCGCCTCTTCCGCCACGGACGTGAGTGATGGACTGGCCTGCGAGTTGAGTCAATTGTCAAGTGCGAGTAGTAAAAAAATGCGGGTAGATCTCGATTTGGTTCCAGTGTGGGATTGCGCAGATTGGCGGGAGGCAGTTCAATCGGATGACAGCTACGAAATCCTCTTTACTGCACCGGTAAGTAAGAGAGCTGAAATACATTCAGCGGCGGCGCAAACGAAGACTCCCGTAGCGCAAATCGGTTATGTTCAAGAGGGAAACGAGGTAGAGCTTCTGACAAAGCAGGGGGCCATTGAAGTGGGAGTGGGGTTCTCTCACTTCTGAGCCAACAATCGAATGTCCAAGGTTAGTTTGGAACAAAGTCGCAAAAGCATCGATCAGATTCGGCAGAATCGCTTTAGAGATCCAGTAGTACTAGTCGCGTCCGGTTTTGGGATTGGATGGATTGCTCCTGCACCAGGTACGGTAGCTTCCTTGATTGTGGCCGGTGGATATTGGTGGTTTGTGTCACCCACTTCTGTTGCCATTCAAATTGCGACTATTGCTTTTGTCTGTCTTTTCGCATTAATCACCCTGCAAGTCTTAGTCCGCAAGTACGGTTACGTCGACGCACGCCAGATCGTCATCGATGAAATAGCTGGCGTAACAATTGCGCTATCGCTCCTGCCTGAAGTTCTATGGGTCTGCATTCTCGCGTTTGTACTCTTTCGTTTGTTTGATATTTGGAAACCGTTTCCAATTGGATGGATTGACAAGACGATGAAGTCGGGGATGGGCATCTTGCTAGATGATTTGATGGCTGGAGGAATGGCATGTGTGATTGCAACAGCTGCTTGGATAATTACAGTTGAGACCTAGTAGAGGAGGTTGGCGATGTCTGAAAACGAGGAAACAACCAAACAACAAAGCGGAGAAAGTGGAGATTCAAGCATTGACTTCGAGGAGTCTCTGCGTCGGTTAGAGAGTCTCGTGGAAGAGATGGAATCTGGCGAACTAACTTTGGAACAGTCGCTTGTAGCTTTTGAAAAAGGGGTGGCTCTAGCGCGCACATGCAAGGACGCTCTGCGTCGCGCTGAAGAACGCCTTGCGCAGCTCACGGACAACGAGGAAGAAGAGAGTTAGCGGAATAAACGGTGCCTAGCTTGTCTTACATTCGTTCGAGGCTGAACGAATACATTGAATTAGATCTGCAAATCGAATCAATCCATTCGCCGAGGTTGGTTGAAGCAATGCGCTACGCAGTACTGGGAGGAGGAAAACGTCTGCGGGGTTGTTTGGTTTGCGCTACCGCTACCGGTCTTGGCTCTGCATTACAAACCGCTCTCCCTGTTGCAGCCTCAGTGGAATACATACATGCATATTCGTTGGTTCATGACGATCTTCCCGACATGGATGATGCAGAAATGCGGCGCGGAAAGCCAAGCTGTCACAAAGCATTTGGACCAACGATGGCTATTCTGACCGGAGATGCTTTGCAAGCGCTCGCGTTTTCCTCGGTGGCTACCTGTAACGACTTAACCGACTCGCAACGAGTGTCTTGCATCGCAATTCTTGGCGATGCAAGCGGCTGGAAAAATATGGTTGGTGGACAAGCAATGGATATGGAACTCGAAGGGAAGGAGATTGATGAAGAGGAAGTGTTGTCCAAGCTCAACGATGCGAAGACAGGTGCTTTGTTTCGTGCATGTACTGAATTGGGTGCGATTCTTGCTGGACAGGAACAAGAGTCGAAACACTTTCGTTTGTTGAGCAAATTTGGCCGCCGATTGGGAGCAGCATTTCAGATTACCGACGATGTGCTCGACGTAACAGCTAGTGCTGATGAGCTGGGTAAACCGATTGCTGCGGACGTTGCCTCAGGCAAACACAATCTTGTGAGCCATTTAGGAGTGGAAGGTGCGCGAAATAAGGCGAGCAAGATGCTTGCAAATGCTCTGACCATCCTTGAGGAATTGAGGCTACAAAGCTCTGTTTTGGCCGAGATCGCAAACCTCAGTGTCAATCGTGCCTCGTAATTGCCATTCGTCAAGGAGCGGTTGGCAAATGCGTCCGCCGCTTTAGCGCTTTTTGCCGGCAATATCTGAACCCGTAGGTCTAGCCTGAATTCGAATTAGGGCTGAATAGGTTTGAACAAAGCACATCAGTAGCGCTATAGCACAATACAATAAAACTTTGGATAGACTCTTAGGTCTAAGTTTGAGTCACATTGGGGGCGAACTGGATTCGACGGCGGATACAAAGTCTCAGGTGCATGTCGAGAGAGAAACAGCTCTCGAAAATCAATTGTTTCATTCTTAAATAGTTGCCAACGACGACAACTACGCTCTAGCGGCTTAAGAGCACGCTAGTTCTGCCCATCTGAATGCCCGTGTAGGGTGGGCGGAATCATACTTACGGGATCGTCCGAGATGTCGGTCCAAACGTCTTGAGATTAAAACTTAGGACTCGCTGGTGGAATCCTGTCTTGTCGGGTCATCGCCTTGCTAAAGCAAAGACAAGAATAAGCATGTAGAGCCAAGGATGGAGTACTGTCGGACGCGGGTTCGATTCCCGCCGCCTCCACCAAACCACTCGACACCTTGTCAATCCGTTTTCAACGTATTTTGACTATCCATTCAGTTGGCTATCACATTCAATACCCCAATGGGTTGCACATTCCGCCACCGGAAGTGTACTTTGACAGACTGACCCCTAAGCGCTAAGACTTTATGAGTGATCATGCGTTGCGGAAAGTGGGGAATCGTTCCAATTCTTTCTCATACACCCAGTTGTCTTCACAGACTTTAGTACCACGCTTCTCAATGCTTATATTTTGATCTCGGTTGTAACTGCTGGCTGGGCCAGTTTGAGTCATCTGGGTACAGGAAAAGAAAACAGAGACATAAGTTGTACACAGTTCTCGTTGCAATGTATTGGGATGGACGAACAACTTCATTGAATCTCCTTTAGCTCCGAGACCAACACACCTGAGTAGACGCTCCCAGGCCGGTCCAGAGCCCAGAAAATAAGCCCGGAGGACATCACACGGTGTGCCGCTATTGGTAGAATTGTCTAAGCGTGCGGGAGGTTATTCCTTGCAGAAAGTTCAGGGTGTTGGCGGCTTCTTTTTCAGGGCAAAGGACCCTGAGACACTCACCAAATGGTACCGGGATCACCTCGGCATAAACCCCGCCCCAACGGACATGCAAATGACCCCCTGGATGACGGAAGCCGGCGTCACGGTTTTCTCACCTTTCAAAGCCGACACTGGCTATTTCGCTGCCGACCGGACCTTCATGTTGAATTTTCGCGTGGCTGATCTCGACGTGATGATTGAACAGCTTGAGTCTGCCGGTATCGAAATCACCAACCAGAGCGAGATGGAGGGTGTTGGTCGCTTCTGCCGTATCCACGATCCCGAGGGCAACCCCATCGAGCTCTGGGAACCCGCTACCTGAGGATCGCAGTCAAGGCCAGTGGAAAATTCCCTCGTCTGCAGGCGTGTGCAGAAAAGGTATTTGCGATTGACGGAGCGTAAGCGTTATACATCGCTAGCATCGCAGATTTTCAAGTTCCACCTATCATTCGTCGAGCTACCGCATCGCACTAGGTGCTGATTTCTTTAGCCATGTCATCGATACACCAACCAGTGAAGGTCACTGAGGGCCCACGAAATTCGCCACACTCAACGGGGCGGAGTAGTCAGCACGCAGCTTCCACTATTCCTGCACACAACCCCTGTCCATTTCCATCTGGCAGGACCCTGGATTCAAGATTTCTCTTTGAATTAGAAGGGCATCAAAACTAGCTACTTCGGCATAGGTTTAGTTGAATCACCGAGAAGCAAAGTCGAATGTGCCAACCACTGGTACTCGTTGACTTTTCTAATTACGATGATGCTGGAGACTTAGAGTTTTCCTGATCGACTTCAAGTGGGCAGTGCTCGTCGGACCAATTCGCCTTTTTAGCGAATCCTCTCAGATTCAACTGAATAGAGTAATTCCACTCAAACGCACTAATGCGAATGTATGCGGAGTCATGAGACTTAAACTCACGGAGAACACGTTCCACATCATTTTGATCGTGCACGGCTAGCGCGGGCATCCCATCGTGCACTTGATACACAACGTTCAAGTTCATGATTGGAGATGGGGTTTTACCTCGAGAAATTGCCCTGATAAGAATTCTTGGACCCTCGAGTTGAGATGACTCTCTTTTTTGATCGTCCTCAATGCGTTTGATCCACTCGTTCAAATGGGATTTCCCGTGTTCGTCAGTTAAATGGAGTTGGAGCATCCTTTTGCAGCTTGAGTTGTCAACTTTGTACTTGAAATGGTAGACCGTGCCACTGTCTTTCCAATTTTTCATCGTTGAGTTGTGGACAACCCGATGTGTTTCGGATTGTTCAGATTCAGCAACTACGACCGAGCGCATCCAATCATTGATCACTCCAGGATCCAAATTTTTCACTTCGCCCCAAACGCTCGTACTCCATGCCACGATGCAAACGAAGAGTGAAAGACATAAGGACTTTCTCATAGCAAGCTCCAAAATTTCTCCAATGACTGTAGTGTCTCAATAAAAGATGTACGGCGATTGATTTTGGTTTCAAGAATAGCATGAAGTTGACAATGGGAAGAAGCCGCATTTTCAAGGAGAACCGATGTAGTAACAGTCTTGGCTAGACGGCAGTTAGTTCTCAGATCATTCTTGCTCGGCTCGAGTCCACCTAATTGCGTCCAAAATCGCTAGCCAAATCTCAGAACCTCCGACGAATTCCACCCGAACGTTTCCAGCATTAAGGTCAAACATCCCGATTTCTTGCCAACCCCGTTTTAAGTCACTTACCTTGATGGAGACAGGACTGGCGACAATGTCGTCAGCTACATTCAAGTCGTACACTCCGTTTTCCATCCATCTTCCTTCACCGAAATTTGGAAAGTGGTAGTCGAGTCTCCACGGGCCCGATTCTGGGATCTGTGCTCCAAACACTGCTAAAGGGGCCTCCAACCCTTTTCGCAACCGAACCGTCGCGACGGTTCGCCGGTACTTGCCAAATGCACTCTCAACATTTTGTCTGTGCCAAAGACCTGGCTTCCAGTAGTATTCAAAAAGATAGAAGTTGCCGCTGTAAAAAGGAAGTCCGTTGTCGAGTTCGCCTTCTAATCTCGGTTCGTTAAACCATCCTAGCGGTCCGACTCGCGTGCTCGGTTTCAGATTGGGATTGGACTGAAATACGACAAATCCTGGATCCAAATCATCAACAATGATTCCTACTTCTTCGGCGGGGTTCCACGAGCTGTCTTCTTCAAATGGCGATGGTGTCGAATCCAGTCTCTCTTCGATAGAGGAGGAAGAACGGCTGAGTGCGATTTCATTGCGATTCAATGAAAGCCCAGGATCTAAGTGCACCATACTTGGTTCGTAGCTGGTGACGAGATTGATTTTCTTGGATGACTGTGCGTCCACTCTGATTGCATTCGAAGAGGTCAAATACGGATAGCTCCAATTGTGTGTGCGCTCTGTGGGATACCTAAGACGTATGAATCCAGCGGTGTCTTCAATGTTGCGTACGTGCACGCTTGTTTGATATTGCGGAGAACCATCTTCGTCGTCCTTCATCCGTGTGACGACCATTGGTGAGATGGAAAAGCCAGGCAACTTCGATGTCCGAATCCAGTCGGTTAGAAACGGGTCGACAGACACCTCATGAGCATGAGCAACGTTCAATAAATCCTCGTAGGTGAAGTTGCGTCCTGAGTATTGTTTCCTTACAGCACCGAGCCATGCAACGATTTTGTCGGTGCCATTTGCCGAAAGGAGTGCTTCAGCAATGGCAGAACACTTCAGCATCAAGAGTTCAAAGTCATGCTGGCTTCCGTTTGAAGTTGGAAGCTCTGAAAGCGCAATACTTGTAGCGTTGTTCCAGGTTGAAATCCTAGTCAGATAATCGTTTTCCAATTGTTGAAGGGTCCGCCAAATGCCCCGGTTCAGAAGATCGTCTCCTTCAATCACACCTTCAAGTCCCATAGCTGCTCCGAAGAGACTGATTTGGGCCATGTCGAGGGTATTTCTAGCCCAATAGATAGAGAAGGGATGTAAGTCATCTCTCGCAATCAACGCAACAAGAGACAACGTGATCTGGTCTAGGATCGCTGAAAACTCTCCGGTGGCTGACGTTGCATCGGTCCACAGTCGCTTCGGCAAACTCTCCCATGGATTGTCGGATGCTAGTCCAAGTTGAAAGTAGCTGTCCAGAATATCTAGTTGAACTTCTTTACGATGGGTGCTCTCGGTTTCGATCTTGTCAATACGGTCGAATATCCTTTCGAATCTGGCAGTGGGAAAGCCGTGTTCCTTGACAAGAACAAGCCCAGGCAGATTGTCAACGGCATCCATTCGCCATCCTCCGGACACCGTACGGAGACGTCGCGGTACTTCCACAAAGGCCAACGATTTGTGCACGATGTCAAGATCTTGCCGATTTAGTGAATCTAGAAGATCGCCGATCTTGGTTCCGAACGCTTCTTCGACGAGTGCCAGCAACGGCAAGTTTCGGGAGTGAAGTTTGTGCAGGTGTAGAGAATATTCCAACTCCCCAATCGTGAAAGATTCCGATCTAAAATCAGATGCCAGCAATCCAATGTCCGAAATCGGGCTGCGTGGGTTTACGCGGAATGTCTGATCTGCGTTCAGTAGCTTTGAAACTCCTGATCCGACCACGGTCCAATCCCCTGCATTGAGCTCAACGACTATGTCCAAATCGAAATAGTCTGCCCCTTTTTGTGTTTTGCTATAGCGCTTGTCAACGACTCCTGGTTGCGGATACCAGTAAGATCCAGGCATCAGGGCCACATAATTTGGGTGAAAAACTGCTCCGTCCTGACCGAATAAGGCCACGGCTTGGCGTTGAATGTTGGAGTCGGTCATGTAATCAACGCAGCTATTAAAGTATGCGAATCGAGGATCGGGCACTCCACTGGCCACAATGTCGAGGGTGTGAGAATCGGAGTCGTTTGACTGGCTCGTGTCCTCGATCTCGAGCAGTCCGTTGTCATGCGTGTAGTTTGTCGACCGACCGTCGAGCGAGAGCTGTTCAATCTTCATTGCAGGATTTAGTGCGAAGACCCAAGCATCAGGAGTTTCACCGATTTCATCAAAAATCAGCTTGAGGTCAATCTTCAGTTGGTTTCTCGGGTCGATGCTGACAGTTCCACTAATGCCATTGATGTCGATTTGGTGATTCCAGTCGTATTCGGCGTGAAACTCCGCCCATTCTTGGGGTACATTGAACTGGCGTACAACGTGTGAAGCAGTGAACAAGAAAAACGTTGTACTTGCCAGGAGCAACATGCCCGCTGCTGAAGCGCTCACAGGGAGTGTGGTTGTATCCCACCTGTTGGAAATCATTGAAGTCAGCAAAACAAGACCACCGGCCAGAAGTATGGTTGCGAAGCGTATTGCTACTGAAGACCATGCAGCGAACTCCGGGATCAGATCGGAGACGAACAAAGTGTCGTTTGAAGATGGCGACACAATCCCCAAGAACGAATACGGGACCTCAAGAACTAGCAAGAACCAACCAAGCAATGCAGCGAATCCTGTTGCGACAACAAGAAGACGAAATCGAAGTATTTGAGAGAGAAAGACAATGATGGCTCCCCAAAAAATCAGGGTCGCGGGCGCATCGAGAAGTACTAAATTCACGATTGAATGGACTTGAAGTGTGCCGCCGAAGTCAAAATCCGTAAGACTCGAAATCAATCCATAGACTTGGATTGCAAGCACGTTGACAACAACGATGAGCCAGACCAAGCCGGCAATACCTAGTACGCGTCCGGTGAGGTATTCAAGATTTGAAATCGGTTTGGAATTAAGAACCTCTTCAATGCGATTGCGCGAGTGTTGGTAAGCCGAGTCGAAAATTAGAAACAACACGGCAGCTTGAAATATGAGGAAGAAGGTGGGTTCGATGTTTGCGAGGAGGTAGAGTGGTGTTCCTGCACCGTGAGATGGAGATACTGGTGCAACAGACCCCAGGTAGAAACAGGAAAGTGCATAGCCGACAAATGAACACAAGCAAAGAATAAATACGAAAGTCCAGAAGCGGGCCTGTCGCCTCGCACTGCGCACTTCAAGCAGCGCGGCGTCGAGGATTCTTGATGGACGTAAATGCATTTCGAACGATTGTTGCTCTAGTTCTAGTATCGCCTGCTCAGATTAAAGCAATTTGCGTGCCAAGCACGCTCGGGCTCGAAGTCGGAAGGCAAGCTTGTATCCGAGATGCTGATTAATTCAGTAAAGCGCAATAGGAATCCGCAGTGTCAATGAATTGGCTAGTTGAAATCGATAGTCCTGAAAGTCCTTTCACGTTGATAAAATTTAATCTCCCAATATTTGATTCAATGGATTGCACATGTCGAAATACTTGTTTCAGGCTAGCTATACACAAGCTGGTGTACAAGGACTACTAAAAGAAGGCGGAAGTAGCAGAAGGGAAGCCCTCAGAGAAACGATCGAAGGCTTGGGTGGAAATTTGGAAGGGATGTATTACGCGTTTGGAGACGTTGACCTGCTTATGGTTGTGGATCTTCCAGACGAGTCTTCTGCCGTTGCATTGTCGATGTTCATTGGAGCTGCAGGTGCACTTGATGTCACGATGAGAGTTCTGGTTTCGCCCGAAACGATCGACGAAGCAATTCGCAAGAACGTTGCCTATCGGGCTCCAGGGGAGTAGCCTCAGACTGCTAACTGCAAAGCCCTCAATTGCCTCATGGTGCAATTGAATAGGCAATTCCCA
The DNA here is from genome assembly GCA_026707045.1 of Gammaproteobacteria bacterium. Taxonomy (GTDB): domain Bacteria; phylum Pseudomonadota; class Gammaproteobacteria; order Pseudomonadales; family Azotimanducaceae; genus Bin55. The sequence continues at coordinate 7,897 of JAPOXO010000090.1, read as the reverse complement.
AAAACAGCTGGCGCGGGTACCCGGGGAAGTAGCGATAACTGCCGAATGCATAGTCGGCTCGGTCAGCGTACGCGATGTCTAATGCGTTTATAAGTCGCATTGACATGCGCCACTTTTGGCTGTATTGCCAGTTAACACGAGCATTCACTATTGTGTGCCCGTCATAGTTTGCTGTATTAGCTGCATCGATGTGATGTGAACCTACTCTGTTCACTTCCATTTCAAACAGCGCAGAAGGAAAGGCTTGAAACCTCCATCGTGCATTGGCCATGAATGACGGCGCAGAATCCACTTCAGCTCCGTCCACAATACTTTCACCTCTAGCAGCGTCTCGAGTAAACCCATAGTTGTGCGAGGCTAAAGTTCCTGTTAAAGAAAACCGATTTCTTTTGCTTGCGGTCCAAGAAAAGTCAAACTCCAAGCCGTGCGACGCTATTTCCCCGTCGCTTACATTCAGTCCCTCAGCATCCCGAAAGATCAGGTCGTGATTTGTCTCGGTGTATGCCGAAATGACCAGGCTAACTTGGCTGTGTCGAATCTGGATTCCAGTTTCCAAGGAGCGTAGTTTTTCGCTACTCAAGTCGGCAACGGATTGTCCGCGCTGCAAACGGTAGAGTTCAGTTGTTTGAGGCGGGCGATAGCCCCAACCGACCAGCCCCCAAACATAGGTATGTTTGGCAATGAGATGTTTATACCCAAAGCGTGCTGCGACGTTTGCAAAGTCGTCTGTTCGGTTGGATGGACGGCTATACAAACACCCTCCAAAACCACATCGAGTTCCATCATCCTTTGTATTTCCGATTAAGTGCTCATTGATATAGTCGTAGGTGACAACTTCAATGCGCAGACTCTGACTTACCTCGCCATTTCGATTCGGTGAATAAGTGAGGTTATTAAACAATGCACCGGAAAGAGATGAAACTTCGTAGTTGTAGTGGATTCCTTTGGGTCGTGTAGCCATGAGAAATGCCGAACCGCTCGTCTCGTTTTCCTGAATTTGCAGCAGACTTGCCTTCATTCCTTCAATCTGTGCACCCACTGAGAGATTAGACGCCCCGAGTTTTCTGGACCACTGAACCACTGCTCCAGTGCTAGTCTGAGAGTTTTTTTCGAATGGTTGTCCCGGCAGAAAGTGCTGAAGGAATTTCATGGACGATCTGCGCAAGTAAGGACCCAAGTAGAGTTCACCGAAGTTGGTGGTCGATGTCCAGTGGCTCGTTAGTCGAACGGATTTTGCGTCTCGGAAGGCTTCGGGATTTGGATTCGATATCCGAAGGTCGGAGTGATCGTACGCCTTATAACCTCTCACATAACCTCCAGTCTCTTGATTCAGCAAAGTAAGCGATCCCGAATGCGTTACATCCCAATTGCCGTATTCGTAGCGAGAGTGTGCGTTAACTTTCTGTTGGTTGTAGCCTGTGGAGTCACGAAATCCATTGGTGGATGTGGAGAGAAACTTGACTCCATAGTCTCTACGTCGAAAGTCACCGTGAATTTTTGAAAAGTCATAGGGCCCGACTTCCAATCCCAGCTGGGAGGTGGAGTTCAAGTCCAAGAAAGAACGAATGTTGATTACTCCATGCAGAGCATTGCCGCCATAAAGTGGACCCGCGGGTCCACGAAGCACCTCAATTTCGTCAGCGAGTTCGGTATTGAGCTCAAAGAGGCCATTAACGTTGCAAAAGCCCATGGGACGGACGGGAACGTTATCTTCCAAGAAAAGAAACGCGCCGCATGCTCCCGCCCCAGCAAGAACGGCAGACCGAATGGCGGTAAGGTGTTCCTGCCCGGACCCTCGGACAACCCATACTCCGGGAATTCGAGAGAAGATCTCATTTGGATGAGTTGCACCAACAAGATTTATTGTTTCGGCGTCAACCAATGAAGTACTGCCGTGCATTGATCGTTGAATCAGACTCCTCGGATCGGAAACAACGACGATTTCTTCTATTTCTTCGTCAGATTCCTCTGATTCCGCATCAGGATTTGTCTCGATTTGAGCGGCACCTCGAGGTACCAGACACAATCCTAGAAGTACGCAAGCCAGAACGCGTACAAAGCGGCTTAGAGCATCCAATCCATAAGGAAACGCTCGATGAATAGCCGCCACGTGTCGCCAGTTTTTAGACGATCAAGCGGATACGTTGCTAGAGGAGATTACGTAGATTCAGCTCGATCGACCTTAAGTTCTTCAAGGGCAGACACCGTATCCTCTGCTGCGGTAGCGACATTGATTTGGCGGTCAATCTTCAAGATCTTCTGATCAGAACCTATATAGAAAGTGTGTCGGCTTGAGAAACCGTAGCCGCTCATTACTCCGTAGGCCTTTGCAATTTCCTTTGTACTATCTGACAAAATCGGAAAGTCCGCACTGTACTTTTCCGCAAATTTCTTGTTGTCCTCCACCGGATCGACACTGATCATGAAGTAGCTGACCTGGAATTCACGAATCTTGGGGCCATTCTTTGCCAATGATTTGCACTGAGCCGTGCATCCTGGAGTGTCGGCCTTGGGGAACCATGCGAGCACCACGGGACCGTCTTTGAGCACTTCAGAGAGCTTGTAGTTGTTTCCATCACTAGACGGCAAGTCGAAATCGGGTGCCGTATCACCGACAGATAGTGTTGCCATCTCTTTGTCCTCTTGAGCGTTCACTTGTCCCGCGGTCGCAAGAACGAGTGCCATTAGTCCACTTAGCAATTTGGTTATAGATTTCATTTGGTTTCCTCACCTATCTCGTCGAAAAGTATACGGAGTATTGGTTTGTTGATTGCTGAAGTCTAGCCTTTATCTGCTTGTGACTTCAGTCAGCGCATTGAACTGGGGAGGTCAGGAACCTCTGCCAATGGTGGCAAGATAGCGTCGAACCGTGTCTTCAAGGCCATAGTCCAACGCATCCGAAATTAGCGCGTGGCCGATCGACACTTCGTCGACACAAACCTCCGAGCAGAATTGCCCGACATTGTTTAGGTCTAGGTCATGTCCGGCGTTCACTCGAAGTCCGATGGACCGCGCAAATTCGGCTGCGCTTCGAAACTCGTCGAGACTGTGCTTGGAGAAATCACTGTCCAAACCGTGTTGGGAAACTAGCTCACACCATGGACCAGTATAGAGTTCAATGCGGTCTGCTCCGCAGTCACGAGCTCGTTTGACCATCTCGATGTTCGGTTCAAGAAATAGACTCACTCGAGGACCTATTCCATGAATGCGGCGAATGTACGTTCGGACGCTCTCAAAGTGCACTTCCTCGTTCAATTCCCAGCCGTGGTCAGATGTAAATTGTGTATGACTATCGGGAACTAATGTGCACTGTGTAGGACAGGTATTCTCGACCAGATCGAGAAAACCTGGATAGCCGTTCGGCAGTGCTCCGACGCTGGGATTTCCTTCAATGTTGTACTCCACGCCAGACTGGGAAACCAAGTCACTTATTGCATAAACGTCGGTAGGTCGTATGTGACGCTGGTCTGAACGTGGATGCACCGTGATGCCGTGTGCGCCTGCTCGGACGATGGTTTGGCAGCAATCAGAGAGGTCTGGGCGTTTTCCTTCGCGCGCATTGCGCAACCACGCGATCTTGTTGACATTTACCGAAAGTTTTGCGCTCACGATGCCTTGGCAGTGTCCTTCAGGTGACGTCCCAAGTATCCTAGAACGAATCCTAGGCTTAGCGCGCCAACTGTGACGAGAGCAAAGGTCCATCGTTGCAGATTGCGCATTCGGTCGAAATCCGAATTCAATTCGTGCAGTTCAGTACGCAGTCTCTCATTCAATTCCACTACATCCTCATATCCGACATTGTTAGCACGTGGAGTTGATTCATCCTGCGCATAAATCGATTGGCAACCAATACAAACGAATATGGAGATTACAAGTGCACATGCTATGCCAGATTTTGGGTGCACCAAGAGAGCGCTCACTTCAGTTGAAATCGGTATTTTTTAATTTGCCCAGAATCAAGAAGTAGATGGCCATCGCAATGGCAAACAGAATTGGCCAGATAAATGCGGAGGCAAATCTGTACGACACCCAAACGGGTTCGCTAAATGTGTAGGCTACGAACAGGTTGGCCGCACCCGAAACTAACATGCCAAACCCTAGGATGAGGGATTGGTGACGCCACATTCGTTCAGGCATCTTCAGGTGGTCTCCCATGAGCCAATCGAGAACATTTCTCTTTCCAACAAATTGATTAGTAAGCAGAATCGCACCAATAATCCAAGACAAGACTGTCGGTTTCCACATTATGAAAATGGGATTTTTCAGCACGATTGTCAGGGTACCTGAAACGGAGGCGACGACGAGCACCAACCACATGAGTTTTGTGATCGGCCATTTGAAAATCCAACATGCAAGAAATTGAACTACTACAGCAACCATCAATGCGGCTGTTGCGATATACATGTCCATGCCGGAAAGAAAGTAGACTACAAAGAAGATTGCCGCTGGAGCAAACTCTATAAGTCGGTTCATTTCAGGACTTTGCCTTGACTTCCAGGTCGAGGAAAAGATTGTAGACAACAGTTGGTAAGTCCACTACGAATAAGTAGGTCTCAAATACGCTTACAATGTTTGGCCATATGGAACCGGGCCGAGCATTGAGTGTCTGAGGGCTGTGGTATTCCCATCGTGGTTGCATAGCAGGTGAATAGATGTGGTCATCGACTTGAATTGTTTTTTTCGATTAGTAACAACAGTCGCCTTCGCAGGACTGGTTGCGAACAATGTCTGTGCTCAGGAGGCAAATACGTCCAATGCCGGTAATGGGTCTGACGAATACGGTCTAGTGGAAAACACACTAAAAACGGATACAACTGGCGAGCAGAATTCGCCGATTCCCGTGGAAGTCATGGAAGAAGTGATCGTGCGAGACAAGCCGTTGGAGTTTCCCAATTTGCAGACTTTTGCCGAACGTCACCTAGTGCACTCACGTGGTGAGTACTACTATCGAACGCGACAATACAAGAAAGCTTTTCCATACTTGCTTGCATCCGCCAGGCAAGGTTTCAAGATGGCGCAAGCTCGATTGGGGTTCATTTACCAACAGGGGTTGGGCGAAGTTCAGCGCGACGGATGGCGCGCGGTCGGTTGGCTTGGAGTCGCCGCACACGGTGATACCGATCCGTCGATACGCAACTATTACAGGAAAATTCTTCGAAAGATACCAGAGGAACTCATGCCGGCTGTCGATGCTGTCGTAGCCGATTTTGTCAAGAAATATGGTCCCGATGCGACTGGAATGGATTGCATCATGTCCAGACCAGCAGGGTCTCATATTGCAAAAATGCACTGCAACTTTGAGCTGGAGTTTGCACTTCAAGATGTGAACTCAATGCTTCAAGGAAATAGCACCGGTGCGATTCCAACAGGAGTTACTGGCAATTTGACTGGATCGTCGACGCCCCCAGCTCCTTCACAGTGACCTTAAGATTTTGAGCTTTATGTCGCGAAGAAGTATTCAGATGCCCATTTAGTACGGGTTGAGTTTGATCTTCAAATCTAATGTCCATCAAAAAGCAAGCCAATCTGTGAGTCACCATGAAACTTAAGAATGTGGCGTTCAGGGCTTTCCTAGCTTTCATTCTTGTGCTATTAGTGAGCATTCAGGTTTCGCCACAAATTTTCGAGAAAACTCCTGATGAAGCAGTTGCTGCGACTGTGGAGGAGGTCGAGGATTTCGAGAGAACGACAATGGAGGAGATGGTCGTATCGGAAGTTCGCGAACAGATCGAAAACGCCTTCACCTATAACGACTTTCACACTGTGAAAGATCGAGCGGAGTACTACTACCGCATAGGACGCTACAAAGATGCATTTCCCTATCTTTTGGCATCAGCAAAACGGGGTTTCAAGATTGCGCAGGCACAAGTCGGCTACATTTACTTAACGGGACAAGGCGTTGTCAAACCGAGCAAAGCTACGGCAATTGCGTGGTTGGGCGTAGCTGCTTCACCGCGGTCTGATCCCGAAATTAAAAACTACTACAAAGACCTAATGAAGACCATACCTGAAGAACTCAAGCCCAAGGTAGAAGAGCTTGTACAGTCGTTCATCGACACCTATGGCCCAAAGGCGACGGGTATGAGTTGCATTCATGTACGACGTGCCGGCACTCATGTTTCGGATCTGAAGTGCAACTTCAAAGGCGAATTTGAACATCGAGATGCAATGTTTCAGGATTGGCTAAGTACCGGATTTGATGCCGTCAGCCCGTATACCACAGGTCCGGGGGAGGGCGCTGATTCGCTTTCCGCACCTAGTGGGAGTAGTGGTCCCGCCTCTGGAGGCGGATAGACAACAGACTCCCATTGATCGCCTCAGTTGGTTATCGTCGAGCAACCAAAGTGGTTCAGTCGTTAGTCGACGTATATATAGAATCTATTAGCGTAGCCTGAAGCGCTCCGAATGCCATGGGTGGGTTTACCAAACACTTCAGTTTTCTAGGACGTATAACCACCGCTCTTGCGGTCGTATTTTGTTCCGTTGGACTAGCTTCTAAAGAACAATCGACAGATTCTGAATTCTCAAGTGCGAATAATGCTGATACGGCGGATCTTGAATCTAGTCTTGAAGAAGTTGTCGTAAAGGGAGTTCAAGAGGAAGTACTACATGCGTTTCAGTTTGACGATTTTCACGAAGTCAATCGAACTGGAGAACATTACTATCTCACTCGTCAATACAAAAAGGCGTTTCCCTATTTGCTTGCCTCGGCGAAACGTGGCTTCAAGATGGCACAAGCTCGGCTCGGTTATATTTACCTCAGTGGGTTGGGTGGTGTCAAAAAGAGCGTGCCGACTGCTATTGGGTGGATAGGTGTTGCAGCCGAACCTCGATCGGATCCACAGATCAAGAACTACTTCAGGCGGATCATGAAAGCCATACCGGATCATCTCAAAGATGAGATTCGTGAAATTGTCGATGCATTCATTGAGAAGTACGGAACCGATGCCACCGGTATGAGTTGTATCCACACAAGAGTCGCGGGAACGCACATTTCTCAATTGACATGTAACTTCAAGAATGAGTTTGCACTGCGCGATGCAATGCTTCAGGAGTGGATGAGTACCGCTTTTGCAGAAACATCCGGTCCGTTCGGAACAGGAATTGACACATTTGTAATTGGCTCCGAGTCTCCCGATGCCGGTGGAATTCTTAGCGTTAGTAGTTTTAACCAAGCTCAGGATGCAGGCATCAGCAATAGCTCTACCGGGTTATCAAACAGTTTGAGCAATTCGGACGGCAGCAACTGACAAGACTCAGTTCACCTTCATTCGACTCGGGTCAAGCTTGCACCGCGTTCTGACAAAAAGGACTCAACATTGCCGCTTGCCACAGCAAGTACTGCATTCTGATGGGTTGCTACTACCACTCCCGAACCGCCCTTCTCGGCAACCAGCTTTTCACCAACCTCAACCGAACCACTATTGAATGAATACGCTGCTAGATGCCTTTTTACGGATCCACGATGTTGTGCACGGGCAACTATTTCCTGCCCTAGGTAGCATCCTTTTGTGAAGCTCACCGCACCATGGTCGGTGAGAGACAGCATCTGAGGTAGGAAGCTACCACTCGTTCTTTCAGTGACCAAAGGATATCTGGCGTTCAAAGTCAGTTTTGGCCAGTGAGCGTTGACTGAACTCCGTGGAATCAATTTCCAACCCATTGGGTCCAACACAATGCTCTGGGAGATGTGCTCAATCGTGATGTCCATCTCATTGGAATCTTGACTGAGCGTGGATTTTGAGAAGACCATATATCGACCCAAATGCTGGGCAATTGTTTGAAGCAGGGAAGAGTGAATTACCAAAGAGACTCTTTCTTTAAGTCCGTAATGCCACCCGTTTGCCAGCACTCGACCCTTTATGTCGGTCAGAGCGGTCGGGGAACCTCGTTGAGA
>JAPOXO010000001.1 GCA_026707045.1 Gammaproteobacteria bacterium | reverse complement strand
AGCATGAGCGCGATATACGGCTGTGGTGTGGGTGATGTCTTCTGGGCGGCGTCAGACGTGGGATGGGTGGTCGGACATTCCTACATCGTTTACGGACCGCTTTTCGGAGGCTGTACGACGATTCTGTATGAAGGAAAACCAGTTCGCACACCGGATGCTGGTGCATTCTGGAGAGTGATTTCTCAACATTCGGTCAAGACATTTTTTGTTGCTCCGACAGCCTTTCGTACGGTTCGAAAAGAGGATCCGAACTGTACGCAATTGAATCTTTACGACATTGAGTGTCTTGAGTATCTGTTCGTAGCCGGTGAAAGGCTAGATCCACCTACGCTGCAATGGTTGCAGCACCACTTGGAAGTTCCTGTTGTCGATCATTGGTGGCAAACCGAAACTGGATGGGCAATTTGTGCAAATATGGTGGGGATGGGACTTCGAGATACAAAACCAGGTTCAGTCACTGTGCCAGTACCTGGCTTTGATCTGCAAATCCTCAACGACGAGGGTGATGAACTTGATGCAAACCAAACTGGAAGTGTAGTACTGAGACCTCCTTTGCCGCCAGGCACCATGCATACCGTGTGGGGCGATCATCATCGATTTGTTTCTTCCTATTTGACTCAATTTCCTGGCTACTACTTCACTGGAGATGGCGGCTATCGAGATGAAGATGGATATGTCTACATCATGGGGCGGGTCGATGACGTTTTGAATGTCGCGGGGCACAGACTCTCGTCAGGAGAGCTTGAGGAGGCTGTGGCATCACATCCCGCAATTGCCGAGTGCGTTGTCATTGGAATTAGGGATGAGATCAAAGGACAAGTGCCGATTGGATTGACCGTGCTTAAAGATGGCTCAAATATCTCTAATGAATCGCTGGAGCAGGAATTGGTCGAAGTTGTACGAAAGGAAGTCGGTGCATTTGCAAATTTCAAACAAAATTGTGTTGTTGAGCAATTGCCGAAGACAAGGTCAGGAAAGATTTTGAGGCAGGTAATAAGAAAGATGGTCGATCGGGAGCCATACACCGTCCCTTCGACGATCGACGACCCGGAAATCATTGACAGAATACGAGAGAGACTATTGGAACAAGGACTTCTATCGGAGTCTGGCTAACTCAAGCCAGATAGAACGAGTTTCACCCGTGCAAGACGAGTAAGAGAGTCAAAAATGTCAAGACGTCATGTAACCATACAGCGAGACGGCCACATAGTTGAGCTTGTCCTTGCAAACCCACCTCGACACACAATCAATGCTCAGGGCTCTCAGGAGTTGTATGAGGAGCTCGAGCTTCTCTCTCGGGACTCTTCGGTTCGAGTGATTGTGCTGATTGGCGAATCAGGCAGTGTCTTTGTCCGCCACTACGAAGTTGGAGAACTAGCAGACTCATCTGAACGAGTTATTCAACGAGGACCACAGCCAAGGCAATCGAGTTCAACCGCAAGCCGACCTCGTTCTGAAGGAGGTTTGCGCGGAGCGATGAGACTCTTGGAGTCCATGCCTCAGATTACCATCGCGGCAATTAACGGGATGGCGCACGGAGGTGGATTGGAACTCGCCCTTGCATGTGACTTTCGTCTAGCCCGGGCCGGTGAGTTTACTCTCGGTCTTCCCGAAACGGGTGTTGGTATCCTCCCGGGAGGAGGCGGTACACAGCGATTGGCTCGGATGGTTGGAGTGGCGCGATCACTCGATCTGATTCTTCACGGAACTGTCTTAGATGTAACGACCGCGTTGGACATGGGCATTGTCTCTCGGGTGCTTCCAAATCCTCTAGGGGAATTTCATGATGCTGTGAAGGAGTTTGCTCAAAATCTGGCGAGGAGGGCGCCCATTGCATTGGCCAAAGCCAAACAAGCAATACGGGAAGGCGTTGAATTGCCTCTGACCGAAGGTCTACATCGAGAGGCGGAGCTCTTCGGACAACTCATGGCAACCGAGGATGCCGCTCGGGCATTGCGTGCCGTGGTCGACGGCAAGCCAATCCCGCCTTTTTCAGGGAAATAGAATCGAACTAGGTCGTTAGCCGACCGAGGACCTCTTTGGCTTCGATGTTTGTGGAACCCCCACGTCGATAGCGATACTCCACTTTTCCTTCCTGGAGTGCGCGTTCGCCCACGACGACACGGTGGGGAATTCCAATCAGATCCGCGTCGGCAAATTTGACTCCTGGCCTTTCGGATCGATCGTCGTACAGCACTTCTATTCCCGCATCGAAGCAATCAGAGTAAATCTGGTCTGCAGTATTTCGTACAAGCTCTGATCGGTCAGCATTCAGGGAGATTAAGTGCAGGTCAAAGGGAGAAGCCTCCTTCGGCCAGTCGATACCTGTCTCATCGTGGCGCTGTTCCACAATTGCTGCCGCGAGTCGCGTTATTCCAATTCCGTAGCATCCCATCAACGGATAAACACTTTCCCCGTTCGCGTCTAGTACGGATGCTTGCATTGAGCGTGAATATTTCGTGCCCAGTTGAAAGATGTGTCCCACCTCTATGCCGCGAACAATTGAAAGGGGACCACTTCCGTCTGGTGCAGGATCTCCCTCTCGGACCTTACGAATATCGACTATTTGGTCGCAGGGGACATCACGTTTCCAATTGACTCCTGTGACGTGAAAACCATCGGAGTTAGCTCCACAGCAAAAGTCTGACAAGATCGCCGCAGCGCGGTCTACATACACTGGGATCTTGAGCCCCAAGGGTCCGATTGATCCCGATTTGCATCCTACTGCTTCGACAATTTGCTGTTCTGTCGCAAAAACCAAAGGTTGTTCTACATTGGGCACGCGGGCGGCTTTCAACTCGTTGAGTTCGTGATCGCCACGTAACACCAAAGCGACCGGCGAGTCCATTCCTTTGACAACTATCGTCTTTACAGTCTTCTCAATGTCGATTTTCAGGAAGTCAGCGAGCGAATCGATGGCGGAAACGCCTGGTGTCGCTATCTTGGCGAGATCCTGTGAAGGAGCGGGTCTTGTTCCCTCTACAATCGCCTCGGCCCTTTCAACATTTGCTGCGTAATCGCTGTTCGGACTAAACGCGAGGGCATCCTCTCCCATTTGCGCCAAGACATGAAATTCATGACTGTCACCGTCGCCAATCAATCCTGGATCCGCTTCCACCGCCCGAAAATCGAGATCCAAGCGCGTCAGGATGGCAGCATATGCTTCGTACATAGCTTGATATGTAGTGTTAAATGTTTCTTCGTCGAGGTGAAATGAATAACCATCTTTCATAATGAATTCACGTGAACGAAGAACACCAAATCTTGGTCTGATCTCGTCTCGAAACTTCGTATTGATTTGAAACAGATTGCATGGCAACTGTCGGTAGCTAGATACGTTATTTCGGAAGAGATCAGTCACTACTTCCTCGTGTGTTGGACTTAGGCAATACTCTTTGTCGTGCCGATCCGACATCCTGAGCAATTCGGGCCCCATGACATGCCATCGTTCCGATTCGATCCACAGTTCAGCGGGTTGAACGAAGGGCATGAGGATCTCATAGGCACCTCGTTTCGTGAGTTCTTCTCTCACGACACGTTCAACCTTCTGAAGCACTCGGACACCCAATGGCAACCACGTAAAAAGTCCTGCACCCAGCTGGCGAATCAGCCCGGCGCGAAGCAGAAGGATATGGTTCGGAATCTCGGCGTTCGCCGGCGGTTCACGAAGAGTCGGAATTAGTGATTGGCTAAACCGCATGGTGTGTTCGAGAAGTTGTAAGGTATGAGTAACTGTCCTATGTATGACAGGACTTCAAATGAATATAGGCGCACGACGAGCGTCGCGCGCCATAGAGTCAGTTATCTAGTTGCGCGGTCCTAGCATAAAGGATTCCACGCAAAGACTAGACTAGCTGGGCATGTTTCGGAGCTTCTTGAAGGCTTTGATCTTGACATCCCAATGTGCCGGTTTGGCTGGGATGACAATCGGCTCCCCTGATTGAATGTTGCGGCCTTGGCGTTCCTTTCGAGCTTTGACTTTCACGGCGGAAATTCGGAACAACCCACCGAGTTGAAACTGCTTGGCGCCGCGTACTCGAAGTGACCGTTCAATGTTGTCTTCTAGTGCGTCCAATACGTCGCTAACTTGCCTCTTGGACAGTTTCGTAGAATCCGCGATGTTTGCTATCAGATCGCCTTTTCGCAACCGTTTTGTGATTGCTGAAGACCTCTTCGCAGCCTGCTTGGCTGGTGCTTTCTTTACTGCTGCTCTTTTAGCTGGCGCTTTCTTCGCTGGTGCTTTTTTAGCTGGCGCTTTCTTGGCTGGCGCTTTCTTTGTTGCTGCTTTCTTCGTCGCTGCTTTCTTAGATGCTGCTTTCTTTGCAGTCGCTTTCTTAGCCGCCGCTTTCTTTGCTGCCGCCATACTTTGCTCCCTCTTTGCTGTATTTGAAACAACTGGTGATTGCAATGCGCGAATTGCATTGCGACTCTAAGTGCGCTTTATACTCAAATTTGTGTGTCTTGTCCAACTAACAAGCGCACTTTAGTTGCAATTGTAACTGTCAAGACGGCAATTCGGGCGAGTTGTTTGCATCTCTATAATTGTCTTTTCGATCGAGACAGGTGCAGGGAATATAGCTTGCCGATTTACGAGTATCAGTGTCGTTCCTGCGGTCACGACTTCGAGACAATCCAGAAAATGAGCGAGGACCCGCTCGTTGATTGTCCCGCTTGCGAGCAACCTGAACTGAAAAAGCTGATGTCGCCAGTTGCTTTTCGTTTGAAGGGTACAGGTTGGTATGAAACGGACTTCAAGAAAGACCACAAAAGAAACGTTGCAAACGACGATGCATCGGAAGCAAAATCCTCAGATGAGAGCGACAAGAAGAGCAGCAGCGATGAATCTACAAAGCCTGCGTCTTCCGAATCCAAAACAGAAAGCAAGAGTTCACAAACAGATTCTTCAGCAAATTCAGCTAGTACCTAGTCGCACTCTCAACTGTTCCTCCCTTCGTGGGTTTCACTCATGAGTTCCTCAATGCGATCGCACTACTGCGGTGATCTTCGCTCCGATCACATAGGCACTGATGTGTGTGTGTGCGGGTGGGTGCAGTCTCGTCGTGACCATGGAGGCGTGATCTTTCTCGACGTTCGGGACAGGCAGGGCATCGTGCAGATCGTCTTTGATCCCGAGAATCAGACCGCCTTTGAAATTGCTGAAGAATTGAGAAGCGAATTCGTCATTCGGGCCGAGGGAAAAGTACGACACCGCGGACCGGATCAAGTCAATCCAAAGTTGCCGACCGGAGAGGTGGAGGTTCTTGTTGCGACAGTTGAACTACTCAATAGGTCTCGAGCGATACCCTTCAAACTGGACGAATACGCAACAGCTGGAGAAGATACCAGGCTGCGCTTCAGATATCTGGACCTGCGTCGACCGGAAATGCAGCAGAAGTTGCATATTCGAGCCGCGATTGCCCGTGAGACTAGGGCTTTCCTAGATAACGAAGGATTTGTCGAAATCGAAACTCCTACGTTAACGAAATCTACGCCCGAAGGTGCTAGAGACTACTTGGTGCCAAGCCGGACTCAGCCTGGTCAGTTTTATGCGCTGCCTCAATCCCCTCAATTGTTCAAGCAAATGCTGATGATGTCGGGATTTGACCGCTACTACCAGATTGCACGCTGCTATCGAGATGAGGACTTACGGAGCGACCGACAACCTGAATTTACTCAAATAGACATTGAAGCATCCTTTGTAGATCAAGCTGACGTCATGAATGTAACGGAACAGATGCTTCGACACATCTTTGAACATGCCGGTAATGTGCAGTTGGATCGGTTTCCAATACTTACTTATGAGGATGCACTGAATCGTTACGGATCGGACAAGCCAGACCTGCGCAACCATCTTGAATTGACTGAAATTGCAGACTTAGTACAAGAGTCGGAGTTCAAAGTATTTTCGGGTCCTGCCAATGACTCGAACGGTCGAGTGGCGGCTCTTCGCGCGCCATTGGGCGCAGAAAGGTTGTCGAGAAAACAGATTGACGATCTTGTTGACTTTGTCGCGGACTTTGGGGCGCGTGGGCTTGCATACATTAAAGCTAACAGTGTGTCTGCGGGCATCGAAGGACTCCAATCCTCAATTCTCAAATTCCTGGACGAACGGACGATTTCTGGCATTGTTGAGCGATGCAAAGTTGAAGACAACGACATTCTGTTCATTGGTGCTGGCGAAAAGGGATTGGTTAACAACTTCATGGGTGCGCTACGCATGAAGATAGGACAAGAGTTCGAACTGCTGTCGGATGGCTACCGAGCCTGTTGGATAGTGGACTGGCCCATGTTTGAGCTCGGTGAGCGCGGAGAGTTGGTTCCCGCGCACCATCCGTTCACTCAACCAAATTGCAGTCGAGAGGAATTTGCCAATTCACCTAGCACGTCCAAGGCGCACGCGTACGATGTTGTGGTAAATGGTTTCGAGCTTGGTGGCGGTTCGTTGCGAATTCATGACATTCAGATGCAGCGTGCAGTGTTCGACGCCTTGGGCATTGGTCAAGAAGCAGGCGTCAAGTTTGGTTTCTTGTTGGATGCACTGGAATTTGGATGTCCTCCTCATGGAGGAATCGCCCTTGGATTAGACCGATTGGCGATGATTCTGACAAATTCGGAATCAGTTCGAGATGTAATTGCGTTTCCGAAGACTCAATCTGCAGCGTGTCCACTGTCCATGGCCCCAAGCGAGGTTGACGTCGCACAATTGCGAGATCTCCGTCTCTCTGTTCGAGGACCCAAGTAGTGGCCGGTCACTCCAAATGGGCCAACATCAAACATCGCAAGGCGCGTCAGGATGCCAAGCGCGCGAAAGTTTGGACGAAGGTTATCCGGGAACTCACAGTCGCCGCTCGATTGGGTGGGCCTAGTCCTTCGGACAACCCGAGACTTAGGGCAGCCGTAGACAATGCTTTGTCTGTAAATATGCCACGCGACACAATGGACCGGGCGATTGCTCGAGGAGCAGGTGATTCCGACGAAGGAACGTTGGAGGAAATCGTCTATGAAGGCTACGGTCCGGGTGGTATCGCCATCCTGGTTGAGACGATGACCGACAACCGGAATAGAACCGTTGCGGAAATAAGACATGCGTTCTCCAAACATGGCGGCTCATTGGGCACTTCGGGATCCGTCTCTTATCTCTTCGATCGACGCGGAATTCTGCAATTTGACAACTCAACTGATCCTGACAGGATTATGGAAGTTGCACTGGACTCAGGTGCAGAAGACGTAGAAACGGACGAAGAGGGAAATACCGTCGTTTTTTCGACCTTTGAAGAGTACGGGACTGTGTTGGATGCTTTCAGGTCTGAAGCATTGAATCCACCTTTGGCCGAAATCACCATGTGGCCTTCAACAACAACAGAATGCGATGAAGACTTGTCGGAAAAAACTCTCAATCTCATTGAAACACTGGATGATCTGGACGACGTACAGAATGTGTACTCGAATGCTTCACTGTCTTCAGTTCCAGATGAAGGATGACCTGCATTCTCGGTATCGATCCCGGGTCCAGGGCTACTGGCTACGGACTGATTGAACAGACTGAGACAACCATTCAATACGTGGCATCTGGCTGCATTCGGACGCATAGTCAGGACTTTCTCTTGCGCCTGAAAGAGATCTACGAGGGCATAGAGCTAGTGGTTTCGGAATATTCTGTCGACGAATGTGCAATAGAAGAGGTCTTTGTCGCTCAAAATCCCAATGCCGCGTTGAAATTGGGCCAAGCTCGTGGTGCCGCCATGGTCGCAGTTCTAGCACACGAGATTTTGATAAGCGAATATGCTGCGCGGTTTGTAAAAAACATGGTCGTAGGCACCGGTCGAGCAACGAAAGATCAAGTTCAATACATGGTTAAGGTGTTGTTGCGCTTGGAAGGAGATATCAGCAAAGACGCTTCGGATGCGCTAGCAATCGCCATCTGTCACGGATTTTCGAGACGAACAAATGATTGGGCGACTAGAGGGTAAGATTGTCGACATGGAAGGCACCTTCGCTGTCATCGACGTGAACGGTGTCGGCTACGAGGTCGAAGTTCCATTGGGAACTTTTGACGAATATAGTGTTGGCGACGACTGCACACTTCACACACACCAGGTCATTCAACAAGATGTGCAAGCGCTCTATGCATTTCCCAACAAGCCAATGCGTGAGTTCTTTCGAGTTCTCATCAAGATATCCGGTATTGGACCTAAGAGCGCTGTTTCGATGTTAGGAGTTCTTTCGGTTGGCGAACTGGTTCGGTGCGTTAGTCAGCGCGACGCAAGCGCGCTCATGAAAGTTAAAGGTGTTGGCAAGAGAACAGCTGAACGAATTGTGGTTGACTTGTCCGATCGAGTCGAACGGTTGCCCTACGCCCTTGCTCAGTCGCAGGTTAGCTCAACTTCACTTCAGTCTGATGCTGAAACTGCACTGGTCCAACTTGGATTTGGTCGTTCGTTGGCGCGCCAGGCAATAGATTCCGCTTGGTACGATGGCATAGAACTTGAAGAACTAATCAGGTCAAGTTTGCAGCGACTGTCTCGTTGAATATGAGCATTAATCCGGACAAAGTTCGAGTTCTTGATCCGCTACCCAGCGAAGAGGATCGTTCTATGGATCGCCAGTTGAGACCGTCGACATTGGAAGAATTTGTCGGACAGCCGAAACTCAAGGAACAGATGAACATTTGTATCGATGCTGCGAGGGAACGAGGGGACACGCTCTCTCACATTCTGTTCTACGGACCTCCGGGATTGGGAAAGACTACCTTAGCGCACATCGTGGGGAACGAGATGGGAGTGCCTGTGCGAATGACCTCGGGACCTGTTCTCGAAAAAGCTGGAGATATGGCTGCTATGCTGACTAATCTTCAGCAATCGGGTGTTTTATTTGTTGATGAGTGTCACAGGTTGCCGGTTGCAGTGGAAGAGTTGATGTACCCCGCAATGGAGGAATTTAAACTCGACATCATGATTGGAGACGGACCTGCAGCCAGGTCTGTTCGCATGCCCTTGAAACCTTTTACCTTTGTTGGTGCTACGACACGCATCGGTTTGCTCACTACTCCCCTCTACGATCGTTTCGACATTGTGCTGAGGCTTGATTACTACGGTGCGGAAGATTTGGCGGAGATTGTGCTGCGTTCGGCGCGCAAGCTGAGTATAGAGATTGACGATGAAGGCGCGCTCGAGATTGCCAATCGATCAAGATCAACACCAAGAGTTGCCAATCGTCTGCTAAAGCGTGTGCGAGATTTCGCTCAGGTTCGGGCTCAAGGTTCCATAAACACCGAAATTGCGGATCGCGCCTTAACCTTGTTTGAGGTCGATTCCCAAGGTCTGGACGGAATGGACACGACCTACCTGATGACGATAATTGAGAAGTTTTCAGGCGGCCCCGTGGGAATTGAAACACTGTCAGCGGCTATCGGTGAAGATCGTGGTACGCTCGAAGAAGTAGTGGAACCATTTCTCATACAAAAGGGATTCTTAAAGCGAACACGAAGTGGAAGAGTCGCATCTCAAAACGCATGGCGTCACTTTGGATTGAAAGGCGGTCCTTCTGTCGAGGGAGGGCTTGAACTGGATTTGGACGACTAAACAACATGAACGACCCCGTTTCTTTCACTTCATTGATTTTTGGCGCATCGTGGCCTGTACTCTCGATCATCATTCTCTTGGCCATAGTCTCGGTTGTTTCTTGGACGATGATTTTTCAGAGATATATCGCCCTATCAAATGCACGAAGAGAACTTCTCGATTTTGAAGATACTTTCTGGGGAGGTACGGACCTTCGCCAGCTCTATTTGGAGATTGTGGAATCCGAGTCTCAATCCGGAATCGAAAGCATCTTTGTTTCTGGCTTTCGCGAATTCGAGCGCATAGTGGACGATGGAAATGTTGATCCCGAAGCGGTTCTGACTTCCGTCACTCGCGTCACTCGCGTCGCAGTTTCACGGGAAGAAGAGTCCCTTGAGACACATCTTGGTTTTTTGGCTTCCGTAGGATCGGTGAGTCCGTATGTCGGACTTCTTGGGACAGTGGTGGGATTGATCAATGTCTTTCGTGACATTGCCACCATGAGCCAGGCATCTCATGCCTCTCTAGCGCCGGGAATCGCGGAGGTTTTGATCGTCACGGCTATGGGGTTGTTTGCAGCCATACCTGCCGTAGTTGCATTCAATCGGTACTCCGCTCGTGTCGAGACACTGAGCAAACGCTATGAGGGTTTTGTCGACGAGCTAGTATCCATTCTCTATCGCGCTGCCCGAGCAGAGACAACTTAGGTGGCAGATCGACGACGACCGATGTCTCAGATCAACGTTGTACCGTTGATCGATGTGATGCTGGTGTTACTCGTGATTTCCATGGTTGCTGTTCCCATGCTGACACAAGGTATCGACGTAGATCTTCCACAGAGCTCATCGGAATTGCTAGAGGGCAGCGATGATAGTCCGCTGGTTGTAACGCTAAGCGAAAATGGTCGCATCTATGTCAACATTGGAGTGGAGGACATCTATGACGAGGACGAATTCGTCTCGTTGGAAGAGCTAAAGGATCGAACTACGAAAGTTCTTAATGCACGTCCACAAGTGCCGGTATTTATCAGAGCAGACAAGAATCTGGCTCACGGTCGAGTGGTTGAAGTCATGCAAGTTCTGCAGGATTCGGGCGTACCCAATGTCGGAATGATTACGGAACCGCCGGAAATCTAGATGGCAGAACTCGCTAGGAATTATTCGGTTCCCGTATTGCTTGCCGTTTTGCTGCATGCATTTGCTGCGGCATCTGCTTATGTCGTTGACCTGCGCAGCCAATCTTCCGACAGCGACTCTGTCTTTGAACCCAATTACATATCCGTTTCACTGCAGGTGCTTGAACGAGAACCGCAAACAAACACGGTTCCCGCAAGTCCTCCAAGCACGTCTCCACCGGTGGACCTGAGTGCTCTTCAGGGTGAAGAAGAGAATGACTCTGAGTTGATAGATGAAATTGAGCAAACGGAAGATGAACGCGAGGCAATTAAGCAGTTGAAATTGGAAGAGCTTCGCAACTCAATATTCGATCAAGGCTTGCTTCGTGAAGGTGGAGAGCTTCAAGATGCAAGTGTTGACCAAGAGTCAACGTCCTATGTCAACGCCATATATTCCGCGATTGTTGTAAAGTGGTCACGACCGCCTAGCGCGACTAGGGATATGGAAACAGTCTTGCAAGTAGACCTGTTGCCCAGTGGCGAATTGAATACCGTGGAGATACTAGAATCCAGTGGAAGCGATGCGTTTGATCGTTCCACAGTAGTGGCAGTCAAGTCAGTGAAGAAGTTCGCCGTTCCCAAGAATTCAGAATTGTTCGAACGACGATTCCGCTCATTTAAGCTTAGATTTCGGGGGGAGGACCTACTCAGGTGAAAGTCACAATTGCTATGGCGATGCTACTTCTTTGCATCGGAACTCTTGGATTTGAGATTGTCATTGATCGCGGTAACGACGAAATCAGTCCAGTTGCGGTAGTGCCCTTTAGGACAGCGGCCGGTCTTGCAGACATGACGCCGATTGTCGAATTCGATTTGGCACGTAGTGGTCAATTTGCTCCTATGAAATCGTCAAATATGTTGTCGTTCCCGCACACTCCGGAAGATGTTGCATATCGCGATTGGCAGGTCTTGGGCGTCGAATATGTGATTATTGGTGATGTAGTCGAGACTACAACCACCGAAATGTCAATCACATATCACGTATTCGACGTGACATTGGAGCGTCGAATTCACGGAGGTACCGTTTCAGGACCTCGAACCCAGCATCGCGCGATTGCGCACCTCGTTTCTGATGAGGTTTTCGAAGCAATCGTCGATGAACGGGGTGCGTTCTCGACAAAAATCATGTATGTCCTGGTGCAAGGCCGCGGAACAGAATTTCCAACGTACCAGTTGCAAATAGCCGATTCTGACGGTGCGAATGTCAGAACTATTCTCGAGTCGGAATTCCCAATCATGTCTCCGACATGGTCTCCGGACGGGACGAAGATTTGCTACGTAACCTTTGAAACTGGCCGCTCAACCGTAGTAGTGCATGAACTTGCAACGGGAGAGCGGGAAACCATAGCTTCATTCGAGGGAACGAACAGTGCACCGGCATTTTCGCCTGACGGCAAGCACGTGGCTTTGACACTCTCAAGGGATGGTAATACAGAGATATATACCGTTGGCTTGGAAGATCGCGACTATCGGAGGATTACAAGCCATCGTGGAATAGATACTGAGCCATCGTGGACAAAGGACGGGAGTTCACTGGTCTTTACTTCGGATCGTGCGGGAAATCCACAACTCTACATGGTCAATCTACGAAGCTTGTCACCTAAACGACTGACCTTTTTTGGAGATTACAACGCTCGTCCGAGATTACATCCTGATGGAGACCATTTGTTGTATGTACACCGTGCCGATAACGACAAATACCACATTGTGTGGCAATCGTTGGATGTGGAAGGACAGCCAAGGATCTTGACGAGCAATGTTCTAGACGAATCACCTTCGGTTTCGCCAAACGGAATGATGGTGGTTTTTGCCACACGTGAAAACAACCGAGGAATACTTGGCGTAGTTTCGTTGTACGGGCAAGTGGCTTTGAAATTGCCATCGACCCAAGGTGACGTTCAGGAACCCTCCTGGTCTCCATTTCTGCCATCGAATCTTACCTCTCGCGACATTTGACTGGAACTGTGACACGCAATTGAATTACGTTATACTAACAACTCGATTCTCGCTTCACATTGTTGAAAATACAACGGTGGTCGTGGGGCAGCGCAACGCACTAGCCAACGATTCGCTAAAGTTGCGTCGGTTCCCATAGTTTGAATGAAAAATGATTAGAATGGAATTGGAGTGCATTTGTGTGCATTTCTATGTTGAGGGCGAAAAGTGTCGAGACATTCTCGGTTTACTTTGCTCAAGGCCAGTAGGCCAAAATGTCGTGCGGTTCGTGTTTAATGACTAGAATTGCACAAAAGTTGAGACGCTTCGGATTGAGGACTCGGGAGAAATTGATGAAGTTGACAAGTTTGCGTGACGGGGTACTGCTATTTTCAATGCTGGTATTCATGTCTGCATGTGCACTTTTGCCGTGCGATGTACCAGAAAAAGTGGAGCCAGTAGTTGACATACCAGCCCCGATGCCGGAGCCGGAACCGGAACCTGAACCAGATCCGGAACCAGAGCCTCCTCCTCCATACAGAGAAGTGGTGGGTCAACAAGGGGGAAACTATTTGGTGCTGCCAGGTGAAGGTGGCGGTGATCTTCCTCTCACGTTCAACTTTGATTTCGACAAATCAGATCTTTCATCAAGCGATTTCTCAGTCTTTAACCAGTATGCGGAGTTTCTCGTGCAGAACCGAGATTTTTCGGTGACGATCGAAGGCCACTGCGATGAGCGAGGGACGCGAGAGTACAACTTAGCACTAGGGGAACGTCGAGCGCAGGCAGTAGCGGACTATCTCATCGGTGCGGGAGTTCGGTCTTCGCAGATTACGACGGTTTCATTCGGAGAGGAAGTTCCGGTCGATGCTGCAAGCAACGAAGCAGCTTGGGCAAAGAATCGTCGTGCAGTTGTGAAAGTGAAGAGTAACTAGGAAGATTCATCCAAAGTCTATGCATGGATGCAAGACCCGGTCTTTATTTGATAAACGAGTAGATTCCAACGCTTTATCGTTGACTCGACTTTGTGTCGTGTCATTTGTTCTTTGCACTGCTCTGAGTCTTAGTGCACAGGATGAAGATCGGGACCCCGTGTTTGATACGGATTCGCCAACACCGTCCAATGATCAATCTACGGAGGAAAACAGTCCGTCAACGGAAGATGGCGTAACAGTGTTTCCGCAGTCGGAATCCCCAGCGACTACATTTGACAGAGACGATTTTCAGCTTGGTTTCTTGATTGAAAGGGTTCGCGAGTTGCAGGAAGAAAACTCGCGAATGCTTGGAAGAATCGAAAAACTTGAACACGAAGTGCAGCTACTTCGGCACGAGAACCGAGATCGTTACGTCGAACTGGACAAGCAAATTCTGGAACTATCGGGACATGCCCCGGTTTCTACAGGGGCTGTTTCTACGGCACCTGCCGATTCAGAAGCTGGCATGTATCGAAATGCCTTCTCGATGATTGAGGACGGAAGCTACGAGGAAGCTGTTGGGTTGTTAGAAAACATGATAAAAAGTTATCCCAACGGAGCACATCTTCCCGATGCGTTCTATTGGTTGGGCCAAACCTACGCCCAAATGGAACCTCCTAAACTAGAGGAAGCGCGACAGAATCTTGTTCAGCTCTATCGCTTGTTTCCAAAACATGCCAAGACGCCGGAAGGAGTGTACAAGCTTGGTACGATTCTGGATGAAATGGGAGACAAACCCAAAGCGCTCGAGTATTTGGATAGAGTTGTGAACGACTATCCGGACACGACAGCAGCACATCTAGCTGAAGAATACGCTTCAACTATTCGAAACGAATAGTGCTCGAGGCTCCCAGCAGATTTCTACACGAAGTCCAATGGTGGGTCGTCTGGGGCTCGAACCCAGGACGCGCGGGTTAAAAGCCCGGTGCTCTACCAACTGAGCTAACGACCCTTGGAGGGAGTGTATTTTAGACATCGCTTTCCGAGAGAATTCCCACGACCGACAACGAAATTGCCCGATTCTATGTGGGCTCTTGATGATGGAGGAACCTGCGATGCCTTCCACAGATAGAAACCTTCGATTCAGCATGTTGAGGTGGGACCGGCCAATCGAGTCGCTGAACCAAGCCATTAGAATTTCACGATGTTGAGCATTCTCGGAGAGTTTGAGTGGCTTTAACGGAATTGAGTCGGTCCATATCAGGATCCGTTGCAGTTGTTACCGGTGCGGCAAGTGGCATGGGAAAAGCGACCGCAGAACTGTTTGCAGAGCAGGGTGCGATTGTTGCTGCCACAGATGTTCAAGAACGGCAACTCAAGTCAGTCGTTGAGAACATCTCGAACACCGGTTATTCCGCTCACGCGTGGATTTTGGACGTGAGTGACTCTAATGCCATACAAACTACGATCAATGACATAGCACTCCAATTGGGCGGAATCGACATTGTTGTCAACAATGCGGGTATTGGTGCAGGTGGCCCGCTTGATGCAGATGACTTCGAAAGTCGTTGGTCACTTGCGCTGGAGGTGATGCTGAGCGCTCATCAACGCATCATACGTGCTGCACTCCCTTACTTGAGAAACTCCCCTTCGCCGCGAATCGTAAACATAGCTTCGACTGAGGGACTAGGAGCCACCAAATACTCGACCGCGTATTCAACCGCAAAAACTGGGGTAATTGGTCTTACTCGCGCGCTCGCAGTGGAACTTGGTTCTGAAGGCATCAATGTGAACTGCATATGTCCAGGGCCGATTCGAACAGGCATGACAGCCAACATACCAGAAGCGGACAAGCAGGAATACGCTCGCCGACGAATTGCGCTAAAACGCTATGCTGATCCCGAGGAAGTTGCCCATATGACACTGAGTCTTGTGTTACCCGCAGCTTCATTCGTTACAGGTGTGGCGTTGCCAGTAGACGGCGGACTAACCATAAAAAACGCTTAGTCCCAACCGCCGAACATGGATCATCCCAAATGTGCATTGATCCTATGTCGAACACTTATCCAGTCGCGAAGACTACTCGCCGGATTTTCAAAACCCCTTTCAATACTTACAGCTCGAATTAACCTACGGTCACATTTCGATGGACATTGAGCGCTGAATTCAGTGTCAATTTACGGATACGATCTCTTGCGTGTGAACTTCGTCCTATGTATGGTTGTTGCAACCGTGTAAACTGCCGTTAACTGTACGTCGGAGCGTGCGCTGGCTTCCCGAGACATTCTTCATGCGTTAGGCACTACCAATTTTCGTCGTCTGTGGCTCGGAACGCTCGCTTCCTCCTTTGCCATGAACATGCAGTTGGTCGCTCGGGGATGGTACGTCTACGAGCTTACGGAGTCAGCCTTGCACCTGGCTCTGGTCTTAGTTTCTTTCAC
>JAPOXO010000115.1 GCA_026707045.1 Gammaproteobacteria bacterium | reverse complement strand
AATACCTCCGCGATTATGTGAGCCTTCAGGGGATCCGGTTCCTGTCCAGCACCACCGTATTCCTTGGGTATTGTCCTCGCCGCATAGCCGTGCTCAATCAATAGTTGCTGCCATTCGCGAGCGATTCTTTCACGTTCCTCGCCCGTAAAAGCTGTGGCGATCATCCCTGGAGAACGATGCTTGTTCTTGTCAAGAAACTCTCGCAAGTCCTGCCGGTATTGTTCGTACTCGGCACTGTATGCCAAATCCACTAATCCCTCCTTAGATCCACATTGTGAGTGCGAAAATTGAACACTCGTTGTACGCCGATGAACTGTTTGGTCTTATCGTGAATATTACGACGATGGATCAAGAATTTCATTAACCACGTTCCTTATTCCCTTCCACTCGTGCCAACAATCGCACAGTCCACTGATGTAGTTGAAACGTGCATGATCGGGTCTTTCGCGTGAGGTTAAACGAAAGTAGGCCATTACTCTCGGCTCACTTCCTTCGCAACGGCTTGCGCTGTGAGGCACAGCGTGCAAAGTTAGCACTGCGTCGCCCAGTGACAATTCGATCAGTGATGGCTTCGGCCACAATCGACCATCGCTTGTGTATTGGGCGCCGTGCTTGAACTGTTCTCGGACTTGATCCGGATAATGCCGCAATCCGCTTCCGTTTGGAGCCTCTCGATGAAGACGTTCCCATCCCGGTCCATCCGGACCTAACGGACCGCCATGTTCGCGCTGGTGACGAAAGAACCGAGTAATAGGGTGGTGAGCGCCTTTAAGTAAACCCAGGTTTCCAACACCTTCTCTCGATTGGTCGGACAATGGGATGCCCAGCAAAGCAGTGAAGTTTGTAATGTTTGCTCCAGTTCCTGGATAGGTGCGCTGTACCCCGTTGCGTCCCTTTTGCTGATTCCATTGCTCCCATGCTTTTTTCGACATAGATTTGGTGAGATCCTGGTGAGGCGGAGTAGATCCATTCCATAGTCCATCCAAGTGTCCATGCCAGCCGAAAAACGGTATGTCCTTGTCGCGATAGCCAGACTCCGTCACAGAGTCACTTGGTTCGGTCGGAAAGCGTGTTGCCATCTGAGCGAATTGAAATCCGTGCACCGGTCCTCCAAGGGCTTGTTCGATCAGTGTTCTGACATCGGTTTCTTCGTCGACGAGGTCGCAAATATCTGGATGACGCCCGAGCAAGGTCAACGAGTTTGCTGCAACCGCCTTTTCACTCAATTCATCCCCATCTCGCTCACTATTCATGTGTTTAGCAAATGAGCCGACAATTCGTTGATACTCGGCTAGCGACGTTCCCAAAGACTGGTAAAACGTTCGTCGCGCAGCCTCGACTGAAGAACGTGGAACTATATCTCTTAGTACGACGTAGCCGTCGTAGACAAACGATTGCAATTCCTCAGGAGTGAGGCTTCGCATAGTCCCGATAATTTCTTCGTTTTGGCAAAATGTCGTCCGTCTGGCGAACGAGTGAAGTTAGTCTTGAGGTCGCAACCCCAACACGTCTGCAGGAGTTATCTCAAATGCGCTAGCAACATTATTGAAGAAAGCTACTTCGCGATTTGTAACTCTCTGGTCCGATTTGACCACGCGTACCAGAGCATTCATGATTTGCAGACGTTGGTCGTAGGACAGTACTCGGCTTGCAGAAGCTAGATAGCGGTCCAGCGGAGCTTCCTCATAGAGTCGGGAGTTAGCTGCAACTCTCACATCTCGAGTAGATACCTCTTCGCCAGTCGTTTCCTTGACAATATCCTGAACCGTTTCAACCTCAATCTTGTGAATGTTCGAGTCTTCGCTTGTTGCACGCGACAATATCATGAGAGTTGCTTCATTAAACAAGTCTTCTTGCGACTGTTGTGTTCCAGATTGAAACAAGCTCAGAATCGAAGTCAGGCTAGATTGGATCATAGATAGAAAATAGCTGGCGGGTGGGTATTACAGGTGCAAAGTATAGTTTACGGAGTCCTTTTGTTGCTTTGATTAATGCAAATTGCGATTATTCTGTTTCCTCGTTGGTGGAGACTACGAATGGTGTGTGGAAGTATCGAGCCCATGCGGTGAAACAGCCGCGTGATTCAATATGTAATAATTTCGTCCTACTGGTTAGGATTGCAATATGAAACAGTACGAAAGTGCTGACGCCATAGAGGGGAAATCGTATGTACCCCCATTTCAACTAACAAAAGGCCAGGCATCACCAATTGCCGCTAATGGTGGTATCTCGTATATGTCTCTCGAACGAAACGGAGATGCAGGTACAGCAGCAGCGACGGAAGATGCATTGGCTTTGGTCGCTACCGGAAGTGGCCAGGCGGTTATAGACAAAATCGAAAACGCTCCTCCTGGACCCATAGTGACTAAATGGGGAACTGGTTTCCGTGGCTACAACGAATGCCTTGATTACATTCAGGAGCAAGATATCCGAGCTCCGCAAGGAGGGATCGTTGTTCCACTCAGATATACCATTCATGAAGCTCCGTCTTATTCAATAGTCTCATCCAATGCACTGTGGAGCGACTCTGGTCGCGAAACCCAAGCAACAGCTCTACGAAGGAATGAGAGGGACAATGGACGAAGGTCTCTGTATTTTCCTCAGGTGTTACGAGATGCGAGAAGGATGCAAGAGTACTACGAAGGGCTATCTCCAACGAGTTCGGAATGTATGGACAAGTTGGGCGTTTCGTTAGCCCACTGTGAATCAAAGTGCGTTAATTTCTATGACCACGAAGAGGTGGAGCGGGTGTTCTATCTCGAGATGGAGGAATTGTTGCTTAGCTTCTTCCCCGGGGCGACTGACGCGCTTGTCTACAACCACGACGTATTTGACAAGGACTATAAAGGCGACCGTAGAGAGGACCAGGAGAACAAAAACCCGGGAGTCAATGGAAACTATGCATATATCGTGCACAACGACCTAAATGACAATAGCGGTCGGGTTCGTTGCCGAGAGCTTCTAACGAAGAACCTTAGAAACTTTGGGCGTCAACAGAACTACACCGAGCAACAGGCCGATGAAAAGATGTCCCGTCGGTTCATGTCGATCAATCTCGCAAAACCCATGGAAACCGTTCAACAGAATCCATTTGTGCTGTGTGCCTGGCCTTCTTTTGCCGATCAGCCCTACATTACGAACTATCGTGTGTACGACGACAGGGTTGGTGAGACTACTCGGTTCACCTACCGGTCGAACCATGAGTGGTATTGGTTTCCACAGCAAACCTCTACCGAGGTATCGATGCTGAAGTGCTACGACTCGGTGACGGACGGATCGGTTTCTAGATGGTCTTTCCACACTGCCTGTGTAGACCATACCGCTCCCGAGGATGCTCCTTGCAGAAAGAATGTTGTGGTTCGTTCTTTTGTATTTTTCTAGACAATCGTTCTACTAGTAATTCGGCACATTTCAGCGTTCGGGTATAAGGTGACCTAGCGTAAACTCGTAACAGAAGTCGATTTCCTCTGCAGGCACCGCCGGATGTAATCCGGGATTTGCATGAAGTCTCTTGTCGTTACTTCCAATGGCATCGAATAACTTTAGGTAGCCATCTCTCGGGAACAGTTCATCCTCCATCTGCATGAGAAAGAGAGTGGGGAAATCAATGGAGGAAGCGTCCTTTTCAAGTCGTTCCGCCAATCGCGCAACTGTTCCCGTCGTTCCTAGCAATCCAAGCGTTGCAACTGTCACTGGACTCTTGTCTCTTTTCCGCTGTGCGAGATAGGGAATTCCAAAAATTGATCCCATAGAAAGGCCAAAATAGCCAAATCTATCGGTCTCGAATTCAAGCCTTGATTCTGTAGCGATGACAGCGGCTGACCAATCCGCGACCATGTCTTCGATCATATTGGACCGACGCATTTCTTTCGACAGAGCAGGGCGTCCTCCTTCGCCCGTTTGGCGAAGACCATGAACAGGTCCATCCATGGCTAGTGATGCAATTCCTTTCGCGGCAAACCTTTGCGCCAGGTAGGGAATAGGTATTTGATAGCGACTTCCAGATGCACCGTGTCCAAACGCCATCAATGTTGATGATCGAATGGCATTTCTAGGGACCCAGAGACTTCCGGTTACTAACCGGTTGTTTTCGCGGCGTAAGTGAAACTCGAGGGTCGGGTTCTCCTGTGGATCTTTAGCGTTTGACCAACTTACGTTGACTTGGGTTCTCTTACTCAATGTACGTTTCCGACGATGTCTTTTGCTAATCGTTCGATCGACGAATATCTAGTATCAAAGTTTGGAAGCACCATCACTTGATTCAAGCCGGCTTCGTGAAGTTGCCCTAGTTGATCGATGATCTCATCCCTCGTTCCTATCAAACTGGACGCACGCAGTACGTCTGGCGTCAGGAATTTCTCCTCTTCGGGAAGAACCCAGCAATTATGTCCAGCGTGTATCCGCTGGTGTCGCCTCTCTTCTGGGTAGGATTCGATCAAATCTCGGTAACCTTCCCATACGTAGGCAAGCGCCCCGCTGGGTTTTCTACCAAAGTTTCGAACTTGCTCATACGCAAAATGGATCGCCGCCATTGCCATTGCGCCACATTCGGACTTGACACGAGGACTGTCAATGGGTTCACCAGGGTCTAAGACGACTATCGCGGTGAGGGCAGTCGTTAAAAACGAATTCCGATCGATCTCATTCCGATTGGAATCCGAACTAGCTTCAAGCATCCTCCAAATATTTGCCATGATGTTTGCATTGGCTGGCATTGCTAGCACTGCGCCATCTCCATGTTTACCGGCGAGCCCTAACGACTTCGGGCCAAACCCCGATACGTACAACGGAATGGGATCATCGAAATTCACAAATCCGTCTTGTGGCATTACGTGGCGAATCGGAATTTCTTCGTCTTTGAACCGAACTAACGACTCTTGTCCTCGTAGTAGCGGGCAGAGCTCTTTCAGGTATCGATCAAACTCAGCAATGCGTTGAGGTGGCAATCCCATAACTCGCATTGCGGTATTGCCCGATCCCACTCCCAAAAAGGTACGTTTCGGAGCTATTGCATTGATTGTTGCAATGCTGCTTGCAGTCACTGCCGGCGGTCTTGTTCCAGTGACTGCTACACCTGTTCCAAGATGAATTCTGTTAGTTCGAGTAGCAGCTAGGGCAAGAGTTGCATAACAGTCCGACCACAACATTTGGCTGTCGGCAAGCCATGCAGAGTGAAATCCCAGCTCTTCTGCACGGACTATATAGTCAATGTCGTTGATGTGAGACGCAACGCAAACCCCAAATTTCATACCGATTCTCGCGATCTACCAAGTTACTTCTACAACGAAGGAGCGGATTGTTAACGCAACGTCATAACTTCTGCCAGCATTATGTGCTAGAGACCAATACGGTGCCCCGGGGATGGAGGGTCTTCGGGCGGTCCTGCAAAACACTGTGCAATGGCCATCCATTCCTTCGCCGAGTTTCCTTCCACTTCAAGAGGTACGTCAGCAATATTGCGTCCCTGAGTGACAACACGTCCGAAATCCACGGCATCGCCCTTAATGTAATGATCATCCGATTGCTCGTTCCATTCCCATACTTCTCCAGAGGGAGCAACGAGCTCGACGTAGGGAATTGGCTCTGGAGGTGTGAGCTTTCGATTGACGAAAGTCCAACCATAGGTGCGAACACCAATATGGCAGATGTTCTTAACACGATCGGTGTGCGTCCGTGTGACGCCAAGCAAGTCGTAGATATCTTGGCCGTGGGACCACGTTTCCATCTGACGTGCCGTTGCCATCATTCGAATTCCCATGTCTGGACCAAACCAAGGGGCGCGTAGAGCCGGGTCCGCCTTGCGCATCGCATCACAAAGTTCTCCCAAGTAGGCATGCCATCTCTCCAAAAGTGGTTTTCCCTCAATTCTCGTGTACTCGGCACTTCGTTCTGAAGGGCTCTTCTTCATCCAATCACGAAATCCGTCTGGATCCGTAATTGAGTGGTAGGCCCATCGGTCAGCATCGTGCAAGTGTTGAACTACCCAATTAACAGTTCGGTTCTTGAATGGAGTTTCTTTGGGCCAGTGATTGTCATCAAGTGTCGAGAGAAAGTCGTAGAGTACTTGACCCTCTACGTGGAGATCATCGATTTGTTGCATGGTTGCGCTATCAATCACACTATCTTGCATTGTACGACCGCTCGCATTTCGCCCGTAGACGGCATGCCATCATCGCAACTTAGGGCACGCAGTCGGACATGATTCTGTTGCTAAAATCCAATTCGGTTAGGAGGATTAATCAAGTGGCAGAACAACCTTCGCTTTATTTCGACACTCTTGCTCCCGATGCACTGTCTGTCGAACTCGCTCCTGTTGTAGAGGATCTCAACCTTCAAGAGAACTGTAGAGAACTCACCATGCAAGGTTGGACGGTGGTGCACGACGTTGCGAGTGATGAGTTCAACACCAATTTTCGCGAGAAAATCATTGAAGTTGCACGGGAAGACAAGGCGTTCAATATGTTGCTCGCCAAAGACGACTTGTTCGTACAAGCGGTAATGTCTCCAAAGCTACTCGCAATGGCGGAGTTCTCTGTCGGACGTGGATTTCTCATAAGCCAAGTGGCCGCAAGCATTCGTCCACAGGGAGCGAAATCAATCGGGTTGCACGCAGACCACAATTGGTTGCCGGCACCTTTCCCAGAGCACAACATGCTTCTGACTGGTTGTTGGGCTTGCGATGAGTTCACGAAAGAAAAGGGTTCTACACTGGTTATTCCTGGAAGCCACGTGTTGCGGAGACATCCCGATGCGGAAGAAATTTCCGAGAAGCGAGGTGCAATTGCCATCGAGTGTCCTCCAGGATCCGTCGCTATGTGGAACGGCAACATCTGGCATAGCAATTGGGAACGCAAGGCCTCCGGTGCTCGTGTCGTTTGCCACATTACCTACACTCGGTTGATGATGCGTCCCGTAGAAGACTACAGTGCTCATGCAGAGAAACTGATAGAGAAACATGGCGATACGATGGCTCAGTTGCTTGGACGCAAGGACTTTCTAAGCGGCCCGAATGGTGCTGAATACGACAAGCTGCTCCAGACCTTCAACAACGCAAAGCGCTAGATTCATTTAATTTGAACCACTGCTCGTCCGCGCTCGGTCTACGAGAACCAGTTGAGACTCTTTAACCGTTGGAATGCTTCGAGACTGATCGACGAGCCAATCATCTCGCCAAGTCTCGATGCCAGTATTGGAGTCAACATACAGGGTCCCTCTGCAGTTCGCGTTCCTGAATAGATTTCCGAACCCATGTAGATCTCGTTGGTGTCCGTTTCCTTTCACAAGGGAAGTTACATTCGTTTGGCGTTTGCCGACAGAGTTGAAGGACCGTGGACGATTCATACACCTGGCACCCTTCATCTTCGCGATTCACACTTTCCTACAACTCCTCCAGAGCCGGATGAAAAGGGGATAGCCAAGTCCTACATAGAACTACCGCATAGTTCACACAAGGAATTTAGTACACCGCACATCGCTTCTCCCGATGTGTATGTTGACAACGTGAGTCGTCGGTTCGTAATGTACTTTCATGGATTGGAATCTTACGGCCGTCAAGTTTCTCGAGTCGCAACATCGGCGAACGGCATCGACTTCGTAGCTCGTTCAGAGATTGTTGGCCCTACGTACTTACGAGCATTTGTATATGAGGGAGATTTGTATGCAATGGCAATGCCTGGTCAGTTTTTTCGGTCACGTGATGGATTTGCTCAATTTGAACCGGGACCTAGATTGTTCAATCCGAACATGAGACATTCAGCATTGCTGGTTCGAGACGATAGACTTCACGTTTTTTGGACACAGGTCAAAGATGCACCGGAAAGAATTCTTGTTTCCACAATCGACCTCAACTGTCCATTTATGGAATGGAAAGAAACCGACCCATATGAATTGCTGCGTCCAGAACGTGACTGGGAAGGCGCTAATGCCCCGGTAGAACCCTCCACGCGAAGCGTAGCTTATGGATTAGTTAATCAGCTGAGGGACCCTGCGATTCTTGAAGAAGAACAGATATATCTCTTCTATGCGGTCGGCGGGGAAAGTGGCATCGCAGTTGCTGTGTTGAACTGGGGGTAGGGAAATCAAAGTGGAAACAGTGCCCAAAGTGAGATTCGAGGACATCCTCTATGCACAAGCGGCGGATCATCAATTGCTTGCCCGTTGTTACAGATCAGAACACTCTATCGGTCACGGAATCGTGATGGTTCACGGCGGGGCATGGACCGCGAACGATCGGACTACACCTTGGTACGTTTCGAGTTCTCTCGCTCGCAAAGGGCTCACTGTACTGTCGTTGGATTTTCGTTGCGGCCCTAACTTTGGCCATCCTTCCGCTTCAGCCGATGTTGTGGCAGGTGTTCGGTTTCTTCGCTATCACGCTAAAGAATTTGATGTGGATTCGGGCTCGATTGGTCTCATTGGGAGCTCTTCAGGTGGACACTTGGTCTTGTTTGCTGGACTGAA
This sequence comes from Gammaproteobacteria bacterium, assembly GCA_026707045.1. GTDB lineage: Bacteria > Pseudomonadota > Gammaproteobacteria > Pseudomonadales > Azotimanducaceae > Bin55. The sequence continues at coordinate 7,605 of JAPOXO010000115.1, read as the reverse complement.
TTCTCACCGAGCCGACCTCCAAGGAACCAATATCTGTTTTGGTGAGGGATCGTTTGGCGCAGTACTCGATGTTTCAGCTAGTCCTGCTTACATAGTTGCACTTTGGCCCGTGTCAAATCCGACTTATAGGTATGAGTTTGCGCAGAAAGAGGGCAGGGAAGATCTCGTTCGAGCACACGATGGGTACTTTGGTTCGTTGCAGCAGATGAATGACGCAAGTGTTCAGCGAACATTGCGTAGCGGAGAGGCGACTGATCCGCCACCTGTCATGGTTGTACAACCCGGAAACGATGCAAACGTCCCTGAAGAAATGACGCTGGACCTAATCCAGGCACTTCAGGAGCGCGATGCCGAAGTCACTTACCGTTATATGGCCCAATTGCCACATGCATTTGCATATCAGCCATCGACTGAAGCTGAGCGCTGTTGCGAATACGTTTGGGATTTCGTTCGAGACCAGCTACAACCTAGCAGCTAGTTCTCGCAAGCAAGGCTACTAGCTAAGAAATTTCTTCGAAGTAGCTGCTGCTATAAAGTTCTCTTCGAGAATATCAAAACTCTGAATGTCGGCATTCACCACGTCCATTCCATGTTCTAGCGCAAAGGCATAGGCCTTTTGAAAGGGAGAGAAATCCGATTCTTGAAGCGACTTGCTATAGTGGCCATCATAAGCTTCTCGCGCTGCTCTGCCGCCAAACATGGCACCTGCAAGATGCCTCGCAACCTTCATTCCAACGAGTGCGATACCCGCATCTCGAGCTTTATCAAACACAGGCTTCAGATCAGCCATGGAAGGAGAATCCTTTAGAACGTTTCGAGTAGCCCAGTCGTACCATCCAGCTGGCGTAATTGCAACCATGGCAAGATCGTACCACCCAGTTTCAACAGCGGCTAGCAGTACGTTTTCCGCATTGTCGTGTGTGCTCAATCCAAAATAGGTTACTTTGCCAGCTTCCTTGGCCCGTTCAAATTCTCTATATATTTCTTCGTTGCGCACAAGAGATGGATTCTTTGCATCCATTGTGTAGTAAGCATCGACATGGTCTTGTCCTAGTTCACTCAAGCTCTTCTCCATGTCTGATCGCCACTTCACGGCTATTTCTTTTGCGCGTTCGACATTTGGTACTTCCTCTTTGGAAGCTGCAAGCCAAGACTTGGAAATGAGGAATATCTTGTCTCGTCGCGTCTTTACGAACTCTGCAAGATTACGTTCGGCTGCACCGTAATATTGACTTGTCCCGACATCGTAGACATTGACACCGTGATCAAAAGCCGCGTTAAGTGATCGATCCATTTTCCGACGAGAGAGGGCAGCTCCACAGCCATAGACAAGTCGACTAGCTTGAAACTTTGTGCGCCCAAGTGTCGTGTACTGCATTTCTGGCCAACCCTTCATACGCAGTGTATCCGCCTCGGAAACAGCTGCGTTCAGTGAGCCGGTTCGGAGAAGGGCATGAGATCCGACTGTCAAAAGAGCCATGTTTCGGATGAATTTTCGGCGTGGAGTCATTTCAATTTCCAACCCAAGGAGTGAGTGCATTGTACTTGAGAGATTCTTTGGGTTCGAATTGATTCTCGGCGGATTTATCTGAGGTCTCTTCGTTAACGCAAAGATTCAGCTCTCGTGCAGCGACTATGGGTGATCGGACATATTCTGACACCTTCAGAAAGACATGGCACACTTTCCAACTAAAGGCCAAAGCACTTGTTAGTACTTTCGCCACAAGAGGATTATTTGATCGTCAGATTTTGGAAACCTCGTGCTAGAAGAAAGTTAGTGAAATGTAGTTGATGTCTGGTGTCCATATCCGCCGACCAAACACATTCAGTGTGCATAAATTTGTGCACAACTTTCGACTAACTTGTGAGTATCGTTTGTACAAGTTTGAAAGGCATGGTATTAACAAGACGAAAGAGATTTGTTATTATTGGACCACTGACTCAACCAGGAAGGTAACCAAAGTGAGCGTATATGAACATGAACAGGGATCGTATAAGAGTTATCGAGTCGCTCGTTCCGTAAACGGGAAACTTCGACAAAAGTACTTTCCCAGGTCCGATGACGGACTCACTGCTGCAAAGGAACTTGACAAAGAATGGGCAAATGAACAGGCACAAGCTCAAATGAGCTTTACCGGCATGAAGGCCCGTTGGCGTCGTGAGCCAGCAGCAGTGCAACCGCAGCCAGCCGAAAACGGTGCGGGTGCCCAGTCATCAAACAAGGTGGCCTAAGAACTAAACAAGTCGTTTTACGACTGTCAATTGCGCCACTGTCGATTCTTGTTCGCCAGTGGCATTTTTGACTGATTTAGTTTGGACGCAGGTCCAGTATTCTTCGAGAATCGTGGACCTGCGAGGGCTGTTTGCGTTTCATAGAAACGACAAACCTAGACCAATTAAACTTGCTTAAAGCACTATATTCGTATCCACCCCTATAGGACAATGATCCGAGCCCAGTGCGTCGGGCCAAATAAACGCATCCCTTGTTAGTCGTGCTGCAGAAGGAGATGCCATCACATAGTCGATTCGCCACCCTACGTTGTTCTCCCGTGAACCTCCCCATTGTTTCCACCATGTGTAGTGTCCCGGCTCATTGGGGTGTTGCTTTCGAAACACGTCCACCCATTTTGAAGACATCCAATCGTCCAGAGCTTCTCTTTCTATAGGAAGGAATCCAGTCGTCCCTTGATTTTGCTTTGGCCGAGCCAAGTCGATTTCCGTATGGGCTGTATTGAAGTCTCCTGTAACAAAAACTGGTCCGTATCTACGCATTCGATCCAATTCTTGCTTTGCTGACGTGTAGAAATCAAGCTTGAAGGGTACACGACTGTTATCTCTATCTTTGCCTGCTCCGTTCGGAAAATAAATTGAAGCAATGGATAAGCGGCCAAATCGGGCAACAAGATATCGTCCTTCAACGTTAAATCTTTCTTCAGGAAGCCGAGTGGTTACTCTGTCGGCTGGTCTTCGGCTGTAAATCGCCACTCCCGAGTAACCGAGTCGTTCAGCGGAGGAGAAGTATGAGTGCCAGCCAGTAGGGGCGCGGATGTGACCGGGCAGTTGAGTTTCAAGTGTGCGTGTCTCTTGCAGAGTAACAATATCGGCATTGGATGACTCGAGAAATTCAAGAAACACACCTTTCTTGGCCAATGCTCGTAGGCCGTTGACGTTCCAGCTAACAACTCTCATTGCTAGCCGTGAAGAATTTCAATCGGAAAGCGATAGTCTGCTCGTTGACTTGCAACAAGCTAGGTCGGATTGACCTGAACGACGTCCAGGATGCCTTGGTTCAGAGACCCCGATCGAAACCCGGCAAGATCGAGAGCGACGAATCTATATCCGCATGACAGCAATCGGCTGCTAATTGCTTCGTTCATTTCTAATGCTCGTGCCATGTCATCAGGTGGAATTTCTATGCGTGCAACATCGTCATGGTGTCGCACTCTGAACTGTGTGAATCCAAGGTCTGCGAGCTGGTCTTCTGCACTCTCAATTTGTTCAAGAATGGATTCGTCGATGCTTGTTCCATACGGTACGCGACTCGATAGGCACGCTGCTTGGGGCTTGTCTGCATTTTCCAGACCAAGATACGCAGCGAGTTCACGAATATCAGATTTGGAAAAACCCGCATCTACAAGTGGAGAATGAACTCGATAGTTCTTCGCTGCGATCAAGCCCGGACGATGATCCCCCAGATCATCTACGTTGGTACCGTTGATGACATGTTCGATGTTTTCGTCTTCTGCTATCGAAGCTAACAAGCTATAGAGAGAAGTCTTGCAGTAAAAGCACCGATTAACGGGATTGCTTCGATACCCAGCCTTGGTCAGTTCGTCGGTCAATACAACACGATGATTCAATTGCCATTTTCCGGCTAACTCTTGGGTTAGGCTGAGGTCGCTTCGTTTCAGACTTTTGGATGCTGAGGTAACAATAAGAGCTTTGTGTCCAAGTTCTTGATTGGCGACAAATGCCACTAGCGAACTATCGACTCCACCCGAGAACGCAACTATTACACGATTCATGGAGCGCAGAGCCGAACGGAGATTTTCGAACTTGTCGCGCACTTCTGGTGTGAGTGAGGTCATGTTTCTACAGTCGATTAATGATGTTTGCGAGAAATCCCGCACCAAATCCATTGTCAATATTAACAACTGAGACGCCTGAGGCGCATGAAGTAAGCATTCCCAATAGCGCCGCAATACCATTGAAAGCAGCTCCGTATCCGACACTTGTAGGTACTGCAATAACGGGTTTGTCCACAAGTCCTCCCACGACGCTTGGAAGAGCTCCTTCCATTCCGGCAACAACAACAACGACGCGACACGAGCGAATACGGTCCACTCTCCGTAGTAGTCTGTGGACTCCAGCAACTCCCACATCAAATACGCGTTCTACGTTGTTTCCGTAGAACTCGGCCGTTACAGCAGCTTCTTCAGCTACGGGAAGGTCACTGGTTCCTGCCGTAACAACACCGATTGAGGTTGTAGGTGTCTCAGGTTGCTGGTCTCCTTCCTTCCAGCACGCAATCCGAGCGGTCTCAAAGAATTTTACGTCCTCGATTTCTCTTGCTAACTGGTCGAAAGCATCCTGTTTCACTCGTGTTGCTAGAACGTTTTGACCGCTTTCCCGAATGGACTTGAAAGCTCCAACGACCTGATCGGGAGTTTTGAATTCGGCATAAATAACCTCAGCAGAACCCGTTCTTCGGTGTCGATCATGATCGATGGTTGTAGCTTCGGCCGTCTGATTCTCAACTTGGGAAATGCGCAGTATGGTTTCCTCGTAGCTAGCAGAGCCATCGCGATAGGCATCAAGAGCTTCTTTAAGCTCACTCATTTGAATCTATCCTCACTCGAACATCTTCTTCTACTTGGTTCTTGATCTTCAAGTACTGCGAGTCTTGCTCTTTCGCAATTCGAAGCAAGTCTTCGTGCTCTACTTTCCATTTCACTTCCGATGTGGACAAAGTGGCTATTTTCACCCTTACAGTTCCATAACGAGACTGTACTCTTTTTACTTCACGAGGAAGCATGTGTTTGGAAACGGAATGCGTACGTACCCCAAGCGTGGTTGTTGAGCTTAGCACCGAGTCGATTAGAAGCTTGGCTTGATCTTGGGGCGCAAGTATCGTTAAACGATGGGCAGGTCTTGATTTCTTCATGAGGATCGGTGTCACAAACACATCCAAAGCGCCTCTTTCAAGAAGATGTTCAAACAGCGGCCCAATTGCTTCAGGACTCATGTCGTCAATATTGCATTCAATTTCTACGTTTGACTCTTGAAACAGCACTGTTTCCACCTCACATAGTGACACTCGAAGAACATTGGGTACCGAACAGTCTTTTTGTCCCAATCCGTATCCGATTCGTTTGACTCGAACATTTTTTGGTATCTCGAACGAATCGACGGTAGCTGAGAGAATAGCTGCTCCGGTAGGAGTTGTAGCCTCACCGTCAACTCTTCCTCGCGTAGTAGGACGGTTCAGAAGAAGCTCTGCAGTAGCAGGTGCGGGAACTGGCATGAGTCCATGCTCACATTTGACCATGCCTGATCCAAGTTCGATCGGGCCACAGGCAATAGAGTCAGGATTCAAATATTCAACACATATGGATGCGCCGACGATGTCGACAATGGCATCTATGGCTCCCACTTCGTGAAAGTGCACGTCGTCGCGTGAAATGTGATGAACTTTTGCTTCGGCTTCCGCTAAGTCCTCGAAAATTGACACGGCCCTGCGAACGACTGGTTCCGACAATGTCGATGATTCGATCATCTTTCTGATGTCTGGAAAGTGTCTATGAACATTGGACGGACGACAAGAAACTGTCGCGCAAGTACCAGAGATTCCTTGCTTTGTTCCGCGGGAAATACTTAGCTCAAACTCGTTGTCGAACCCCAGAAGCGACAACTCCGATCTGAGGTGCTCTTCGGGTACGCCGACATCTATCAGCGCGCCCAAATTCATGTCTCCCGCAATACCGCTAAAACACTCGTATAGCAGCAATTGCATTCTGAGCTACGTGCTAGGCAAGTATGCGATGAGTTGGTGCCGAAAGTTTTGCAATGGATACGCCATAGGTGCATGCGCTCTGGCACGGAGTACCACTACAACTAAGACATGCGCCTCCGTTGACCGCAAGCTGCGCATATTCGTTGCGAGCCATCTCCACATCTCGATAGTCAGTAGCATACATGCGCGTTCGCAAAACGTCTGCGACCTGAACGTTGTACGGGCAACTGCTCTCGCAGTCGGAACAGCCCGGTCTACAGTACGTCTCATTGTTGAGGGCAATATACCTTTCTAGTAACTCCTGGTCGCCGTAGCTCATTTCCTCTGCACCCGATGCGACGAGGAACTCATCGATATTCGCGGTACTGTTCATCGACACAATTAGTGCATCCACATCGGAGTTTGAGAGAACCCATCGAAACGCAGCCTGCGAAAAGGTGGAACCATCTTTCTCCCAAGGCTTCATGTCATTCAGTCGTGCACCGGCCAACGTCTTCATCACGACAGTACCGACATCATTTTTCTTAGCTTTTTTCAGCAATTCTGGCAGCTTTGGTTGACGCGCAATCCAATCCATGCCTCGGGTCAGATTTGCCATGAAACTAGGATCTTGACCAAAGTTGTAAGCACAGAGAACTACATCGCAAATGTCTTGGTCAAGCGAGTATTCGAGACATTGCGCTAGCCGTCCAGCATGCCCTGACATGCCAGCAAATCGAATCTTTCCTTGCTCTTTAGCTGTCTCAACGAATTTGTGCCACTCAGGAGACTCCATGCGTTTGACATCGTTTACCGCATGATTCATATAAACATCAACGTAGTCTGTCTGAAGTCGCTTCAGAGACTCTTCCAAGCGTTTCATGATGTCTTCACTTTTCATTTGTGGGTAGGAAATAATCTTGGAAACGATGTAAACCTTGTCACGCATTCCCTTGACCACGTTTCCAATCACTGTTTCGGATTGACCATTGGTATAGCTTTCTGCCGTATCCAAATAGTTAATTCCTCTATCGATTGCGTGTCGTACAACATTCTCCTGCCCACGGCGAATGCCACTGGATCCGAACGAAATATCGGAGATCTCGAAATCCGTCCTTCCCAGTCGGTTGTATTTTTGTACTTCGGGGATTTCAAAAGTCTCTGGGCTAGCAAAGCTGGTTTGTCCAAGAAAGGATCCCGTTAATCCGGCAGCAGTTCCCCATTTCAGAACCTGTCGTCTGTTTGGTTGTGTTGGCACAGTGCTCATTCGAACTCTCCACAAAGGCTTGTTAAAGGATACCGCAAAACCGTGCCCCATGTGATTTCGGTAGCATTTACGCATTGGTATTCATCCACGCGAGAGGCGTTAACCTCTCACAAAGCCCTCATCACAGGAGAGACTTATGCCTGACTATGACTTTGTTCTGACCGATCGCACAGGAACTGATGATCGAGTTGGAGTCATAACACTCAATCGTCCAGAGAAACTAAATGCGCTTTCGCAGGAGCTGCTGTACGACTTCAATGATGCACTCCACGACATGGAAGCAGACGATTCCATTCGGGTGATTATCGTCAAGGGTGCGGGACGAGCGTTTAGCGCTGGTTACGAC